>NZ_JACJKA010000035.1 GCF_016900355.1 Bacteroides mediterraneensis | reverse complement strand
GTTATAAGGTTCATTAAGATAACTTGGTGTTTCGTATCTATATGAAGGAAAATATGTTAATACAGAATTAGAAAAGATATCCTTTATTTTCTTCTCATCATTCAATGACCAATACTTGATATTATTTGATTCGGAAAGTGTATTACGAATTTTTGCAAACTCAATTTTAGAATCCAAAATAATTACAGAATTGTATTGCTCCTCCGTACATTTATTGCGAATATCAACATAATCTATATACTCACCATTGTATTCAAACCGCAAATATACATATGAAGGATTTGCAGGATTAAGATTATACAATGAAGAAGATACTCTATAATATTTATTTTCTCGACCTTCAAATTCATTATGAAATACATCTTTCGCCAATTCATAAAAAGCATCTGTTATATGTGAAAGAATAGTTGTTTTCCCATTCCCATTAATTGCGGACAAAACATTTATACCTCTTTCTTTAAAATCAAGTTCTAAATGTTCAAATGGTGCACGATTTATAAATATCGCTTTTATTAAACTAAATGACATAACTAATCAATCTTATTGCCCCATCTTCGCCAATAGCAAAGACTGTAATTCAGTTAATTTTATAATCTCATGTTGCATTAAAAATATATTCCTAACCAAAATCTTCGCTTGATCATCAAATCTTTTTATTGCGATATGTGACGGAATAGGACACTCTTGTTGATTCAATATAACTTGTGTCAACAGTGGTTGACCAGAACCTTCGCTTTGACTATTTAAATCCATCCCACGTATAAGCCAATATAAGAAATATATATTATTCGATTTAGACATAGCCATCATTGCATTGTCATTTACCCAACATTTATTAGGCTCTAAAAATGCATTCCCACAATTAATGCCTACTCTTCCAATAATGATTACATTCTTCGCATTAAAAGATTCCGTGTAACCTATTATTCCATTCCCTCCGTAAATAGGTATAATGCCGTTATTTGTTTTTATAGCCTTGCCATTCTTGAAATCGGCAATTTCTTCCAATGTCCCCATTCTCCAACCTTCCGGCAAATTCTCTTTATCAATCTCATCTACAAACATTTTGCGGTAGAGTGTTTGAGCTGTTTCTTCCAAACGAGTGATTATTTGTTTGTTCAGACGGATTCTTCGGGAAATGGTTTCGTATTCGACAACTATCTTTCGTTGTTGTTCAATGGAAGGAATAGGAAGAAAAACATCACACATTTCCTCCCAACTAAAAATCTCTCTTGCGCTGCCATGAGATTTAAAGCGGGCATAACGGTCAAACTCTGGACGACGAAACCACATCATTAAATACTCGGGAAGAAGTTCATCCTGATTCTTTACTTCAAAAACCGTATAGGCCTGCGAAATAATAATTTTTCCTTTACCCGTATATAATGCAATGGACACTTTATCACCGTTACGCGATGTAACCGGACCATACGCAAATTGCAATGGTTCAACCACCTTATAAGAAGACATATCAGTTCCGATAGTATTTGCTATAGATGGTATAAATTCTTTGGAGATACTAACCCCCAAAAGTTCTTTCACCTCCAAATCCCGATTCCTTACATCCACCTCACGAATATAATCACCCAGCCGTCTATAATTCTCCTTACTCATAGTTGTTCTTATTAATCAGATTGACTACTACTTTCACCATAATATCCTTTTCTTCTGTACGGCTCTCAGCAATCATCAGCGTAAGAGCCACAAGGGTGTTGTCGGCAATGCGCTTACTTCTATCCGGATTGTAGAGAATGCCGTTACCGGCCATAAACCACAGGAAAAGGGTGGCAGCAATACGTTTGTTGCCATCACTAAACGAATGATTTTTCGTGACGAGATAAAGCAGCATAGCCGCTTTTTCCTCTACAGAAGGGTAAAGATCTTGCCCGCCAAAAGTCTGGTATATTTGCCCGATGGAACTTTTAAAGGAATCATCCTTCTCATGGGCAAACCACTGACTTCCACCGAATTTTTCCTTCAGTTCTTCTATGGCCTGCATGGCTCCCTCGTAGGTAGCATGGAACTTTACTTCGTTAGTGGTCTGCTCTACCGCCAGTTGCTGATAATCGTATCTGTCTAACGTATCGAGAGCATAAGCGTAATCGGAAACCACTGCCACCAAATTGAGCGCATCTTCCGAGGTCAGTGCTTCCTGCGCCTTGACTATACGGCCCAAGACCGTTACCAGTTGCTTCAATTCAGTATAATGCTGTTCGGTCAAAGCCTTGTTGACGGCATAGCCTTTCACCAGATATTCTTTCAGCACCTTATTGGCCCAACGGCGAAAGTCCACACCCTTTTTTGATTTGACCCGATAACCAACAGAAATGATAACATCAAGGTTATAGAAACGTACCTCATGGGTCTGGCTTTTACCTTCTATCGCACCATGTGCTGTGGTTGTCGCAAAATTTGCGACTACCACTTCGCCTGCAAGTTCTTCTTTTATGGCATTCGCTATATGCTTACGGATTGTTTTTGAATCGCGCCCAAATAGTTCGGCTATCTGATAGGCATTCAACCATACCGTATCTTGATTTATTCTGACCTCAAGCTGCGTTTCTCCATCTTCCGAACGATAGATTACTATTTTGTCATTCAATTCCATAGCCCAACTCCCTGAACAGATTCAACAAATCCTTCTTGCTTTCTTCTTCCTGTTTCAACAATTCCTTCATTTCTGCTTGCAGCTCTTTCATCTTGGAGTCGAAGTCAATACCTTCATCACGGCTCTTGAACTCAATGTATTTGCTGGGAACAAGTGACCATCCTTTGGCTTCAATCTCTTCAAGTGTGGCTGAATAGCAATATTCCGGTACGTTCTGGTAAGTCTGTTCGTATCCTTCACGCTGCCAGTTATGAAAGTTCTCGGCTATCTGTGCTATTTGTTCTTTGGAGAACTGGATGTATTTCTTCTCAAAGGGTTCTCCCCACTGGCGCAAGTCAATGAACAGCACCTCATTTTCACGGTTACGGTATTTCACCAACTCTCCGTTCTGTTCTACGGTACGGGCTTTGCGGTTACCAGCCAGAATCCAAAGCGTTACGCTGATGTCGGTGGAATAGAACATATTACGAGGAAGAATCACAATGGCTTCCACCAAATGATTCTTAAGCAACTGACGACGGATATTCAGTTCAGTGCCATCTCCACTCAACGCACCGTTGGCAAGCAGAAAACCTGCCATACCATTGGCCGACAATTTGGATACAATATTCAGAATCCAACCGTAATTGGCATTACTGGTAGGCGGCACATCGTAACCGTGCCAGCGTGGGTCGGCAGTCAGCTCATTTTCTGCACGCCATGCTTTTTGGTTAAAAGGAGGATTGGCCATGATAAAATCGGCCTTCAAATCCTTATGCTGGTCATCGTGAAAGGTATCGGCGGCTTTTTCTCCCAAATTACAAGCAATGCCACGAATTGCCAAGTTCATCTTGGCCAGTTTATAAGTGGTATTCGTGTATTCCTGGCCATAAACGGAAATATCCTTCTTGTTGCCATGATGTGCTTCGATGAACTTCATGCTTTGCACGAACATACCTCCTGAGCCACAACACGGGTCATATATTTTGCCCCGATAGGGTTGAATCATTTCCGCTATCAGATTAACGATTGTCTTAGGAGTGTAATACTCTCCTTTTCCCTTTCCTTCTGCTATGGCAAATTTTCCCAAGAAATATTCGTAAACACGCCCTATCAAATCATGTTCTTTATCTTTCTGCGTATCTATCTTGCCAATCACATCCAGCAGACTGGCCAATTTGGTACGGTCAAGACCCAAACCTGAATAATAATTGCTCGGTAATGCGCCTTTCAGTGCCGGATTATCCTTTTCCACCTGCGCCAAAGCCGCATCTATCTTAATGGCAATATCGTTCTGTTTTGCGTTTTCTATTAAGTAATCCCAGCGACTGATTTCGCTCAAATAAAACACGTTCTTTGCATTATAGAACACAGCCTGATTGACAAATGCGTCTTTGCCTTCCGAAACCAATTCATCACGTCTTTCCACAAAACGGTCGAAAGCATATTTCAGAAATATCAGACTTAATACGACGTGTTTATACTCTGAAGGTTCTACAGAACCACGCAGTTTATTTGCAGATTCCCAAAGGGTTTCCTCAATACTCTTTTCTTTCTGTAACTTCTTTGCCATGTTCTTTACTCTTCTTTTCTATTACTCATCGGTTGTTTTAAATTAATATGCAGCTATCCATCTTTCCAACAGCATACATTATTTGCAAATGTAATGATTAAGCATGAGAAAAGCTACAGTTGCATTTAAAAGATTCCATCCAACCTTATCCCCAGACCCTCAAGTCCTTCATCCGAAAACCGCCTGTCAATTTTTACGTTTCCGCAAGCAGAAACCTACGTTTCCCTTACGGAAAACATACGGCTCCGCACCGGGAAACGTACGGTTCCCGATAGGGAAACATAGAAAATGTAAAGACCTATTCCTCTTAATGTAGCAGCGTCTGAATAAAAAAGGCCGGAAGTTTCTTCCACTCCCGACCTTCACAATATCATCATCAAAAACAAGCCTAATCCGCCTGCATCTCAAACCGCCATTCCCCGGCAGAGAGCCTCAACTCCCGTTCGCTTTTCGGCTCGCCGTTCACACGCCAGCTACGAAATTCGGCAGGAAGCTCTACCTCGGCAGACGTACCTTCCGGCACCCGGAGATACATGGTTCCGCCGTGAGCCGACTTGTCCATTTCCAGCACGATGCGGCGGCCACCCGATAAGGGAACTTGCGTACGGATGAAATTCAGGTGTGCCGGATGAGGAGCTACACGGAAAGTCCGAAAGGCCGGTTCCACGGTCTCTATACCGACGATGTACTGCGAAAGAATGGTCAGCGGGCCTCCGCTCCAGGCGTGATTGTAGGTACCGCCCCCGAAACCTTCACTGCCGATACCCCAGCCTTCCCACAAGGTGGTCAGCGGACTTTCTATCATGGCGTGGTAACGCAGCTTCATGCGGTTCAGGGCATCCTGATAATAGCCCATCGTGCAGAGGGCCTCCAGCACGTATTTCTCCATGTACGGACTGGCGTGATACCACTCAGAAAAGAAAGGACGGATGACCGGATACAGTTCTTCGGGCAAGACACCCGACACGACAGCCAACGCCTGCGCACGGTCGTCGGGCTTTCCCTGATATCCCGGAGAAACGTAATACTTTCCGTTCCAAAATGTACGGTGAAACACTTTCCGCAAGCGGTCGGCAGTGGCGTGCGCCCAAGCGGCTTCTTCCGGCTCGCCAGCCAGCTGATTCATTTCTTCGTACCCCTTCAGGGCAATCACGTACCAGAGATTGAACAGCAGCGTCATGTCCTTGTTTTCTCCCCAGTCGCCCCAAGTCCATCCGCCGGAACGGGGTACGACCAATCCCAAGGAATCTGTTTTCCATACGTGAATGTATTTCTTTACCCGCGGAAGTACATCGAGAATCGTCTCACGGTCGCCCGTACCCATGTAGTAAGTCCAAAAACCATAATGGCTCACACTGGCCATCATCTGCATGGGCAGTTCGTCTTTGTAGTTTCCGGCCGGTACAGGGGCAAAGATAGTGCTGTCAGCCCGCTGCCAGCCCATCAATTCATGAATACCCTTGCGGGTCAACAGATGGGCTTTCTCATCGAGTGCATAAAAGGCCTCACCCTGTTCGTTTACCACATCGCCCCACCACTGGGCACGCTCGCGGTCGGGACAGTCCATGTACGTGTCGCGCATGGTGATGTACAGCGTGCGTTGCGCCTTGTTCCACAAGCGGGTCAGCATCGGGTCGTCGCAAGCGAAACTGCCGGCAAAAGAGGTATCGTATCCCGTTTCACGGTATTTCACGTCGAGCACCTCCACGCCTTCCGGCAATTCATACTGCACATAGTGGCCGTTCATCCAGCCCTTGCATTCAAACTCCTGCTCACCTTCCCGGGTGCGATATTCAGCGAACACATTGGGCTCCGAACCGCCCCGGTAGTTATCTGTACGAATGCGGATGCACTTGCCAGCCGGAGCTTTCAGCCGGATGTAGGGAGTGACCTGTGCATTGTAAGGCAGATAGGCCCGCAACAGGGTATCACCTTGCATTTCGGTGCATGCGTAGGGTTTCAGGCCATAGTCTTTCCAGAATGGAATGGGGCGGTCTACCAGCTGATTCCATCCGGCTTTTTCCAGTGATATTTCCGTGGCTTTCTTCCACTTTTTGTCATCATAATCGGGCAACATGAAAGGGATGTCTTTCACTGCATCGAACCCGATGTTTGACTCTGCCAGACGATAGTTGGGCTGTTCATCCAGCGTCACCGTATTGCGGAAACACCACCAGGTACCAGGACCTGCCGGCTCTTTTCCTTTCATAGTCCAGACCTGGGCCTGAACATAGAGAGAAAAGAAACAAACTATCACACATAACCACTTTTTCATCCTATTTGATTTTTTTACTCTACAAAAATAACAGACATAAGAAGAAAACCATGACAAAAACAATAGATTCTACCAAAGACAAAGAAAAACGGCACTAAAAAGACAGCCCGCTCCTCTTCTCAGAGAAACGGGCTGCATATCATAGAAATTGTCTGGAATCAGTCGTCAATGTCGATTACGTTCATCTGGCTGTCGAAGGTAAGTTCCCAGCGATTAGAAAGCTTCACTTCATACTCATTCCGCTTGCGTTCAATCTGGGTGATGGAAGCATCGGGATAGTTGGTCTTCACATACGTACGGATGGCAGCAGGAATCAGCTGTGACGGAACAGCCGGCAAGCATTTCACTTCTGTCCAGTCGCCCGACTTGTCAAATTCCACTTTCTCACCATTGGTGAAGATGACGTCGTACGACTTGCTGAACAAATCACTGTCTTGTTTGGCCAAAGCCACTTTTTTACCTTTAAAATAAGTACTAATGAAAGTCTGAGCCTTGGTTGGCAACTGTCCTACCTGAATAGGTTTTTCGTTATCGGCCATTGCCACAGTTGATACAGTGAACACACACACGAGCAGGAAAACTAACTTTTTCATAATGTCTATTGTTTTAAAATGAATACTTTAATGATTTATTGTACTGCAAAGATGAGACCCAATTCTGAAAAGATTCTGAAGAATCACCTTTTTTCAACAAAGAATCAAGAAAGAATCGTGAAAATGTGCATTCCGTCCTCAAAACGATAGGAAAGACGGAGCCGATATGCCTTGCAAATGGAATCGACCAAAGCCAGCCCCAGTCCCGTAGAACCTTCTTTCTTTCCTTCCTTATAGAAACGCTCGAAAATACGGTCTTTGTTCAGAGGTGCCTCTCCGGTATTACGGATTTCAAAAGACGAAGCAGTGAAAGTAAGCGTAATGGTACCTCCTTCCTCCGTATGCACAAAGGCATTCTTCAGCAGGTTGGTCAGCAAAACAGTGGCCAGCGACTCACTCATCTCCAGTCGGAAACAATGCTCCACATGCACTTCCACCTGCACACGACGATACGCATACACTTCCTTGTAATCGTCCAGGTAGTGCATCAGCAGCTCGTTCAGACAAATTGGCTTCACATCGGTAAACTGCCGGTTCTCAATCTTGCACAAAAGCAGCAGCGACTTGTTCAGACGGGTCAGATTCTCCAGCGTACGGTGGGTTTTCATCAGTTCCGAAAGCTGTTTTTCGGACAGCGTGTCATCCTCCATCAGCATCTCCAGCCGGTTACGACAGATGGCCAGCGGGGTCTGCATCTCATGAGAGGCGTTTCCGATAAAGAGTTTCTGCTGTTCATAGAGCTGCTCGTTGCGTTCCGAGAACAGGTTGGCAGCCTCGTTCAGCTTCCGGAATTCCACAATCCGCACCGACTCGTCGAGCGGTTCCTGTTTGGTACCCAGCCGATAATTCTCCAGCCATTGCAGCAAGGTATACAGCGGACGCATGTTCCGATAGAACACCCAGGCATTGACGGCCAAAATCATCAGCAACAAAAGGACATACAAGAACACAATCCATCCGAGGATGGCCCGCTGAAGGTCATACTTCTCAATGGTAGGCGTATACACCACCAGTTCCATGTATCCCCCGTCGTCTTTCTGGAAAATGGTCATCAGGACACGGGCAGGTTCGGTCTCCCCTTTCGCTGTAATGTAAATCATTTCATCCCGATAGGAGATTTTAGGATAAGACGCGGCATATTGCGCACTCACCTCGTACAAGAAATACTGGTTGTTCGAACCGTTATTGGTGGCGGGCATTTCTTCACCTGAAAGCGAACGGAGTATCAAAGATTCGGCATAATCGCTCAAGGAATCGTCCACTTCGTCGTTCACTTCCTCCATGACGGCCACATAAAACAATACGGCCCAGCACGTCAGGATGACGACCAAGATGGCGGACATGCGCCACATGACCAGCTGAAACAGTTTCATTCTTCTATCAGTTTATATCCTATACCATATACAGCTTTCAGCTCTACCGTAGCTCCCGCATCTTTCAAGTGCTTGCGCAGGTTCTTGATCTGGGCATAAATGAAGTCGAAATTATCTACCTGATCAATATGGTCGCCCCACACCGATTCGGCCAACGTGGTCTTGTTCACCAGCCGGCCGGGACGCAACATAAAGTAAAGCAGAATATCGTATTCTTTCCGGTTCAAATCGACTTCCTTTCCGCCTACAGTGACTTTGAAATGGTCGGGAATGATTTCCACATTGCCATAGGTCACTTTCTTCTCTCCTTCGCGCTGGTTACGCCGGAACAAGCTCTTCAGACGGGCATGCAGTTCGGCCAGATGATAGGGCTTCGGAAGGTAATCGTCCGCTCCTAAATCCAATCCTTTCACCTTGTCTTCCAGCGAATCCTTGGCCGACAGGATAATCACGTTGGTCCGCTTTCCCAAGGCCTGTAATTCTTCCAGCAAGTCGAGTCCGCAACCGTCGGGCAGCATGATGTCCAGCAAGATACAATCGTAATCATAATCTTCTATCTTGCGTAAAGCAGTCTTGTAATCAGGGGCCTGCGACACCACATAACGTTCTTTCTCAAGCGACTGGGTGGTGATTTCGCGGAGGTCCGCATCGTCTTCTACAATCAATATTTTCATGGCATATCATTTAAAGACAAAAAAAGCCATTCCAGACCTTATCAATTTGTCCGGAATGGCTTCGTTATGATTATCTGAATAAACAGTTACTTTTATTCATTAAACCAGCGTACATAGCAGAAGTCCTGACGGTGAGGCAGCGCGTCGTTCTTCGGGAACATACGATAAGCCACTTTGAAGCTTCCGGCATTTGACAAGCTGGCTACCATTTCGAAAGTGAACAGATTGCCTTCACGTTTCACCATCTTCATCGGATTGACCGCATAGATGTATTCACGTCCTTCTGCATTGGTGTAAGTTACTACCTGTTCTACGCCGATGGCATCGTCCAGACCCTTTTCATCAATTACGCAAGTCAACTTGTAGTCCTTACCGCTTTCTACGTTACCGTTGCACAAATCCTGGCACTTGTTGAAGGAAACCACCTGGATTTCGTCCCACTTGGCAGCCACTTCTTCCTTCCATGCGGCAATCTTCTTTGCCTCTTCAAAGTTATTGGCTTCCAATGTATGGAAACGAGTAGCTTCTTTGGTATAGAACTTTCTGTAGTAGTCATCCAACTGACGTTTCATGGTATAATGAGGAGCTACCTGAGCGATAGAATTCTTGATGGTTCTTACCCAGCCTTCAGAATATCCTTTCTTGTTTCTCGCATAGTACAACGGCAGGATTTCTGTTTCGAGAATACTGTAGATAGTAGCGGCATCCAACTGGTCTTGGTATTCCTGGTTCTGGTAAGTACGTTTCTCGGTCAATGCCCATCCGGCACCTTCACGATAGCCTTCCAGCCACCATCCGTCCAATACAGAGAAGTTAACTACACCGTTCATCAAGGCTTTTTCCCCAGATGTACCGGAAGCTTCCAACGGACGTGTCGGAGTGTTCATCCAGATATCTACACCTGAAACCAGACGACGGGCCAACTTCATATCGTAGTTCTCCAGGAAGATAATCTTACCTAAGAATTCCGGACGGTTAGAGATTTCTACAATCTTCTTGATCAATCCCTGACCTGCGCCATCGTGCGGGTGAGCCTTACCGGCAAACAGGAACTGAACCGGATAATCCGGATTGTTCACGATCTTAGACAAGCGGTCCAAATCAGTAAACAGCAAGTGGGCACGTTTGTAAGTGGCAAAACGACGGGCGAAACCAATCAACAGTGCGTTCGGATTAATCTTATCCATCAAAGAAACCACACGCGACGGATCACGCTGGTTCTTCAACCAAGTGTCGCGGAACTGGTCGCGGATATAATTGATCAATTTGTTCTTCAAAGCCACACGAGTCTTCCAGATTTCTTCATCGGGCACATTGTAGATACGTTCCCAAATCTTCGGGTTAGACTGGTCGTTCATGAAGTTCTTGTCAAAATATTTGTTGTACAATGCTTTCCATTCAGAAGCACACCAAGTGGGGAAATGTACACCGTTAGTCACATATCCTACGTGGTTTTCTTCCGGGAAGTAACCTTTCCAGATACCAGAGAACATTTCCTGAGAAACTTTTCCATGCAACCAGCTCACACCGTTCACTTCCTGACAAGTGTTGCAAGCAAAGGTAGACATACAGAAGCGTTCGTTCGGGTCACCCGGATTGATACGACCTAAGTCCATCAAATCCTGCCAGCTGATACCCATACGCTGCGGATAACCACCCATGTACTTGCCGAACAAGCCTTCATCGAAATAATCGTGTCCAGCCGGAACCGGAGTGTGTACAGTATACAAAGAAGAAGCACGAACCACTTCCAATGCTTCATCGAATGTCATGCCGCTTTCCACGTAATCACACAGACGCTGTACATTACACAATGCCGCATGTCCTTCGTTGCAGTGATATACGTCTTTCTTGATACCCAGTTTCTTCAACAGCAGCACACCACCGATACCCAACAGGATTTCCTGTTTCAGACGGTTTTCCCAGTCACCACCATACAGCTGGTGAGTGATGGAACGGTCGAATTCGCTGTTCATTTCATTATCGGTATCCAGCAAATACAAAGGTACACGACCTACATTGACTCTCCATACGTATGCATGTACGTAATAGTTCAAGTAAGGTACATCCAATACCAACGGCTGGTCGTTTTCGTCTTTCACACGTTCCAATGGCAGGCTACCGAAGTTCTGTGCTTCGTAGTTAGCAATCTGCTGTCCGTCCATTGAAAGGCTCTGAGTGAAATAACCGTAACGGTACAGGAAACCTATACCGCACATATCTACGTTACTGTCTGAGGCTTCTTTCAGATAATCACCGGCCAAGATACCCAGACCACCGGAATAGATTTTCAGTACGTGAGTCAAACCATACTCCATACAGAAATATGCGACAGACGGACGGTTCTTATCCGGCTTTACAGACATATATTCAGTGAATCTATCATAAATCGCATTGATTTTGCCCAGCATCTCTTTATCTACAGACAATGCCTCCAGTTTCTCATAGTTCAATCGTTCCAACAGAGCAACCGGATTCTGCCCTACAGCACGCCATAATTCCGGATCCAGTTCTTTGAACATATCAGTGGCATCGTCATTCCATGCCCACCAAATGTTGCGAGCCATCACTTCCAGCATCTTCAGAGATTCCGGAATACGGGATTTCACATTAATCTCCCGCCATGCAGGAGAATTAGCATAGTTTGTCTTGATTTTCATATCACTAATTTACTAATGTTTTAATAGTTCATTTTTGTTTATAGGATTTGCAACGTTCATGCGCCTTACGCAAAGCGATGTCGTATGCCTCATAATAGTAGCGGATAAAGTGTTTCCATAAAGCTTTTTCCGCGATATCTGCCGCATTGTTACGAATTACGTTCACTTCCGATTCTGACAGTTTAGAGAAATCTGTAATGGTATCGCGAATTCCATCGGCCACTTCCGAATAATTATAATCCGTGCGATGAATCACCTTCACACCCTCTTGCAACGTACCGTAGTGCCCTTTCAACGAGTTTACCCACAAGCCAAAGCCTGCCAAATCGGTTGTCACAGTCGGCACCTTGAAGGCAATACTCTCCAGCGGCGTATATCCCCATGGCTCATAATAAGAAGGATACACACTCATATCGGCACCAATGAGCAAGTCATAATACACTTCGTTCACTATGCCGTCCTTTCCATCCAGATAGCAAGGTACAAAAATCACTTTCACCTTGGAATCAGCTGCATTCGACATGTTCAAGTATTTCAGCATATCCAATACTTGGTCATGGCTCATATTATTCAACCAATGGGTGATGAAAGGAACCTCCAAGGGAGTATCGTAATCCTTATCACTTTCCAAACGCTGCTTCAAGTCTTCACGGGCCTCGCCTACCCAACCTGGCACATTGACAAAAGCCAAGACTTCACGAGTCAAGTTCTTCTCACGGGTTAAACGGTTCAAGGCCTCCAGATAGACATTGATACCTTTGTTCTTGAATTCATAGCGTCCGCTGGTAACCACAATCAACGTATCGTCGTCCATCTTCGTACCTAACAGCTTGTTAGCCAAATTCAGGAGCAAGGCTCTGGCATACTTGCGTTTCTTTCCGAACATTTCACCTTTCGGAACGAAATCATCTTCAAAACCGTTCATCAATACTACATCGGCTTCTTTTTCCAACAATTCCTTGCATTCGTTGTTGGTAATGTCGCTGACCGTAGTGAAACAATCTACAAAATGGGCAGTCTGCTTCTCAATGGAATGCTTGGACTCCACATTCAGTTCACGGGCCATCTGGTCACCGTTGTAAGCGAATAAGTAATCATAGAGGGGTTTATTGTTCCCGGCAATGGAACGTCCGATAGTTGTTGCGTGTGTAGTAAAGATTGTGGCTATTTCCGGTACATGTTTCTGCACGTAGAGGGCTCCCATTCCGGTCATCCACTCGTGAGCCTGGTAAATCACCTTGTCGGTCATGGTCAAATTGTACCTGTAGAAACTTTCGACCACCTTCCCGGCTGCATACGAAAACATGGAAGCTTCATCATAATCTCCATAGGCATGCAAGGAGTCCACATGATAGTCAAGCCATGCTTGCGTATAAATATCATTTTTATCTTTATAGAAAGGAGTAAAATCCACTAAGATTGCAATGGGAGTTCCTGGAATATTCCACCGTCCAACCCGAATTTGCAGGCCGTCTTTTTTGACTGCATGTTCTTTCCACGCTTCCAAAAGCTTCGGATCTTCGGTGAACATAGGATTTTCCTTACCCAACCAGACATCTGGTCCTATAAAAAAGATTCGATCAGGGAAAGTGTTCTGCAAGGTTTTTGCTCTTGTAGACAATACAGTGTAGATGCCACCCACTTTATTACATACTTCCCAACTAGATTCGAAAATATAATCAGGTGTTAGTAACTGTTTCATCATCGTCTTTAATATCTTCTAAATCAACCGCGAAGATACAAAAAATATTGAAACGGAAGAAAAAAACGAAATTTTTTATGCCGACAGCATCGTTTCTGTACATCACAGATAGACAAATGTATCATAGTTATCAGACTATCAACAGGATACAAAAATTGTATATGTAACAAAAATGAAAAAGAAATCCCCTTCAGACAGCCTGACGACCGTATGAAGGGGATACAGAATAATTCACTAATTTATGCCAGTGCAGATCCCATCAAAAAGGTAGCTGCCAAAGCAACAATAGCATACAATTCAGGGAATACTGCCAAAATTAGGGTATTACCAAATACGTTGTGTCCCTGTCCGATGGCTGCAATACCGTTGGCACAAACCTGTCCCTGACGGATGGCAGAGAACAAGGCTACCAGTCCCAGACCGATACCTGAACCCAATACGGCACAAGCCTGAATAGCTGTAATCTCCGGAGTCAATACACCGAAAATACTCTGGAACATAAAGTAACCGGCAAAACCATACAGACCCTGTGTACCCGGAAGGGCCGTCAATACCAAGAAGTTACCAAACGCACTGTCATTTTTCTTCAATGCGCCAATGGAGGCATTACCTGCAATGGTTACACCATATGCACTACCGATACCTGACAAACCAACCATAATTGCGATGCCGATGTAGGCAATCAAAAGATTCATTTCCATAATAATTATTTGTTTTTTAGTTTTTAATTACTTTGTTATTTTAATTTTTGAAAGGCTTGTATTCCTTTCCTCCTCCTTCGTATCCGGCATTCTTGAAGAATTCCACGAAAGTCAGACGCATCGGATGCACCATGGCACCCAATACATTCATAAAGATATTGATGGCATGACCGATGACAAATATCAGCACCATGACGATCGGACCAGCTATCACATTGTCCGGACTCATTCCGACAGCCAAACTGTTGAACACACTGGCCAGAATGCCACCGGAAAGACCCAAGGCGAACAGACGGACATACGACAAGACATCACCTAACAAGCCAGTAGCCATGTTGTAGGTATCCCACAATCCTAAACCGATATTGACAAACACATTCTTATCCGGACTATTGTACAGATAGGCCATCAGTACACCGATACCCAAGAATATCAGATGCAGCGTACCGCCCATCGGCATCACACCAGGAGCCGCAAAAGCCACTGCCGTGCTGACCAAAATCAAAATCCATCCGATGGTGGAAATAGCGTATTTCACTCCAAACTGAATGGTCTGATTGACAGACTTCAGTATCATACCGAAAATAATCTGTACTCCTCCTAAAATCAGTGAAAGATTGAACATCTGCTGGTTGTCTAACGAAATAGATTCTTTCAAAGTCTGGAAGAACGGCAATTGAATGTCATACAGGTTAAAACCGAAACAGGTACCTGTCAGCAGTCCGCACACCATGGTCGAAGCGCCCAGAATCTGCACCAAAGTCAGAATTGACTTCATGGAGGCACTCAGTTTCTTGGCAAACAAACGATACAACGTAACGGCCAGTAACATGAACAAACCATACCCTGAATCTCCCAAGCAAAGACCGAAGAACAACATAAAGAACGGGGCAAAGAACGGAGTCAAGTCCAATTCATTGTACTTCGGCAACATATACAGCCGCATGATCGGTTCGAATAACCGGAAGAAATCTTTGTTCTCCAATAGAATTGGTACATCATCTCCCGGCTGTGGAGCTGCTGTTTCATAATAGACTTCCTGCGAACGAAGAAACTCGGTCATTTCCGGTACACGCTCCGTTGGAATCCATCCTTCCAGCAACATCAACTTATTGTCAGCCAAGGTATCGGTACTCAATACTACCTTCGAGAACTCAATCTGCGAATGTACCCGGTGTTGGGCTGCCTGTAAATCCGGAATTACGGTTTCAGCCAGTTCCTTCAATTTATTTTGAAGCGTTTCCTGCTGAGCCTTTAAGTCGGTCACAGTCTGTTGCAAAACAGAAAGTGAATTTTCCGGCAACTTGGCCGTTTCCACTTCCAGTTCCGGCACAGTATCGCCTTTCGTAATTGTAACAAAATAGAGCTTCGAACCAATCTGGTTAATAACCGTAGCATGATATAAATCGGCCCATTCCGGTTTGAACTGTTTCTCTGCACAGACATAGAAACCAATCTGGTAACCGGCCTTCTGCAAGCGGGAAATATTTTGAGGATCAAAATCGCCCCACGGTTCTAACATCGTCACCTCTTTCTCTACCGCCTGAAGGCGATGAGCCAGTTGCTGCGACTGATGAAGCAATTCTTCCGTTTGCTGCAAGGCTTGTTCTCCTCTGTCTGCATCTCCTTCATGCGATTCAGTAGAAGGCACTCCCATTCCCTGCAACAACTTGATGGCAGAAGCATACCGGGCCGACAAGCGGATACTCTCCTGCAAGGAAGCATTCTCAGCTCCTCCCTGCGCCTTTGTCACCACATGTACGACTCCCAGGTCACGGATACTTTTCAAAAAACAATCATACTCTTTATGGTACACCAAAAAAGTAACCTTTGTCATTTTTGCAATCATACTTCCGCCTCCTTTCTTTTCTCCTGAATAGACTTCAAAATCTTCTGAGAGGATTTTGATAGATTCTCCTCATCTTCCATAAAGCGTTTGATTTTCCGCAGCGCATCCTGATAGCCCGGTATCTGCACCTTTTCAAACAAGTTCACCTTCTGAGTGGTCTTCTTTCGTGCATGTTCCAACAAATCGAGTTTAGCAAGCGTAAACTCTCTTTCGATGGCTGTTTCGGCAAGTTTCTTCAACAGGTGAATACCGTCGGCATACCACTTCGGGCTACAGAATAAGCTAAATGGCCGGATATCAAACTCCACCTCATCCAGCAACGGAACACGGACGCCTGCAATCTTCCGCACACCCAGATGCACATCTTTTACCTTTACCAATGAGGCATCAAACTCATTCCAGAGGGCATGCATGTGCTCGTATGAGGAGATTTGCGCTTCCAGTCGTTCCTCCAGCCCGGCAGCTTCTTCCTTGCAGCGTTTCACTTCCATGCGCAGGGCACTCTCCTTATTCTTAATAATAGGGAGCGTACGCACACGGACCTTCAGCTGCTTTTCAAGCTGTTGCAAAGAGGTCTTGTTATACTGAAATTTTATTGCCATTTTAAAGTCTTATATTTTTATTTCTTCCAATACTGATCTATGAATTCTTTCTTGATGTTCACCTCTTCCGGCTTGAAATATTTCCGGAACAATCCCCAAGTCACATCCAACATTTCGGTCGTGTTCAGGTTCACATCAATGGCCAGCAACTGGTTGGCATAATCCTTGGCAAAAGCCAACGCACGTTCATCGTAATTGGTCAAATCGAAACCGTTTTCCATCTTGGTCTTGGCATTGGCTGCATCGGCATACAGACGTACGGCGGCATTCATTACCTGCGGATGATCTTTACGGGTCTTCTTACCGCTTACCAGCTGTTTCAAACGTGACAATGAACGGAACGGATCGACAATTACCTTACCAATGTCACTGTCACGACGCAAGAAGAGCTGACCTTCCGTGATGTAACCTGTATTATCCGGCACTGCATGTGTAATATCTCCTCCCGAAAGGGTAGTCACCGCAATAATCGTGATAGACCCTCCACTCGGGAACTGCACAGCTTTCTCGTATATCTTCGCCAAGTCGGAATAAAGTGAACCCGGCATAGAATCCTTCGAAGGAATCTGGTCCATACGGTTGGACACGATAGCCAACGCATCGGCATACGAAGTCATATCCGTCAGCAATACCAATACCTTTTCATTGTGCTCCACTGCAAAATATTCGGCCGCAGTCAGTGCCATATCCGGAATCAGCAGACGTTCTACCGGCGGATTTTCTGTGGTATTCACAAAACTGATGATACGGTCGAGGGCACCTGCATTCGAGAATACATTCTTAAAATAAAGGTAGTCATCGTTCGTCATACCCATACCTCCCAGGATAATCTTGTCAGTCTGTGCACGCAAGGCCACATTGGCCATTACCTGGTTGAAAGGCTGGTCCGGGTCGGCAAAGAATGGAATCTTCTGTCCGGATACCAGCGTATTGTTCAAATCGATACCGGCAATACCGGTCGCAATCAGTTCCGAAGGCTGTTTACGACGTACCGGGTTTACCGACGGACCACCAATTTCTACTTCCGTACCTTCTACCTCCGGTCCTCCGTCAATCGGTTCACCGAAAGCATTGAAAAAACGTCCGGCCAGCTGCTCGCTCACTTTCAGTGTAGGAGACTTGCCCAAGAAAACGACCTCTGCATTGGTCGGAATACCTTCCGTACCTTCAAAAACCTGCAGAGTCACCTCATCACCGGCAATCTTCACCACCTGCGCCAGCTTGCCGTTCACCATAGCCAGTTCATCGTAACCTACTCCCGTCGCTTTCAGCGAACAAGTGGCCTTGGTTATCTGGCTAATCTTTGTATATATTTTTTGAAAAGCTTTTGTCGCCATTTTCTACCCATTTATTGATTTCACTTATTTTACTTTTCGTTCATCCACCAGTTCCTGCAACTGTTTCCGGAACTCCGTGTACTGCGGAGAACGGAACGGTGAATAGTTCATCTGCTTGCAGATATTAATCATTTTCTTGAAGTAGTCCATCACTTCCACAAAATTGTCGAAGCTGAAATCCGTGTGGCAGATATCAATGATCATGTTCACGATTTCTTCCTGACGTTCCATCGGAGTCACAGAATCCACCTCATCAAATGCATCCTGCTGCAAAATGACAAAGTCAATCAGTTCTGATTTCCAGAAAATCACGTGATATTCTACAGGTACCCCATCATCACCCAGAATGTTAATCTGCTCAGCGATTTCCTTACCACGCAGCAAACGTGTTTTCAGTTCCGTCACCTTACCAATCCATTCTCCGTTGATATGCTCTGTAATATAGGCTTCAAATTCGGGGTATTCCAGATATTTGGAATAAGAATCAATCGGGTTTACGGCCGGATAACGTTTACGGTCGGCACGTTCCTGTTCCAAGGCATAGAAACAGCGGGCTACCTTTTTCGTGTTTTCCGTCACCGGTTCCTTCAAGTTACCACCGGCCGGTGACACCGTACCGATAAAAGTAATGGAACCCGTCTGTCCATTGTTCAGATGCACATAGCCTGCACGGCCATAGAAATTAGAAATAATAGCAGACAAATCCATCGGGAAAGCATCCGGTCCCGGAAGTTCCTCCATACGGTTGGACATCTCACGCAACGCCTGAGCCCAACGGGAAGTAGAGTCGGCCATCAGCAAGACTTTCAATCCCATGGCGCGATAAAATTCAGCCATCGTCATAGCCGTGTACACAGAGGCTTCACGAGCAGCTACCGGCATGTTAGAAGTATTGGCTACAATAATCGTACGCTCCATCAGCTTCCGTCCAGTATGCGGGTCTACCAGCTCCGGGAACTCTGTAAAGATTTCCACTACCTCGTTGGCACGCTCACCACAAGCTGCGATAATTACGATATCCGCTTCAGCTTGTTTGGAAATCGCATGCTGAAGCACTGTCTTTCCTGTACCAAACGGTCCCGGAATAAATCCCGTACCTCCTTCCACAATCGGGTTCATCGTATCAATGACACGTACACCCGTTTCCAGCAGTTTATAGGGACGCGGCTTCTCTTTATAATTGGTCATTGCCTTCTTCACCGGCCATTTCTGAATCATATTGACCGGGATCTCCTTGCCTTCTTCATCTGTCAAGACTGCAACTGTATCTTCTATTGTATATTCACCTTCTGCTACAATGGATTTCACCTTATAAGTGCCCTGAAGCTGGAAAGGTACCATAATCTTCAATGGCTGATGATTTTCTTCCACTTCGCCCAGCCAAGCAGAAGGAGCCACTTCATCACCCGCTTTTACGATGGGTTTAAATAACCATTTCTTTTCTTTATCCAGCGGATAAGTATACTGGCCACGTTTCAAAAATACTCCCTCCATTTTGTCGAGGTCGTTCTGCAATCCATCATAGTTTTTCGAAAGCATCCCCGGTCCCAATGTCACTTCCAGCATGTGGCCCGTAAATTCGGCTTCTGCACCCACTTTCAGTCCACGTGTACTTTCAAAAACCTGTACATACACATTTTTACCCACCACTTTGATGACCTCAGCCATCAGGCGGTCGCCTCCGGTCGAGATGTAACAGATTTCATTCTGTGACACCGGACCATCGACGGTCAATGTAACCATATTGGCGATAACGCCTATCACAGTTCCTTTTGTTGCCATTCTATTTTATTTTTACTATTTTCTAAACTCTTCTGGAATCTGTACTTCTTCCTTCAAATGCTGAATCATCTGACGGAACAATTCGCTTCCTTTTTCTTTATCCAGTGAAATCCAGCGCTCAATCATCTCCAGCTGTAACAAAAAAACGAACAGACGCTCTACTGTGAAATAATTGAAGAACGACTCGTCTTCCAGCCACTTCCAAGCCAGTAAATCTGTTTTCTTTTCTCGTTCCACCAGTTCATCCATTTCTGCAATACGTTGCAAATCTTCCATATACTCCAACTGCTCACCCAAGCCGAAATCACGTGCATTTGACGTTCTCAACAGTTCACAGACCTCGGTATCTCCCACTATCCGTGGAGCTATTTCCAATTTATATTTACGTGAAATAAAAGCAGAAAGAATATTGTTCACATTCAGACTGAACTCAAACCAACGGCTCACAAAGCGATTACCACATTTCATGGCATACGCATAATAAGCAGCCGCAAGTGCTTCCTCAGCAACGAAATGTTCTTCACCTGCACTCTGAAGATACAATGCTACGAAATCATACAAATAAGAAGGGAATTTTTTCTCACGAACATCCCCCTGACGAACAGCTTCTATCAGAAGAAGCAAATCTTCGGCAGAAAAATTTCCTCGTTCGTCCACTCCCGCATCCTTATCCTTTAATAATTTAAGTAGATTTATATTATCAAATTTCAGGTAAAACAAATCGATCAGTTTTTTGTCCTTATCAGACAACGAAGGATAAAGTTCAGATTTAAAGTTTTCAACGGTATAGCTCAGCTTGCCATCATCCAAAGACAAAGTAGGCAAGCCAGCCACCAAATAATAATAGTTGCTCATGCCATTGGATTAAAACAACATTTTAACTAACTGAGGACGAAGGAATTCCTTAAAATAATTTTCAAACTCTTCTTCTCCAAAATTCACCTTATAAGAGCCATCTGCAGGTGAAATGGAAAACAACATTTTCATTCCATTTACCTGAGTGATAGTGACGCCTTTATCCAGCAAATTCTTTGCCTTTGAGGTAAAGTATTTCTTCAAACCTTCTGCATCTTTTACTGAAATCTCAATCGGTTCATTAACCGACCATTTCTCAGCCAAAGTCAGAATAAATTTATAAAGGAATTCCTTATCTGCTGTAAAACCTTTCACCGCATCTTCGACGGTCTGGTTAGTCAGCAGATTGGCTACTTCCGTCTTCAACGCATTCACCGCCTGACCTGCAAAAAGTTTTAACTCCGATTTTGTGTTTTCAGTCAATTCATCAGCTGATTTTTTTGCATCGGCCAGTATCACTTCAGCCTGTTTCTTCGCATCTTCAATCAGCTTCTCCGCCTGAGCCTGAGCTTCATTCACCAGGCGCTGAGCTTCCTCATTTCCTTTTTCTACCCCTTCACGGTAGATTTTATCGGTTAGCTCTTGAATTTTGTTTTCCATGATGATTTATATTTATAAAAGATTACTGCCTATAAGATTTTTTAGTTGCCCAAATATAACAACTTTTTTACTCAAAGCAAGTATATTCCTCATGAATATTTAACTGGAAACACTGAAAAGGAATGAGATCTTTAATTAACGTGAGTTCGAAATAGTAATAAATATATTTCAGTGATAATTAGAAACATAGCGATAAAAG
>NZ_JACJKA010000034.1 GCF_016900355.1 Bacteroides mediterraneensis | reverse complement strand
TTAATCCTGTCGCTGCAAGCACTTGGCTATAACGGTGGCGAATCTTGTCGTAATACATCAATTGAACCTTTTAGACCACAAAGATAAGTCAAAGAACGCTTTAATCAATTATTCGATATAAACTCTACTGGCTTCAGAAATTGAAATATTAAAAGGAGACAAGATGAAAAAAGAGGTAATGTTGCTTACAGGTGCCGGACAAATCGGTATGGCGATAGCCCGGCGGATGGGATATGGAATGAAGATTGTGGTCGGCGACAAGCGGATGGAAAATGCGCAGGCCGTGGCCGATACGATGAACCGTGCCGGATTTGATGTGCTTCCGGTGGAGATGGACTTGTCGTTGCGCGCCTCAATCCTCGGACTGATTGAGACGGCACAGCAATATGGAGAGATAGCCATGCTGGTTGATGCGGCAGGGGTGTCCCCTTCGCAAGCTTCGATAGAGACCATCCTGAAAGTCGACTTATATGGTACGGCGGTACTGCTGGAAGAAGTGGGAAAGGTTATCCGGCCGGGAGGGGCAGGCGTGACGGTATCCAGTCAGTCCGGACACCGCTTGCCGGCCCTTGGTGCTGAAATCGATGCGCAGCTGGCTTGCACACCGACGGAAGAATTGCTGAGTCTGGAGGTGCTGCAACCGTCGCACATCCGCGATACGCTCCATGCCTACCAGCTGGCCAAGCGTTGCAACGTGAAGCGCGTCATGGCGGAGGCAGTGAGATGGGGAGAACGGGGCGCCCGTCTGAATTCCATTTCTCCGGGAATTATTGTCACCCCACTGGCACTTGACGAGTTCAACGGGGTGCGTGGTGAGTTCTATAAGAAGATGTTTACCCAGTGTCCGGCGCATCGTCCCGGCACGGCCGACGAGGTGGCGAATGTGGCCGAACTGTTGATAAGCAACCGGGGGGCCTTTATCACCGGGTCTGATTTTCTGGTAGATGGAGGTGCTACGGCGGCATATTTTTATGGATCGAATCTGGAATAGAGATAACACATAATCAATGCGTAGCCAGATACCACGAAGTCTGCGAGTAAGAACTTGCCAAATTGTTTGTGCTGGGTGCGGAGGTGGTGATACCGGAATATCGTTCTATGGGAAGCGGATGGATTAGTTTCATGACGGCAATGTGTAATTGTTTTAAGCAAGTATTTTTAATTTTTCAGTGATAAACGTTTTATATGTCTCTTTCATTTCATCCGATAAAAAAGAAAGGTCAATGAATTCCATCCATTTGCTTTGGACTTTAAGAAACTTGCAAAATAAATTTTCTATAATTTTATCTTCCAGCCCCGAAGCCTGCATGGATACGATAAAATCTGTTTTCTTGATTTTACGTTTTTTCCCGTTAAGTGTCAATGCCAGTTCTTCTGTATCTTCCGGCATGACCAATGCGGTTGATAGTAAATCATAGGCTGGGGTGAGGGTGTAAACTCCTTGCTGTAGGCTATACAGTGAGAAATTTTTTAAGTGCATGTCGGCATTGCCTGTAATCCAGGAAAATACTACTTCCTCCCAATAATTGACCAGGTCAAGTTTGGGTATGGAGGAATATTTTTGTATGGTTTTGGCAATTTGCTCGTAAGATCCTTTATATTTATATTCTGTCAGCCGCTCGGTTAGTTGGCACATGTCCTCCATGGCTAGTTTCTCTCCTTTTTCCGTACGGTCAATGCGACGGGTGATATAACAAAGCTCTCCGTCCGCAAAACGGATAAGGCTGTGAGGTACCACTTTTATCCTGGCAAGTTCTGCCAGATGCATGGTTAAGTCTTCTATTTCGGGCAATTGCTCAAAACGCTCCGTTTGTGGTTTCAGAATGTATCTTCCCCATAACCCTACAATGGTAAAACGTTCTGCTTCATGAGGGCTCTTCTTGTGGATGTCCAGTGACAGTTTGGCTTGAACACCAGTCAATGTGGTCTGGCTACGTATTACTTGCCAGGCAAGTTCATTCAGATTTTGACGAGTATAGGGGAGTTCCGGCACTATAGGAGTGCCGAACAATTTTCTAGAACAAGTTTTGTGAAAGTCATGTTCACCTTCCGTCAACTCTTTGTAGCAATATAGACATTTGGACATAATTATTCCTCTTCTTTAAATAAAGGTTCTACACCTACGGCTCCAATACAGTCCTTGCAACAGGCTAATAGCAGGGACATCCGGTCCCGACCGTCGATTTTCCAGTTTTTTTCAGCGATATTAAGCAGCCAGCCTTCGGGTATCAGACCGTCAAAGAAAGGAAACAGCACTTTGTTCTGATATGGCTGTTCGGTGAGGGGAAGGGTCAGACTGATGGCTTCTGCTTTGTTTGAGGCCAGAAATTCCGGAGTATACTGAAAAGTATATCCATTTTCATCTTCTGTAAGGATACCGGCTTTTATGCCACGCAAATATACAATCGCCTGTTTCATGGTTTATCTTCTTTTGAAATGGGGACTGCACCGACTTCGCTCCCGAAAAGATTCAGTATCTGATTTACTTTATCCAGCCGGAGAGTTTGTTTGCCTTGTTCCAGTTCACGGACAAAACGTAAGCCTACTCCTGATTTTTCAGATAGTTCCACCTGCGTCAGATTGTATTGCTTGCGCATGTCTTTTACATACTTAGAGAGTGTGGTTTGTTCCATGATTATACCCTTTTGGGTGTAAATATAATGAATTTTTCTTTCATTATACCCTTTAAGGTATAAAATTAATCTATCTGCCTAATGTTTATACCCGAAAGGGTGTATTTATAATTTGTAATCTATTTGTGAGTAAATAATCTGGCGGACGGATTAGTTTTATGAAACTTACCCTATTTTTTATAGGTGATTTTGAAAGGCAGCACCTGGAACACTTCGCAGTCGGGCGTAATTAGTTCCAGCTTGTAGGTGAGAGAAGCCCCGTCTGTACCTTCTGTCAGCTGGTCAATCACTTCTTGCGGAAGGAGGTCCTTAAAGCTGATTTTGCCGCTGTTCATTTGCAGATAGCGTGCCTGTCCGTTTGCGTCCACCGCAAGCAGGGCTACGGGAGCATACTGGCTCAGGATGCTTCCAGTGTATTCTTTGCGCGGGGTGACTTCCATGCTGCCGTGGTCGTAGGAGATTTCGTGACCGTCGGGGGCAAAGAGCTGCTTTTTCGAATTGACGGTGATTTCTGTGTACGTGAAGTCGTAGAGGTCCGTTCCTTTCGGTTCCAGTTCCTCGTCGGTAGAGAAGATGATCACCACACAGTGTTGCAAGCGGTCGTACCCCGTGAGGCATGTCCCGTTGCTCAACAGTTTGACCTTGACATGGTTTCCTTGTGAGGTGATTTCGCAACTGCCTTCTCTGGCTGGTTTAAAAATGAAAGGACCGTTGCTGCTCAGTACGTCGAATTCCGTTTCTTTTCCGGAGATGATGAGCGGATTTTCCTGTACCGATACGGTGAGGTCGCGGACGTCCGACAAATCTGTGTGATATGTTTTCTGCACATCTTCCAGTTCCTGCGCCGTCATCCGCTGATAGATGGAATAGCCGTAGATATCGGTTCCTTCTGCCCGCACTCCCAGGTGGACAAGTAGCTCCATCGTGTCGCCGTTGACGGAGAGTAGCTGGAACACCGTGCGCTGGCCGTCGAGCAGACGGTTCTCATCCGAGTAAGTATAGGTATAAGTCCGGAACCCCAATGCAGGATAGGCATCCACGTACATGTATGCTTTCAGGGACGAGTGGCTTTCCACATAATATTGGATTGGCCCGGCGCCATCTAAGTCTTTGTAATAATCCTGCGTCTGGCAAGTGCCGTCGGGATTGATTTCGTAGGTGTGGACGTGTTTCCATCCGTATCCCACCACGGCTTCCTCAAAACGTGCGGAAGTGATGGGGGTGAGAGATGTCGGTTCGCTTACTCCGTTTTCATTGAATGTGAAGGTGGGAAAGTTCACGTCGTCGCAGCTGGTCAGACAGAAAAGGCTGAGGAATACCAGTAAGATTCCGGTGAGGCGGTTTGTGTGCATGAGCGTATTAAGGTTTGAAAATGAAGGTTCTTTTTTCAAAGGTAAGAAAAAAATGGAATCGTGATTCTTGCACGACAAAAAATCCCCTCCTGAAAGGGATTTTTGCCGTTTCAGGAGGGGACGGTGCTTGCCAGCAAGGCGCAAGTTATTTCCACTCTTCTGGGATGGAGCCATAATCGGACAGCCCGGTACAGTTGAGATAAGTGTTGCTGTGATTGTCTATTTTCAGGAACTCACTCGGGTAGTTCTGGCGTTCATACAGGTGTACCTTTGAGCCGTTGATTACGGTGTAGGGGGATTCGCCTGTGAGGGAGGCACAGTTGTAGAACATTTCGCTGGTGGTCTGCAGCATACGCATGTGGTCGAAAAGGGTCACAGGAATCTGTTTCAACTTGGTGCAGTGACTGAATGCCTGACTGATGTCGCTTACGTTCGCGTTATGGTCGAACAATCCTTCGGGCAGCGCGGTGAGCGAGCTACATTCATAGAAGGTTTTGTTGAAGGCCGCAGCCTTGACAGCTCCTGCGAAAAGTGTCGCTGGGAGCGTTTCCAGTGAAGTACATTGATAGAAGGTACCGGTGAACAAAGTCGCTTCAGCATTCTGTGCAAACAAGTCGGACGGGAGTGTGGTCAGACCCGTACAGCCACCGAAGGCATAGTTGAAGTTTGTAGCGCTGGTGGCCTTTGCAAACAGACCTTCGGGCAGGCTGGTTAGGCTAGTGCAGCCGTAGAAACAGTTGCTGAAATCGGTCACGTTAGCCAAAGCTCCTTTGGTGTCGGTGGCCAAGTAGTTCAGGGCGATGGCACCCTGCAGGTTGATTCTCTGGAGTTCCGGATCTCCCCATTGGGTAATTCCCAGCAGAGATGCCTTGAGCACTTCTACCTGGGCCGAGTAACCAGAGGTGCTCAGGGCTTCCACGGTACCCTTGAACGTCACAGATACCGTGGAGGAAATACCTTCGCCGTACGTATGCGACAAAGTGGCGGAAGTGACATATTGGTCGCCGATGGTTTCAGTGGTACCGTCTCCCCAGTCGATGACTCCTCTCACCTGACCTTCAAAGGGAAGGTATACGGTGTTGTTGTTCAGGGCACTTAGCTTGTATTCCATGATGAGGGCATCTTCTATGCCGCGCATTGAAGTGGTGACGGTGTACAGGCTGATTCCGCACATGGCTTTCTGGTCTGTACCTCCCTGTAGGTAGATGTAGTATTTTGTGGCTTCTGTCAGGTTGGAGAAAGTGATGGAAGGCTGGTCCTGAAGGCTGTAGATGTCTTCAGCGAGGGGAGCGCCGTACCTGATTCCGTTGAGGATATCCGACAAAGGAATGGTGTCCTGACTGATGAGGGCCGCATAGCAGGTGGCATCGTGTTGTCCTTCCAGTGTCAGGGTGATGGAGTTGGTGGTGGTTTCTGTCTTGGTGACGCTCACAGAGGGGCCTACTTCCTGCTCGATGGGGATGGTGGCCAGCAGACTGTCATTGTCGTAGGCGTAAATCAGCAGGTTGTCGGTCTGCTTCTCGGCGGTGTAGTTCGTCAAATAGGAGACAGTCGGTGTGTCGCCGGCATAGAAATCGCCTTCCGGGTATTCCAGTATGAAGGAAGGATATCCGTCCGTTGCAGGCAGTTCACCTTCATTGTATTTTTTGTATTTTTCCAATATGTAGTGCAAATTGGAGATGTTGGTTTGATACTTCACCTGCATGCCTTCCTCGCTTCTTACAGCTGGCAGGGTGATACTGGTTGTTTCCAGTTCGAAGTAGGGGGCAGCTCCGTCGTTGGTTATTACCTCATAGTTGCTGTCTGGATAATTGTAGTCTTCTTCCTCTTCTTCTCCTCCGTTGAGCAACTCCTCCAGTTTTCCGCACGAGGTGAAGGTGGAGCTCAGAACCAGAGGAATCATGCCCCAAACCAAGAGGGCATAGCCTGAAACCAATAAGGTTTTCATGGTTGCAAATGTGTTGTTTTTTCTCATAATTAAAGACAAAAAGTGATAAAAAGTAGTTTCATATGAGCAAAAATAACGATTTCTAAGAGAAGGTGTTTGTATGAAGGTAAATAATTGATGGGGCTTTTAATGTTTTTATATGGGCGGAATAATAGAGACTTATAGAAAAAATCCCCTCCTGAAACGGCAAGAATACCTGTCAGAAGGGGACATGTTTATGCAAAAATCGTAAAAGAATTATCGCCAGTCATTCGGCATGGATTCATGGTCGGTCAAGTTTGTACAGTTTCCGAATGTATTGTTGTGATTGGTGATTTCCAGAAACTCGGTCGGATAGTTCTGACGTTCATACAAGTGTACTTTCTTTCCGTTTATCAGGGTATAGGGTGATTCACCGGTAAGCGACTGGCAACCGTAGAACAATCGGGTAGTGCTCTGTAATATGCGCATTTTGTCGAACAGGCCGGCTGGTACACTTTGCAGGTTGCTGCATCCTTCGAATGAGTAACTGATATAGATTACTTCCGGATTGTGGTCGAACAGGCCTTCCGGAATGTTTGTGAGTGCCTTGCATTCATAGAAGATGCCCGGCATGAGGGTTACTTTTGTCATGGAAGCGAACAGGTTGGCGGGGATGGTTTTCAGTGAAGTGCATCGCGCAAAGATACCCAGGGCGTAGTTGCGTGTATCGTACACTGTACCGAGGCTGATCACTCCGCTACAGTCTTTGAACAACCCTTCGGGCAGGCTGGTGAGAGAGCTGCAGCCGGTAAAGACACATTTCAGATAGCCCAGATTGTAGTGTCCTTTGAACAGGTTGGCCGGTAATTCCTTCAGTGACGTACATCCGTAGAAGATTTCATTCATGGAATAGGCCGATGGGGTACCGGCAAACAGTGATTCCGGAAGTGTTTCCAGTCCTTCACAGCAGTAGAACGTGCCGTTGAACGAGGTCGCACTGGCATTGTGAGCAAACAAATCCGACGGAAGAGCGGACAGGCTCGTGCAGTCCTTGAAGGTATAGTCAAAAGAACGAGCACCGGTGGCCATGGCAAACAAGCCTTCGGGAATGTTTGCCAGACTGGTACAGCCTTCAAAGCAGGAAGTGAAATCGGTAATGGCAGACAGTGCTCCCTTGGTATCGGGGGCCAGATGTTTCAGGGCGATGGCATCCTGAAGACTGAGTCTTTTCAGTTCGGGCGTACCCCATTGTGTAATGCCGGTCAGTGAAGCTTTGAGGACTTCTCCTTTTGGAGAGTTGGTGGTCGTCAGTGTTTCCACCGTACCCTTGAAAGCTACTTCCACGGTAGATTCTGCACCTTGGGCATAAGCGTGCGACAGGTCGGACGAGGTGAGGTTCTCCTTGTCGATGCTTTCGGTTACACCGTCGCCCCAGTCGATGACTCCTTTTACTTTCCCTTCAAACGGAAGATACACCGTGCGGTTGTTCAGGTTGTTCAGTGCATATTCCAGTATCAGTGCGTCTTCCTTGCCACGCATGGCAGTAGTGACGGTGTACAGCGATACTCCATATAGAGCCCCTGGTTGTGTACCGCCCTGTAGATAGATGTAGTATTTGGTTGCTTCCGTCAGTCCGGAGAATGTGTAAGTAGGCTGAACGCTGAGGTCGAAGGTATATTCAAAAGGAAGTCCTGAACCTCCGTTTTTCAGGTCCTCCCTCACTTGATACAGTGGAATACTGTCGGTCGAAATGTAGGTAGAGTAGAAACAGGCTTCGTTCTTGCCTTCCAGCGTCAGTGTGATTTCATTGACACCGGCTTCTGCCTTGGTCACGCTGATATGAGGGGCTGCTGCCTGTTCGATGGGGAGGGTGGCCAGCAAACTGTCTTTGTCGGTGGCATATATCAGCAGGTTGTCGGTTTGTTTCTCGCTGGAATAGTTGGTATAATACGGCAGGAAGTCTTCGCTATGGTACGAATATTCCGGATTTTCCAGGATAAACGAATAATCTTCTGGGCTGGTCAGTTCACCTTCGTTGAGTTTCTTGAATTTTTCCAGCACATAGTGCATATTCATGATATTAGTCCGGCATTTCACTTGTACGCCTTCTTCGCTTCTTATGGCTGGCAGTTCGATGCGGGTTGTTTCCAATTGGAAATAAGGGGCTGTTCCGTCGGTAGTACCCACTCCGTTCAGATTGCCTGAAATGTTTCCGTCTCCGTCGCCTTCTTCGTCATTGCCGCCTCCGAAAAGTTCTTCCAGTTTTTCGCACGAGGTGAGGGTAGAGGAAAGGAGCAGGGGGGCCATGCTCCATACCAAAAAGGCACAGCCTGAAACCAGCAGTGATTTCAGGGCTGTTAATGCTTTACTCTTGTTCATAGTGAAGATAAAATAAGATGTTTTATATATATACAAAAGTAAAGTGATGGAATGAAGTATACATCACGGAAAACCGTGATTTGCGGTCTGTTTATTGGGGTTACACCAGCGAGATGACGTAACTTTCCATGCTTTTCAGGTCGATGTGCCAGAGCCGACCGCTCAGTGCGTGCGGACTGCCCAGGATGACCTTCATCGTTTCGTTGGCTTCCACGCAGCCCACTACACCCGGTGTGACACCCAGCACGGCCTTCGACGGATGGGGCATGGTCCGCATGCCTTCTTCGTCGGGGAAGAGGGTGCGGTAGTCGGGACCGCCCTGGTAGTTGAACACGGAGACCTGTCCGTCGAACTCACGGATGGCTCCGTACACGTACACCTTGTCCAGCCGCACACAGGTGTCGTTGATGAGGTAGCGCGTGCGGAAATTGTCGCATCCGTCCACCACGATGTCGTAGTTGGCGATGAGGCATTCGGCGTTCTGTGGGGTGAGTCGTTCGTTCCAGGCCTCCACACGGATGTCGGAGTTGAGGGCCTGCAGGCGCAGTTTGGCCTGTTCCGCCTTGGAGAGCCCGATTTCAGGTTCGCTGTAGAGCACCTGCCGCTGGAGGTTGGTCTCGCTCACGGTGTCGTCGTCAATCAGTCCGATGGTGCCCACTCCGGCACCGGCCAGGTAGAGGGCCACGGGCGAACCCAGTCCGCCCACTCCCACGATGAGCACGCGGGCCTGTTTCAGAAGGAGTTGTCCAGCTTCGCCGATTTCGTCGAGCAGAATCTGTCGGTTATAGCGTGCGGTTTCTTTTTCGGTCAGTTTCATAAGGTGAGAAGGGAATAAAGGGTGAGTAAAAATGACAGAAGGCACCCGGAAGTCGGGAAAATGGCCTCCGGATGCCTTCTGAAGAATGGATGTTCCGGAACGCTTTTCAGCGTACCGGAGCCGCCTGAGCCATGGCCTGTGCCACGTGGTCGAACGAAGCGTCCCAGTCTTTCCATACCGGTTCGCGGCCTACCGCTTTCAAGGCTTTCTCTACTTCCACGGCGGTACGTTCGTCGCTTACGTGGAACTGTTCCAGGGCCTGCGGATAGGTATAGTAGCCGCCCGGTTCCGTCTTGCTCTCGGCACTCATGGTCGTCACACCCAGCGTAGCCATGTGGTCTCGGATGTTTGCCGGTTCACGCGTAGAGTAGGAGATGTCCACGTCGTGGTCGAAGATACGCATGGCGAAAGTCACCTGTGCCAGTTCCTTGTCGCTCATGATGACGTTGGGCTGGAAACCCTCGTTCTCGGCCGGACGCATGCGCGGGAAGTTCACGCTGTATTTCGTCTTCCAGTAATGTTTCTGCAGGTAGCGCAGGTGGTAAGCCATCATGGTTACATCCGTACGCCAGTCCTCCAGTCCGATGAGCACACCCATGCCGATGGAGTGTACGCCGGCCTGTCCCATGCGGTCGAATCCGTTGACACGCCATTCGAACTTCGATTTCATGCCACGCGGATGATATACTTTGTAGCGGGCCTTGTTGTACGTTTCCTGGAAACAGATTACGCCGTTCAGTCCGTGGTGCACCAGTTCGGCATACTCTTCCGTCTTGAGCGGCATCACCTCAATCTTCAGGTTGGAGAAATACGGTTTCGCCAGGTCGAGGGCTTTGGCCAGGTAAGGCACACCCGCCTTGGCCGGGTTTTCGCCCGTCACAATCAGCAGGTTCTCAAACGGAGCCAGCTTCTTGATGGCCTTGTACTCGTTTTCGATTTCCTCCGGCGTAAGGATGGTGCGGGCCATCGGGTTGCTGATGTGGAAACCGCAGTACACGCACGAGTTGGTGCACGAGTTGGTAAGGTAGAGCGGAATGAACATGGAGATGGTACGTCCGAACCGTTCTTCGGTATATTTCTTGCTGAGGTGTGCCATCGGTTCAAGGAACTTTTCGGCAGCCGGCGAGATCAGTGCCATGAAGTCGTCTACGTCGCACCGTGATTTTCCGAGTGCCCGGATCACGTCGGCCTCGGTTTTGGAGTAGATGGCCTTGGTCGTCTCCTCCCAGCTTATTTTTTCTAATTCGTCACTAAACATTTCTGCAGTTAATAGTTAAAAATTAAAAGTTAAACACAGCGGCTTGAGGTCTTCCCATTATTTATTCTCAATTGTTTTCAAGTCGCGGCTGAGTTTCATCGCACAGAAGTTCGGACCACACATGGTGCAGTACTCGCCGTCGGTGTGACGTCCCTCGTTGAAGTATTCCAGCGCACGGTCGGGGTCGAGGCTCAGGTGGAACTGGTCGCGCCAGCGGAACTCGTAGCGGGCTTTGCTCAGGGCATTGTCGCGGATTTGTGCACCCGGATGACCTTTGGCCAGGTCGGCGGCATGGGCGGCGATCTTGTAGGTGATGACACCCGTACGCACGTCTTCCCGGTTGGGCAGACCCAGGTGTTCTTTCGGGGTGACGTAGCACAGCATGGCCGTACCCAGCCAGCCGATTTGTGCGGCACCGATAGCCGAAGTGATGTGGTCGTAACCCGGGGCGATGTCGGTCACCAGCGGTCCGAGGGTGTAGAACGGCGCGTTGTGGCAGTGGCTGATCTGACGCTCCATGTTCTCGCGGATTTTGTGCAAGGGCACGTGTCCCGGACCTTCGATGAAGGCCTGCACGTTCTTCGCCCACGCACGGGTCACCAGTTCGCCCATCGTGTCGAGTTCGGCAAACTGTGCTTCATCGTTGGCGTCGGCGATACAGCCCGGACGCAACCCGTCGCCCAATGACACGGCCACGTCATACTGTGCCAGGATGTCGCAGATGTCGTCGAAGTGCTCGTAGAGGAACGATTCCTGGTCGTGGATGAGGCACCACTTGCTCATGATGCTTCCGCCGCGGCTCACGATGCCGCACAGGCGCTTGTCGGCCAGGTGCACGTTGTGACGGCGGATACCGGCATGGATGGTGAAGTAGTCCACTCCCTGCTCGCACTGCTCGATGAGGGTGTCGCGGTAGATTTCCCACGTCAGGTCTTCCACCTTGCCGTTCACCTTCTCCAGTGCCTGGTAGATGGGCACGGTGCCCACCGGTACCGGACAGTTGCGCACAATCCATTCGCGTGTCTCGTGGATGTTGGCACCTGTCGACAGGTCCATCAGTGTGTCGCCGCCCCATTTGCAGCTCCACACGGCCTTGTCCACTTCCTCGTCGATGCTCGACGTGGTGGCCGAGTTACCGATGTTGGTATTGATTTTCACCAGGAAGTTACGGCCGATGATCATTGGTTCCGATTCCGGGTGGTTGATGTTGGCAGGCAGCACGGCCCGTCCGGCGGCAATCTCGTCGCGCACGAACTCCGGCGTGATGTAGGTGTCGATGCCCAGCTCCTTGCAGTTCATGTTCTCGCGGATGGCCACGTACTCCATTTCCGGCGTGATGATGCCCTGTTTGGCGTAGTACATCTGCGTGCAGCAGTGGCCTTCCTTGGCGCGGTAGGGCAGGGCGATGTGCTCAAAGCGCAGGTGGTCGAGCGAGGGATCGTCGCGGCGCATCTTTCCGTATTCCGAGGTGATGGACGGCAGCTGTTCCACGTCGCCGCGGGAAGTGATCCAGTTCTCGCGCATGCGCGGCAGTCCTTTCTTCAGGTCAATCTGGATGTTCGGGTCGCTGAACGGGCCGCTGGTGTCGTACACGTACACCGGGTCGTTGGGGGTCATCACTTTCTTTCCGTCGACTACAGTCACCGTGGGGGTGAGGTTCACTTTCTGCATGCCTACCTTGATGAAGGGGAATAAGGTGCCCTGCATGTAGGCTTTCTCGGCATGGGCGTATGCTTTTTGGTCTTTTTCTTTTTCCATATAAATCGGGCTTGTTTGCGGGTGGAGGAAAGACCTCCACCGGTGGATAAAATCAGGATTTACTCATTCAAGAAAGAAGTGAGGGGAGAGGAAGCGGAAGCTACCAGGTTGTCGGCCTGCGCGCCCAGTCCGGCTTCGTAGGCACGGCGTCCGGCGATGACAGCTTCCTTGAAGGCGATGGCCATTTCCACCGGGTTTCCGGCTACGGCGATGGCGGTGTTCACCAGACAGGCGGCAGCACCCATCTCCATGGCTTCAGCGGCATGGCTCGGAGCTCCGATACCGGCATCCACTACCACTGGCACGTTGCTCTGCTCGATGATGATGCGCAGGAAGTCGCGGGTCTGCAATCCCTTGTTGGTACCGATGGGGGCAGCCAGCGGCATCACGGTAGCGGCTCCAGCTTCTTCCAGACGTTTGCAGAGGGTCGGGTCGGCCTGGCAGTAGGGCAGTACCACGAAACCTTGTTTCACGAGCTCTTCCGTAGCCTTCAGGGTCTCGGTAGAGTCGGGCAACAGGTAGCGTGGGTCGGGATGGATTTCCAGTTTCAGCCAGTTGGTGCCGAAGGCTTCGCGGGCCATCTGTGCGGCGAACACGGCTTCTTCTGCGGTACGCACGCCGGAGGTGTTCGGAAGGAGTTGGATATTCGGGTGGACGATGTGTTTCAGCATGTCGTCTTCCTTGTTCTCAAGTTCGATACGTTTCATGGCGACGGTCACCATCTGGGTGCCGGAAGCGAGAATGGCTTCTTCCATGACTTGGTTGGAGTTGAATTTTCCTGTTCCCAGGAACAAGCGGGAGTCGAATTCTTTTCCCGCAATGATTAGTTTTTCCATTGTTCTATATATGTTTTTGGGTTTGTTTTTGCTTTTACTTTTTCTTTTGGCTCGTTCTTCCTTTTTCTTTTTGGCGGCAAAAAGAAAAAGGTAACAAAAAGAAAAACCGCCGTCTGCAGTTTCAAGGCGGCTACGAGGCTTCACCCGGCGGAAACGCAGGAACTCGCTTCGCTCAAACAGCCTGCGCTTCTTTTCGCCGTGCTCCGCTTCTCCGCTTTTCGCCTTGAAACTGAGGACGGGATTTTTTTTGCTGGCTTGCTCTTCGCTCTTCGCCCTTTGGGCGAAATCGCTGTGTGGGAAGGTAGGGCTTTTGCTTTCGTTGTTTCTGTTCCTTGCTCTTGCTTTTTTACTCCTTGCTTTGCTTTTTGCTTTCTCCTCCTTTGAGGTGAAATCGCTGGGAGGAGGGGCGTGGAGTTTGGGGCTGCGTTCCTTTGCTTGTTTATTCTTTGCTGTAACGAGGAAACTTCTTTACGTACAAAAGTGCGTGCGAGTTTGCGATGAAAGTCTGAAAATAAGGGGATTTGAAAAATTTGTTTCTGTTGTAGTTCTGTCTAAAAATGAACACAACCACAAATTCTTCGTCCTCTGTTATTCATTATTCATTTTTAACTGGTTCACGATTTTCCTCGTTTCTTCCACCGGATTCTCTGCCCGCAGGATGGTGCCGCTCAGGGCGATGCCTGTCACACCGGTCTGTAGGATGGCGGGGATGTCTTCCAGGGTGATGCCCCCGATGGCGACGATGGGCAGGTGGATGCCTTCCGCTTTCATCTGCTGTACGATGGAACGGTAGCCTTCGAGGCCGAGGATGGGGCTGAGCTTCTCTTTGGTGGTGGTGAAGCGGAAGGGACCGCAACCGATGTAGTCGGCACCGGCTTCATAGTGGGCTCGTACGTCGTCGAACGTGTTGGCGGTACCCCCGATGAGGAAGTCCTTGCCTAAGATTTTCCGCGCTTCAGCTATCGGCATGTCGTTCTTGCCCAAATGCACGCCGTCGGCCTTCAGCTTGCGCACCAGTTCCACCCGGTCGTCGATGAGGAAGGTGGCCCCGTACGTGCGGCACAGTTTCTGTACCTCCACGGCCACAGCTTCTGTCTCTTCGTCGGAGGCATGCTTCATGCGCAGCTGTACCCAGCGGCAGCCCCCTTCGAGGGCCATGCGGGCCGAGTCAAGATACGAATATGTGTCGGTGAAATGCGTGATGAACTGCAGCTTGAAATGATTCATGTCCATAGTCTTATCCTCCACAAGCTGCTTTGATGATGACCAGGCTGTCGCCCTCTTTCAGGACGGTGTGTTCCCATTCCGTACGCGGAACCATGCGGTTATGCAGTGCGATGGCCACTCCCTGTGCCGGAAGTTCCAGCTGCTGTGCCAGTGCGGCAATAGTCTGACCTTGTGTCAGTTCAGTCTCTTTGTTGTTTACCAATAGTTTCATAATCGTTTTGTTTTTGTGTAAACCAAAGAGTGTGTCCAGAAAAGGAAAGGAAAAATAGAGGCCGGAATCAACAATCCCTTCGTCGGTACTAACCGCATCAGGTTCGTAGGGTATAATCTCAGCCCGGACGCATCCTTGGGGCACCCCTTTGTTTACTTTCTGGCAAAGGTAACGAAAACTTTGAAACGGCGAACAGCTGCCGTACCTTTTTTATCTTTTTTTGCAGGCAATCAATGGCGCTCCTTGAACAGCTGTACCTTCACGCCGAACGAGAGGCGGAGAATGTCGCGCATCGAGAGACTCTTGTTGGTTACCTTGCTGATGAGGTACAGCTCGCAGGTACTCAGCTCGTAGAAGAGGGAGATGTGGCGCACCAGCTCGTGGCGGGGACTGAATCCGAACCGTTGCCCCACGAAGAGGTAGGGCCGCATCTTGGTACTGAAGTTGTAGTATTTGTTGGGATAGCGTCCCGGTTCCTTCTTCCAGAACTCTTCGCCCGCAATGGTCGTGAGGTAGAGTCCGCAATAGAAAGGTTCCGCCATCCAGTGCTCCTTGAAGCAGATGCTCCAGGGAATGTAGTTCTGTTTCACGGTGAAGGTGAGCCGGAACTTCTCGGCATATTTCGACGGGAGAAAGCCCACGAGGAAGTCCGTTTCCCACTGGCAGCGGCGTCCGTAGTCCCAGCCTATACCCACCGAGTTGAGTCCCATCCCTCCGGCGTACTGCCATTTCAGGTGAGTGGGTTTCAGGCGTTCCCATCCTTCATAGCGCAGGTGCGTACGCTGGTCCCACCGCCGTTCCCTGACGGTCGGGACGACAGAGTCATTCTGTGCCTGCAGGGGCAGGAGAGCCATTGTGGCCAGTCCTCCCACCAGTATCCCTTTAAAAATCGACCACTTCATACGCATAGCCGTCGGCATTAAGGGTGAATAACAGGTAGGCACGCTTCTTGGCGCAGGTACATTCGTAGTACAGGATGCCGTCGTCGAAGAAGTCATCGACACTGAGGTTGTGTCCGTGGCCGTAGACACAGAACTGCAGGTCGGGCATCTGCCGCAGGTAATATTGGAAATACTCCGCCAGGTTGTTGTTGAACTGCTCGGAGAAGGGGCCCGCATGCATGGCCACTACGGTCTTTTCTACCCCCTCGGGCACATTCTCGATTTCATTGCGGATATACTGGATATCGGGCACTGCCGATGAGTGGTCGAACTCCAAGGCGTTGGTGTTCAGGCAGAGAAACCTTACGTTGCCGGCGGTGAAGGCAAAATCCTCCTCACCGAATATCTTGCGGAACACGTCGAGTCCCGTAGCCAGACAGTCGTGGTTGCCCAGCAGACAGACGTAAGGCACGTTCAGTCCGTTGAGAATGTCGCGCTGCTTTTCGAACTCCAGCTTCAGGCCGAAGTCGGACAAGTCGCCCGTGTGAATCACGAAATCCAGGTCCCCCCGTCGGTTCAGCGCCTCCACGGCATCCTCCGTCTCGTCGTACCAACGCTGCGTGTCGCTGATTACGGCAAACCGTATCTCGTCTTTTCCCCGGGTAGCCTCCTCGATTTGTTCGATGTGGCGGCGGTTCACGTCCGTTTCCCCGTCGATGTCCAAGTCGTATGGATGATATTCTATCATGTCGCATCCCCCTAACAGCAAGGCCCACAGGCAGCCGTATATCAGCCGGAAGTGCAGGCGGAAACGAAGAGGGAGTGTCGGATAAGTACGCATAAGCAATTCATTTTATATGTGCAAAGGTAAGCCACAAATGCGGTTCGTCCGTTTTTCAGAAAGTCGGATTTTCTGTCCTGAAAGTCGGTATTTCCCTTGCAAAGAACTTTTTGCACACTTATCCGGCAGTCGGGGAGGCCTTTCAGCCCCTTTCCCTGTGAAGTCTGGTGGAAGCCGCTCTGGTTACCACTTCACCGGCTCCTGTAGAATCTGTCCGTCGGTGGCATCTTGCGCCGTGAACGCGTTCGCCTTGTACTGCACGCAAATCATCACCAGCGGTTCCGTACCATTGTTGCGCACCGAGCGCTTGCCTTCGGGAGCCACGCGCACTACGCTTCCTTCCGCCACGGGGAATACCTTCCCGTCTACCTGAAATTCTCCCTTTCCGCTCACGAAGATATACAGTTCCTCGTGCGTCTGGTGCGTGTGAAGGAAACCGGTCTCCTTTCCCGGGGCGAACGACTGGAATGAGATTTCCGCACCCGTGGCCTGCAACGCCTGTCCCATGAATACCTTTCCCTGAATTTCCATTCCCGGAGCTACCGGCAATACATACTCGTTCAATTCGCTGAATGAATCTGTGGACACGGCGGAAAAATGTGCGCCTGTTGCAATTTGCTGAATCTGTTTCATAGTGTAACTGTTTTAATGATTTCACCGGCAAAGTTGCTACCTTCTTTCCGCTCTTGCAAGAAGGCACCTCCCCGTAAGTAGGTTACCGAGAGGTTACTAATGTTCACTACGAGCCGGTTACGTCCGGCAGATTTAGGCTTTTTTTGCAGAGGGTATTTCCCGACTCACGGGCGAAAAATTTTTTCATCCCACAACCGGCTGACATCCAGCAAAAGTGAGAAAAAGGTTACTATGCGGAAGAAATGTAACCTCTTGTCCGTCAGAAAAGAATGTACTAATTTCGCACCGTAAATGCTGCGAAGACCGCTTCCGTCAGGCATTTCCTGCACCGGAAACCTCCGCGGCCCGACCTTTTAAAGAAACAAGTAAGATGATGAAAAATGAAGTAACTCCCGAACAGGCATCCGTCCTGGAAAAAAACAAACAAGTCATGCAACAGTTTATCCGCTTCATCAACACGGGCGACCGCTCGGTAGGTGAAGCCATTATTGCCCCCGAAGTGATTTTCTATGCCCCCACTTCGCCGGAGCCGTTGCACGGTTTTGAAGGCTATATGGACGTGCTCCGCATGATGCGCGGTGCCATGCCCGATGTACAGTGGAAAGCCGAAGAAGTCATTGCAGAAGGCGACAAGGTGATGATCCGTTTCACGATGAGCGGCACCCAGACCCAGCCTTTCATGGGCATGCCCGCCACCGGCAAACCCGTCCGTGTGACGGCCATGAATATCTATGAGCTGAAAGACGGCAAGATTGTCCGTGAACACGGTGTGCCCGACCTTTTCAGCATGCTGATGCAGCTCGGTATGCTGCCTGCACCGGGAAGCAAGTAATTCTTCCGCGAGGAAAGAAGCTGCTACTCTTCTTCGGCAGCTTCGAATTCCTCCCGGTGTTTTACGATGGATTTCATGTGCTTCTGCGCCCAGTCGGTCAGCTGGACGATGAAAGGCACCAGCGAGTGTCCTGTTTCCGTCAGGCTGTACTCCACCTTGGGCGGCACCTCGGGATACACCTTTCGGTTCACTAGTCCGTCGGCCTCCAGCGTTCGGAGCGTACCCGACAGCACCCGCGACGACACATCCGGAATCAGTTTCCTCAGTTCACTGAAACGCAGCACTTCGTGTTCGCTCAAAATCAGAATGACCAGCAAGGCCCATTTGTTGCCGAAGCGGGCAATCACGTTCCGCACCGGACAGATTTCGATAATGGTATTCTTTTCTTCCTTCTTTCTCATAATTGTTTTTCCGCCGGAGTGTCGGCCTTTTTGTTTTCCTGCCCAAAGTTAGCAAATAACCCGCAGATACTGCCCCACAAAAATCCCAATTTTTAGGTATTTCAAATTCGCGCCGGAAGCCGTTATTTTGCTGTGTCAAATCAAACATGTAGCATAATGAAGAAAACAGGTATTTTTTATGGCTCCACCACTGGCACCACTGAGTCGGTGGCTCGCCTGATAGCAGACAAGCTGGGCGTTGCCCCGGCAGATGTACACGAAGTAAGCAAGGTGGATGTGGCTTTGGTCGAAAGTTACGACGCCCTGATTCTGGGCACCTCCACCTGGGGCGACGGTGAGTTGCAGGACGACTGGTACGACGGACTCAAGGTGCTGCAAGGCGCCCATCTCTCCGGCAAGGTAGTGGCCCTCTTCGGCTGCGGCGATTCCGAGTCTTATTCCGACACCTTCTGCGACGCCATGGGCCTCCTCTATGAAGGCCTGAAAGACAGCGGCTGCACCTTTGTGGGCGCCGTGGACGACAGCGATTACACCTATTCCGCCTCCGTGGCTGCAGCCGACGGAAAGTTCGTGGGACTGGCCCTCGACGACGTGAACGAAAGCGACCGGACCGACGACCGTGTGAGCGCATGGGCCGCACAGCTCCAAGCCGAACTGGTCTAAGGAAATTTCTCACAATCTCTCTTCTAAATCCGTAACCTATGATGACCCCTGATATTCATCCCGTGGAACTGAAAGTCTTTCTCAACCACATCTATGAGTTGAAGAAAGGCGTGCGACAGATGGTGCTGTACACCACGAACAAACGCTACGAAGATTTTGCTGTGAAACGCCTGCGAAGCCAGCGCATCCAGTTCGTGATCCAGCCGGTGGACGACGAACGCATCAATCTCTTTTTCGGCAAGGCAGAGTGCATCGACGCCATCCGCCTGATGGTGACGCGCCCCCTGAACCGCCTCACACCCGAAGAGGATTTCATCTTGGGGGCCATGCTGGGTTATGACATCTGTGCCCAGTGCAAGCGCTATTGCACCCGCAAGACACGGAAAATGGGAGCCTGACCGGGCTCCCATTCTTTCTTAATTCCCTCTGTACGTAGAATATCCGTAAGGGGAAAGCGTGATTGGCACGTGGTAATGCTTGCCGTCTTTGATTTCGAACACTACCTCGATGAAGGGGTAGAACGACGGCTGCTGCAACCGCTCGAAGTAGGGCGCCACGTGATACGTCAGGCGGTAGATACCCTTGTGGGCATCCGTTCCCTCCAGAAAATCCTTCACCCGTCCGTTCTCGTCCGTCAGTTTCTCTTCTAACAGTGTCCAGGTCTTGCCGTCGGGCTGAAGTTGCGAGAGACTGATTTTCACACCCGCCGAAGGCTGTCCCTGCTGGATGTCCAGAATGTGGCTCGAAAGTTGGTACGTCTTTTCCTGCGCGAAGCCCACTAGGCTCCACACCAGCAGACAGAAAGTCCAGAATAGTTTCTTCATGATTTTTTCAGTTAAAGGGTTAAACAAGATTCAAACAAGATTGTAACGGTTACAAATATGGTAATTCCCTTCCTTTTCACCAAGTTTCCCCTCCCGATGCCCCGCCGATTTTGAGGTTATTAACTAAACTCCTGCCGTGCGTGTGCCGTTTCGCTTGTATTTTTGCGCCATGAAATACATCTACCTGCCCCTCGGATTTCTGTCGCTGGCCCTGGGCCTTGCCGGCATCTTTCTGCCCGTGCTGCCCACCACACCCTTTCTGCTGCTGTCGGCCGCCCTCTTTTTCCGCAGTTCGCCGAGCGCCTACCAGTGGCTGATGAACCACCGTCTGCTGGGCCCCTACATCCGCGATTTCCGGGAGTCGCGTGCCATTCCCCTGCGTGCCAAAATTATCGCACTGAGCCTGCTGTGGCTCACCTCCCTGCACTGCATCTTCCTGGTGTTCGATGTCTTTTGGCTCAAGGCGATGATGCTCGTCATCGCCGTAGGAGTGACCCTCTATCTCTGTTCCTTCAAAACCAAACGAAATGACTGATACCCTCTCTTTCTGCGGACGCAAGGAAGCCGCCGCCCGCATGAACCACTTCGGAGGCGAAGGCCGTCCGTTCTTTTTCCTGATAGACTACGCCGGCGAGCAATGCCTGGTGGAAGAACCCCACCGCCTGCCACCTTCGGAACTGCTGTTCGCCTTTCCGGGCGCTACGAATGTGCCGGAGGAGGACCGCCGCACCCCGTATCCCGCGACCTTCCGCTGGGACTCCCGCCCGATGTCGTTTGCGACCTACCGCCGCGGCTTCGACCTCGTACACCGTCACCTGCACGGCGGCAACTCCTTCCTAGTGAACTACACCTGCGCCACCCCCGTCGACACCGACCTCACCCTGCGGCAGGTGTTCGACCACGCCCGTGCCCCCTACAAGCTCTGGCTGCACCGCCGCTTCGTGGTCTTCTCGCCCGAAACCTTCGTGCGGATAGCCCACGGCTTCATCTATTCCCATCCCATGAAGGGCACGATGGATGCCACGCTGCCCGCCGCCCGCGAACGCCTGCTGGCCGACCCGAAGGAAGCCGCCGAGCACGCCACCATCACCGACCTCATCCGCAACGACCTGAGCCGCTTCGCCACCGAAGTGACCGTGACCCGCTACCGCTACCTCGACGAGCTGCACACCCATCGCGGACCCCTGCTTCAGATGAGCTCCGAAATCCGCGGCCGCCTGCCCGAAGACTATCCCTCGCGCCTGGGCGACCTCTTCTTCAGCCTCCTGCCCGCAGGGTCCATCACCGGCGCCCCGAAGCCCCGCACCGTGCAGATTATCCGCGAAGCCGAGACCCACGACCGCGGTTTCTACACCGGCGTGACCGGCTATTTCGACGGACGCCATCTGGACAGCGCCGTGCTCATCCGCTTCCTGGAACAGCAGTCGGACGGCACGAAGCAGTTCAAGAGCGGGGGAGGCATCACCTTCCGCAGTGAAGCCCGAAACGAATACGAAGAAATGAAACAGAAAGTCTATGTGCCTCTTTATTGAAACCCTCCGCATTGAAGACGGCAAGGTGTGGCATGCCCCGCTGCACGACCGCCGCCTGAACGACACCCGCCGCGCCTTCTTCGGCCCTGTGCCCGACCTTCACGTGACGGATTACCTCCGTCCGGAAACCTATACGGAACGCACCCGCTGCCGCCTGACCTACGCCCGCGACGTGGTCCGCGTGGAATACTTTCCCTACCGCGTCCGCCCCGTACACCGTCTGCAACTCGTGGTGCGCGACGACCTCGACTACCGCTACAAACGGGCCGACCGCCGCGTGCTCGACGAAGCCTTCGCCCTCCGCGGTCGGGCCGACGACGTGCTCATCGTCCGCCACGGACTCCTCACCGACACCTCCATCGCCAACATCGCCCTCTGGGACGGATGCGAGTGGCACACTCCCGCGCGTCCCCTGCTGGAAGGAACCCAGCGCCGCCACCTCCTCGACACCGGACAGATAAAAGAAACGGACATCCCGGCCGCCTCCCTCGGAAGCTACCGGCACATCCGTCTGTTCAACGCCCTGGTTCCCTTCGGCGAGGTGGAACTCCCCGTGAGCCAGGTGCTGTATTGATATCCTTCGCGTCACTCCACCAGCTCGTAGCTGCTGATTTGAATCGGCATGTCGAGGTTGTGGAGCACTTTTTCCAGCATAATCCCCTCCAGGTTGTCGTACTCATAGCCGAACGTGGCCCGGATGCCCTGCAAGATGAACTGCGTGGCCCGGTCGAGCGCAATCGGCAGACTGTCACCCTGCATCAGCGAGCCCGTGATGACACTCGTGAACGTGTCGCCCGTGCCCGGATAGTGCGCCGGCAGATACGGGCAAGTCACCTTCCAGTAACGGTTGCCGAAGCGGTTGTACGCATAGACCGACGTCGAGCGCGGGTCGCCGCTCACCGGTACGCTCGTGGCAATCACGATGGCCGGTCCTTGGTCCGACAGCGTCTTCAGCGCCTGCTTCAGTTCCGCATCCGTCAGCTCCTCTTGGAACGGCATGTCCAGCAAGTAGTACAGCTCCGTCAGGTTCGGCGTGATGACATCCGCCAGCCGGATCAGCTTCCGCATCTCCGTCACCATCTCCTCGGTGATGCCCTTGTAGAGATGCCCGTTGTCGCCCAGTACCGGGTCAACCACCACCATGTCGTTCTCGCCGCGGAACTTCTGGATGAACTCCTCCACAATCTGCGCCTGCTGCGGCGAGCCCAGGTAGCCCGTGTAGAACGTGTCGAAGTGTACGTTCATCTGCTCCCAGTGCGCGATGATGTGCTTCATCTCCTCCGTCAGGTCGAGGAAGGAGTAGGAAGGGTACTGCGTGTGCGTGGACAGCACCGCCGTGGGCAGCGGACACACCTGGAATCCCATGGACGAGAGTACCGGGATGACCGCCATCAGCGATACGTGGCCCACCCCCGACAGATCGTGTACGGCCGCCACCTTCTTCACCTGATTTTTCAGGAAACCTCCCGGACGGTGAGTCGTTTCCGACGGAGATGTCGGCTTTTTCTTCTTGTACTTCTTTTCTTTTTCCCAGGCCGCCTTCCGTGCCTGATACGCTTCATATTGTCGTTCAATGTAATTGTCTGCCATAGTTTTGTGAATTTACAATTACAAAGGACGCTACTTTTTATGGAACGAGCAAACTTTTTCGTGCATTTTGTAGGATGGGGAGGGGAAAAAACAGAGGGCTGCTCCGGGGGGAATCCGGGGCTTTGTAGCCGATTTCCGGGTTGATTTCGATTTGTGTAGTTTGGTTTCTTTTTGCTGCTTGTGTCGTGATTTGGGTGTCTTTCTGATTTTGCTTTCGTGGGGATTTTATAGCGATTTTGGGGAGGGTACCCTTTTCAGAAGGCTTCTGGAGGAGGTGGCTGGGGCGCGAAATGGAGAGGTTTGGGGGAATCTGGAGGCGGGCCCTTCTTGTTTCTAGAGGATTTTGGCGTGTTTTTCGGGATAGGATGGGGAATTTCCGGGGGATGGAGGGGCGGAAAACGGGCTTGCGTTTGG
>NZ_JACJKA010000033.1 GCF_016900355.1 Bacteroides mediterraneensis | reverse complement strand
GAAAACGGTTTAAAATGATGAAATTTGCAGGAGGAAACTTAGATACTCCTTTTGTGAGGAAAATCCAAACAACTTCAATCTGAGATGAAACGACAGAGGCCATCTCAATTCATTTTGAGACGGCCTCCTCTTTTCTATCTGCTATTTTATTTCGACATTAGTTCTTAAAGCTATGAATCGGAGCCGGAATCCGTCCGCCACGGTTCACGAAAGCCTCACAGCTGTAACGGTTGACTGGCATTACCGGAGCATATCCCAGCAAGCCACCGAATTCCACCGTATCGCCCACTTCCTTGCCGACTACCGGAATCACACGCACCGCCGTAGTTTTCTGGTTCACCATTCCAATGGCTGCCTCATCGGCAATTATACCCGAGATCGTAGCGGCAGAAGTACTTCCCGGAATGGCAATCATATCCAAGCCCACAGAGCAAACACAGGTCATGGCTTCCAGTTTCTCAATGGTCAAGGCACCCGCTTCCACAGCATCAATCATTCCCTGGTCTTCACTGACCGGAATAAAAGCACCACTCAGTCCGCCCACATACGAAGAAGCCATTACGCCACCTTTCTTCACCTGATCATTCAGCAAAGCCAAAGCTGCCGTCGTACCCGGAGCTCCCGGATAATCCAATCCAATTTCCTGCAAGATTTCAGCCACACTGTCGCCTACCGCCGGCGTCGGAGCCAATGAAAGGTCGATGATACCGAACGGCACATTCAAACGGCGTGAAGCTTCCTGGGCTACCAGCTGTCCCACACGGGTAATCTTGAAAGCCGTACGCTTGATGGTTTCACAAAGCACTTCAAAACTTTTTCCGCGAATCTGTTCCAAGGCATATTTCACCACGCCCGGACCGCTGACACCAACATTAATCACTGCATCCGGTTCGGAAACTCCGTGGAAAGCACCTGCCATAAATGGATTGTCGTCAGGGGCATTGCAGAGCACCACCAGTTTGGCACAACCCAACGAATCACGTTCCTTGGTCATTTCAGCTGTTTCCTTCACGATTTCACCCATGAGCTTTACGGCATCCATATTAATACCCGTCTTGGTAGAACCTACATTCACAGAGCTACAAATACGTTCCGTACAAGCCAGTGCCTTCGGAATAGAACGAATCAACAACTCATCGCTGCGACTCATTCCCTTGGATACAATGGCAGAGTAACCTCCAATGAAGTTGACTCCCAACTCTCCAGCCGCCTTGTCCAACGTTTTGGCAATCTGCACATAATCTTCCGGTGTTTTACAAGCCGTACCACCTACCAAAGCAATCGGTGTGATGGAAATACGCTTGTTCACGATAGGAATTCCAAACTCCTTGGAAATATCTTCTCCCGTCTTTACCAAATCTTTGGCAAGACCGGTAATCTTATTGTATATATTCTGACAAAGCACTTCCAGGTTACTGTCCGCACAATCCAACAGATTGATTCCCATCGTAATGGTACGTACATCCAGGTTTTCCTGCTCAATCATCTTGTTGGTTTCAAGAACCTCTGTTATATTGATCATACCGTTTCTCCTTTTCGTTAGATACGATGCATTTTGTCAAAGATTTCCTCGCGCTGGCACTTAATCTGTACACCAATCTTCGTACCGACTTCCGTCAGTTCTGTCACAACCTGTTCAAAAGGCTTTTCCAGCTTGGTCATGTCCACAATCATCATCATCGTGAAATATTCCTGCACAATAGTCTGTGAGATATCCAGAATATTCACTTTGTTTTCTGCCAAATAGGTACATACCTGAGCAATAATACCCACGGTATCCTTTCCTACGACTGTAATAATAGCTTTGTTCACCATTGTCTTTTTAAATTTCTTGTTTATGTTTCGCAAAGGTAGAAAAAAGCTTCAATATGTCACTCTCTCAGAAAGATATTTTTCTGAAAATATCTATTGATATTAAAAGAACGACATTTTGAAACACATTATAGACCTATGCCCCCTCTTAGAGCCCTTTTGCCTTTGCCTCGTTCCAGATGGCATCCATCTCTTCCAGCGACATATCATTCAGATTCTTTCCTTCCTTGATGGTATGTGCTTCCAGATAATTGAAACGGCGGATAAACTTCTGATTGGTCCGCTCCAACGCATTGTCCGGATTGATTTTATAGAGCCGAGCTGCATTGATCAAGCTGAACATCACGTCACCAAACTCGGCCTCTGCCTTGTCTTTGTCCATCTGCCCTACTTCTGCCTCAAACTCTCCAATTTCTTCTTTCACCTTGCTCCACACCTGCTCGCGTTCTTCCCAATCGAAGCCTACGTTGCGGGCCTTGTCCTGAATACGATAAGCCTTGATTAAGGAAGGAAGCGCCTCCGGCACGCCACTCAATACTGACTTGTTGCCATCTTTTTCCTTCAGCTTAATCTGTTCCCAGTTCTCAGACACTTGTTCTGCCGTATCAGCCTTGACTTCTCCAAACACGTGCGGATGGCGGAAAATCAGTTTGTCGCACAACTTGTCGCACACGTCCTTGATGTCAAAGTCGCCGGTCTCACTACCAATCTTGGCATAGAACACCACATGGAGCAACACGTCGCCCAATTCCTTGCAGATGTTTTTCTTGTCGTCCTTCATCAGGGCATCACAGAGTTCATACACTTCTTCGATGGTGTTCGGACGCAGACTCTCGTTGGTCTGTTTGCGGTCCCACGGGCATTTCACCCTCAACTCGTCCAGCACGTCGAGCAAACGTCCGAACGCTTCCAATTTTTCTTCTCTTGTATGCATGATTAAATTCTTTCCGTTTTTGCCCTGCAAAGGTACGACAAAAAAATAAAATCTGCGATATTATTCTATTTCATCACTTCTTCATCAATTCCACCTGCCAGTTCACTTCCAGCGGATTGTTGGCCATCCGCCAGATGATGGGCAGCGACGGATTGTCCCATATCCACATCTCTCCGCCTTCGTAACGGTCGACCACATGAAGTAACGGACGCCCAGCATTCTTCTCCGACGCATCTTCCGCCCGGTCATAGATTGTGTGGTTAAAATCCATGCTTCCGGTCTCCTTCAACTGCTTCAATGCTTTCTGTGACACTACATATACGGTTTCCGCATCCGACAGCTGCAAGTGATTTCCATCTTCCGGCTGCAAGAAGCACAACTGGCTTCCACTTTCCAAACCCTTCGGTGTCATAGTGTAACTGCCCGACTGCCAGTGCATGTTACGTTCTATACCCCAATTCATCTGCAAGCGGTCGCCCTGTTCGCAGAAAACCACCTGATAACGGCGGGTCTGTCCGTGCAACTTAAACACGAACTTCAATGTGTCTGACACTACGGTCTGTGCCGGCAGCATGCCCGTGCTTAACAGGCATGCTGCAAAAAAACCGATAAGATATTTCTTTTTCATACGCATTCTTTATTTATCCAATCCCATTTCCTTTCCCCAGTTTCCAGGTTTCTTTCCCATTTTCAATACCAGTTCACCACCGGCAATGACATCCTTATGACGCAACGTAGAATACGGATAATCCTTTCCATTCAATGTCACGCTCTGAATGTAGCAGTTCTTGTCAGAAAGTCCCTTCGCTATAATCTTGAAATCTTTACCGCCTGCAAGATGGAAGGTAGCAGAATCCAGCAACGGCGTGTGAATCAAGTAGTAGTCCTGTCCGGCATTGGGATACAAACCTACCATGTGGAAAGCCAGCCAAGATGACATAGCTCCAGAATCGTCATTACCCGGCAATCCGATTGGACCATCGTTGTAATTCTTTGCAATGATTTCACGGATACGGTCGCTCGTACGCCACGGCTTTCCGAGCCAGTGATACAGACAAGAAGTCAGGAACGAAGGTTCATTATTGACATTGAAGAAACCTTTGTCAAAGAAAATATCCAAGCGCTTTTCAAATGCTTCAGCTCCCCCACATTTTTCAATCAAGCCCGGTACGTCGTGCGGGATACTCAAGGAATATTCCCAAGAACTGGCTTCATAGAAGAACATACTCCACCACTTCGTGTACCACGGTCCTTCGAAAATGACCGGGGTATATTTGAATTTCGGCTGCCAACGGGTAGAATGACCGATAGGAATGGAATCCAACCAGTTACCTTCCTTGTCGCGCGGCATGATGAAACCTTTGGCTCCTGCATGCTCGTAATCGCTGCGCCACAGATTCTTCCAGTTCTCAGACTGTTTCATATATTGCTGATACAAGTCTTCCTTACCCAGCCCCTTGGCCACCTGTGCAATGGCATAATCACAATAAGAATATTCGATGGTACGGTTGCCGGCACGGTCAATACCGTGAGGAATGTAGCCCAATTCCAGATAAGGAATCAGTCCTCCGCGTCCTTCAGCCTCTTCATTGTCACCAGGAGGTACTGTGGCATCCTTCAGCATAGCCTGCAAGCCCAATTCGTAATCAATCCCCTTCAATCCTTTCGCAAAGGCATCAGCAATCACGATTTCCGCATTGGAACCTCCCTGTGTACGTCCATTGCTGTTTCCGCTACGAGAATCCGGCATATAACCGTCACGTTTGTAGATATTAATCAGAGAACGTACGATATCCACCTGACGTTGTGGGTCAATCAAGGTAATCAACGGGAAAGAGCTACGATACGTATCCCAGATGGCATAAAAGTCATCATAGTAAGGTTCCGGATCGCTCCAAAGTGGATTTTCCCCTGAACGATCCACCGGCATCAGCATAGTGTGATACAAAGCAGTATAGAACATCCGTTTCTTCGCATCCGGAGTAGACGGATCGATTTCTATTTTCTGAAACAAATCTTCCCACTGTGCCAACACACCATTATGTACCTCTTCGAACGACCAGTGAGGAATTTCTGAATGGGCATTGAACTTAGCCTTCTGGCTGCTCAGGAAAGAGATGCCCACTTTCAGCTGTACTACCTTGTCGGATTTCGCAAAGCGCAACAAAGCCCCGGTTTTTTCAGCTGAATCATACTGAGACTGTGCATCAGTGATACGATTACCTTTCCACGTGAGTGACTGCACAAACGGACGATCGGTTTCCGCATAGAAATACACCGTATACGCCTTTCCGTTGTTCCATCCGCCACGAATACGGGTGTAACCCGCCACCTCATGGTCGGACAGCACCTGTATTTCGGAACCAACAAACTGCTGTGCCTCCCGCTCGTCGGGTATCGGACTTTCACCCAAGAAGAAACCAGCATCCACTGCCAAAGACTTCAAAGAGTCTTCTGGATACGTGAAACGATAGAAAGAAGCCCGGTTCGAAGTGGTGATTTCCGTACGGATACCACTCTGTTTGAAACGGGTATCATAATATCCCAGCTGAATCGTTTCGTAGTCCCGGTAATCAATATGGCTTACCCGGTCCATACCGTCACCAAACGGCATCACCAGCACATTACCGTATTTCGGTCCGCCACCCGTACCGCTGACGTGTACCTGCGCAAAGCCGTCCACCCGTTCCGGCATCGGCAACCATCCACTGTTGGGCGAAGGTGTACAATCCGGTGAAGGTTTCACCATTCCAAACGGACACGACGGCCCGATAAATACACGCCCCAGTCCTTCCGATCCGATGCGAGGGTCAACATAAGAAGCGTAATCATATTCATGTATTCCTTTACTTTCAGCTACTACGCGTTCCCAAAGTTCCGGCTGGTCAATATTGACCAAATCCGGTTGAGCCTGAATCGCCTTTTTATATGCTTCCTCATTTCCATTCTGTATGGCAGCCATAACAAGAATGCCATTCTTACGACAGTAATTTGTAAACTCCTTGGTAATTTTCTCCGGATCTATTTCCACGTAGGCCGGTTTACAGACCTCCTGCCATTTCTTAAGCCCTGCGATATCAGAAGCATTGACTTTGATTTTCATCTCAGGAGCCAGTTTCACAAACTCGGGAATCATCTGTGCATCAGTAAACCAGAAAAAGCTTTGCTGTTCAAATCCTTTTTGACGTACCAATTGTACCAATTCTCCTACAGGAGTTCCCTTTTTCACATCAAAAAAGACCTTCGCTTTTCCCTTCAGCGTATCCAGCATCGTTTCAATGCGAGGGAGCTTCACCCCTCGATAGGATGGACTGAACCATGATCCAGCATCCAAACGATCTATTTCGGCTGAGACAGCCGCCTGGATGGGTCCGTGTCCGTCGGTTGTCCGGTCCAAGGTTTCATCATGCAAATTATACAAAACGCCGTCCTTACTTTTTCTTACATCCAGTTCTACCCAAGTAGCTCCATGTTCAAGTGCTTTCAGCGCAGAAGGAACGGTATTTTCCGGAGCCAGATAATTAGCTCCACGATGCACTACTACTTCAATCGTTTTCATAGTAGAAGTGCCTTTTCCTGACAGTTTGGCATCACTTGTACCCGCCAGAAAAATTACAATAACAAAGGCAAACAGCCTGAAAAGTGTGTTCATGCTCTCCAAAATTTATTTTAAGATTCCAAATTGACCGCTAAATTACAAAATTTCTTTTATTTACTATAAAATCAACGAAAATAAAAGAAAATGATTTTCATAGCAGAATAACTAAAATAAAAAGCTCCGTGTACCTGAGAAAACAAGTTTTCTACCTGCCTTCTCTGTACACGAAGCTTTCAGTTTTTTTTAAGCTATTCCTACAATACAGAATCAATCCTCAGATCAATATCCTGCATTCTGTGTCCAGTTTGTATTACTGTTCAACACATCCTGACTCAAAGGGAAAATACGTCTGGTCAATTGAGCGTTGTCCGGATTGATATATTTGAATCCCCATGCACGCTCATAATCTCCAAAACGAATCAAGTCATTACGACGCCAGTGTTCATCCAAAAATTCACGTCCACGTTCATCCAAAATTTCCTGCAACGAAGGATCATGATCAATGTCTAATGAACCGTCACGATTAGGAGAGACGTACGTACGAATCTGGTTGAACAAGCTCTTCGGGGTATCCCCTAAAGTAGCAGCTCCCCCCCGAGTAATCGCTTCACATTTTGTCAGAATGATATCCGCATAACGGAAAATTGGAATGTCATTGTCCTGATTACGTTCATATACATTGTAATCGTTCGGGTCCGGATAGAATTTAATGGAACGATAACCTTGCCGCGTACCGTCAGCTCCCACATCCAGGTCTCCATCTTCACGAATCAAAGTGATATGTTTCGTAAAAACCACCTGTTTGCCTTCATACATATGGGGTGTATTGGTTACCTCTCCTGTCACCGGATCATACTCATACACCGGAGTCGTTTCCTTTGAAGGGTCACCCACTACCACATCGTTACGACGGTCGCCCGGCAAACAGAACAAATCAGCAAATTCCGGATTCATGGCAAAGTTTCCACCACAGCTGGGAGTCAGTACGGTGGTATAAAAACCATTGGCTCCTCCATATCTCCATGTGCGGTAACGTGCATAACACATTCCTTGGTTAAGAGTGGCTTCATAAGGAACCGCATAAATAAAGTCTTTAATCTGAGGTCCATTGTTGTACATGAATTTTTCTTTGTAATCATCGTTCAGGTTAAATAAGCCAGACTGAATGATCCGGTCGCATGCCGCAATGCAATCGTCTAATTTTTCATTGGAAGCATTCGGATTCCAAGAGGAACTGGTCACATCCTGCGTATACACATTCCAGTTGATGTACAGTTTCGCCAACAACGCATCCACCATCCAACAGGTAGGAGTTCCATAAGTAGACTCATTTACCTCACTCGGACATTTATCCCGCACATCCAGCAGCTCGGATTCAATCCAGCGAGCCACATCTGCACGCGGAGAGCGATTGATGGTCTTTGAGCCTTGTGTCAGTTTGTAGTCCACAATCGGCGTATCACCAAAATTATCCATCAAGAGGAAGGTATAAAACGCACGTGCCGCACGGACAGGATTAGAAGTTTCCGGATTGGTCTCTCCCAAATCCTCCAACAACTGATTACAATTAGTGATACCTGCCAGAATATCGCTATATACATTCAGCTGATTATTATTGGCTGAAGCCTCCCATGAATGAGTGGAACAATTGGAATACTGACGTCCGTCCAGCCATCCTCCATTGAAACAAACCGCCGAATATTCATCGGAACTCAGAGAAAGCAGTTCATCGTAACGTCGGTTCAGGGGTGCACGAAAAGCATAGTAGGCATTGCTGACTCTCGCTTCAAGCGCAATGTCCGAATCAATCGGATATTCTGTATATTGGGATTTAATATCTACATCCAAATCATTACAACTGATTGTGGTAAGTGCCGCCAAGGCACAAGTAAGCATTATCTTCGTTTTCATATAAATTATTCTCCTTTTCATTAGAAGTTCATATTTACGCCCACCATAAAACTTCTGGTTCTTGGATAGTTACTATTACGCATATCCATACCGGGTTCCAATCCCCCCAGATTTACTTCAGGGTCAATACCTTTATAACCGGTAATAGTGAACACATTGTTACAAGTGGCATACACACGCAGATTGTTCACATAATTGCCCAGCTTTCCGAAATTATACCCTAACGTCAGCGTAGACAAACGTAGGTAAGAACCATTTTCCAGGTAGCGGGTAGAAGGAGCTTGCGCACGCGAATCATTGGCATGTTGTTCCGTAGCGACATCGGCCAGAATATTTTTACCAAAACTGCTCAACAAGGAAGGATCGCTGTAAGAAGCACGAATGGCATTGAAAATCTTATTGCCTGCCACGCCTTGGAAGAATGCACTCAACGACCATTTCTTCCATGTAAATTCATTGTTCCATCCATAAGTCAGCTTAGGCTGTGCAGAACCTGCCATCCGACGGTCTCCGTCATCCGGAGCATCAGTCGTACCTACCAGGTTGCCGTTCTCATCATAGTCATTGAATACAGACATGCCATTTTCATCGTATCCAGCCCACTCCCACAAATAGAACTGACCTATCGGAGCACCTTCCATCAAACGTTGTACATATTTATTAGAATAGCTGTTAATGTTCGGATCGGCCATTTCAATGTATTTCACCGAATATTCTGAATTAGACAAAGACTCTACTTTATTCTTATTGTGTGACAAATTCAGCGTCGTACTCCAAGTAAAATCTTTTGTCTGCACGGGAACCGCATTGATGGTAATTTCAAAACCCTTGTTGCTGATGTCTCCCACATTAGCCCACATTTCACTGTACGGATAAAGCAAGGTAGATACTCTATAATTATAAATCAAATCGCTTGTACGTTTGTCATAATATTAAATCGTACCTGTCAACCGGTTCTTGAAGAATCCAAAATCCAAACCGACATTCAACATACCCGTCTTTTCCCACTTCAAATCCAGATTGGCATTACGTGTAGCTCCTAACACACGATAATTTCCTCCGGCAGAAGGTGTAAACCAACCGGTAGAACCATATACCTGACGTGCATAGAAAGCATCAAATCCCAATGAGTTACCGCTGACTCCATAACCGACACGTAACTTCAAATCGTCAAAGACATTCTGATCTTTCATAAAATCTTCTTCAATGATTCTCCAAGAAGCAGAGACAGAAGGGAAAGTACCCCAGCGATTGTTTACACCAAAAGCAGAAGAACCGTCACGACGTACCGTAGCCTGCAGCAAATATTTACTCTTATAGCTGTAGTTCACACGTCCGTAATACGAAATCATACGCAGAGTAGACAACAAGTGACTGCTATTCAAATTACTAATGTCATCCAATGAAATATTATTGGCCAAGGCCATATTATAATATGACAAATCATCATTATAGAAATTATAGGCCACCAAACCAAAACCATCATTGTTGTCCGATTGTTCCCAAGAGTATCCCAACATGACACCAACCTTATGCGCCTCATTGAAAGTGTGGTCCCAATTGATATAAGTCTCCATCTGTTTCTTGATGTTTTCTACCGTACTGCGGTCAGCCTGACCGTTACGGGAAGCATAATCCACAATCTGCGACTTTGAAGAATGATAATTATTGTAGATATACTGTTCGTTCTGGTAAGACAGGTTTAAGTTCCAGTCGAGCCCGTCAAGAATATGTACGGTAGCCTTAGCTACTCCCTGTAACAATTTTTGTGTAGTTTTATAACGGTCTTCATTGATGAGTGAAGCCGGATTATAATATTGTGAAGTAGTTCTACCGTACCAGGAACCATCTTCGTTTGTCACCGGATTCAACGGCAGATAATAGTTCATGGCATCCAGCACGCTTCTTCCTTCATTGCTTGTAGGACCGTTTTCGCTGTTTGTCACACTGGCATTCAAACTGATAGAGAAATCGAGCCGGTCATTAAAGGCCTTACTCTGCAAGAAAGAACGGGCAGTCAGACGATCCATCCCCGTACCGCGAACCGTTCCCTGACGGTCCAGATAATTTAAAGACGCATTGTAAGAAGTCTTTTCATTACCGCCATTAATTGAAATATTATGATTATGACTGAAACCCGTACGAAGCACTTCATTCTGCCAGTCTGTATTAGCCGGATGATTCACATCATAATAGCTGGACAAGTCCAAATCATTCGCATCTGCATAAGCCAACACTTCATCGGCGGTCATCATGTCCAATGTTTTCATGGTTTTATCCCATGCTACATAGCCGCTGTAGTTCACGTTGGTCTTTCCGTTCTTGTTTCCTTTTTTGGTCGTGACGATAATTACTCCGTTGGCGGCTTTTGAACCATAGATGGCTGTAGCCGAAGCATCACGCAACACATCGATACTCTCGATATCTTCCGGTGCGACCAGCGACAAGCTCACGCCCGGCACCCCGTCAATCACATAATACGGTTCCATGGCCTCACCGCTACGAAGTGAAGAAGCACCACGCAAGGAAATGGAAGCCGCACCGTTCGGGTCACTCGTATTGGCGATAGTCAATCCAGGCACTTTTCCTTGAAGCAACTGAGCCGGAGAAGTATACACCCCCACGTTCAAGTCTTCTGCTTTCACCGTAGTGATGGAACTGGTCACATCTTTACGCGTCATGCTACCATAACCAACCACCACTACCTCATCCAATGTCTCGGTGTCTTCATTCAAAGTGACATTCAACACTTTCGAATCGACCTTTATTTCCTGAGTGGCAAAACCAATAAAAGAAAACACCAGTGTTTTTCCCTTCGGCACATTTACTGTATATTTCCCGTCAATGTCTGTCACCGTACCGTTCGTAGTTCCTTTTTCAAGCACATTTACCCCAATCAAAGGCTCACCAGCTTTGTCGGTTACCACACCTCTCACCTGGTTCTGAGCAAATGCCAAGGTACTACTCAATAAAAACAACACAAAGCACAAGCCTTGCATCCATGTTCTTTTCCTCTCTGATTGTACATTAAGCATAATACAAATTTTTAGTTAGAAATATCTTTTTTTTGACGGCAAAAGTAAATTGCCGTTGTTACAGAAATATTTCTCAACTATTAAGATTGTATTTACTACACTTGTCGAACAAACAGAATCAACGAGACAAACATCTCTTCATTCTCTAATGAAAAGGTACAATAAAAATGCTGCCTACTCCACCACTTCTATATCTTCATTCTTCAGGTCAATCCGGAAATTCACACACGGTTCTCCATTCAGAAATGCCTGAAACAAGACCGACAAATCCCGCACATATTCCACCGCCGGTGAAGTTGAAGCAGAGGTCTGCGCACGGTCAAACAAATAACGATAGGCAGCCAGACGTGATGCCGGAATATCCCTCAAGGCAAGCTGGTCGGCATAACGCAAGCGATAAAGGTCGAGAATCATGTCTTCCATGCACCATTGCGTCCACTCGCCCTCCGCCGATTTATCTTCTCCAGCCACTTCCTGCAACAAACAGGCTCCTGTAAACTTCAAGTAAGGCTTCCAGCTGTCCGGCAAATCGCGCGGAATGAAACGCACACGTACCAAGTCACGGAACTGGTAATCGCAAAATTCACGATACGTACGGGAAGAAAGAATTTCCTTGTTCCACACTGACGGATGGCCTTTCAAGGAATCCGAACGATATTCAGCCTGATACAAGGGAAACAACTGATTGAATCCAGCCACTGAATCGAGCGTCACAGTATTCACCCGAAAGTCCTCGCTGTTTTCAATGGTCAGAATCTTATAGGCCGGTATGTAGGTAGCCAATGAAGGAATCTGGATATTATATAACTTCTTACCATCCTTTCCTTCCCAGATGCCCGTGTCGTTCACGTGCATGTGTCCGGCAAAATGCAGGCGGATACCCGCTTCCAGAAAAGCTTCGCTCACCTCCGGTTCCGGCACACGGTCCAAGTCGAAACGACGGTTGCCCCATATCTTCTTCACGTAGTCCGACACGCCGTCGTTGAAATCCACTAACGGATAATGCGAAAAAGCCACCAGTGTTTTATGCAAGCGCTTGGCTTCGGCTACGACCTTCCGTACCCACGGCAATAAAAAAGGTTTATGTGCCAATACATTATTATATCCTATACTGGAACCTTGATACATCATCCTGCCCTCATTCATCCCTTTCGGCAGATAGGCACCGCCATCAATGGCCAGCAGCCAGAGTCCGTCTATCGGCTCTACCAGATAACTGGCATCCATTGCGGTCAGCGAATCGCACAGGGTGTAGGTCCTTTTTTCCAATCGTCCTTCTTTCTGCGCTTCTTTATAACTGTACTTTTCGTACGTATAAGAAGTGAAAGGAGTTTCCCAGTACCGATATTCTTTCCTCGGGAAAAAACCGAATGACGCGTAACACTTCATCTGGTCGGCATAACCGGCACACGAATCTTCCCGCGTCACGCGACTGCCATCCGCAGCCAGATAGTTCACATTCTTCTGTTTCAACCCAAACGGAAGCGCCGGATCATGATTGCCAGTGGTCACAAAAAAGCGCATCCCTTTCCGACGGGCATAGTCGTCGAGAATTTCTTTCATTTTCTGCTGGTTGAAGAACTGCCCGTTGTCGGTCAGGTCACCCGACAATACTACCAACTGAATGTTTCTTCGGGCTACGTCGTCCAACGCGGTCCGAAAGGCATAATAATTTTCATTGAACAAACGGGTGGACTGCACCTGTACCTCCATGGAACGTACTCGTTCCGGATGTCTGTCAATGTCCTGAATATGTGCGTCCGAAATAAACGCAATCTGTGTCTGTGCGTTGCCCGTCAGCGTCATTCCTCCCAAAACTGCTGCAAGCAACAAGGAATAAATCTTATTCATAAAAGCATGATTGAAAATCAAGCACAAAGATACGAATTTTATCGAATGTAAGGCCGCTGCCACATTCTTTTCTGCATCCCCACATTTTCGTTCAAATGCTTGCAAGAATTCTCAGTTTCACTGTTCGGGATTTGTATCCCACAGTGTGAAATATATATCCCACACTGTGGTTTTTGTATTTCACAGTGTGGGACAGAGAATATACCCCTTCATTTCATCTTAAATAAAAGGGAGAAAGAAATTAATGATGTGCGCATTGATGGTCTTCCCCTTCATGATGATGCGCGCATTCTACTCCGGAATCCTGTATCTTTCCGGCCAGGTAATCTTCAGCTACCTGCATCACCGAGCCCTGACAGCCCCGGATGACCGTAATGCCACAAGCCGAGAGCTTGGCCAACGCACCGGCTCCCATGTTTCCCGCCAACATCACCGTCACGCCATCGGCCTGCAACTTGGACGCAATGTCCGACTTACAGCCACATCCTTGTGGAGAAGGAAGTACCTGCGTACGCGTGATGCAGTTTTCTTCGTCTACCGTAAAAATCGTATAAAACTCACAATGACCGAAATGGTCGTCTACTACTCCGTTGCGAGTAGGTAAAGCTATTTTCTTCATTTTATTGATTGATTGATAAATTAATGATTCGCAAAAAATAAAAACACTATCCAAAGACGTTTCCCCAAAAGCACACATAACCTGCCACCATCAGCAACACCATCCCTCCTTCGGCCAGCCGGTTGATACGGATGGCCCGACGCATGTCGTCACTATTTACCGGACGAGGATTACTGCCGATGAAAGGTTTGTAGACTGTTTCCCCGAAATAATCGTGCGGACCGCCAAAACGACAGTTCAGAATACCGGCTAGGGCCGCCTCTGGATAACCGGAATTGGGACTGGCATGCATCCGTCCGTAATGAGCCACAAACTTCAGCAACGTCCAGCGACCGAACACCAGTACCATAAGCAGGGCAGTCAATCGGGCCGGAATGTAATTGGCCACATCGTCTATACGGGCCGCCCAGCATCCGAAATCCTTATAACGTGCGTTCCGATAGCCTATCATGGAATCGAGGGTATTCACCATCTTGTATACCAGCATGCCGGGCACGCCCAGCAGAAAATACCAGAAAAGAGGGGCAATCACCCCGTCGCTCAGGTTCTCGGCCAAGGTTTCCAAGGCCGCCGTACGTACCTCTTGATCCGACAAGGCGGAAGTATCCCGTCCCACGATGCGCGACACTTGTTTCCGTCCGGCTTCCAAGGAGATGTCGGCGGCTTCAAATACCCTCCGCACTTCGTCTATCAAGGTTTTTCCGGCCAGGCAATAGAATACGGCTATTACCGAAAGAACTACCTTTAACCAGGGATGTACCCGATTGGCAGCTTCAAGCAGCTCCCAGCTCACCAGAAAAACCAACAGAATCAGGGCCACGGCTGTCAGCGCTCCGTTCCGTTTGCGGTGCGTTCCCTGATTGCCTCGCCGTTCACACCGGACTATCAGTTTTCCAAAGCCCACCACCGGATGGGGCAGCCACAAAGGGTCGCCCAATAACTTATCGAGCAGGAATCCTCCCAACAGGGGAATCAGTCCCATTTCTATCCACGTATCCATTCGCGTATGCCTTCAATTAATAAATTGTTTTCTTCTTCTGTCTGTATTGCAATGCGGAAATAACGGGTGTCCAGTCCTTCAAAATTGGATGCATCCCGAATGAGCAGCCCGTGACATTCGGCCAAATAGGCTTTCAGGTCGGACGCACTTCCCTTCCGCAAACGGGCCAGAAAATAGTGGGTATCCGAAGGAAGCACCTCTACCCCACCGGTCGCTTCCAAAGCCTCAGCTACCCGTTTCCGTTCTGCCAGCAACGCCGGTACATCCATCCGGTACTCGTCCAGGTGACGCAACAAATACTGCCCGGCTTCCACGGCCAACGCATTCACCGACCACGGCATACGGCAGGCACGTATCCGCTGAAGAAGGGCTTCATTGCCCGTCACGGCACCCAGTCTCAATCCCGGTACCGCAAAACATTTGGTCATGGAATGTAACAGCAAGACATTAGGACGGGCCACGGTCTCAGCCACGGAAAGCACCTCTTTCTCCGTAAAAAGCGCATACGACTGGTCGATGACAAACAAGGTCCGGGGATACTGCGTAATCAACCGACGCAGCGTATCCGCCTCCCACGTCTGCCCTGTCGGATTGTTCGGGTTGCACAACCAGCATATTCCTTCTTCCTCCGTTAAGGCCTCCACGCGGGAGATACCTTCTACCCGATGAGCGTGCAGACGACAAGCATCGGCATACTCGCTGAACGTAGGTATCCACACCCGGGAACGACTGCCCCGGAAAGCCTGCGCAATGAGGTAAATGGCCTCCGTAGCCCCGTTGGTCACGCACACTTCCTCCGGACGTACTCCATACAGACGAGCCAGCTCAGTTCCTAACGTATAGGGTTCCGGTTCCGGATAGGAACGGATGCACGAGAGCCGTTCGGCCAGATAGCGGTTCAACCCGTCATGATTCACCCGATGATACACATTCGAACTGAAATTAGCCCGAATATGCGCATAGCGAAAGGCATCGTCTCCGTGTCCGTTAATCATTTTTCGTCAGTATTTGGTAAAGCAACGGCAGGTTCAGGTGCTTCCGCACATGGTCTGCCAGTTTGTTGTATTGTTCTTCCTTAAAGGCGGCATAATCCAATGCCGGTTGCGTCAGTTTTTCGGCATAGGGTGCCAACAGCCAGTCGATGACTGCCGGATTATCCAGTATTCCATGAATGTAAGAGCCGGCACACTTCCGGTCTGCCACACATCCGTCTGGAGTACCATCCTCCAAATAGACCAATGGAATCATCGTTTCCCCCTCTACCGCCGAAGTACGTCCCATGTGGATTTCATACCCCGTACAATCCGGCGTATCAGATTTTAGGAAAGAGAAACGTACCTGCCGCGTCACCTTCTCTCCCTCCATGACCGTTTCCACCGGCAGCAATCCCAGTCCCGGCAACTGACAGACATCACCTTCCACCCCGTCGGGGTCAGCAATGCGTTGCCCCATCATCTGGTATCCGCCACAGATTCCCATGACGGTCGCTCCGTTGCGACGGGCCTGAAGAATGGCCTGTGCCACCCCGTTGCGGCGCAGTTCGTACAAATCACCAAGCGTATTCTTGCTTCCCGGTAACAGGATGATATCGGCTTTCAGCAAATCGTCCACGTTGTTCGTGTAGTACAGATTCACCCGCTCATCATGCTCCAGCATATTGAAATCGGTAAAATTGGACAGGTGACGGAGCAAGACTACCGCCACATTGACCTTTCCTTGCACCGCTTTCCGCTGTTTCAGGGAAAGTTCCACCGAATCCTCTTCTTCAATGTAAATATCCTGATAATACGGTATCACGCCCAGTACCGGAATACCGCAAATCTCTTCCAGCATCTTTACGCCCGGCTCAAACAGGCGGAGGTCGCCACGGAATTTATTGACGATGATACCTTTGATACGTTTGCGGTCTTCCGGAGTCTGCAGGGCCACCGAACCGTAGGCACTGGCAAACACACCTCCCCGGTCGATGTCGGCCACTAAAATCACATCGGCATCGGCATGACGTGCCATGGGCAGATTCACTAAATCAATATCCTTCAAATTCAGTTCCGAAATGCTGCCGGCCCCCTCCATCACAATCGGATTGTAGCGGGCCGCCAGTCGGTCGAAGGCCTGATTGACTTCCCGACGCAGCTCCTCACGCCCTTCGGTACGGAAATATTCATACGCACTCCGGTTGCCGATGGGTTTGCCGTTCAGCACCACTTGCGTAGTCTGGTCGGAAGTGGGTTTCAATAACAAGGGATTCATATCGGTATGACAAGGTACGCCTGCCGCTTCGGCTTGCACCGCCTGTGCCCGACCAATCTCCAGCCCTTCGGGCGTAGCATACGAATTGAGCGCCATATTCTGTGCCTTGAACGGAGCCGGATGATATCCGTCCTGCCGGAATATACGGCACAAGGCCGCAGCCAGCACACTCTTCCCCACGTCACTGCCCGTACCGGCCAGCATGACCGGATGCAAGTGAGGAAGTGGCAAATCGATTTCCACCATTCCTCCGTAAGGAGGCAATGCCTTCATGGCATCTTCCAGCTTCACCTTTCCCGCATACACTTGCGCGGCCACCAGTACCCCTCCATGCGCAAAAATCAGCACCGGACCTGAAGTACGGTCCAAATGGTCCAGAAAATCGGATACCCGGGCCAACACATCCATAAAGGACTCTCCGCCCGTAGTACGCACCCGCAAATAATCCTGATACCATTCCTGAATGCGCGGGTCGGTAATTTCATCAAACCGCTGCATCTCCCACTCGCCCATGTGCATCTCTTTCAACCGGTCGTCACGTTCCGCATCCGGGAAACCGCAATAGCCGGCCAGGCGCGTGCAACGGGACAACGGACTGGCATACACACGGGTAAAGTCGATGCCGGTTCGCCGGATAGCTGCCTTGCACACGGCCGCTTCTTCTTCAAACGAAGCCCGCAGAGGCACATCGGTCTGACCGTAACACGTACCAGATGGCACATCGACCGAAGTATGTCGAACCAAATATACTTTCATCTTCTATTCATCCTTAAAAATTATAAGTCACTGCCACCGCTCCCAGCCAGCACGCAAGCTCGCACAACAGGAACAGGGCTCCGCAACAATCGCCGGTATATCCTCCCAGCCGACGCTTGAGTAAACACACCAACGCCACAAAAAGCACGCAGGGGAACAACAGCATTCCCCAATAAGAGAATGGCAGCAAATACAGCGGCAACAGTCCTCCTACCGCATTAGCCACCCACTCAGAGGTGCTCATGCGGGTATAGACCACCTTGGCCTTGCTTTCCTCTACTTTGCGGGCGTAAGGCAGGAACACCAACATGAAACTGCAGACAAACTTGCAAAAAGGGTCGGCCACCCACAACACCCAGGGAATAAGCGGCACCGGCAGAGAAACGAGCAAAGAAAACGACAACAGGTAATACAGAATCAGCCCTAATACTCCGTAACTCCCGATATGGGAATCCTTCATGATGCGAAGAATCCCTTCCCGGTCGCGCCCGCCTCCAAAGCCGTCGAAGAAATCGGCCAATCCGTCCTCATGCAGGGCTCCCGTCAGGAAAAGACGGGCACACAATGCCAGCAGCACCGCTACGGGGATTGGGAACCACAGGGAAAAAAGCCAGAAGGCAAGGGACATCACCCCACCCGTGAGCCATCCGCACAGGCTCCAGTAGCTTACCACGTGCCGGAAACATTCGGAGGGCACGGAGCAAATCCGCCAGAAAGGCAGACGGGTGAAAAACATCAAAGCAGCCAACAGGTTATGCATACGCTCAGAAATATTTGGTAATGGAAGCATGGGCAAAAGTGTCCATCTCGTTCAACATCCGTACCGCAGAATCGAGTATCGGATAGGCACAGACCGAACCGCTTCCTTCTCCCAAGCGCAATCCTAAGTTCAGCAACGGACGGGCATGCAGATAGTCCAACAGGAGTTTGTGACCGCTCTCATCGCCCTGATGTCCGTACACGGCATACGAAAGCACTTCCGGACACAAACGAGAAGCTGCCAGCATGCAGTTGGTCATGATAAATCCGTCCACCAAAATCACCATGCGCAGCTCGGCCGCACGCAGCATACCGCCTACGGCCATCATCATCTCATACCCTCCGAAACGGCACAGGATTTCTTCCACCGTATGCTCTCCCGGGAAATTTTGAAGGGCCTGCTGAAGCACCTTGAACTTATGGGTCATGGCTTCGCCATACAAGCCGCTGCCGGCACCGACGCACTGTTCCAAAGGGATTCCCGTCAGGCAACTCATCCACAGAGAGGAAGCGGAAGTGTTTCCCACTCCCATCTCGCCAAAACTGATTACATTGCAACCGGCGTCCTTCACCCGATCCACACACTGCGCACCTCGCTCCAAGCACAAATCCATCTCTTCGGGAGTCATCGCATTGCCATACAGGAAATTACGGGTACCCCTACGTACCTTCATATTCACAATGCCTTTTTCGTAAGGCAAGTCATAATCCACCCCGGCATCGACAATCACCAATCGAAAACCGTGCTGGCGACACAAGAAATTGATGCCGGCTCCTCCGTGAAGGAAATTACTGATTTGCTGCCAGGTGATTTCTTTCGGAGAGGCACTGACGCCTTCTTCCACAATGCCATGGTCAGCCGCAAAAAGCAGGTTGTGCGGACACTTCAAGGAGGGAGACAACGTCTGCTGAATCATACACACCTGCAAAGCCAATTCCTCCAAATAGCCCAAAGAACCCTTTGGCTTTGTGAGGTTGTCAATCTTTTCTCGGGCTGCCTGTTCCAACTCCGGACAGGTTATAGGGGAAATAGTAAATTTACGCATAATTTATCCTTTCACTTTAAGCGGAATACCAGAAACCATCAAAACTACCTGGTCGGCTTTGGATGCGATGTATTGATTCATCCATCCTTGCAGATCGGTAAACCGGCGCTGTACCTCATTGGGAGAAACACCTCCCATTCCAATCTCATTGGTCACGAAGATAAATGTCGCCTCCTGCGCGGTAAAGCGGTCGAATTCCTGTTTCAAGGCCTCCAAGGCCAAGGCTACATCCTGCAACTCCACAAAAAAGTTGGTACACCAAAGTGTTACACAGTCGATTACGGCCACCCGCCCGGTGATGTCGTGGCGACTCAGTTCCTTTTCTTCTTCGATATTCGTCCATTCCGGTCCACGATTCTGTTGATGACGCTCCACCCGCTTCCGGAATTCCTCGTCCCAGATTTTCGCCGTGGCAATGTACACCGGTGATGCAGTCAGTTCATGGGCCAGTCGTTCGGCATAACTGCTCTTACCCGACCGCTCACCACCTGTTATCAAGATTATTTTCTTCATTTCTTCCTACGCGCTGTTCCCTGCTTCCGTAAGTATATATAAAAAACTGTCTCAGGACAAATGCCGCAGTCCGTAGCCGGAACAACGCATCCGTTTGTCCTGAGACAGTTTCCTTACTTCTCCTCGTACGATCTACACCGTACGTGTCTTTCCGTTTATTCAGCTGCTTTTTCTGTTTCTACAAAATCAGTTTCTCCGTTTGATACCAGCAGGTTGTACCACTGAATCAACTTCTTGATATCGCTGGTATGTACGCGATCACGGTCATAATTCGGCAATACTTCCGCCATGAAAGCATGCAATTCGTCTGCAGAAGCCTTCTTGTAGTCCAAAGCAGTCACATTACCGTTTTCTTTCTTCTTAACAGATTCCAGTACTTCACCCAGAGGTACTTCCTCTGCATCGGTATACATGGCGATATCACCTAATGAGATTACTTTATCGCTGGCATAAACTGGAACTCTTTTCTTTTCTGCACTGACAGTTTCCACAATCAGCATATTCTTTGCCTGAGAAATCAGTTTGTACAAACCGGGTTTTCCAGAAATAGCTAAAATAGTCTTCAACATATTCTTTTCTCTATGATTAAAATTTAATTACGAGTGACAAAAATACAACGGACGAATGAAATACACAAACTATCTGCCCGTTTTTCTATTGGCAAGCCAACCTTCCAATGCGGCAATCTGTGTCTCCAATGGCGTTTTCTCCTCATTATAGAGCACATAATCGGCTTTCCTTTTCTTTTCTTCATCGTCCATCTGCGCAGAAATCCGGGCTCTAATCTGTGCCTCCGAAGCCGCATCTCGCTGCATGGCCCGCTTGATGCGTAATTCCAACGGCGCATAAACCATTACCACATAATCCACTGCTTTTTGAAAGCCTGACTCAAACAGAATGGCACTTTCCATCATCACGACCTGTGCGCCCGCCTCTTCCTGCCGATGAGCCCACGCCTGGAAATCCTCATACACACATGGATGAATAATTCCATTGATTTGTTCGGCATGCTCCGGTGAAGAGAACAAATAGCTGGCCAACAACGGTTTGTTCAAGGTGCCATCCGCCTGATAAACCTCTGTCCCAAGCAAAGTTGAAAGTGCCTCCCGTATCCGAGGATGCGTCAGGGTCAGCCGCTTGGCCTCCCGGTCGGTATCATACAATGGAAAACCTTTCTCTTCCAACAAATGCGCTACATAGGATTTTCCACTGCCTATTCCACCTGTAATTCCCAGTCTGATCATTCGGCAACCTCCTCTTTCTTGACAACCTTCTCCACGGTCTGTTGCTCGATCAAGTAATCGACGGACAAAGGATTGATACGGATGTGAGTTGCTGCATCTGGATATCGTCTCAACGTAAGCGTCAGCTTTTCAGACTTATTGTCCAACACATCCGCATAAGATACTCCTACTAAGAAGTCACTCGCTTTCACTGACTTAAAGTTCTTCAACCCCACCTGACAGGTCACCTGTACTTTCGACGGAAAAGTACGCAACACTTTTCCCTGCGGGAAACTTATGCCGACTACTGGAACGTCAAAAGTCTTCTCCGAATACATATCCACACAGGCCATGACATCGACCGAAGAAGGAACAAATTTCACCCCATGCAACTTCTGCAAATTAAGATGCTTTCTTAATGTATCCGTCACATTGGTCCAGTGAAAAGGCTGGGTATAGGCAGTCAATACCGTATTCAATACGCCTTGAGGCGCATAAACCACTACAGAATCAGGAATCACCCGGATTTCAGACACATAATACTGTCTTCCGGCCGAAACCTCTCCTCCGACTGCCACTGGTACTTTCTTGGCCACTCCTTTGGAATAGATAAAATCCAACGTATCCGGATATACCGAAAGCAGCTGGGTAGAGTTATTTAACTGAGTAGTGATTTTCTTCAGGACCTCTTCCTGGGGAATACGTACATAAGATCCTTTCTCTTGATAATCTTCAAAATCAAATGTCAACGGGAAAAACGTACGTCCCAACATATAGTTTAACAGCACCGTACCTCTATCCTCCACTTTCACTCGAATCTCCTTGGGCAGCTCAGAAGTCATTACCACTTCCTTCGGCACATTCTTCAAGCGGACAGGAATTTTAAATTCTGTCTGGTAAGTGTCATTCATTGTCTGAAGGAACCAGAAACACAAAGACACGAACACAAAAAACAGAAAAATCAGAAACTCCCTGCTCTTTGTACTGAGCAAGAAGTTCCTGATTTGTCGTACGAATATCAAGTAATATCTCTTTATGTTCTTTCTATCGAACATATCCATTGACAATTATTTTGCAGGCTGAGCCTGTGCGTCTGCATAAATTGAGTTCTTATCTACTTTAATTTTTACACCCGCAGCTATTTCCACTACAACTGTATTGTCTTCTACTTCCTTGATCTTTCCATAAATTCCCCCTGCAGTAACTACAGACTGACCTACTTCCAAGCTCTTGCGGAACTTGGCAATTTCTTTCTGTTTCTTGTTCTGGGGACGAATCATAAAAAAGTACATAATGGCGAAAATAGCCACCATCATAATAAGGAAAGAGTAATCTGCTCCTCCCTGAGACTGTAAAACGACAGCTAACAAATTCATACGTTTTCTCGGTTTAGATTAATAATAGCCTGACAAATATATTAGTTTTTAGTCAGCTTATTTTCCTTTTTCAATTGATTAACAATTCCGTCCAATGTTCCATTGATAAAGCCTCCACTCTTCGGAGTGCTGTATAACTTGGCAATTTCTACATATTCATTCAAAGAAACATTTACCGGGATGTTCGGGAAACTTAATATTTCGGCCAAGGCAATCTGCATAATCACCACATCCATCACAGCCACACGATCCAAATCCCAGTTCTTTGAGTTTTCACTAATCAAATGACGGTAATAATCAGCATTCAAAATGGCACGACGGAACAAACGGCGAGCAAAATCCTTGTCTTCCTCATCCTTGAATTCCGGAAGAAGTTCCTGTTTTTCCCCATTTTCAGGATTAAAACGTTTGATGGTTTTCAACACAAACGTATCCACGATTTCCTTATCATCATTCCAATACAGGCTCTGATCTTCCAAGACTTCATCAAGTGCTGCATTGTTAAAAATCATCTTCTTATAGATTTTCCGCCACAGTTCACGGTCTTCATCATAAGAAGAGGTTTCGCTGGCCATATATTCCTTATATATATCACTCTGCATGATTTGCTCGCACAGATTTTTAATAAAATCCCCTTCATTTTCCCAGGTTTTCTTTTGAGAAGCAGAAAAAGCATTCAGCTGTTTATTGACTTCCAACTGTGCGATGAAACGATTTTCCACAAATTTCATGTTAGGAGACAAATCTTCTTTGGTAGGAACCAGTTTGTTTTTTGCTGCATCCAGCCGCTTGCTGGCATACTTCGTCACTTCCACCATGAGAAGCAAAAGATAGTTGTACAAATCATATGCTTTGGACAGACTGAAGAACAACTCCTTTTCTGCAGTATCCAAGTTTTTACCACCGTTCTGATAATACGCATAAATTATCTGAACTATCTTCAGACGAATAAGAACTCTGTTGATCATAATATATAAACAAAACTACAATTTTAGGTGTGCAAAAATAAGCAAATTTCTTTTACGACCCACCATAAGGTGCCATATTTTTTCTTTTTTTCAGAGATTAGACATTTTTTCCTTGCTCTCTCTTGGCACATTGCAAAAAAATATTCAAATTTGAACGCATTTTTATTAGTAACAGTGAGTTATGGAAGAACTGAAGAAGAAAAGTACAGCTATTGAAAACGACAAAGAAATCGTATTCTCTAAAGCCATCAAGGCAGGAAAACGCATTTACTACCTGGATGTAAAGAAGAATCGGAAAGAGGAGATGTTCATTGCCATCACGGAAAGCAAGAAAGTGGTGTCGATGGATAAAGACGATCCTCAAGTGAATTTTGAAAAGCACAAGATTTTCTTGTATAAAGAAGATTTTGAGAAATTCATGCACGGCTTACAGCAAGCCATTGACTTCATTGGTCATGAACAAGGCGGATTACACTTGGAAAGCCATGCAAAAACCGTTACTGAAGAAGAAACTCCATCACAGTCTGGAGAAATCAAAATCGACATTGACTTTTAAAAAAGACAGTCAGTTCACCAATTTCCAGCTGAATTACAGGATTTTATTAAGGGGAAAATTTGGAAAATCAAAAAAGAATGCATACCTTTGCGCCGCTTTTTCAAGCTCATCGTGTGATATACCACATCGTGTGATGGCGAATTAAGCACAAAATCAACTTAATTTAGAGTAACACAAAAATTTTAGAAAAATGAAATCAATTGAAATCAAAGGTTCTTTGAGAACAGAAACTGGTAAGAAAGCCACTCGTGAACTTCGTAAAGAAAATGGTGTTCCTTGCGTATTGTACGGAATCCAGAAAGATGAAAACGGCAATCAAGTTGCTACTCACTTTACTGTTCCTACTGAAGGCTTGCGTAACTTGGTATACACACCGCATATCTATGTAGTAGACCTGAACATTGATGGCAAAGTAGTAAACGCTATCATGAAAGATATCCAGTTCCACCCGGTAACAGATAAGATTCTGCACGTAGACTTCTATCAGATTGACGAAAACAAACCTATCGTTATGGAAGTTCCTGTAAAACTGGAAGGTTTGGCAGAAGGTGTGAAAGCCGGTGGTAAATTGGCTCTGCAGATCCGCAAACTGAAAGTGAAAGCTTTGTACAACGTAATTCCGGAACGTCTGGTTATCGACGTAACTCCGCTGGGATTGGGTAAGACTGTAAAAGTTGGCGAATTGCACTATGAAGGTCTGGAACTGCTGAACGCAAAAGAAGCTGTGGTTTGCGCAGTTAAATTGACTCGTGCTGCTCGTGGTGCTCAGGCTGCTGCAGGTAAATAATTCAGTAACCTAAACACACAAGAATCCTTTCAATGAAATACTTGATTGTTGGACTGGGGAATATCGGTGAAGAATACCGTGAAACCCGTCATAATATAGGATTTATGGTATTGGACGCCTTGGCTAAGGCGTCCAATATTGTTTTTAGCGACGGCCGTTACGGAGCTACTGCCCACTTGTCGCTCAAGGGACAGCAACTGATCCTGCTCAAACCATCTACTTACATGAACTTGAGTGGAAATGCCGTACGCTATTGGATGCAACAGGAAAAAATTCCTTTGGAAAACGTATTGATTGTGGTCGACGATTTGTCTCTTCCTTTCGGCACCTTACGCTTGAAAGGAAAAGGAAGTGATGCCGGACACAACGGACTGAAACACATTGCAGCCACGTTGGGCACACAGAACTATGCCCGCCTTCGCTTTGGCATCGGCAATGATTTTCCAAAAGGAGGACAAATTGATTTCGTATTAGGACATTTCGATGAGGAAGCCATGAAACTGATGCCGGAACGTCTGGAAGTGGCACAGGAAATCATCAAGAGTTTCTGTTTAGCCGGACTGAACAATACGATGAACCAGTATAACAACAAATAAGCGTATGCCGGAGGCAAGAATAGATAAATGGATGTGGGCTGCACGTATCTTCAAAACAAGAACGATTGCAGCCGAAGCCTGCAAAAAAGGCAGAATCTCCATCAACGGAGCCCAGGCCAAACCGGCCCGGACAGTCAAACCGGGGGATGTGGTACAGGTCAGGAAACCACCCGTTACCTATTCCTTCAAGGTTTTGCAGGCCATCGAAAAACGGGTAGGAGCCAAACTGGTTCCTGATGTCATGGAGAATGTCACAACTCCCGACCAGTATGAACTGTTGGAAATGAGCAAAATCAGCGGATTCGTAGACCGGGCAAGAGGAACTGGACGTCCTACCAAGAAGGAACGAAGAGACTTGGATGAGTTCTTCACCCCCGAATATATGGACGATTTTGACTTCGACTTCGATGACGAAGATGATAACGAGGAAGAATAAAAACAAAACTCCCTCAAAAAAGAAGAGGCCGTCTCAAAATGAATTGAGATGGCCTCTGTCGTTTCATCTCAGATTGAAGTTGTTTGGATTTTCCTCAAAAAAGGAGTATCTAAGTTTCCTCCTGCAAATTTCATCATTTTAAACCGTTTTCCCCCGTCAGAAGCCTCCTAAGAGGCTACTTTTGCAAGATTATGTGCTATGGCCAGCAGGCCAAATTCAATTTCC
>NZ_JACJKA010000032.1 GCF_016900355.1 Bacteroides mediterraneensis | reverse complement strand
TTTATAGCCAACTCTTTGTCGGCTATAGCAGCATATTGCTTTTTTGAAAAGAAGCCCGCCATTGATGTAAACTTTGTCAATGACGGACAACTGTCTATTTTCTAATTTTATATCGAACTCACGTTAAATACGAACGTCTTATCAAGGTGCTTGCCTTGTATCGCATGACACTGGGGCAGCCACGCCAGGAAGAACTGTTGAACCTTTTGAAAAATATGCACCTCTCGGATAAACAACTTAAAGAATTGACAATCGATTTGTCTCCTTTTCATAAAGAATTAAAGAGTTGACACAGCTTGTCTTTCATCTTCCGCCATTCGGGTATAAATATCCGTAAAACGTATACACGGGCCATAATATAAAACGGTTAATTTTGCCACAGGAAATCAGAAAAATACAAACCGTTAAACTCATTGCATGATGAAAATACAAATGCTCCTTGCGCTTGCCGCATGGGTAATAAACAGTACAACGATTATGGCACAGGAAACTATCAAACAGACGGCTGGACGCGACCAGCTGGGAGAATTTGCTCCCAAATTCGCGGAATTGAACGACGACGTACTTTTCGGGGAGGTGTGGAGCCGGACTGACAAACTCGGACTGCGCGACCGCAGCCTGGTGACCCTCACTTCACTCATCAGCCAGGGAATTACCGACAGCTCGCTGACTTACCATCTGCAGACGGCGAAGCAGAACGGCATCACCCGCACGGAAATCGCTGAAATCATTACACATATCTCCTTCTATGCCGGATGGCCGAAGGCGTGGGCCGCTTTCCGGCTGGCCAAGGAAGTGTGGGCGGAAGACACCACGGGAAATGATGCCAAAGCAGCCTTCCAGCGCGAGATGATTTTCCCTATCGGAGAACCCAACATGGCGTATGCGAAGTATTTCATCGGGAATAGTTACTTGGCTCCGGTGTCAAAGGAACAGGTGCCTGTGGCCAATGTGACCTTCGAGCCGGGATGCCGCAACAACTGGCACATCCACCGGGCTACCAAGGGCGGCGGACAGATGCTGATTGGCGTGGCCGGACGCGGCTGGTATCAGGAAGAAGGCAAACCGGCCGTACCGATTTTGCCGGGTACGGTGATTCACATTCCGGCTGGTGTCAAACACTGGCACGGGGCGGCAGCCGACAGCTGGTTCGCGCATCTGGCCTTTGAGGTGCCGGGCGAAAACACGTCGAACGAATGGCTGGAGCCGGTTTCCGACGAAGAATATGGCAAACTGCAATAATCAATCCAGTGTCACCGGTTGCCTGCCGTCGGCGGGAAGCCGGTGACCTTTCACTCTCCTATCTTTGTTCTTTTTTACATCTCTTCGTTAAGCAATCTTATATACTACGGTATTCTGCAGCACCAGCGACTTGTTATGGGCAAAAAAGACCACTCCGTTGGTCGGAGCCTGAATTTCCATCAGGACATGGCCGTAGTAAGGGTCGATGACGGAAGCCATCACTTCTCCTTTCTTCACCACATCGCAAGCGTGTTTCATTTTGTACAGGATACCTGAAACGGGGGTTCTGACCGACACCAGCTCTTCTTCATCCAGCAAGCGTGAATTGTAGTCCGGGCTGCTGTAGTCGGTATAGTCTATCAGTCCCGTGCGGTGCATAAAGCGGAAAATCGTATGCACACAGTCGGCCACGTCTTTTCCCTCCACGGTATCGTTTCCTCCACTGTAGAGGGAGAACGCTTTGGTGTTCCAGATTTGCCAATTATAGTTGAGCAAGGTGGTGTCGAACGGCAATGGTTTGTAGAGGCAGACAAACGGGAGGCCGAAAAGGGCCGCGGTGGCCGTGTCTTCGTAACCGGTCTGGGTAATCCGCACATGCGGTACAAAATCGCCTGGAATGTAGAAACTGGCCAACTGGATGCCGTAGGTGTATCCTTGAATAGCCTCAAAAAGAGCGGCAGCAATACGCTGAGTGGTTTCTCCTCGGTCGTACCCTGGAAACATCCGGTTGATATCGGTATTGTCCATGGCCCAAAATCGCTTTTCTATGTTCATGGAGAAAGGATTGACCGACGGAACGACCAAAATCCCGGGCACCAGCCGGCCTTCTTTCTCCAATGTGGCCAACCGGTTTACGACCTGTGAGCAGATGTATTGTTGCTGTATCTCATTCCCACGCATGGCCCCTACCAGCGCAAGGCTCTTCTCTCCTTCTCCGAAACGAAATCCTTGGATGCGGAACGTGTCGCGGAAAGGAGATTCCATGCGGAAGATTATTTCATTTTTCATATCGGTTGCTTAAAATTGATGAATACGTGCCAGGAGGGATCCCTGATAAACGATGGGGTACGCGCGGAGGGTAAAAAGCAGTCCCCGGGTAGGCGCTTCTACAGTCTGGAAAACCTCTCCGGTGAGCGGGCTGACAATCTCGCCTATCTTCTCTCCTTTTTCTACAATCATGTTATTCTTGATTTCAGTGAGGAAGACACCGGAGGCATCCGCATTGAGGAAGCTCACCCGGTTGCCTGCGGAGACAACCGGAGTGGATATGGAGTTGGCTTCGGGAGCTTCGGCCCAGATGCCTAGGGTATGCATCAGGTTCAGGATACCGTTTACCAGCCAGTTGCCATATCCGTGATTGATGCGCATGCCCACTCCCATCTCTACCACCAAGGTGGGGGTATCCAGGCTGTTCAGCGAATGGGCCAAGGTAGCCTCCAGCACCGTGGCAGCCTCGTGTACCCAGATAAAATCTACATCCAGCAGCTTGGCATAAGGGACTAGTGTGTCTGCTGTATTCACATTAATACGTACCTGAGGAATCTCCCGCAGGAAAATGTTGCTGGAATGAATATCGATTACCATATCGGCTCCTTGCAAATCACGTATAAGAGTATAGGCAGCCTGTTCTGCCATGGTCCCATCCGGATTGCCGGGAAAAATGCGGTTCATATCCAAATCGAAACCTGGGATGCCCCGGGTGATGGAGTCGATGCCCAACGGATTCAATGCGGGATAGATTTCTACTGTGCCATTCAGTTTCTCCAGATTCTGTTGTATGATTTGATTGAGGCGGAAACAGACATACTGGCCTTCCAGTTCGTCGTCGTGCGTACCTGTGACGATGCAGATACGTTTGTTTTGGTTTCCATGGTTGATTACATTTTTCTTTATTAATAACCGCTCATCTACAGGAAGGGCGGTAGATACTACTGTCTTTATCATAGTTCTTCTACAATTACCCGGATTTCAGTCTGTTGCGTGGCATTACCGGTAAAAACGCCCCGATTTACCCGACAGTCCATGGCATCGCGCCCATGTGCCAACTTAATATATCCATATTCTATCAATCGGTTGTTGGTCGGGTCTATTCCTCTCCATTCATCGCCTGCAAGTACTTCCACCCAGGCATGGGTCACGCCTGTACCCTGCATGAACCCGTTTACATAGCGGGCGGGGATGCCACAGGCGCGGCACAGTGCAATCAGGATGTGAGCATAATCCTGACACACACCTTTTCGCTGTTGGAAAGCTTCCATGGCAGTCGTGTCTATCTGTGTACTGCCTGGTGAATAGCACATATAATCATGAATTTTGTCGGCAAGCAGCAGGGCACTATCCAACGGATTATTTTTCTTCTGTTTCCCATCTGCCAAAAATGCTTTCATGGAATCAGACAATCCAGTCAGGGCAGATTCCACCCGGAACACATATCCCGGTGTGGACTCTGGAATGCAATACGGAGTAAGTTTGGCTTCCCCACTGCTGACAAAAATAAATGCGTCGTGCGCTTCTGCCCGGCTGCCGTATTGAAGCGGATTTCCCCAGGCATCGGCTCCATAGATCAAGTAATCAGACGGATGGAGAAACATGTCACGTTTTACCACCTGCTGGCATGCATTGACGCAAGGCATACACCTCAGGCTGAAGAAATGTCTGGTTATAGGAGAACTGAAGCGTATGATGGTCTGATAATTATATAGGTATCTCTTTGTCATCATGACTTTCATTTTTATTATAATAAGACAAGGTGGTTGAGGTATTTGAGTACCGTTGCCTTATATTCCAGGTTGGAACTGTCATACTTCTCCTCACTCAATAACTCATCTAAATGTTCCAGAATCATTGGGTCGAAAATGCCTTCTTCTGTTTCCGCACAGAGTTTCAAGGATTCGAAGGCTTCCTCTATGCGGTAGAAAGGATAATCAAACCGAATGTGCATGTCCATATTTTCTACCAACTTGCCGATTCGCAAGAAATTACGTACCCGTTCATCGAATACCCGTTCGTCTACTGATCCCCAAAAAGCGAGGAGATAGTCGGTAATTGGCTGAAGGTCGGTGATGTTGTCATCTTTTTTCTCGGCCGACTTCCGAATGCACGACAACGATAGTTCAATGTAAGAGAGGGTTTCGCTCATAATCTCTTCACGCAGGACAATGGCGTTGTCATTGGCGGCGGTCAGTCCCGAAATCAAGGAGCAAGGATTTTTTTCATCATACATATACCCTATTCGGAAACTTTCCCTGTCGGGATAAGGATTGTTGGTATCCAGTTTCTGATAATATTCCTCGTACTCCTTCGGTTCACCGTCAATCATCTTGTCATAATAACGGCGCAGCAGATGAAGGCTGATGTAAACTCTTTCTGTATATCGGCCTAACCAATAAAGACGGTTGGCTTTAATGGCTGAAATGGCATTATTTGTAATCATATCTCGTGGTTGTTTAGTATTCGTTTTTAGCAATTATGTTCTCGTTCAGACTTGGGGCTACTTTTCCATTACCCAGGTATCTTTGAATCCCCCTCCTTGTGAAGAGTTCACTACAAATGAATTTGGATTACGTGAGAAGCGGGTCAAGCCGCTTTTCCACACCCGGGTCTGTTCGCCGGAAATGACGAAAGCACGCAGGTCGGCTTTTCGTTCCACTCGTTCATTGCCTTCTTGAATTTCCAGGTCCTTGAAGTCTATTACCTCTTGCGCAATCCAGCGTCTGGGGTCATCGATAATCAGTTGTTTCAGTTCAGCCAGTTTTTCAGGAGAGAGGTCTCGTCCGAATACGACCCCATATCCACCGGCTTCGCTCACATCTTTGATAACCAGTTTCGCGATATTGTCCAGAATATACTGGTAATCTTCTTTATAGTATGGAAGATAAGTAGGTGCATTCTGAAGAATCGGTTTCTCGTGCAGGTAATACGTAATCATTTTAGGTACGAAGTAGTAGATGCCTTTGTCGTCGGCCACTCCATTGCCCAAGGCATTGACCACTGCCACATTCCCTTTTCGATAGGCCTGCATGAGATGAGGGATTCCTATCAGGGAATCTGCATTGAAGGTCAGCGGATCCAAGTATTCATCGCTGATACGACGATAAATACATCCCACTTGTTGTTTTTCTTGGTACAGTCCCATGTAGTAGACGATATCGTTCTCTACCACCAGATCTCCCGGGAAAGCCAATGTCGCTCCTGTTTTCTCCGCTAAATACGAATGCTCAAAAAAGCAGAATTATAGCGTCCGGGAGTCAATATGACAGAAATACCCCGTCCATCATTCACATAGTCCATCATTTCTTTCAGCAGAGTGCTATAATCCCGGTTGTCGGCTACTGTATTCTCCTGAAAAGTCTGTGGCGATACTTTCCGCGTGATAGTACGGGCTATCATCGGATAAGAAGCGCCGGAAGGAATGCGGAGATTGTCTTCCAACACAAACCAGCGGTTGTCTTTTGCCTGCACCAAGTCGATGCCTGATATGTGCGAATAAATATCGTGGATGGGCGACACGCCTTCACACTCCGGGAGGTATCCCTTGGAAGAGTAAATAAATTCGGCCGGTATAATGCCGTCTTTGATGATTCCTTTTTCGTGATAGATATCGTTTAAGAATAAATTCAATGCATCTACACGCTGTATGAGTCCCCTTTCCAGGTAATCCCAGTCTTCCTTGGAAATTACCCTCGGTATAGCATCAAAAGGGAACAACTGTTCTTTAAAAACCCCGTTTTTGTATACTCCGAAACGTACGCCGAAGCGTTCCATCCATTTGTTGACCGCGTCTCGGTTTTCAATCATTTTATCCATATCCTTACCTTTTTAGATTATACCTTATCTCTCTTTCTCACTCAAGCTACGTTTGAATTCCCCCTTCGCAAACGTGCTATTCTTTTTGTTCATGTTCCTGGTAGAAAGACATCCCAGGTTCTTTAATTCAATGTTTGTATTATCATTTTATTTGTGTATTTTGTATAATTGCAGCATTGTAATATTGTTATTGTAAAATTATAAATAAAATGATATTGAAACAAACATTTTTGCAATAAAAAGAATTTGATAGCTAGTAAGGTAGCTCTCTTATGAAAACGGTAAGTGCAGAAACATTCCGCCGTGTTTCTACTTTTTATTTGTACCTTTGTATAGAAACTTGTACAAAGCCACTTTATGGATAAGAACAAACTAAATGATGATATTTACATCAGGAACTGTCCGATTCGGAACGTGTTGGCCCGTATCTGCGACAAATGGTCGATTCTGATTATTTTTACCCTGGAACAATTTCCGGTGATGCGTTTTGGAGAACTCCATCGCATGATTCCAGACATTTCTCAGAAAATGCTGACGGTCACCCTCCGCACGCTGGAAGAAGACGGACTGGTCAGTCGGAAGGTGTATGCGCAGATACCGCCTAAAGTAGAATATTCGTTGACCTCCCGCGGAAAATCCTTACTCCCCCATCTGAACGGGTTGATACAATGGGCCAAGGAGCAGATGAACGACATCCTGCAGGATCGCCGGAATGAATCGGGCAATCCAAGTATATGACACTGCCGGCCGCTACTTACAATGAGGCAGCCGGACAAAAAGAATCTCCGTCGTGAATTCGGGGTTTTTTCTTTGCAAAAAATGAAGTCCTTGTTTCGCAACGGAGATGCAAATCCGAAAAAGCGAATCAGAATTTTTCAGCCAAGGCAGCAGCCTGCTGGCAACCGTCGGTTTTCTCAATTTCCCCTTCGTTCAATACACTGGGAACCAACACCTCTCCTACCATGTTCCACTTCAGCAGCGTAGCCGACCGCTCCAAGGGAATACGTACACCATCCATGACGGTAGAATCTTCTTCCTCACAGCAGGTAATCAAGGCACATTTCTTACCGGCAATCTCCTTCCCGCCCACTACGAGTGAGAACAGACGGTCGATGACACCTTTAATCTGTGCCGGGATGGAATACCAATAGACCGGCATGGAGAAAACCACCGCATCTGATTCCAGGATGGCCGGGGCGATAAGGTTGAAATCATCGTCGAAAGAACAAGCCTTTCCTGTTTTGTAGCACGTCATGCAGGCATGACACCCGCCAATTTTCAGGAAAGCGGCATCAAAACGTTGGATGGTATGACCGCGCTGTTCGGCAGCTTTCACAAACGCCTCGGTCATGGCAAAACTGTTTCCCTTCTTGCGAGGGCTTCCGGTAATCACTGTAATTTTCATAGGTATTCTCTTTTTTATTTTTGAATGGTATTTGAATTTTGGTTGTAAGCTTTGGCCACGCACTTCCACTCCCCGTTCATCTTCATCAGCAGGAGGTAGTCGGTAAAATCAATGCGTCCGCCCCATTTTTCTTCCAGTACGCGCACCACGGCAAGGGTTTCTTCTATGTCTACAATGTCGATACGGGCCTTGAAATCTTTTCCGGCACTCACGGTATCCACGTTCTTGTAAAATTGTTCAATATTACCATGCTCCAGTTTCCCGTCCAAGTAACCGAACAGTACGGCTTCGTCGATAAACAGTTCTTTGGCATAACGGCTGTCGCCTTCGGCCACACTCTTCACAAATTTCAGGGCCGCTTCTTCCACGGTTTTATACTCTTCAATACTTGCTCTCATGTTTCACAATTTAAGGGGTTTATACTGCAGCAAATGTAGGGGATGAAAACGGTTTATACAATTACCGAAAAATTATTCACCTACCGAAAAATTATTCGGTATGCAGGGGTTTCGGGAGTTATCCTTATCTTTGCGATTGTGTAATTGTTTACTCTTCAGAAACCATGTACGAAAGAAAAATACCTGTGGATTTGGACTGCCCGCTCCGGCTGACCATGAGCCTGATAGACTCCAAATGGAAATCGTGTATGCTGGATGAACTGCGGCATCGGTCGTTGCGTCCCAGCGAACTGCACAAACTCTTCCCGGAAGCGACTCCCCGAGTACTCGACATCCTGTTGAAAGAACTGGTGGAAGACGGACTTGTTTCCAAAACCACTTACCATGAAGTGCCTTTGCGGACGGAATATGCCTTGACTGAGTTGGGCCGCAGCTTGCTGCCGATTATTGACTCGATGATTGAGTGGGGCAACCGGAATACGGAAGTGTTTGAACGGAAATACGGCGCTGCAAAGGAATGAGATTCCTTGCCACGCCGTAGTTTATTTTCTCACCTTATCGGTTCAGCCTGATTTTCTCGTGATAGAAATAGTTGACAAGCACAGGTTTGCCTTTTTCGGAACGTCCGTAGGGCAAATCATTCACTCGATAGGGAAAGCCTTGTTGTGCAGCATAGGATGAAATCTCCTTCTCCAAGGCTTTCCAGTAATCCAGTTTTTTATGGTTGTATATTTCTTCGTACAGCGGAAAAAGTGCGGGATGCTTCTCACGGATATACGCCATGATTCCTCCTTTGAATTGCCCGCGCAGATTCAGGTTTTCCAACCAGATTAAATCGGCATATCCTTTTACTTCTTCGATAATCGCCTTCACATCGGTGATGCCTGGAAAGATAGGCGACACGAAACATACGGTACGGATGCCTGCTTCATAGACCTGTCGCATTGCTTTCAAGCGGCGTTCGATGTTGACTGCGCGGTCCATGTCCGCACGAAACTCCTCATCCAGCGTATTAACCGACCAGGAAACCGTGACCTTGGGGAACTGCTTCAACAGGTCCAGGTCACGCAGCACGAGGTCGGACTTCGTACAAATCATCAGTTCGGCCTGTGTGCCCCGAAGTTCCTCTAACAGACGGCGGGTGTTTCGGAACTCGGCTTCGTAAGGGTTGTATCCGTCCGTCACTGAACCTATCACAATACGTTCACCGTCGTATTTATGCGGGTTCGCTATCGGTTTCCAGTGCTTCACGTCCAGAAACGTGCCCCACGGTTCAGTATGTCCGGTGAAACGTTTCATGAACGAGGCATAGCAATATTTGCAGGCGTGCGGGCAACCCACGTACGGATTCACCGAATAACCTCCGACGGGCAGAGAGGATTTGGTCATGACGCTCTGCACATCAATCTCTTGAATGATTTCTGTATCCATCGCTTATAATGCTATACATTCCCCATCTTCGGGAATAATCAAACGATTCATATCTATGTGATTATGCTGGGCTTCGTTACGCAGGATAGCGCGTGTAGTCTGGCAATGGTCAATGGCATCCATGTGTACAGCAATCAGTCTTACACTCTTTGGCACTTCATCCAGTATCTGCATTACTTCATGCTCATCGGGCAAAATCGGTCCGAAATCTTTGGAAAATTCCGGAAACACAGCTCCCCCACAGTTGACAACTATATAATCCGGATGATAGCGATCGATGTTCTCACGAATGCTATTCTCCCACCTACAGTCTCCCATCACATAAATGGTAGGCAGACCTTTCGACTTCAGGACAAAGCCAGATACAGGTCCCATCATTTCTGCAAGTTTGCCAAAACCGTGATGCCCGTTTGTCCGGAAAATACTCAGTCCTCCTAGCTGTTTCATCTCTTCTATGGCTTCTACATTCATAAATCCGTCGTGTACGATTGTTTCTTTATCTGCCGGTTGGGTGAAAAATGGGATGGTATAAGGCAAATAATGTCTCACACTCGGCTCGTAATGATCAATATGGTTATGAGTCAACAAAACCATGTCCACATCTTTTACAAGGTCGGCTACCGACATGTTCAGATGTACTCTTGGATTCTTATTCACTCCAAGCGCCGACCTTAACGTTTCTTTTTCAGCCAACACCGGATCGACCAATATACACTTACCTGCGTAATAAATCTTCAATGTCGCATTGCGCACCAATTGAATAACTGCTGTCTTGTTCTTATCCATAGCCTTCTGTTTTTTGTTCATCGCAAAGGTCGGTATATTTTGTTTCACTCTTCATGCCCCATAAGAAGGGAAACAGGCCATTTTGATAATTACATTTACTATCTTTGCGTGTAAAACAATTTAGGAAAACCATGAAAAAGAAAAATCTCAATCCGGAAAGACTTGTCAACGTTCCGTTCAACAAGACGCAATGCGGCGTGGATTTCTATATCAATACCGGATATAGTAGTGAGATTTGTGGAGTACTGACTGAGAATCCTACCTTCAAGACGGATTTCTTCGAATTTTTCTTTTTCCGGAAAGCCAACGGTTTTCTGGTGCTGAACAATAAACGGATAGCACTACATGATGACATGGCTCTGCTTCTCTCTCCGCACCAGCAACAGGAATGGCACGTAGAGGAAGACGCCTTGGAGTATACTTTTCTTATCTTTCGGGAGGATTTCATGCGCACTTTCATTGCCGACAAGTTTTTTGCCTACCGTTTGCTGTATTGTTACCAGACGGATACTCCTCCTTACCTGTCACCCGTTTCTCAACCATTGTTTAGAGAATGTATGCAGTTGCTCAAGAAAATCAAGCAGGAACTACAACATCCCACTGCCGACAGCTACAACCTGATTGTAGCTGTATTGTATTACCTATTATTGGTTATCAACCGTGAATATGCTTCCACCTACCATCTTCCCATGGATGTTCCTAAAAACAACTATGCCTATCAGTTCAAGGAGCTGCTTGAACAGCACATACGGAAGGTGCAGCGAGTGACAGAATATGCCGACATGCTCCATATCAGCCGGATTACCCTGAACCATGCCGTAATGGCTCAGTTCGGAGTATCTGCCAACCATTTGTTGAAGCAGCGATTGGTAGAGGCCTTGAAAAATGATTTGTTATTTTGCAACCGTACCATCAGCCAGCTGGCCGATGATTTCCACTTTTCTGACCCCAGCCATCTGATGCGTTTTTTCAAGCAGCGGACTGGCAAGACTTGTTCGCAATACCAGTCGGATTATCAGAACGGCATCTACGAATAATCTTAATATGCTCACTTATAGGTAAAGTTCGTTCACTTTCCGCTGGGAACAGGGTTTCTTGAGCATCGCATTGACCAGAAACAATATCAAACCATTTACTTTGCGGGCAGAATGAGGACAGACTGCTACACAACGCATACAAGAGATACAGGCTTTCTTGTCCACTTTCCGGGAATCCGCCGGATTGATGGCTCCTACGGGACATTTCCGGGCACACACTCCGCAATTTATACAAGCTTTTGTGGGTTTCGGTACAATTCTCGTCGCTCCAGCCTTCCGATAAGGACGGTGACCGGGAATCTTTGGTTCACAACTATCCCCGGAAGCTATTTTCTGTGCTATCTGCCGGGCAAATGCCGCAAGCTGTGTCCGGTCCTCTTCGTCCGGTCGTCCAGCGGCATAACGACGAGCAATGGAGTGTTCGGCTACGGCCGCTATGGCTGCTACTACTTTAAATCCGACTTGATGGACGATGTCCTGTAACTCAACCAAGGTATCTTCGTAAGCACGGTTTCCATACACGCAAATGAGAATGGCGCTGGCCCCGTGGCCTTGCAAACGGGTAATACGTGCAGCGGCGGTTTCGGGTACCCGCCCACTATAAGAAGGTACGGCAATCACAGCCACATCTTCCTTCGTCAAGGAAATGCCGTCAAAATTTCCTTTGGCATCGGTCAAATCTACTTTGGAAGCACTTTGGGTCAAGCCCTTCGTGACTGCATTTGCCACTTTCTGGGTACCTCCCGTAGGGCTGAAACAAATCTCGTAATATTTCATTTTTCTTCTATTTTAAATGGAATGATTTCCGGTTACACTACAAACGAATCACGACCTTTCCGTCGGGATGGCCCTGTGACAGGAAACGGATGGCTTCACCCGTCTGCTCAAGATGGAAGACCTGCGGAGAGATTCTGGGGCGGATATGTTTTTCTTCCACCATACGGGTCACTTTTTCCAACTGTTCTCCATCGGCACGTACAAACATGAATCGGTATTCTTTTCCTTGCTTTCGGGCTTTGCGGTCGTAAGGAGCGCCTACGGCGGCAAGCAACCATTTCTTAAAGAAAGAAAAGCCGTTTCGTTCGGCGTATAACTTGTTGGGAGCAGTCCGCAGACTCAACAAACGTCCCCCTTTTTTCAGTACCGACAGTTCGTGGGCAAATTCCTTGGCTCCGATGGCATCAATCACATGATCCACTTCCGACAGCACTTCCCAATAATTTTCTTTCCGGTAGTCGATGTAACGGTCGGCTCCTATATTCAGCAAATGTGCCTTGGCCCGTTCGTTGCCCGTTACAATCACCCGCAATCCCAGGGCTTTGGCAATGGGCACAGCCATCTCACCAAAACTGCCGGAACCTCCTGTAATCAAAACCGTTTGACCGGGTTTCGCCTCCAGTTCTTCCGTAAAAGCCTGATAAGCCGTCAGCCCTGTCAGCGGAATGGCGGAAGCCGTCAGAAAGTCACAATCTTCCGGCATGAAAGCCAAGGCGTGCTGGTCTATGGCCACATATTCGGCAAAGGCCCCGATTTTGGCCAAAGGTAGACAGGCATACACTTTGTCGCCGGCTTTAAAGCGGGTCACATCGGCACCTGTCCGTTCCACGATGCCGGCACATTCGTTGCCTAAGGTCAACGGCATGGGATAGTCTTGAATCACCCGGATACTTCCGGTCAGAATAAGCTGGTCCAACGGATTGACCGCGGCTGCCTGAACCTTTACCAATACGTCCGACGGACCTATCTCCGGCATCGGAAGTGAATTGAGGTGAATTTGAATTGCTTTTGAATATCTTTTAATTTGAGCTGCTTTCATTTGAATCGTCATATTCTTTTGTATTACACAAATATCAAGAAAAATTTTCAGTTGAGATGCAAAAATATAGAGAATTAGGAAACGAGAAGACGTAAAAAGCTCTTAGAAAATGGTCGCTTTTTTGTAACTCTCCCTGAATAATAGCTCTATTGGCCTAAAAAAGAACCCCTATCCAGGATGAAGGGACGATTATCTGTCATTTAGGTAAGACAAAACGTAAGAATATTTACTACTTTTGTCACATTTAGTCATGTAATATGTTATAAAAGACACGAACAAACTTATAATTAACGAATCGAATGAAAAATGTATATCTTTCTATTATAGGAATTAGTTTGGCCTGCCAAGCGGGGATGGCTCAAACGTCATCACGCGATACACTTTCACTTACAAATCAGATTCACCAGATAGATGAGGTGGTGGTGACCGGTGCCCGCCATGAGACGGATGTGCGCCATCTGTCGCAGACCGTATCGGTGGTGGGACGTACCGAGATTGAACATTCCTTACAACCGTCCTTATTGCCGGTGCTGACCGAACAGTTCCCGGACTCTTCGTTACCTCACGCGGGGTGATGGGATATGGCGTGTCCAACGGGGCGGCGGGAAGCATCTCCCTGCGTGGACTGAGCGGAGGAACGGCCCGGCTGATGGTCTTAATTGACGGCCACCCGCAATATGCCGGTATTTTCGGACATCCGATAGCCGATGCCTACCAGTCGTTCCTGGCCGAACGGGTGGAAGTGCTGAGAGGTCCCGCTTCAGTGTTGTATGGGGCGAATGCCATGGGCGGCGTGATTAACATCGTGACACGGAAGATGCAGGAAGACGGGGTGAACACCCATCTACATGCGGGCTACGGGTCGTATAATACCTTGGAAACGGAACTGACCAATCGTGTCCGCAAGGGACGGTTTTCGAGCGTGGTATCCGGTTCCTACAACCGTACCGACGGACATCGGGCCGACATGGGGTTTGAACAATATGGGGGCTATGCCAAGCTGGGATACGAGATGACCGACCATTGGAACGTGCGAGGTGACGTGAACGTGACGCATTTCAATGCTTCTTATCCAGGGCCGGTCAGTGCGCCGTTGCTTGACGGTGACCAGCGAATCACGCGAGGCATGACTTCGTTTGCGTTGGAGAATCATTATGAAAAGACTTCCGGGGGATTGAGTTTCTTCTACAACTGGGGAGACCATTGGATTAATGACGGATATACACCTTCTACCGGTGAAAGTCCTCAGGATGCCCGTTTCAATTCTCATGATTACATGACGGGAATTTCCCTCTATCAAAGTACGCAGTTCTTCATGGGAAACCGTATCACACTGGGATTCGACTGGTTTCGCTACGGAGGCCGTGCTTGGAATGAATACGTGAGCGGAGAAAAGGTGGGCACTACGTCCGATTTGGTAGACAAACAAGAAGACGAACTGGCTACATCGACTTCCGACAGGATTTTTGCTCTTGGCTGACCTTCAATGCGGGATTGCGGGTGGACCATCATTCACGGGTGGGTACGGAATGGGTACCGCAGGCCGGACTGGCTTTCCACTTGCCGCAGGCTATGGAACTGAAGGCTTCGGCTTCGAAAGGGTTCCGCTACCCTATCCTGCGTGAAATGTACATGTTTCCACCGCAGAATCCCAATTTGCAACCGGAATCGATGTGGAACTACGAACTGGCCTTCTCGCAACGCTTGATGGAGGGACAGCTGTATTATGGAGTGAACTTGTTTTACATCAATGCCAAGAACCTGATACAGACACTGCCCAATCCGCACGGAAGCGGGATGCTGAACCAGAACACCGGAAAGATAGAAAATACAGGCGTCGAATTGCAGGCAGCTTACCGCATCAACCGCGCTTGGTCAGTAGACGGAAACTACAGTTACCTGCACATGGAGCATCCAGTCATTGCTGCTCCGGAACACAAACTTTACGTTGGAGGCAATTTCTCTCAAGGCCGTTGGAACGTGTCGACGGGTCTGCAATACATCGCCGGACTCTATACCCAGACAGCCCCCGTAGCAACAGAAAACTTCGTGTTGTGGAACGTGCGGGCTTCCTTCCGGGCGACTCGTTGGCTGGACATTTGGGCACGTGGCGAGAACCTGCTGGCCCAGCGATACGAAATCAATGCCGGTTATCCTATGCCTCGGGCTACGGTAATGGCCGGAGTGAATCTCAATTTCTAGAAAATCAAGTTCTTGTTACGTGAAGAAACAGGGAGAATAAGTTTGGGAAATTTGTAAGTTCTCCCTATTTTTGCTCTCATTATGAAAAAGACTATAACCTCTCTGTTACTGGCATGGACCATCGGTTCATGCGGTACCTCTCTCCTGCAGGCACAGACTGCCGTGGAAAAAGGCCTGCAAAGTATCAATCGTCCTTCTGCCGAAGCCATCGTGGGCTTTCTGGCAGACGATGCCTTACAAGGACGTGAAGCGGGTATGAACGGATCGCGTGTAGCTGCCCGCTACTTGGTTTCGTGCCTTCAGGAAGCCGGCATCTCTCCTCTTTATGGAGATTCTTATTATCAACCCTTTGAAGCCTGCGCCAAGGAAAGGCAGCAGAAAGGCCGCTGGCAAGTACATCCCGATTCTATTGCTCAATTGAAGCAGCTGACGCATCGTTCCCTTCGGATGGCCAATGTGCTGGGAATGATTCCCGGAGAACGGACAGACGAATATGTAGTGGTCGGGGCCCATTTCGATCATTTGGGCATTGACGAAACACTGGCAGATGATAAGATTTACAACGGAGCCGACGATAACGCATCGGGAGTATCGGCCGTACTACAGATTGCCCGTGCCTTCCAGGCCAGTGGCAAGAAACCGCTGCGCAACGTAATCATCGCCTTCTGGGACGGAGAAGAGAAAGGCTTGCTCGGCTCCCAGTATTTCATGCGGCATTGTGATTTCGTGAAGGAGATTAAAGGTTATCTGAATTTTGATATGATCGGGCGGAACCATTTCCCGGAACAACCCGAACATGTGGTGTATTTCTATACGGAAGCGCATCCGGCCTTTGGACAGTGGCTGAAAGACGATATCGTTCGTTACAAGCTGAAACTGAAGCCAGACTATCGTCCTTGGGACCGTCCGGTGGGAGGAAGCGACAATGCGTCATTTGCCGTACACGACATTCCCGTCATCTGGTATCACACGGATGGGCATCCGGATTACCACCAGCCTTCCGACCATGCAGACAAGCTGAACTGGGAGAAGGTGGTGGAAATCACGAAAGCTTCTTTTCTCAATGCCTGGAATCTGGCCAACGAGAAATCCTATTAAGCCGTCATCAGATGCCGAACAGTTGCATGTCCGCTTCGGGGGTGGTAATGCCTCCGATGCCGAACTGTTCGACCAATACCTTGGCTACGTTCGGTGAGAGGAAGGCTGGCAAGGTGGGGCCCAGGTGAATGTGTTTCACGCCCAGGCTCAACAGGGCCAACAGGACAATGACCGCTTTCTGTTCGTACCATGCGATGTTGTATACGATGGGCAGTTCGTTGATGTCGTTCAACTGGAAGACTTCCTTCAGTTTCAGGGCAATCACGGCCAATGAGTAGCTATCGTTGCATTGTCCGGCATCGAGTACCCGAGGGATTCCCTGAATGTCGCCCAACGGCAGTTTGTTGTAGCGATACTTGGCACAACCTGCCGTGAGAATAACCGTATCTTTCGGAAGGGCCTGTGCGAAGTCGGCATAGTAATCGCGGCTTTTCATGCGTCCGTCGCATCCGGCCATGACTACAAACTTGCGGATGGCTCCGCTCTTCACCGCTTCAACTACCTTGTCGGCCAGCTGCATCACCTGATTATGGGCGAATCCACCGACAATCTCTCCCTGTTCCAGTTCCACTGGTGGCTGACACTGTTTGGCCAGTTCAATGACCTCCGAGAAATCTTTGTGGCCTTCAGCATCCGTAGCGATGTGCTTGCAGCCAGGATAGCCTGTCGAGTTGGCTGTAAACATCCGTTCCTTGTACGTTGCGTTCTCCAGCGGCGGCACGATACAGTTGGTGGTAAAGACAATCGGACCGTTGAAGGACGCAAACTCTTCGCGCTGCTTCCACCAAGCGTTTCCGTAGTTGCCCACAAAATGCTTGTATTGCTTGAATGCCGGATAATAGTGTCCCGGAAGCATCTCACTATGCGTGTACACATCCACTCCCGTACCTTCGGTCTGACGCAGCAGGTCTTCCAAATCGTGCAAGTCGTGTCCGCTGATCAAGATACCCGGATTCTTGCCTACTCCGATGTTCACTTTTGTCAGTTCCGGATGACCATAGCGGGTAGTGTTCGCCTGATCCAGCAACGCCATTACCTGCACCCCGTGCTGTCCAGCTTCGAGTACCAGCGCCACCAGCTCATCGGCTCCCATGGCCTTTACGGTGATGCGAGCCAGCGCGGATTGCATGAACGCATGGATGGCTTCATCGGCAAAGCCCAGTCGCATGGCATGTTCGTGGTAAGCGGCCATCCCTTTCAGTCCGTACATCAGTAGCTCCTTCAACGAGCGAAGGTCTTCGTTCGGCTCTCTCAGCACCCCTACAGAAGCCGATTTAGCTAGATAGTCCGCTTCTCCGCCGTTCCAGGTCAGTTCGTCCACCTCCGGCAAGGCGATACCGGCATCGGCAGCACGCGCCTTCAAGCGGTCGCGCAGTTCCAAGCCTTTGCGTACACGGGCCAGGATGCTTTCGTCATCAAAATTGGCATTGGTAATCGTAGAGAAAAGCGCGTCGGTGACGAAACCATTCGTGTCGGCTTCCACCTCAAGGCCTTTTGTGCGCAAAGCATCGGCAGCGACGGATACTCCACGCACCACAAACAGCAGTAAATCCATGTAACGTGCGGTGGTATCTTTTTTTCCGCATACACCTCTTAACACACATCCTGTGCCTTTGGCAGCTTCCTGGCACTGGTAGCAAAACATGTTTCCTTCCATATTCTTTCTTGGGTTATTGTTGATTTTTCATTAAGTTTGCACAAAGATGAGGAATCCCCCACGGGATTTCTGTCACCTATGTGACACGGAACCCAAAGAAAAGTTAAAAAGGAAAATGCATACCGAAGTTTTAAAGCAAATGAGCCTGTTTGACGGGTGCGACATGGAAGCTTTATACCAACTGCTACGTGAGGCCCCAAACAGTCTGCGCACTTATAAAGAAGGAGAATACATTGCCCGTCAGGGAGACGTGTGCTGTTCTCTATTTATTTTGATGAAAGGGAATGTGAAGACGCAAATGGAAAATGCCGAAGGCAAACAGCTCACCATCGACTGGATCAAGGCGCCCGACATTTTGGCTCCGGCCTTTATCTATGCCTCGGAAAACCGTTTCCCGGTGAATGTAGAAGCCACGGAACTTTGTGAGGTGCTTGTCATGGACCGTGCCCGCTTCGAGGCGTTCATGCATGCCCAACCAGCCGTGATGCGGAACTTCATTGCCATCATTTCCGACCGAAGCCTGTTTCTGAGCCGCAAGCTGAATGAATTTGCCTTACAGAGTCTGAAATCACGCCTGCTGAACTACCTGCAGATGCACGGCGGTATCCACAACCAGCAGGAAGTGGCCTTTATTTTGGGAGTAGCCCGTCCGTCACTGGCCCGTGCCCTTTCGGAACTGATTGCCGAAGGAAAAATCACCATGACGGGCAAGCAGGTGGTACTGAATGCCCCTGAATGAAACTTAACCGAGCGAATCCTCTTCACTCTCCCTCGGAAGCAGGTCGCGCTGGATATTGTTCATACTTCCCCACAAGCTGTAACGTGCTTCCGGATTCATGGCTTCCAACCGGGCCAGCACTTCTTTCATGTCCGAGCGATGGGAGTCTTTTTCATACGGACAATTCTTCACCTGCTTGCGAAAACCTCGGAGAGCAGCCATTTCCTTCAAGTCAGCTTCATGTACGAGGCACATGGGGCGGATAATCGTCATGTCGAACTTGCGCATCACGAGTCGCGGCGGCATGGTACTGAAAGCCCCTTGGAAGGTCATGTTCATGAGCAAAGTCTCTAAAATGTCGTCCATGTGGTGTCCCAATGCAATTTTGTTGCATCCTTGCTCCTTGGCCACAGTGAAGAGCGCCTTCCGCCGGTTCCAAGAGCACAGGAAACAAGGCGATTTCCGGTTGTCGGTCGACGGGTCAAACTCTGTTTCATAGCACACGTACGGTACCCCTAAGTTCTCAGCATATTCGCGCAGATAGGTCTGGTCGGATTCGTAGGCGATGTTCTTCATCACCACGTGAGCCGCCACTACCGAAAATTTGGGCTTGTAGATGCGCGAGCGCAAAGCCAGCAATTCCAGCAAGGCCAGTGAATCTTTTCCACCCGAAAGGCCCACTAAGATTCGGTCGCCTTCCTCTATCAGGTTGTATTTCATTACTCCTTTCATGAACCGCTGGTTGATGCGGCGCATCAGGCGGTCTTCTTCCGTCATTTTTCCCATACGTATACTACTAAAACGGCGGCGAAATTACGAAAAAACGTCCGAATAACGGAAAAGGGGTACGCTTTTTTATGAAGCGCATCCAGCCAAAAAATAAACAAGATTGGGCAATTTATTGCCATTCAGACATCAAAGTTTTTTGTAAAAAGAAAAATAGAGAACAGAAAATGGTATAATTCCCAGAATATTCCTACATTTGAGAAACTTTTAGACACAGAAACGATGAAAAAAAGATACATACTTCCCCTTTTGGCTCTCTGTGGTATAGGAGGCGCTTCCGCACAGACCTTGAGCCAAGCACAGAAATGGTTTAATGACAAGCAGTTTGACAAGGCAAAACCGGTTTTCCAACGGTTGGTGAAACAAGCTCCGTCGAATGCCAACTATAACTTCTGGTACGGTGCCTGCTGCTACGAAACAGGTGCCTTGCAGGAATCTGTACCCTATCTGGAGAAAAGTGCCGAACGCAAGGTCATCAATGGTTTCCTCTACCTGAGTAAAGCCTATTTCGACTTGTATCGCTTTGATGAAGCCATTGAGAATTTGGAAGACCACATCTATTGGATGGAACGCAAGAACCGCGATACTTCCGATTTGGACACGTTGATGAACCGTTACCGTATGGGAGCCCGTATGCTGCGAGGCGTGGAGAACGTGGCTGTCATTGACAGTTTTGTAGTCGACAAGAAGGATTTCCTTCAGGCATATAAAATCAATGAGGAATCTGGGAAAGTAGGTCTTACCGGTGAAAGCGACTGCACGGAGTTCATCAATGGGATGAAGGACAAGAAAATCCTCTCCCACCGTGTACCAGGCACCAATGAGAAGGCGCTTTACTCCAGTGTTACGTTAGGAGGAGATTGGAGTGTACCTGAAAAAGTCAAAGGGCTGGACGATGCGGGATCTGAGTTGAATTATCCTTACATTAATCCTGATGGAGTGACACTTTATTTCGCTGCCAAAGGGGCAGAAAGTTTGGGAGGATATGACATCTTCATCACTCGTTACGATTCGGACGAAGGAAGTTATCTGAAACCCGACAACATCGGTTTCCCATTCAATTCTCCATTCAATGACTACATGTATGCCATCGACGATTTTAACAACTTAGGATGGTTTGCTTCCGACCGTTATCAGCCGGAAGGAAAGGTCTGTGTATATGTCTTTGCGCCTAATAGCTCCAAGCAAGTGTACGATTATGACACAACCGACCCAGGATTACTGACCAATGCAGCGATGCTGAACGGCATTCGGAACACTTGGGGCGATGCCGATAAAGTCCGGATTGCCAAACAACAACTGGCGCAGGTGATGTACGGAGGAGATGAGAAAGAAAAGAAAGGCGATTTCCGTTTTGTAGTGGATGATAATGCCATCTATCATACTTTGTCGGATTTCCATTCAGAGGATGCGCGGAAAAAATTCCAACAGCTACAGCAGAAGGAAAAAGACCTGCAAACCATGAACGAGTCGTTGGTAAAAATCCGTAACAATTATGCTTCTGGTAACCAATCACTGAAGGAAAAACTGGCTCCCGGTATTCTGGATCGTGAAAAACGGGTGAAAGAATTGTACGAGGAGATTGAAAAGCTTACCCTCGACATCCGTAATACGGAAATCAAGAAACTGAAGAACCTCTAATAAAATATACACATACCATGGAAACACTGATTATCATCGCACTCATCATCGGAGGCCTGATACTCTTTGCCATCGAAGTCTTCCTGATTCCCGGCATCAGCGTGGCGGGAGTCGGAGCTGCGGTGTGCATCCTTTATGCCATCTATTCCGCCTTTACCTCGCTCGGCTCACAGGCCGGATTTCTCACCATCGGAGTCTCTCTGCTGGGCATCATCGGCGTGACATGGTGGTTCATGCGTTCCAAGACCGTCGACCGCCTGTCGCTGAAGAAAACCCTCGACTACCGTCCCTCTCCTTTTGAGGGAATGAACCTGAAACCCGGCGACAAGGGCATGAGTGTCACCCGACTGACGCTGATTGGCAATGCCGACTTCAACGGACACATCATCGAAGTGCAGTCGGCCGACGGATTCATCGATGAGAAGACGCCGGTAGAGATTGTCCGCATCAACGAGACCACGGTATACGTGAAACATGCATAAACCTCACGTTCACCCTTCTTCCTGTATTCACTTTTAAATCTAACGTATATGATTAATCCCGCTTATCTCCCCTTTATTCTGGCCGGAGGTGTCATCATCTTCCTGGTCATATTTTTCCACTACGTGCCATTTTTTCTCTGGCTCTCGGCTAAAGTGTCGGGAGTCAAGATTTCGCTCATCCAGCTGTTCCTGATGCGCATCCGTAATGTGCCGCCCTACGTCATCGTACCCGCCATGATTGAGGCTCACAAAGCTGGACTGAGTACCATTACCCGCGACGAATTGGAGGCCCACTATATGGCCGGTGGACACGTGGAGAAGGTGGTACACGCCCTCGTATCGGCTTCAAAGGCCAATATCGAGCTGTCTTTCCAGATGGCGACGGGAATCGACCTGGCCGGACGCGATGTGTTCGAAGCCGTACAGATGTCGGTCAACCCGAAAGTAATTGATACCCCTCCTGTCACCGCCGTGGCCAAGGATGGTATCCAGCTCATTGCCAAGGCCCGCGTGACCGTACGCGCCAACATCCGCCAGCTGGTGGGTGGTGCCGGTGAAGACACCGTACTGGCCCGTGTAGGCGAAGGCATCGTTTCTTCCATCGGTTCTTCCGAAAATCATAAGTCGGTACTCGAGAACCCCGACTCCATCTCCAAGCTCGTGCTGCGCAAGGGACTGGATGCCGGTACTGCTTTCGAAATCCTTTCCATTGATATTGCCGACATCGACATCGGCCGTAACATTGGTGCTTCCCTGCAGATTGACCAGGCCAATGCCGACAAGAATATTGCCCAGGCTAAGGCTGAGGAACGTCGTGCCATGGCCGTAGCCCTGGAACAGGAAATGAAAGCCAAAGCCGAAGAAGCCCGTGCCAACGTGATTCAGGCAGAAGCGGAAGTGCCCAAAGCCATGGCCGAAGCCTTCCGAACAGGTAACTTGGGTATCATGGACTACTATCGGATGAAGAACATCCAAGCCGATACAGATATGCGGAGCAGCATTGCCCGACCGGATTCTCATCCTGCCGGACACGAACCTATCGGTAAATAAGCAAACATAAACTTTACTTGACTAAAAATGTAACGTATGAAAAAGTATTTTCCCCCTTCAGAACTGATTATCAACGAAGACGGTTCTGTATTTCATCTCCACGTGAAACCGGAACACCTGGCCGACAAAATCATCCTGGTGGGCGATCCCGGACGCGTGGCCCTCGTAGCTTCCCACTTCGACACCTGCGAATGTGAAGTGGAAAGCCGTGAGTTTCATACCATCACCGGTACCTACAAAGGCAAACGCCTCATGGTAACTTCCACCGGTATCGGGTGCGACAACATCGATATCGTAATGAATGAAATCGATGCATTGGCCAACATCAACTTCCAGACCCGCGAAGAAAACGATACCTTCCGACAGCTGGAAATCGTGCGCATCGGTACCTGCGGCGGCCTGCAACCCTACACGCCCGTAGGCACCTTCATCTGTTCCGAAGTCTCCGTGGGATTCGACGGTCTTTTGAATTTCTACGAAGGACGCAACGCCGTGTGCGACCTGCCCATGGAACGTGCTCTGCTCAACCACCTGGGCTGGACAGGCAACCTCTGCGCTCCGGCTCCCTATGTGATTCATGCCGACAAGGAACTGGTGGACCGCATTGCCGGCACCGACATGGTTCGTGGCGTGACCGTAGCCTGCGGCGGTTTCTTCGGTCCGCAAGGCCGTCAACTCCGTATCCCTTTGGCCGACCCACACCAGAACGAGAAAATTGAAAGCTTTGAGTATCAGGGACACCGCATCACCAACTTCGAAATGGAAAGCTCTGCCCTCGCCGGACTGGCTCGTCTGCAAGGCCACAAAGCCACTACTATCTGCATGGTCATTGCTAACCGCTTGGCGAAGGAAGCCAATACCGGATACAAGAGCAAGATTGACGACCTGATTGAAGTCGTCCTCGAAAGAATCTAGTAAATTAATTATTAATCAACAGGTTCCCTTCTCCGGAAGAGAGCCTGTTTTTCTGTCTGAAAAATCATCTATATGGAAGCAAGTTTTAAATCCACCCTTACCGACAAGCGCCAGCGTTATGTCCAGTTCCTTGAACAATTCGCCCCCCTGATTGAAGGCGAGAAAAACGAAATCAGTGTATTGGCCAATACCAGTGCCGCCCTGAAAGAAGCCTTTGGATTCTTCTGGGTAGGCTTTTATCTTGTACACGAAGGCGAGCTTCACCTCGGCCCATTCCAAGGCAGCGTGGCCTGCTACCGCATCAAGAAAGGACGCGGTGTATGCGGTACCGCCTGGGCCGAAGCCCGTACCCAAGTCGTACCCGACGTGGACCAATTCCCCGGCCATATTGCCTGCAGTTCCCTCTCCCGCTCCGAAATCGTTGTGCCGATGATAGCCAACGGAGAAGTCCGGGGCGTACTCGACATCGACAGCGACCAGTTGGCTACCTTCGATGAAACCGACCGCGAATACCTCGAAAAAGTAGTCGACCTGCTGGTGAAAACCCTCTACCAGCCCGCATAAATCTGTCGGCTCCCCTTCCGGATGTAACCCGAAAACCGTATCTTTGCAAGGATTTTAAAAGCAATACACACGTGAACATACTACAAACCCAAGATACTATCTGTGCCATTGCTACCGCCCAAGGTGGAGCCATCGGCACCATCCGCGTGTCGGGTCCGGAAGCCATCACCCTTACCGACCGCATTTTCAAGCCCGTTTCCGGTAAACCGTTAGTCGAACGCGAACCCTATACCCTCACCTTCGGCCACATCCTTAGTCCTGAAGGAGAGATTATCGATGAAGTGCTGGTCAGCCTTTTCCGAGGCCCTCATTCCTATACGGGAGAAGACTCCACGGAAATCTCCTGCCACGGTTCGAGCTACATTCTCCAGCAGGTGATGCAGCTCCTTATCCGGCAAGGATGCCGTGCCGCCGGACCGGGGGAATACACCCAGCGCGCCTTCCTGAACGGCAAGATGGACTTGAGCCAGGCCGAAGCGGTGGCCGACCTCATCGCCTCTACCTCTGCCGCTACCCATCGCATGGCCATGAACCAGATGCGCGGCGGATTCAGTCGGGAACTGGCCACTCTGCGCGACAAGCTGCTCCACCTCACCTCCCTCATGGAACTGGAACTCGATTTCAGCGACCACGAGGAACTGGAGTTTGCCGACCGTTCAGAACTGGAAGACATCGCCCGTCAGATTGAGCACGTCATCCATCACCTGGTGGATACGTTCAGCGTAGGAAATGCCCTCAAGAACGGGGTTCCCGTGGCCATCGTAGGCGAAACCAATGCCGGGAAGTCTACCCTGCTGAATGCCCTTCTGAACGAAGAACGTGCCATCGTGAGCGACATCCACGGTACCACGCGCGACGTCATTGAGGACACCATGAACCTGGGTGGCATCACCTTCCGCTTTATCGATACGGCGGGAATCCGTGAAACGACCGACACCATTGAAAGTCTGGGTATCGAACGGAGTTTCCAGAAGCTGGACCAGGCCGACATCGTGCTTTGGGTGATCGACGCCACTTGTGCCGAGGCACAATACCGTGAACTGGCCGAAAAGATTCTGCCCCGCTGCGAAGGCAAGCACCTGGTGATTGTACTCAACAAGGCAGATTTGTTTTCATCGGCAGAACCTTCTGTAGATAATACTGCTTCTTCGACGGATACACAGCTTGCTCGCCTGAAAGCGGCTCTCCCCGATTTGCCGGAGGACGTATGTGTGCTTTCTCTTTCGGCCAAGCAGAAAGAGGGACTTTCTCAGCTTCAGAAGCAGTTGGTGGACTTCGCCGCCCTGCCCGACCTCTCACAGAACGATGTGGTGGTGAGCAACATCCGTCACTACGAGGCTTTGAGCCATGCGTTGGAGGCTATCCACCGCGTACAAGACGGACTGGCCCTACATCTCTCCGGTGACTTGGTTTCACAAGACCTCCGTGAATGTCTCTTCCACCTGGCAGAGATTGTGGGCGGGGAAATCACGACCGATGAGGTGCTGGGGAATATTTTCAAGCATTTTTGCATCGGTAAGTAATTTACTGATTATTAAATAGTTAAATTGATTATAATCGATTAATATGGCGCTCTTTACGGGCGCCTTTTTTGTTGCTCAAGTATCGTTGATAATCGTTGCTAAGCCTTTTTACGCCATTTTTTGTACCTCCTGTGTACCTCACCACGAAAATCCGAGGATTATCGTTGGCAAGGTCGTGGAAAAATGAGACGCTGTGAGACACAGTGATACGCAGAGATACAGTTTTGGCGAAATAAAAAGATAAATGAAATGGCTAGTAACATCAACATTCAGAAAAAATGTGAGTGGTGTGGCAAATTATTTATTGCCCACAAGATCTCGACACGATGCTGTTCGCGTCGTTGTGCTAACCTTGCCTACAAAGAAAAAACAAGGCAAAAGCGTGTTAGCGAATTCCAAACAATGGTCAATCAGCAAACCGAAAAAGAAGATTGCATTGACAAGGATTTCTTCACCCCAAGCGAAGCTGCAAAGTATATCGGTATCAGCAGGGCTACCTTTTATAGGTATCTAGAAACTAACCTGATAAAATCGGTTCAGTTAAAGAGAAAGACTATTATCAGGAAACGAGACATCGAGGCTCTGTTTGATAATGCTTCTCCTTACAAAAAACATCTACCAAGAGCCAAGCAGAGCATCACCGACTTTTACACCACAGCTGAAGTCAAGGAGAAGTATGGCGTAAAGGATTCCTGGATATTTCATATCGCTAAGGAACATAATATTCCACGAACCTTTCAACGTGGGAAAACCTATTGGAGCAAAAAGCATATTGATGACTACTTTGCAAAGAAAGCTCCCAATCCTGAGATCAAGGAATGGTACAGCACGCAAGACATGCAGGAGAAGTTCGGCATGACACTAACGGCCATCTATTCTTTTGTATCAAAGAATGCCATTCCCAAAAAGAAAGTCGGAATCATGGTGTACTACTCCAAGAAGCATGTGGACATTGCCAAAGGTCTCATAGCTCCCGAAGAACCAAAATACTACACTATTGCCGAAGCGATGGAGCGATTCAATCTGACACGGGACCAGCTCTACCATTATGTAAAATACCATAATATCCCACGTATCAAGGTCGGTAAATATACCAAGATCCTGCGGGCAGAGCTGGACAAGTTCTTTGAGCCGCCAAAGATAGAATGAGGCAAAAGTTATTTTCCGGTGATAAATACCACCATTAGAACACCTATTTTATTTGCAACAAAAACAAGTATTAATCAAAAAACAATATAGCTATGACACTTACATGCACCAACGTAACTTTGAGACAAAAGCCATTGCGTAACGACCGCATATCTCTTTATCTGGATTATTATCCGGCCATTCGCAATCCTTACACGATGAAGATGAGCCGCCGGGAATTCCTCGGCATCTATATCTATGCCAAGCCAAAGAACGAGCAGCAAAGAATGTTCAATCAGGATATGCTGAACAAGGCAGAGGCAATCCGCTGTATCCGTGTTCAGGCACTTATCAATGAAGAATTCGGGTTCCTGGATAAGAACAAGCAAAAGGTAGATTTCCTCGCCTACTTCCGGACTAAGGCACGGGAAAAGTATGAGAAATGGGATTGCGTTTACAACCACTTCGAGAAATTTGTCGGTGGCAAATGCACCTTTGGTGACGTTACCGTAGAACCGTGCGAGAAGTTCAGGGATTACCTGCTCAAATGCAAACAAATCAATCATCCCAATGCTTACATCTCACGTAATTCGGCAGCCGGCTATTATTCTACCTTCCGAGCCTTGTTGAAGATAGCCTATAAAGAGAAGATGCTGCGTGAGAACTTGAACGACTTCCTGGAAAAGATCGAATGGAAAAAGGTCAAGAAAAAGTATCTGACACTTGATGAAGTCAAGAAACTGGCCACTACACCCTGCAAAATTCCAGTCTTGAAACAAGTCTTCCTGTTTGCCTGTATGACCGGTCTTCGTATCAGTGATATTCTGAAGTTGGACTGGCGTGACTTTGAGGTTGGCCCGGACCAAGGCTACTACATCCGTATCTGCACCGAAAAGACGGAAACAGAAGCTACCCTCCCCATCAGTCAGGAGGCACTGGAATTGTGTGGCGAATGGGGCACCGGAAAAGTCTTCAAAGGCTTAACTCGCTCCATGACCCATCATCCCCTGAAACAGTGGATTGCCGAAGCCGGAATCAGAAAGTACATAACCTTCACTGCTTTAGGCACTCGTTGTGGTCATCCAAATCTCTTTAGGTACAGATATTTACACAGTATCAAAGATGCTGACGCATAAGAATGTCACCACTCAAATCTATGCTGATTTGGTCAATTCCAAGAAGAGAGAGACGGCGAATAAGATTTCGCTGAAATAATAGAGTCGTAAGCATTCGGACAAATGCCCCTTTTACACTTTGAGGTTTGATTGTAGCTTTGCGGCAGCGAATACAATTAAACCTCAATTATTATGAATAGACTGGAATTTGAAGAATTGGAATTGCAGGTACAA
>NZ_JACJKA010000031.1 GCF_016900355.1 Bacteroides mediterraneensis | reverse complement strand
ATGAAGGTGTTACCAAAAGAATTCAAACATGTAGCAACTTATAATAATGAAATAAAAATATCTTTTTTATCTTTAGACTAAAATGAAAACAACAAGGAATTAATCTCAGATGAGAAACAACCGAAAGCAAACAATCTTCTTTATCATCCATACCGCCAGTTATAGACACAGCGAGTTATGTCTGTAAGGAAATAAAGAGGAATATCAACACCATTGAAGCTAAAGAACTGATTCATCTTCTGAATCACTATAATAAAGCGCAAAACTCACAGAAACAGGCCCTCAGAAAAATGACTCCTTTGGGACGAGCTGCTGTCTCGACTTTCGCACCCAACTATAACATCGCAAACACCGTTTCGGATAGAATAAGCGGAAGAATACAAACCTATCAAAAATGGAAAGGACTAGTAGCTGCAAAAAAAGATGGGATCACAAGAAAAATCAAAGAGCTACAAGGCGGTGACTGGGCCTGTGACAGTACTACGCAGTTGAAATTCATGTACGACATTTGGTCAAACATCCATTATGGTTTTGTAGGCAGATATGTGGGATTTACCGCATTTGAGCTTGTCAATGGCGCCGGATTTGCCCAATTGGGCGACAATAACAGATCATATTCAACATGGGCAAAGCAATACATATCCAATCGTTTCGTCGATTTCGGAGATGCTGATATTATTGGCGCATTCGATGATGCAGAAGACACCCAAGCCATAAAGGTAGGAATGAGTCTATTCAACAAGTTCGGTGCCATTCCCTCAACATTGACACCACAACTCATACTGGACGAACTGTATCTCTTTTATCGTAACAACAAACCTTTACATATAGAAAAATGCGAATATCACAAATAACATTTCTGTTTTCTTGCCTGTTCATTACAAGCTGCAAACTCTCTTTGCCAACAGATAATGAAATGATACAGCACTTTACTTTGCATGAAGCAGCTTTTAATAAAATACAAAATGTAATTTCACAACGAACCTACGGATGTTATTATCCACCTTACAGAACCGATACACTATATGGTGAAGACCAACTAAGCATTAAGAAACTATCTCAAGAAGACAGACAATTGTTAGACTCTCTTCTGTTAGAGATAAACTGTGAACGCATTTTTTATTGGAATAAAGAACGGAAAAAGGAAACTGGACATGACTCTACAGAAATAATTATTTCTATTCCCTATTTCATGTATGGCCTTTCTATTGGAGGAACAACCAAAGAATTTCTCTATGCTCCTAATCTGAAACAAGAATGCCAGTCCATTGAAAATTCACAAATGGATTTGAATGAATTATATCGTAGAACTGATTCAGATACGACTTTTTACAAGCTTATCAAAAATAATTGGTATATTAAACTTGAACATGACAACTAAATGGCCGTTTACTTAAACTTATAAGTTTGTTGTACTCCATACAATATCTAAATTCTTACATGCCTAAAAATTGTAAGAGCCATAACGCCTCTCACTACGACTTATTATTCAGTTCACGCTTCAACCTTTTAATATCTGCATCCAAAAAAGCATATTTATAACTGATAATATTGTTATACTCATCTATTGCCTTTTGTGCATAGAAAGCCTTCTTCGTATGATTATACTCTATTTCATAAGCATAACCAATAAAAAACGGTACTGCGGGGTCTTTCCCACGTAAACATTCAAGTTCCTCTCTGCCCTCCTTGCGGATGTGTTCATCATCACTGAAAGTCTTATCAATAGCCTTGTCCAAGGCACTAAGAATTTGACGTTTTTCTTTTATCATTTGTTCTATATCCATATCCTGTAGCATTTATATGTCCGGACAAATGTACTAAAAATGCCGATAGAAACCCATACAAGAAGCCTTCTATTTGTTCTTTCTGCTATAAAATACGTCGTTTTCTGCCTAATAATTTGGAATATACTCTTTTTCCCCCTATATTTGTTCTCTGTAATATCCTTTTCTTCTTCTGAAAGCGGGGCTCTGCTTTAATCAAGGCAAAAGTAGGTCTTGATTCATAACCAGTATATATTATAATAATATGAGTGCGTTTAGAGCAACCGTTAGCATACGGGGAAAAGAAATAGAGGTGATACTCTCGCAAATCGAATTCAGCCGAAAGACCGACAATAAAGGTCGTCCGGTTACGTCCGTAGTGGGTGGACGAGTTACGTTCAGTATCGAATCCACAAAGGATACAGACATTTTAGAGTCTATGATAAACAGCCAATACAAACCCATCAGCGGTAAAATCATTTATTATAAGACTGAAGACAATTCCGTATTTCGCACTGTTGAATTCCACTGTGCCTACATAGTCTATTATCGGGAGATCTTCAATGTGGACAAGAAACGTCCTCTGTTCACAACCATTACGCTATCTGCCGACAGCCTTATTGTAGGAAATGCGATTTTGTCCAACCGCTGGTGACTGGAAAGGCAGACAATAACACAAAACCAAGTTCCCATAAGGCGGTCCTAAACACATTTTCACCTTCTGGGAAGCAATATCTTTGTCTATTATTCAAGAAATGATGTTACAGAACATAATCTCGCGCTTATGCATGGCATTTATTTTGCGTTTATTTGGCAAAATGCTTGATTGAATGAAAAGGATTTCGTATATTGCCGCCCGAAAATGACAGATAATCTTTGGTTAAATAAAAAATTTAACAACTATGAGCATGTATAATTACGGAATTGGCGGCAACGAAGTGAAAGTGGATGCTAATGAATCCATTGCCGAGATTCCATCGAACCGAACATTGATAGTACAGAAACTGACGGATGAAGCCCCATCCTCCCCAGAGTGCGTGTATGGTCTGCAAACAGTGGAAGATGTATTCCAACGGTTTGAGCCTACGGTTGAACTGGAGCACACGGATGCTGAAGGACAGGAAGTGAAAGAAGTCATGACGTTCCGGAATTTAGGCGATTTCGGTGCGAATAAGATAAAGGAGAACAGCGAGTTCTTGAGTGAACTTGACATTGAGAGGGAACAAAGCATCAAGATTGCCAGGCAATTGGCTTCCAACCGTGCTCTTCAAAAAGTCATCGAGAATCCAGAAACAAGAAATGCATTAGCCGAAGTACTTGAATCGACGATTCAAGAAATATTGGCAGTACAAGGAAAGTCTAAAATCTAAAACATATCCACTATGAGACCAGAAGACCAACCGCAGCAACAGCAAGCTGTTGCTTCCTCCATACAAACTGCAGAACAAGCCAAAACATCATCGGCGTCCGCCATAGACCGTCTGAAAGAATTCGGGGGCTTCTCCTTTTTGGAGAACATCATTGACGGATACTCAAACATGAATCCCAACCGCAAAGCACGGCGCAATATATTTTTGACCGATGCCCAATGGGAAGATGAGCGCAAGGCTTTGGTGAGACGTTTAGGTGTATGGGTAGATTTGCTCCGAAACAACAAATCTGCCGAAGAAATGCGTGACAAAGCGAAAGACACCGCTGTAAAAGCCGAAGACCTGCTGAACAAAAACCTGAAAGCAGCTTTGGCTCGTACGCATGATTTGGAGCAGGCGTACCGGACGGTAGCCTTGTTCTATAAAAATACAGAGAATGACAAGGTAAAGAATGTCACGATTGTCAATGCCAGTCTGGAACAATTACGCGATTTGGACAATACCGTATTTGCCGATTATATCAGCAATGAGTTGAGACAAAATTTCGACCGTCTGGATCTGCGTCGTAATTACTCGCTGTTGGTTATTCCGGGGTATTTAGGCTCGAATGCCATATTGGACAAATGGTCCAAAATGGCACATGAAAACAAGGTATTCCTAATAACCGACTTCCAAGATTTGGAATCTCCGGACGACGTAGTTGACATCTTCTTCAATGCGGATCATACGAGCGGCGATGCGTTCAAGTCCAATACAATCATGACATGCAACTGGCTGTTGGGACGCCAAAAAGAAGAAAGCGTAGGCGAGGAGGAAAACCTCTATGTACCACCTTCGGCAGCATTGGCCGGAAAGATTTACAGCACCTTGATGTCGCAAGTTGTTGCCGGCAAGAAATTTGGCGGCATCAATGAAGTGGAAAGTGTACGATTTGACCTCAAAAAAAGCGAAATATCCGAACTTGAACGGATGGGACTCATACCGATGGTCAATGAATATAGTAAAGTCATGGCTTTCTCAGCCAAGACCCTGTTCAATGGTGATAACCTCGGTTTGCAGACCTATTCTGTCGTACGTGTATTTGACTATATTACTAAGGTGTTGTTTGACTTCCTTAACCGTCGCGCCTTTGAAAACTGGACAACGCGTACGGAAGCAGATCTACGTGAACAAATCGTCAAGTTCCTTGACAGTGTGAAGGGACCTAACCGACTGATAGAACGCTTCAAAGTCATGAAGATAGAACAAGACCCAAAGCAAAAAGACCATGTTTTGCTGGATCTACACGTTACTCCATTCTTCCCTGCCAAGAGTTTCATTATCCAACTTGCGGGACACAAAGGCGATGGACCGGAAGAAGCTGTTTGGGAAAGCGAATATCGGCAGGAATCCGGAGAATAAATGTTTAGTACATCCGTATGATACCTTTTAATTTAGTTGGGGGTATCATTTCCAGAGTTAAAATAGAGAATACATTTCAATCTCATTTCATAAAAGACTGTCCCAGATAAAATTTTGGGACAGTCTTTACAAATTATTAAAATTACTCTGATTATGCCCAATTATTATGAAGAAATATCTGTGATTGAATTGCAGAACAGGTTGCAAAAGGGTATGTCCATAGTTGGAAATGTAACATTTAACAATGGAAATAAAACAACATTGCAAATAGATCCTTTAATGACAACTGAAATAGAAAGGTGTAGGACGGGATCTTTTGCTTTGGTATCTTTTGGTCACAATACTCCAGAATGGGCAACAAACCCTTTGATTATTGACCAACAACCAGCTCAAGTCCAAGACAGCAATTCAATTGACATTTTTTCCAATCTGAATGCTACAGTGGGAATGTCAGCAGATATAGCAGACAAACTTGGCTATAAACATACTATGCGTTTTTTTCGCAGTAATCATACTGTATTCTCACCCAAAATATACCCTACAGGATGGAAAGGCGGGAGCAGATCTCATATTAAAACATATAAAGTCACTCGTGTTGTAGGGTGGACAACTTTTTTCTTAGGAATTGTTTTTGACTATGCAAAATACGAGAACGGGGAGATAGAACCCGGCAAATTATTGATAAACACGGCTATTTCAACAATCGGCCTATTGGGAGGACCTATTGGTTTTACAATTAGCACCATCTATTGGGTATTAGACACTTTAGGAGCATTTGAATCACATAACCCTTTGCCTCTGCAAAGAAAAGATCCTCTAATGTTACCCAAAGACAATCTCAAAATAATTCTACCGGATAATTATAAACCGCAGCAAACTTTAAAAAGAATTTATTCTCCCAAACAAACATACATTCATCCAATGCCACCTAAACGCTATTAAATATGCTCCAAGAAATTGCCTATTGGACCTATTATTTTTGCCATAAGAATCACTTCCTTCGCCAAAATGGGGAGGAAGTTTTGATAGCCCCCTTATTCTTTGCATTAAATTTGTACGTTAATGCACTTTCCGTAATTCACCTCATCGAGTTTTGGATCGGAATTCATATTATGGAATTACTCCCGTGGGGAGAAACATTCGATCTCTTATCTTATATAGTGGCCTTCTGTGTTATTTCCCCATTTGTCTATTTTGGTTACAAATCCTATTTCCACCCCCATAAACTGTCTGAGCTAATCAAAAAATACGAGAGAAAACAAGTCTACAGAAAACGCTGGGGTAAATTTTTCTATGCACTCTATGTCATTATCACCTATTGCTTATTTTTCTTTGTGGTCGAAACATTCAAAATCTGAATTATTAAAATAGCATAAAACCAATATATTGATTATGACACATTTATATTCATTCTTATTCTTTCGACACACGAATAATTTCAACTTAAATCCTATCAAAAGGTCACGCAAAGCCCAAGAAAAATATTACTAATTGCATCAAAAGCATTTTTTGAACCGATATAAATCGTATCTTTGCACATTTTTACCAATATAACTAAGCCCTTATTTAACAAGGGACTAAACCCCTATTGAGGGAAAAGTGACTAATTAATTTTAAACTTTGATATTAGAAGAATGAAATTGGGAGAAGCACCCCTGCAATTAAAAATACTCTTTGGCTATTTGATATTGATGGCGGTCATCGGCAGTATGGCCGCTATTTTATTGTATGAACGCCAACGAATGCGTGAAATTGAAGCGGAGACCCGTGAAATCCGAACCGTGCGTCGAGAAATAAACCTGGCCCACCGCTACATAACCGAACTTGCCACATACGGCGAATCAGTCATAGCCTGGGAAAATCCGGACTACGACCGGTATCACCAAAAACGATTGTCAGCAGACAGTATCCTGTACACCATGAAGCAGAAATACAATGACTTCATTCACCCTGACCAGATAGAAACCTTGCGTAAGTTACTGGAAGATAAGGAAACGCATCTGCTACATATCATGGAAGCTATAAAAAGACAAAAAGAAACAGACAGTTTTCTGGTCACCCATCTGCCGGAAGCAGCCAAACGAGCCACCCAGATACGAACCGTATTACGTAAGAAGAGCGGATTTGCCGGAAAAGTACTTGGCAAAAAAGAGAAGATATACATAGTCCCGTCCACCCGAGAACTTCAAGCACTGAATGACAGTCTGAAGACTATGTATGAAGAACAAATGCAAGAAATGGATACATACGTGGACAGCTTACGGATGCAAAACAAAGAACTAAACCGAAAACTGCATGCCGTCATCGCCTCGTTGGACGTACAAGCCCAAAACGGATTTACCAGCCGGGAAACAAAAATAGAGAAAGCACAGGCCATGTCTTACCGGCTGTTTGCCTTTGTAATTAGCACCGCCATTCTGCTGTTGTTGGTTTCTTTTCTTATCATACGACAGGATATCCGTAAGGAAAACCGCATCAGAAAACGCCTGAAACAAACCATCCAGGAGAATGAAGAATTGTTGGACATGCGCAAAAAAATCATCCTTACCGTATCGCATGACATACGGGGCCCCATCGGCAACATCAACAATTGCGCAGAACTGGCATCGGATACCCGTGAAAGGAAAAAACGTGAAACTTATCTGGAAAACATCCGCCACTCATGCCGCCATATCCTGCGGTTAGTGAATGACCTGATGGACGTGTATAAAATCAATGAAGCCAAAGACACAAAAAACGAAATACCTTTCCAGCTAGACCGGTTCCTCGAACGGATTTCACAAGAATATACCCACAAAGCCAACAGCAAAGGACTAATATTCGAAGCAGAACACCGTCAGGCAAATGTTACAGTAAAAGGCGATGCCGACAAACTGGAACAAGTGATTGACAACCTCCTGGGAAACGCCATCAAATTCACCCCAACGGGGAGCGTCACTTTCCGGTCATCTTATCAGGACGGGCGACTGCATATTGATGTGGCAGATACCGGAATAGGCATGGACCAGGAAACACTGGAACGTATTTTCCGCCCCTTTGAACGAGCTGCACAGGATGTGAATTCTGAAGGGTTCGGATTGGGGCTGTTCATCACCAAAGGACTGCTGGGAGTACTCGGAGGCACTATCCGTACAGAAAGCCAATGCGGGAAGGGAACCGTTTTCCACCTGTCACTTCCTTTGCCAGAAACAACAGAAGGAAGCGAACCGGAAGAGATACAGGTACAGGAAGTCGGAGTGCTTCCCCGAAACGTACTCGTAGTGGATGACGATGCCATCCTGCTGAAAATAGCGGAAGACATGTTCGGACGGAACGGCGTGAGATGCACTTCCTGCTCCAATGTACAAGAAGCGGTCAAGGCACTCCGTCAAACGGATTACGACCTGGTACTGACAGACATACAAATGCCCGGAACAGATGGATTCGGTCTGCTGAAGCTATTGCGGAACTCCAATATCGGATGCTCCCGCACAGTACCGGTCGCAGCCATGACGGCACGCGGAGACGGACATACAGGCATTTATGAAGAAGCCGGCTTTTGCGGTTGCCTTCACAAACCGTTTTCCATGAAAGGGCTGATGGCATTTGCTGCATCCGTAACGATACCAAACAGCTTATTTGACTATGAGCGATTGCTGGAACATACGGATGACCGGAAACAAATGTTCCGCATTATCGTAGAAGAGTCCCGGAAAGACTTGTGCGAATTGGAAGGAGCCTTGCCGGATGCCAACCGGGGAACCATGCGCCAGGTTGTACACCGCATGCTTCCGGTATGGGAAATGCTGGGTGCAGACCACATTTTGTTGGGATACAGACAAGCCCTGCATAATGAAAAAAACGATGACGAAACCGTCAGGGAACATACCAGCAAAGTAATCTGCGCCATCAAGAAGCTGATAGAAGAATGCGAACAAAAAAAGAGACATTGCAATGAAAAATAAGATATTACTGGTAGAGGATAACCTGATTCTTTCCAACATGATACAGAAATGGCTGTTGAAGGCCGGTTATGAGGTGCTGACAGCCTCTGAAGAACCCACCGCACGCAGGCTGATGAAGAAACACGAAATAGCCTTGGTGCTGTCTGATGTCCGACTGCCGGAAGGCAACGGCATCAGCTTGCTGGAATGGAGCGTGCAACAAAATTTGAACATGCCTTTTGTCGTGATGACCGGTTATGCCTCCATTTCCGATGCCGTACATGCAATAAAACTGGGTGCCAAAGACTATCTGCCCAAACCGGTGTATGAGGATGCCCTTTTAGGGCTGCTGCATGAACACCTGAACCTACCTGTCAGTCGGGAAAGAAACATCCCGTTATTGGAACGGTACAGTCCGGCCGCCAGACAAGTTGACCAATTGGCCCGCCGCGTGGCTACTTCGGATCTCCCCGTCATGATACTTGGAGCAAACGGATGCGGAAAAGAGTCCGTAGCACAATCCATACACCGTCATAGCCGGAGGAAAGACAAACCTTTTGTGGCAATCAACTGCGGGTGCTTGCCCAAAGACCTCATAGCATCGGAACTTTTCGGACACGTCCAGGGAGCCTTTACCGGTGCCGTGAAAGACAAAGAAGGCTGCTTTGCTGTTGCCTATGGAGGTACGCTTTTCTTGGATGAAATCGGGAATATGTCCCATGAAATGCAGGTGGCGTTGCTCCGTGCACTTCAAGAAAAGACTTACAGCCCAGTCGGCAGCCAGAAAGTCTGTCCGACAAACGTACGCATACTGTCAGCCACCAATGAAGATATGGAGAAGGCCATACGGGAAGGACGCTTCCGTGAAGACCTGTATCACCGGCTTGCCGGCGTGGAAATCCATTGTCCGGCATTGACTGAATGCCCTGAAGACATACTGCCTTTGGCTGAACATTTCCGTGAACTGTATTCAAAAGAAATAAAAGCGGAAACTTGCGGTTTTACAGAAGAAGCCCAAGCCGCCTTATTATCCCATACCTGGTCAGGCAATGTACGTGAACTTGAAAACAGGGTGAAACGTGCCGTACTGTTTGCTGACAATCCGCTGATAACTGCTGTAAATCTGGGGCTTGACTGTACCACCCGGCCTGCGAAGAACCATATCTGCCGGATACAGGCAAGGCACAATGAAAAAGAGCGGATATTGTATGTACTTAAAGAAAACGGAGGAAACATCACCCATGCAGCCGAACAATTGAAAATCAGCCGACAGACGCTGCACAAGAAAATCAACCAATACGGCCTGGGCAGCAAGGAATGACCCGCCTATACACAAGGCGGCAGATTCCGTTGAAGAATCTTTTAAAGGAATGAAGTTTCCACCGACATGCTTGGAATCCCTTTATGGCAGACACGCCTTTGCTGTAAGATAACGGAAGCAAGTAAATCACGACTTCATCAACCAGATTGTAGAGAAACAATCCACGAGCATATTCGGCACTTTCCGCATCGGACACTTCTGCCAGATAGACATACGATGTATTGTTGTCGGTTATGTTCATGAGGTCTATCATCCCATAATACGGGTATATACAGATTTCTGCCTTTTCCTGCCAGTACGGCATACCATGCCTTCCGTTCTCCTTTACCCATGACATCAGCATTTCATCGCTTTGCGGAAGGAAACCGTCAAGGGTCATTGCCATCACTATCTGAATTTTTGCCATACCTCGGTTCTTATGCAAGAAAAGCATGTACCCATGCCGTTCTAAACCGAGGCTCTGGCAAAGCCCAAAACGAAAACGCGCATGGGCCATGCTATAGGCATAGCATAAGCCACACGCAATCCGTCTTCGTTTTTGAAATTTTGCCAGATTTCGGTTTAAGACATCTTGCGACTTATGTATATCTTCGGCGGAAAGCATCCCGCAATCTGCCGACATTGTTATTTTCAGACCTCAAATATAGCTATATTTTTCTACATACAAATCCAAATTCAAACTATTTCTTTACATCTTCATCATCTTCCCCATCTTCGCCATTGTTCAATCCCAAGCGCTTACACAGTTCCGGATCTGCCTTGATACGTTCCATCTCCTCATTGACAATCGCCTGCGCGTCCGCCTTGATGCGGTCGTAGTTGCGCTGGATCTGCTGAAGCATGATGTCGTTGCCGTCCCTGTCCCTGAAAGCATTGATGACAGGTATCTTTTTGTACGCTTTCTCCTCGGCACTGACCCTGGCATGGTCCACCACAATCTCGGCGTGGAAAATTTTCTGGTCAATCTTCTCGCCGAAGTTGTCCGACACCGAACCGACAAAGGTACCCTGCGATAGATTGGCAATCTTCGATGCCGGAATGAGCGAATCGAGCTGGGTATTGATGGACGTGGACACATCCTGCCGGTTGATGGAAACGGACTGCCGCTGCTGGAGCACCTTGCCGAAGCGCTCGGAAAGCGTCTTTGCCGTTTCTCCCACCACCTGGCCGCTGAAAATGTTGCCTACCGTATTCTGGATGACCTTGGACTCTTTTTCACCATAGTCCCGGTTGAGCTGGCTGAAATCCTGGAAGCCCAACAGGACAGCCACCTTGTTGCTTCGGGCGGTGGCTATCAGGTTGTCCAGCCCGCGGAAGTAGATGGTGGGAAGCTCGTCGATGATGACCGTGCTCTTCAACTGCCCCTTCTTGTTGATAAGCTTGACGATGCGGGAATTGTACAGTCCCAGGGCTGCGGAATAGATGTTCTGGCGGTCTGGATTGTTGCCCACACAGAGAATCTTGGGTTCCTGCGGATTGTTGATGTCCAGCGAAAAATCGTTGCCCGTCATCACCCAGTAAAGCTGCGGGGAAATCATACGGGTCAGGGGAATTTTCGCACTGGCTATCTGGCCCTGGAGCTGGTCCTGCGCCCCGCCTTTCCAGGCATCCATGAAGGGGGAAAGGTAGTTCTCCAACTCCGGATAGGAAGTCAGGATGGTAAACAGGTCGGAATACGGCTTGTTCAACAGTTCGACGGCATGAGGGAACGTGCAATAGATGCCGCCCTTGAAAATTTTGAGATACCAGATAATGGCTGCAAGAAGGATAATCGGAGACTCCACGAAGAAGTCGCCCTGTTTTTCAATCCAGGTGCGGTTCAAGTTGAGCATAATCGTGTAGCTTGCCTCGTACGCATCGGAAATGTCCGTCATGAACTCCGGATTGATGGGATTGCAGCGGTGAGAGCGTCGCGGGTCGTCAAAGTTGATAACGTAGAATTTGGGAGTGACCTTGTACTTGTCCGTGTTGTGCAGCAACGTGTTGTAGGCGATGGTGGAGAGGTCGTCGAACTTGTAGTCGTACAGGTAGCAACTGAAACCCTTGGAAATCATCTGGCGGATATAACTGTTGACCACTGCATAGGACTTTCCCGATCCCGGCGTGCCCAGCACGATGGAAGCCCGGAAGGGGTTGACCACATTGATCCACCCGTCGTGCATCCTGCCCCCGTAACGGAAGCGCGTAGGCAGGTTGACGGAATACTCGTTCACCATCAGCCGGGTCTCCTGCATGAAGCTCTCGTTCTCGATGTTGAAGCGGTCCTCCATCAGCCGGTGCCGGAACAGACGGCTCATCCACAAGCCCGCCTTCAACAGGCAGAGATAGCCGACAGCGAGGGTAAATACATACAAAGCCGTGACCGCCCCGTGAGGGAGGGAGAGGTCCAGCAGCCACCAGTTGAGAAAGAACAGCACCGTCCCGGCGAAGAGTGCCGTACCAATTCCTTTCCAGGTAATCTTTTCCCCTTTGACACCTATTGTACCCAGGCAGGATATGGCCAGCAGCAGGACTACCGCCAGCTTGCTCCAAAGAATACAGTTGAAAATTCCCGTGGTACGGTTGAAGTTCAACAATATCCTGTCCACCACCTCCAGCGTCAAGTTCCAGTGGTGAAAACTCGGATAACAGTACACATAGACATGTACCACCCCCAAAAAAATGCTCACAGCCCTGCCGAAATCCATGATTTTGGCAAGCGCCCTCAAATCGTCTTCCTGTTGCATAGAATTAAAAAATTATTCGTTGTTCCTATACGGTCAAATACCGCGTGACCTGCGCTTCTGCTGTTTTTTCTTGCGTTTCATACGGCGGCGGAAAGCCTCCTCCTCGTAATCGACCGCCGGATTCTGTTCCATGGAGAGGATGCCGGCCGCTTGTTCCAGCACACTGCCCTGTTCCGGACGGCGGCTGCGCCAAAGTTCGGCAGAGGAATCCGTCCGCGCAGGAGCCGGAATACCTTCCCACCAGCGGAAAAGTTCGTTGAACACGTTAGCCGAGAACTCCCTGCCCATGCGCGAGCCGTTGAACACCTCGCGGCGGTCACGGTCAATGAAGGTTACGCCGTATATCCGGCCGGACGCGTTCTCGCGAAACACTACCCCGATATGCTGCCTGTCCAGCATCCTGACCAGCTCCTCCCGTGAGCGGGCGTTGCGCATGGCTTCCGCCACCTGCCGCTGTATGGACGGTGCCCACCTGCCTTCCCTGAAGTCCTTCGCATGCACCAGCATCCTCCTGTCCAGCCCTTCCTTCCCGAACCGTTTGCCGAATCGGGAACTCTTGAATGGCGGGCTGACTACCTTCCCGTTGTCGTCCGTTGCCGCATACACGATGCCGGTATAGGACCTGCCGCCGTATTCGCCCCGTACCTGCTTCGCTTCAATATTGAGCGTGGACAGTAGCGCGCTGTATTCGCCGAAGGTCTGGAAACGGTAGCTTTCCAGCACGGCTTTCAGCGTGTTGCCTACCTGGTGGCGCACGTCACCTGACGAAGCATCCACTTTCTTCAGTTCCGTTCCCCACTCACGCTCCTGTACTTCCGCACTGTTGCGCAGACCGAATTCCTGTTCCAGTTCACGGCAGGCCGTCATGGACCGGCGGTGTTCATAAGCATCACTGATTTTCCGTCCTTCATCGTCCACGCATACGCTGACGATGTGGATGTGCGGATTGTGCGTGTCGCCGTGCCTGAACACGATGTAAGGCTGGCTGCCATAGCCCATCTTTTCCATGTACTTTGCCGCCAATTCTTCCAGTTGTCCGCCCGTCAGTGTATCTTCCGGTGCCGGACTGAGGGCGATGTGCAGGACCGGCTTTTCGGTACGCCGGTTCACCAACAGGTGGTTCTCGAAAGAAAGCAATGCCAGCCGCATGTCCTCACCCGGCTGGTCCGGACGGTCGGATATGATGCGGTTGCCTGAAAGGACCTGTGCCGTACCTGCCGCCACCTTGTTGAAGTTGTAGGCAAGCGCCCCATAGAGGCTTGTCCCGTGACTTATCTTTGCGACCATTTCCGCTGGTATTCTTCGGTGAGCGCCATCACTTTCCTGCACACGAGTATCAGTTCCAGGTTGGACTTCTCCAGCCGGTAGAGCAAAGCCATCGCCCGCTTTTCCCCGAAGTTGTTGCGGATGGAACGTACCACCTGATTGTAGTTGTTGCCCACCGCCTGAAACTGCCTGTAGAACTCGGTCAGCCGGACGTAATAGTCCATGCCGGCCTTGTCCACCTTCATCACTTTGAGCGTGCCTCCAAAGATGGCCTTCTTGATGAAAAGCGTACGGTCCCTGGCTCCCGATTCCGCCAACAGTCTGTCGAACTTCGCCTTCTCCGCCGCATTCAGGCGGAAGCTGTATTTGTAGTCCGCCGGATCGTTTTTGGGCTTCCTCCCTGTTCTTGTCCTTGTGTCTTTACCCATATATATTTTCCTTATTTTCGACTTTGGAGAAAAACGCCCGCTCCGGGCGGGCCGGAGGTCTTTGTCGGGCAGAAGCATTTCTGTCGGACAAAGACACAACTTGCTCTGTTCGTTTGAACAGAGAATCCGCCTTCGCCGGATTGCCGTGCGACGCTTGCGGAGCGTGGCAGACCGATGAAGCGCATTTCCCTCTTCCGTCATGGTTTACGGTGCAAAATTAGTCCCTTTCAACGGGCTGTCAAACAGTCGTTTACCTGACACGTAATGACATCTGACGCCGTATCATGCCAAACTGTTTCACCGGCATCCCATGTGACGGAAATACTTCCTACTTTTGACGTGACGCAAGAGGGCATGCAGTGCTACGCATCCGTCCATGTACTGCCATACAGACCGCCATACGCAAGATATGGCAAGGATGTCTTGCTTCCAACATTGCATGGATGCCGTGTATGAGGCAATGCCGGACGGGATGCACTGCCATACAGAACGCATTGCTCTCGTGCTATGAGAGTGAACCGGAAAATGAATATTCACCTAAATTCAAGAAGTTATGAGAAAGAAGAAAAGCCTGTTTGAAAGCCTGTGCCGGAAAAAGGAAAGCGGCGGCACCATCCTGGTAGAGAAAATAACACTCGGCGCCGTCCCGGATGACCGGGAAGGAAACGCAGCCGAAGACCTGCGGATGCAGGAAACCTATGAAGACCTCTTTCTGAACCGCAACGAAACCGTACACCGCAAGCAGACTTACATCAGTTGTGAAACCTACTCCCTGCTTGCCCGCATATTGCCCATGGTCAAGGAAGGGATGACCGTGCCCGCCTTTCTGGACAATGTGCTGACCCATCACCTGAAGACCTACGGGGAGGAACTGGAAGAACTGTTTCACCGCAAGCTGGATGATGTAAAGTTCTGACCGCAGCCTTGCAACAGGTATCGTGACATGGTACGGCCACCGTTGCATCACTTGCCGTGACACAGTACATACAGGGATGCAACAGGTATGACGGTGCATCGGATATGTCAATGCCTTGTGACCTGTAACGCCCTGCATTGCCTCCTGCAAGTATGGCCCTGATGCATTCCATATTATATTGCATGGATGCATTGGTGACAATCCTGCCATGTGTTCTTTGATACCGTACACTTTGGCGTATATACAGCACCTTATCGTATATGCTGCATTGTAGCAACGGGCGCAGTGTATGCGGCAAGGCACTGGTGCAAGGCATTCCGTATGGCAATCCTTATCTGCAAGAACAACCAATCAACCCAAAGAAAATACAATGGAAAAGAAGAAAGAACCTTTGTTCGTTGCCTTGAGCAACCAGAAAGGAGGCGTCGGCAAGTCCACGCTGACGATACTCCTTGCCAGCTATTTCCATTACCGGAAAGGCAGAAACGTGCTGGTCGTGGACTGCGACTATCCGCAGCACAGCATCCGCGACATCCGGGAATGGGACATCAAGACAGTGGAAAAGAACGAAAAGCTTCAGGGAAAGCTGCTGGAACAGTTTGAGGGAAGCGAGCGGAAAGCCTATACCGTGCTGACCTCCACCCCCGAAGACGCCAAGCAGACCGCCTACGAATTCCTGGACCGCTCGGGAACCGCCTATGACCTTGTGCTGACGGACCTGCCCGGAACGGTGAATGCCGCAGGCGTGTTCCGTTCCCTGGTGAACATGGACTATCTGTTCGTACCGGTGACACAGAACCGGATGGTCATGCAGAGCAGCATGAACTTCGTGCTTGCCATCCGGGAACTGCTTTCCCGCAATGACAGTTTCCCGCTGAAGGACATCCGCCTGTTCTGGAACTGCATGGACCGCCGGGTGTCCAAGGAACTTTACCGCGCCTATACGGAAATCTTCCGCCATCTGAAGCTGAAGACGCTGGAAACCGTATTGCCGAAGGCGGAACGCTTCAACCGGGGCATCTGCACGGATGGCCAGGTATTCCGCAGCACGCTGTTTCCTCCTTCGCCTTTCCTGCTGAAAGGAAGCCACATCGACCTGCTTGCCGACGAACTGGAAACGATACTCGGACTTACTGACTAAAAATACAGCATACTATGGCAAACAGAAACCGTAAAATATACGATGTGGACGAGGATGTCCTCAAACGGGTAGTGGCGGGAGATACGGCCGCCCTTGAAGAAATGACGGACGACGGAGCATCCTCTTCGCCTAAAAGGAAGGACGCAAAAGACGGGGAAAAGGAAATGGAACCCCTTCACGGGGCACCACCGGAACAGGAAGCGTACCGGAAACGCTTTCTTGCGGAACGTCTCAAAGGCACCCGGCGGCAGACCTACATCCACGATGCGCTGTACCGCGCCATCGCGGGTGTACTGCCGGTAATCGCACCGGACCTGTCGGTGCCCGCTTTCGTGAACAACGTGCTTTCAGACCACCTGAAGCAGTATGAAGAAATTATCAATGAGATTTATAATGAAAAAGCCACTCAAAAACCTATACAATGGAAGAAGTAATCTATCTGTCGGTACGGACGGCTTGTGCCGCCTATATCTTATATAAAATATGGCAAACAAAAAGCCAAGTCAAAAGAATCTGTGATGCGCTGTATCCCGTTTCCTCATCCTCCCAAACGGGGAAAAAAGAAACACCGGCTCCGGAACCGCCTCCGGAAGCGGATGTGATGGGTGGTACTCAGTCCGTCTATTTAGATGAGAACACGGGCGAAACGGGAGCCCCTTTCCTGAGCCTGCCGCTGGAGAAGGATTTTATCGGCGAAGAAACGGAAATGCCGGATGAGGACGTGGAATGCACGCTGGACCTGGAACGGATGCGCCTGTTGCAGGAAGAACAGGAAGAACTGGATGCCATGAATATACCCACGGAAGCCGTGTCGCAACCGCTGACACAGGCGGACCTGGTGAACATGGCCGACGTGCTGTTCAACCGGAACCGGGCCAGAGAAAACGAGGAACAATCGTCCCGTGCCGCCCTTACACTGCATGCAATACGTGAAACGGAAATGTTCGCGGTCATTGAGGCACAGGTGGAAAACAAGGAGGTCATCGAGGAACTGATGGGAAGGTATCTGGATGAAGAGGGGAATCCGAAGCCGGTCAGGAACAGCACTCCTCCTAAAAATGAATCCGGAAAGGATTGGAAAACACTGATAGCGTAAATAAAGAATCAAAAGACAATGGCCGGTGCAGCCGCTTCATACCTGTTATAAGGGGCTGTGCCGGGCGTTGTTATTTTTCCTGTCACAAAGGCAGTTCCTGCAATTTCCCGATATCTGTCCTGATGCGGGTAATTTCATCGTATTGTCCAAAAGCCAGGGCCGACCTCATGACATTCTGTTCAAAATCTACCCCGGTATTTTCACACAGTTTTTTCCCGATGGACACCAGTGCATTGTAGAGGTCATGGCCGCGGACATACAGGTATGCATTCGTTTCCCGCAGTCCCAAAGCCTCATAGCGGACTCTTTCCGTTTCAAGGTCGAACCCGTATTGCGCAGCCACGTCCACCGTTTCAGCAGCCAGATTTTCTTGCATGCGCTTCAGGAAAGCCGCGCCGTTGTCCAGTTCATCCCCTTGCCGGTATTGAAACGCGACACACCGATGAAAGTCACCCCGTTTGAAACGGGGATGGTTCTCCCTTTCCTGATGCAGCATCAGCAGGAAAGGCTCGTACACGATCCGGGAATATCCTTCCAGAAAAGAGCGGAAGTCAAACTGTTTTCTCCCTTCCACTTCATCAAAGGCCTGCTGCAGTTTGTCGGCAAACGCACAATGGTTTTCCCAAGAATAGGCATAGGTCTGCAGGATACCCTTTTCCGCCTGCAGGTCCTCACCGGAAAGATAACGGAGGTCGCTGTCTATGCAGATGAAGAACCGTCGGGAAAGGAAGTCCTTGTATTTCAAGCATTGCGTGCATCCGGTAGTGGGAGAACCTTTCTCATTGGTCGTTGCCCGCATGAACTTGTAATGTCCCGTACGGTATTGGGAAAGGCACTGTTGCCAGAACCAGATGTCATCCGTGTCTTCCACATGAACCACGGCATCTACGTTGTAGAGCCTGGCGGATGCCGCCAGCCCTTTGGCCGCTTTGGCATAAAAGTCACGCTTGTCCGCTTCCGTCATGGCCGCTCCAAATCTTGAATGAACACAATCTTGTCCTCCCAGCCATTGGCAAAGATGTTCGGGGAGTGGGTGGTCAGTATCACCTGGCAATACGGATTCAACTGCCGTATCCATTCGATCAGACGATCCTGCCAGCTGATGTGCAGGGAGATTTCCGGCTCGTCCATCAACAATACATTCGGTTTCTCTTCCTGAAGGAAAACGGTGGTCAGAATCAGCAGCATCTGCTTTTCACCGGAAGACAGCTGGTCCAGTTGGATTTTTCTACCAGAGTTATCACCAGTTGATGCATTGCCCGCCAAATGCTTTCCTTCTGTTTCCCGGATTGAAAAAACAAGTGTGTTATTTTGCGGGTCTATCGTAATCTCTTTGCCTGTTTCCTTAAACAAGGTATTGACCAATTTGAAAAAAGTGTCGATCCGTTTCTGAATCATATCCGCTTTCTCCGGATAGTTCAACATCTTCATCCGATAATCGAAAAACGAAGTGCCTTCCCCGTTCTGGTTGATGACATGTTTGAGTTCCTGAAGCAACATGCTTTCCGTCTTTTTCTTCGCATTGGCAGGCACATCAAATGAACGGATGTATGTGACCGGACTGTCGATGGCTGTGCCACTAACGGATTCGGCAATCCCTTTCTTTATTTTCTGTCCGGTATAGTAATCCGACATCAGGTTGAGCAGGGTGGTCTTTCCGCAGCCGTTGATGCCGACAAGGATATTCACATCATCGTGTATGCCTTCCCATTGCAGGTCAAGCCTTCCCCACATCCTCCGTACCTGAAACCAGCCTATATATTTGCCTTTATTTTCCATACAAATTCATTTTTGAAATACAAAACTATTAAAATTCAGGCAAATGCACAACTTCTGTCCGGCAAAATTGCTGAAACTGCGTTGTTTTCAACCCGTTCCATTGCTTATGGCATTATTTTTCGGATAGAGAACAGACAGCCCTTAAACAAAAAGTTCCGCCCTGGTACGCTGGTCTGCGGGAAGCGTGGCGGATTCTAGCGATGCAAAGGTATGCTTTTTATCTTACACTGCAAAACCCTGGATTGGAAATCCGAACGGGACATTTATAATGTTGCATGTAGCATGGCTTCTGATACCTGAAAACAAAGCATCAAGGATGCTGAATCATGTTTAGAACTGACATCTGAAGACATCTGCCGCCATGTGGTGAAACACCTGTACCATGCTGCATTCTCCACCTCTATATTTGCACCGAAATCAATTGTGTAACCCCAAAAACGATTCAAGCATGAGAAAAAGAATCCTTTTTACCGCATTGAGCGTGTTAGTGACAGCAGGGGCTTTCGCCCAGGGCGAGGGACTTGCAGGCATCAACGAGGCCACCAGCCTCATGACCAGCTATTTTGACCCGGCGACGAAGCTGTGTTATGCCATCGGCGCCGTGCTCGGCCTGGTGGGAGGCATCAAGACCTACGGAAAGTTCTCCAGCGGAGACCCCGACACGTCGAAGACCGCCGCGAGCTGGTTCTTCGCCTGTATCTTCCTGATTGTGGCCGCCACCATCCTGCGTTCCTTCTTCCTCTGAGCCTATGGAGTACGACGTGAACAAGGGCGTGGGAAAACAGGTGGAGTTCAAGGGGCTTACCTCCATGTACCTCTTCATCCTGGCGGGCGGACTCGCCGCCGTGCTGCTGGCGGTGGTCGTCCTTTACCTCGCCGGTGCGGGGCAATGGACCTGCATCCTGGGCGGCATCTTCGCCGGCAGCCTGCTGGCCTGGGGCGTGTTCCGGCTGAACGCGCGGTTCGGCGAACACGGGCTGATGAAGATGCTGGCGGAAAAGCGCCACCCGCGCTACCTGATCCGGCGCAGAAAGATATTCCGGATGTTGAACCCTGAAAGAAAGCCATGAGAAACATACTGAAAGCCGAGACACTGGAACGGAAATTCCCCCTGCTTGCCGTGGAGCACGGCTGCATCGTGTCGAAGGACGCGGACCTGACGGTCGCCTTCGAGGTGACGCTGCCCGAGGTGTACACCGTGGCGGCGGGGGAATACGAAGCCATCCACTCCGTGTGGGTGAAGGCCATCCGGGTGCTGCCCGACTATTCCATCGTGTGCAAGCAGGACTGGTTCACGGAAGAGAGCTACCGGCCGGACTGGGAAGGCAGGGAGATGAGCTTCCTGGCCCGGAGCTATGAACGCCACTTCAACGAGCGTCCCTACCTGAACCACCGCTGTTACCTCTACGTGACCAAGACCGTGCGGGAACGGAGCCGCCGGAACAGCGACTTCAGCACCCTGTGCCGGGGGCATATCCTGCCCAAGGAAGTGACGGACAAGGAGGCCGCCTCCCGTTTCATGGAGGCGGTGGAACAGTTCGAACGGATTGTCAACGACTCGGGGCATGTGTGCCTGCGCCGCCTGCCGCCGGAAGAAATCACGGGCACGGAAGAGCGTCCGGGGCTGGTGGAACGCTACCTGTCCCTTTCTCCGGAAGGCGGGCAAACGGTGCTGGAAGACATCTGCCTGGAGCCGGACCGGATGCGCATCGGAGACAAGCGGCTGTGCCTGCACACCCTCTCCGCGGCGGACGACCTCCCCGGCAAGGTGGGCACCGACATGCGCTACGGGCGGATGTCCACGGACCGCAGCGACTGCCGCCTCTCGTTCGCCGCCCCCGTAGGACTGCTGCTCCCCTGCAACCACATCTATTCGCAGTATGTCTTCATCGACGACGCGCGGACAGTGTTGCAGGACATGGAGAAGACCGCCCGGAACATGCTCTCCCTCTCCCGATACAGCCGCAGTAACGCAGTAAACCGGGAATGGGTGGAAATGTACCTGGACGAGGCCCACACGAAAGGCGTGCTGCCCGTGCGCTGCCACTGCAACGTGCTTGCCTGGGCGGAAGACGGGGAAAGCCTGCGGCGTGTCAAGAACGATACGGGAAGCCAGCTGGCCATGATGGAATGCACGCCCCGCCACAACACGGTTGACGTGCCGGTGCTGTACTGGGCGGGCATCCCCGGCAATGCGGGTGACTTTCCTGCCGAGGAAAGTTTCCACACCTTCCTGGAGCAGGCGGTATGCCTGTTTACGGAAGAGACGAACTACCGCAGTTCGCTCAGCCCGTTCGGCATCCGTATGGCGGACCGCCAGAGCGGGGTACCCGTACACGTGGACCTCAGCGACGAACCGATGAGGCGGGGCATCATCACCAACCGCAACAAGTTCGTGCTCGGCCCGTCCGGAAGCGGGAAATCGTTCTTCACCAACCACCTGGTGAGGCAGTATTACGAACAGAACACCCATATCCTGCTGGTGGATATCGGGAACAGCTACCAGGGGCTGTGCAGACTGATCAACCGCCGCACGAAGGGCGAGGACGGCATCTACCTGACCTATGAGGAAGACAACCCGATCGCCTTCAACCCCTTCTATACCGATTCCGGGGAGTTCGACGTGGAGAAGCGCGAAAGCATCAAGACGCTGATACTGACCCTCTGGAAACGGGAGGACGAGGCGCCGAGCCGTTCGGAGGAAGTCGCCCTGTCCGGCGCGGTGAACGCCTATATCCGGAAAATCACGCAGGACCGGAGCCTGAGACCGGACTTCAACGGTTTCTACGAGTTCGTACGCGACGATTACCGCCGGATGATGGAAGAGAAGAAGGTGCGTGAAAAGGACTTCGACATCGACGGTTTCCTGAACGTGCTGGAACCCTTCTACCGGGGAGGCGACTATGACTTCCTGCTGAATTCCGGCCGGAAGCTGGACCTCACGAACAAACGGTTCATTGTCTTCGAGCTGGACAACATCTCCTCGAACAAGGTGCTGCTGCCGGTGGTGACGCTGATCATCATGGAAACCTTCATCGGCAAGATGCGCAAGCTGAAAGGCGTCCGGAAAATGATACTGATCGAGGAATGCTGGAAGGCCCTGATGTCGGCGAACATGAGTGAATATGTAAAATATTTGTTCAAGACCGTCCGGAAATACTTTGGGGAAGCGGTAGTGGTCACCCAGGAAGTGGACGACATCATCTCCTCGCCCATTGTGAAAGAGGCCATCATCAACAACAGCGACTGCAAGATTCTGCTTGACCAGCGGAAATACATGAACAAGTTCGACCAGATACAGAAACTGCTCGGGCTGACGGACAAGGAAAAGGGACAGATCCTCTCCATCAACCAGGCGAACCGCCCGGGGAACACCTACCGCGAGGTATGGATCGGGCTGGGAGGTACCCGTTCTGCCGTGTACGCCACGGAGGTGAGCGAAGAAGAGTACCTGGTGTACACGACGGAGGAATCCGAGAAACTGGAACTGCAACGGCTGGCGGACGGGCTGGACGGCGACCTGGAACTTGCCGTGCGCCGCCTTGCCGGAAAAAGACGCGACGAAAAGAAACAACCCTAAAAACAGAAACAATCATGAAAAAGAACAGACAACTGCTGAAGCTGGCCGCCTGCCTCATGGGTGCGGCAGCCCTGATGCTGCAAGGATGTGCGGACATCAAGGGGCCGGAAACGGAAAAGCTGTGCGGGCCGTGGACAAGCGTGGAGGGGAAACCCGACGTGCTGGTTTACCGGGAAGGGGATTCCTACAAGGTGACGGTGTTCGCCCGCAGCGGGAAGACACGCCGCCTGAGGCCGCAGACCTACCTGCTGGTGGAAGAGGACGGGAACCTCTTCATCAATACCGGATACCGCATTGACGTGGCCTACAACGAGGCTGCCGACGTGCTGACCTTCTCCCCGGGAGGCGACTATGTGCGGAAGGAGGTACAGCCATGAGAGCGGGAAAAATCCTGGCATTCGGCCTGGCGGCAGCGCTCGGCACGTCCGCCGCACAGGCGCAATGGGTGGTGAGCGACCCCGGGAACCTCGCGCAAAGCATCATCAACATGTCGGACAACATCGCCCACACCTCGAAGACGGCCGTGAACACGGCGGAGAGCTTTGCTGAAACCGTGAAGATCTACGAACAGGCCAAACGCTACTACGATGCGCTGAAAAGCGTGAACAACCTGGTGCGTGACGCCCGCAAGGTACAGGAAATCATCCTGATGACCGGTGAGGTGTCGGACATCTACGTGACGAACTTCGGGAAGATGATGGACGATGAGAACTTCTCCCCGGAGGAACTGGACGCCATCGCCTTCGGATACACGAAGCTGCTGGAAGAGAGCAACGGCGTGCTGCAGGACCTGAAACAGGTGATCAACGTGAGCACGCTCTCCATGACGGACAAGGACCGCATGGACGTGGTGGACGGATGCTACCGCAGCATGCGGCGCTACCGGAACCTGGTGAGCTATTATACGAACCGCAACATCGCCGTCAGCTTCCTGCGTGCCCGGAAGAAGAACGACCTGGACCGCGTGATGCGGCTCTACGGGAAAGCTGACGCCAAATACTGGTAGCCCATGACGTTGCTTTCAATAGACTTCACCAACCTGCACACCGTGCTGGAAAGCCTCTATGAAGAGATGATGCCCCTGTGCGGCGACATGCTCGCCGTGTCGAAAGGGCTTGCCGGGCTGGGCGCCCTGTTCTATGTGGCCGTCCGCGTATGGCAGTCGCTGGCGCGGGCCGAACCGATAGACGTGTACCCGCTGCTGCGCCCCTTCGCCGTCGGCATCTGCATCCTGCTGTTCCCGACGCTGGTGCTGGGCACGCTGAACAACACGCTGGGGCTCATCGTGCAGGGGACGCACTCCATGCTGGAAACACAGACGATGGACATGGAGGAATACCGGAAGCAGAAGGACGAACTGGAACGGGAAGCCATGCTGCGCAACCCCGAAACCGCCTACCTGGTCAGCGACGAGGAATTTGACCGGCAGCTGGACGAGCTGGGATGGTCTGTCGGGGACGCCGCCACACGGATGGGCATGTACATGGAAGTGGGGATGTACAACCTCGAAAAGAACATCCGGGACGCATTCCGCAGCCTGTTGGAACTGCTGTTCGCCGCCGCCTCGCTGCTGATAGACACGGTGAGGACGTTCTTCCTCGTGGTGCTCTCCATCCTCGGCCCCGTGGCCTTCGCCTTCTCCGTGTGGGACGGGTTCCAGTCCACGCTCGCCCAATGGTTCACCCGGTACATATCCGTCTATCTCTGGCTGCCCGTAAGCGACCTGTTCAGCTGCATGCTCGCCAAGATACAGGTGCTGATGCTCCAGAATGACATTCTGGAACTGCAAAACAACCCCGACTATTCGGTGGACAACTCCAATGCCGTGTACATCATCTTCATGCTGATAGGCATCATCGGTTACTTCACCGTGCCGACCGTGGCGGGATGGATCGTGCAGGCAGGCGGAGGAGGGAACTACAACCGCAACATCAACCGCAGCGCCGTGAAAGGCGGCGGGCTGGCCGCAGGAGCCGCAGGCTCCGCGCTCGGCAACGTCGGAGGCAGGCTGCGGGGAAAATAACCCAAGAAAAACAGATTATGGAATTCAAGTCATTGACCAACATTGAAACGGGCTTCCGCCGCATCCGCCTGATGCTGGCCGTGTTTGTCGGCTGCTGCACGCTCGTCACCGGCTATGCCCTGTGGAGCTCGTTCCGTTTCGCCGAAAAGCAGCGGGAAAAGATCTATGTGCTGGACGGCGGGAAGTCGCTGATGCTCGCCCTTTCTCAGGACCTCTCCCAGAACCGTCCCGCAGAGGCCAGGGAGCATGTACGGCGCTTCCACGAGCTTTTCTTCGGTCTCTCGCCGCAGAAGGACGCCATCGAGCACAACATCAACCGTGCCCTGCAGCTCGCCGACCGGAGCGCCTACCGGTACTATACGGACTTTGCCGAGAAAGGCTACTACAACCGCCTGATATCGGGCAACGTGAACCAGGTGCTCCAGGTGGACAGCGTGTCGTGCGACTTCTCCGTGTACCCTTACCGGGTGAAGACCTACGCACGCCAGCTGATTATCCGCGAGAGCAACGTGACGGAACGCTCGCTGGTGACCGGATGCGAGCTGCAGAACACCTCACGCTCGGACGCGAACCCCAACGGGTTCATCATCGAGCACCTGGTGATACTGGAAAACAGGGACCTCAGAAGCGCGGAACGATGAACAGGCGGAAAAACTTCTGGAAACGGGCGGACATCCGGCTGCGGATGTCCTGCCGGAAGCTGACGGAAAGGCAACGGGCCGCCGTACTGCTGACCCTGTTCCTGCCTTTTCTTGCCGGGTGCGTCTACACCATAGGCACTGCCCTGCAGGGATTCGGGAAAAGGGACGGTCCCGGGCCGGAGGTGGAGCACATCCGCCCCATCGGCATCACATACGGAACAAAAAGTATGAACGAAAAAGAACAAGCGGAAAACAGACATGAAAATGAACATCGGAAAACTCAGGACGCTGCTGAAACTGCCTCCGCCCAAGGAAGGCGGCAAGCCGCTGACTGAAGAACAGAAACGGAAGCGGGCCGGATACATCGTCTATCCCGTCCTGGTACTCCTCTGCGCCGGATGCGTCTGGCTGGCCCTGTCCCCTTCGGAAAAGGAACAGGCAAAGGCCGGGCAGAGCAATGGCTTCAACACAGAAATTCCCCTGCCGGAAGACTCCCGGATGCAGGAGAGCAAGGTGGCCGCCTACGAACATGAGGAAATGGAGAAAAAAGAACAGGAACGCAGGAGCACCTACCGGGAGATGGCCTCGCTGCTGGACCGGAAACAGGCAGACACGGTGCGGTTGCCCGACCTGCCTCCGGAAAAGCCCCGGAAAACGGCCGGGCAGGAAACCGCCCGCTCGCCGTCCGCCGCCTACCGCGACATGAACCGCACTTTGAACAACTTCTATGAGCCGGCCTACGACAGGGAGAAGGAGGAACTGCGGAAACGCGTGGCGGAACTGGAACGGCGGCAGGCACAGCCGGAAGCTTCTCCGGAATACTCGATGGAAGAGAAACTGGCGCTGATGGAGAAATCCTACGAACTGGCCGCCCGCTACAACGGAGGGCAGACGGCACAGGTCCGTCCGGCAACGGAAAGGCGTAAGGCGGAGGCCAGGCCGGTGACGGCTGTCCGGCACCAGGTGGTATCCTCCCTTCCTCGTCCGTCAGACGACATGGAGCGAGCTGCGGCCTTTGCCGGGGAAAGGAACACGGGGTTCCACACGCCGGTCGGAAAGACGCTCGCTTCGGCCAGGAATACCATCGCCGCCTGCGTGCACGGTACCCAGACCGTGGCGGACGGGCAGACACTCCGCATCCGCCTGCTGGAACCGATGGCGGTGGACGACCGGCTCATCCCGAAAGGGACGGTGCTGACCGGAGGCACACGGATGCAGGGGGAACGCCTGGACATCCTCATCTCTACCGTGGAGCATGACGGGTCGGTCATCCCCGTGGAACTGGAAGTGTATGATGCCGACGGGCAGCAGGGCATAGCGGTGCCGAACTCGATGGAATACGATGCCCTGCGCGAGATAGCCGCCAACATGGGAGGCTCGATGAACAGCAGCATCAACATCTCGACGGATGCCGGGGCGCAGATCGCCTCCGACCTGGGGAAAGGCGTGATACGGGGCGTGTCGCAATACGTCACCCAAAAGATGCAACGCGTGAAAGTGACGCTGAAAGCCGGACACCGGGTGCTGCTGTACCCGCCCGGACAATAATGAAGAAGAACCAAAGGACATGGGACAAACGATTATTCACCAAACAAGCAGACTTATGAAGAAAATCCTGATTCTGACTGTCGCCCTGTTGGGCATGAACGCCGCGCAGGCACAGCAAAGCAGCGGCGACTGGTTTGAAGGGCTGAGCCGCAAGATCGGATTCAGCCAGATGATTCCCCCGCACGGGCTGGAAATCACGTACGACAAAACGGTGCACGTCATCTTTCCTTCACCGGTAAGGTATGTGGACCTGGGGTCCACGGACCTGATAGCGGGAAAGGCGGACGGCGCGGAGAACGTGATCCGCGTGAAGGCCACCACGAAGAACTTCCGGCAGGAAACGAACATGAGCGTGATTACGGAAGACGGAAATTTTTACAGCTTCAATGTGAAGTACGCGGACGAGCCCCTGCTGCTGAACGTGGAGATGTGCGACTTCATCCATGACGGGGAAACGGTGAACCGCCCGAACAACGCGATGGAAATCTACCTGACGGAACTGGACAACGAGTCGCCCCGCCTGGTGCGCCTGATCATGAAGTCCGTGTATGAACGCGACAAGCGCCGCATCCGCCACATCGGGTGCAAGCGTTTCGGGGTACAGTTCCTCCTGAAAGGGCTGTACAGCCACGGCGGGCTGCTCTATTTCCACACGCAGATAAAGAACACTTCGCACGTGCCCTTCGATGTGGACTTCGTGACCTTCAAGATAGCGGACAAGAAGCTGGTGAAGCGTACCGCCATGCAGGAACAGGTGGTCTATCCGCTGCGGGCCTACAACTACGTGACCCGTGTGGACGGGAAGAAGTCCGAATGCACGGTGTTCGCCCTGCCGAAATTCACGATACCCGACGGGAAGAAACTGGTCGTGGAAATGTACGAGAAACAAGGCGGGCGTCACCAGACCTTCGAGCTGGAGAATGAAGACCTGGTACAGGCCGAGACCATCAATGAACTGCGTGTGCGATGAAGGGGAAGGTATTGTTTATAACCCTGCTTCTGTCCGTCCTTCTGGCAGGACGGGCGGAAGCCCAGCGGTGCCTGCCGGGCATGAAAGGCATACAGGTATCAGCGGAGATGGCGGACGGATTCTATTCGCAGAGGAACCGGAAGGATGCCGGCTATGCCTTCTCGCTTGCCCTGTTCACCTATGACAAAGGGGGTCACAAGTGGGTGTACGGCATCGGGATGATGAAACGGCATTATCCCTACCGGAAAACCCGGATTCCGCTTGCACAATATACGGGGGAAGCGGGATACTGCTACAATTTCCTGTCCACGCCGGGCAAGACGGTGTTCCTGAACGCCGGACTGTCGGGCCTGCTGGGGTATGAGCGCGTAAACGGCGGGAAACGGATGCTGGAAGACGGGGCCGTCCTGCAGGAAAGCGAATCCTTCATTTATGGAGGTTTCGTGACCCTCGAAGCGGAAGCCTACCTGAGCGACTGCACCGTACTGGCTTTCCAGTTACGGGAACGCATCCTGTGGGGCAGCGCGGCCGGACATTTCCATACCCAATATGGAATCGCCCTCAAATACATATTCTGAACCTTACTGAAAACAAGAAACAATGATGAAAATGATGAAAAAGACATTTGACCGGATGAAAGCCGCCTGCTGCCTGGCAGCGGCGGTATGTTGCCTGGCTTCCTGTGACGAAGGGCCGGAGGTGCAGCAGGAATACCCGTTCACCGTGGAAGCCCTGCCGGTAACGGATGAACTCGTGGAAGGGGAAACGGCGGAAATCCGCCTGGAAATCATTCCCGAAGGGGAATTCGACGGCACCGTCTACACGCTGAGGTATTTCCAGCCCGACGGAGAAGGCATCCTCCAACTGGCGGACGGCACGGCACTGAAACCCAACGACCGCTATCTGCTGGAAGACCTGAAATTCAGGCTGTACTACACTTCGGAAAGCAGCGATGAGGCACAGGCCATCGACCTCTATTTTGAAAACAACTGGGGAGCCGTCTGCCAGCTCAGCTTCAGTTTCAATGCGGAGGACAGCAATCCGGAAGAAAGCGTGACGGAGCCTGTCGGAACAGGAACGGAAAACGGAGAGGAGGGCACGGAATGAACATCCTGCTGTATGCCGACATACCCGGATTGCCGGAGTATGTCCTGCTGACCCGGAAGGCGGTGACCGTGCCTGCCATCGGCGACCGGCTCCGCATAAACGCGGACCGGCTTGCCTGCAAGTTTTCCCGGCAAGTGCTGGAAGAAACGCCCGCCTGCCATTGCTTTGAACGCAACGAAAGGACAGAAAGCATGAGTGTGGGGGATTTCCTGAAGGAGTGTGAACTGACGGTGAGCAGACGGGAATGGAGTTATGATGGCGGCACGCCCTGCTGCACGCTGGATGTGGAGGTGGTGGAATGGTAAACAGGATGAGAAAATCCATACCCGCCCTTTGCCTGCTGGGGCTGTTCCCCTGCCTGCTGGCGGCGCAGGACATGGAGGGACTGAAACGGCTGCCTCCATTTGAACGCGCCATCCGACTGGTCATGCGGTACGAAGGCTGGCACGGGCCGGACAAGGCACCGTACATCGCTTACGGGCACCGCATCCTCCCGGGTGAACAGCTGTCCTACGGGATGAGCCGTGAGGAAGGAGAAGCGTTGCTAAGGAAAGACCTGCTGGAACGGTGCGCCCTCTTCCGGCGCTTCGGGACGGACAGCCTCCTGCTGGCTGTGCTGGCTTATCAGGTCGGCCATAACCGGCTCCTGGGATACGGAAAGATGCCCAAAAGCAGGCTGATACGGAAGTTGGAGCGAGGGGAGCGGGACATCGAACGGGAGTACCTGTCGTTCCGGTGCTGGAAAGGCCGGGTCATCCCTTCCATCGAAAGGCGGCGCCGGATGGAACTGGCACTGCTGTATGAACCCAGACTTCGGTAGTTTGAATCCTCCGGAAAAGTTTCCGGGGGATTTTTCATTCCATAACGGTTAACTTAAATCCTTATGAACATACAGACAACCAAACAGATACGCATTGAAGACTATTTGCACACGCTGGGACATTTCCCGGTGCGGCAATGCGGGGCGAACTTGTGGTACCGTTCGCCGCTGCGGGAAGAAACGGACGCATCGTTCAAGGTAAACACGGCCCTTAATAAATGGTTCGATTTCGGCATCGGAAAAGGCGGCGACTTGATTGCCCTCGCCTCCGAACTGTACGGGTCAAAAGATGTGTCTTACCTGTTGCGGCAGATAGAACGTCAGACACCTCACATCTGTCCCGTGGCCTGTCCCTTCCCCAAACGGGAAAAACCGAAACCGGCCTTTCAGGAGGTGGAAGTGAAGGAACTGGCATCGCCGGCCTTGTACCGCTATCTGAAAGAAAGGGGTATTGATGCGGGAACAGCCCGCAGGGAATGCCGGGAAATCCGTTACGGGCTGGGCGGGAAACGCTATTTCGCGGTCGGATTCCCCAACATGAACGGCGGGTATGAGATACGGAACCGGTATTTCAAGGCCTGCATTTCCCCGAAAGCCGTGTCGTATATCCGGGAACCGGAAGGGAAAAGGCCGGTGTGCTGCCTCTTTGAGGGGTTTATGGATTACCTGTCGTTCCTGACATTACAGAAGAAAGGCATCGAAGGCTTTCAGCCGGGCTGTGACCATATCGTACTGAACTCTGTAGCCAACCTGACGAAGGCTGTGGCGCTTTTGGACGGTTACAAGGAAATCCGCTGTTTTCTGGATAATGACCGTGCCGGGAGAAACGCTGTGGATGAACTCAGAAAATGTATCGGCGAGCGAATTTTTGACCAATCCCACTTATATGCAGGGTATAAAGACCTGAATGATTATATTTTATCGTGTTTTTGTATTTTGCCATAATCGCATTAAAAAAATGTTCAATTTATCATTTAGACAAAAAAATTGCGTAACTTTGTTATTAATGTGTGAATGATTATGATCTTGTAAATAATTTAAAATGTTTATATTATGCCAGATTACTTAGAACAGATTAACCAACAGGAGTTACAGAATAGATTACAAAACAATCTTCCTTTTAAAGGAGTGATTACTTTTGATAATCAAAGGCACGCTGCAGTAGAAATAGTACCTATGAGGACTCAAGATGTCATTAGAGACCAAATTGGTAGTTATGGACTCGTTTCTTTTGCAGATTCAATGCCGCTATGGGTTGAGAACCCTGCTTTAATTGATAAAGAAGAAGCAAAAACATATTTGTGGCATGGATATACTGCAAATTCCATTTCAACGATAGGAACAATGGCCAGTTTGGTTGAATTATCAAATATGAAGGCTACAGCTCGATTTTATAAGTCAGGTCAATTTTCTCCTAAAATTTATAGTAATGGATGGAAAGGAGGTAGTCGTGCTCGAATCAGAACATATAAAATAACTTCTCTGGCCAAAAATTTCGGCAGAAAATTGTTAGTGCTTGGTGTCGTTATTGATTATGCAGGAGCAGCAGATGGGCAAATTTCTTATGAGAAAGCTGCAGTAAACTCTCTTGTATCTGTAGCATCAGCTTTTATTGGAGGCTGGATAGGCTTAGCTGTAGGTCTGATTTATTGGGGATTAGATTCTTTAGGAGCCTTTGATAGACCAAATATCTCTATCAATCCGGACAGTCATAATGCAATCACACAACCTTCAGATAATTTGCGAGTAGTTATTCCGGCATTACCTGTAAAACAGCAAATTATTAAACGCAGTTATACACCAAAACAGACATATATCAGACCATTCCCTGCTAAAAGATATTGAATATTATGCTAAAAGAGATTTCTTATTGGACATATTTTTTCCTTTTGAAACGGAAATATTTGAAAGATGGCGGACATAAATCTGATTCTGTCATGTTTATATCAGTCTGTTTA
>NZ_JACJKA010000030.1 GCF_016900355.1 Bacteroides mediterraneensis | reverse complement strand
ATCTACAGCACATTATACCACCAAAAGGCATGGACATAGGAAAAACATAAATCATACTCTATGAAAAATGGCAAAACGATGATTATATAACGAAAAAGAGGATGCATCATTTTGACACATCCTCTTTAGTTGTTGATAATCAGAGAATACTCTTAATTATTCCAATACATATACAAATCTTAGCAAAGGAAAAAAATAAACCAAGATTCATAAACCAATTTGATAAATACAACACATCCCCGATAAAAAGCAATATTTTATAAAATATTTTATCAAATAATTGTGATATCATTTTTTTTATTTATATATTTGTCGCATACAAAATAGAAGCTTTAATAAAATCGACTAGAATAGTTTAAAGTTAACCTAAAATCCTTCAAATGCAAACTTTAACCTTATATATACAGGAGTTATGAATAAAAAAATGAAGTCAGTCGGCATGTGTCTGTTGTTGGGTAGTTTATCCACCGGAATGACGTATGCGGACGTATCCACCAACAAAGCTGAAATTGACATTGTACAACAATCGGGTATATGTCAAGGTATTGTGAAAGATGCAACAGGCGAGTCTGTTATCGGAGCTTCCGTGATAGTGAAAGGCACTACCAACGGAACCATTACAGACATCGACGGAAAGTTCTCATTGTCGAACGTAAAGAAAGGAGACATTATTGAAATTTCTTTCGTAGGATATACTGCACAAACTATTAAATGGGATGGAACTCCTGTCAACATAATCTTAAAAGAAGACACCCAAACATTGGAGGAGGTAGTCGTAACAGGATATGGAGGTTCCCAAAAACGAGCTGCATTGACTACTGCCATCTCCAAAATGGACGACCAAGTACTAAAAAACGCAGCCATGAGTAATGCGGGACAAGCCCTGCAAGGTTCTGTAACAGGTTTGCGAGTTATCAATACAACAGGACAGCCTGGAGCTGAACCTGATATCACTCTTCGTGGTGGAGCAACAATTACCGGTGGTAATAGTAAAGCATTGATTGTTGTTGATGGTATTATTCGCGAAAGCATGAGTGACATCAACCCTTCAGATATTGAATCTATACAAGTATTGAAAGATGCCGCTTCTACTGCTATCTATGGTGCACGTGCCAACGGAGGTGTTATCCTTGTAGAAACAAAAAGCGGAAAAGCAGGTAAAGCTTCAGTAAACTATAAATTTAAACTGGGTGTAAACTTTGCACGTTACGGATATGATTTCTGTAATGCCCACGATTATCTTTACTATAACCGTCTGGGTTATAAACGTTATACAAACAACGTACCGGGAGCAGCAAGCGTAGATACTCAAACTGGATATGGTACACAAAATGACCTTATCGACGTAAAATATCTAACCGATGAAAATTCTCATCTAAGAAATGAAGGTTGGTTAGTTATGGATGATCCATACTATGAAGGTAAACAGCTTCTTTATAAGGATTATAGTGGTCAGTTGGATGATGCAGTTTTTGCTAATACAGCTTTGACACAAGATCATTATGTAAATATTACCGGAGGAAATGATAAAGGTACTTACATGGCCAGCATGGGATATTACAATGAAGATGGTCAGATTAAGGGAACTGGATACAAACGCTTCAACGGATCTGTAAGCGGTACCTACAAGATTTTCCCATTCTTAAATGTGAAAGCCGGTGCTACCTACACATGGTCACAGCAACCATCGTTATGGATTGGTTCTTATGAATTATTCTATCGTACACGCTCACAACGTCCGACATGGAATCCATACAACGAAGATGGTTCGCCTGCATCAGGTTGGGGAACAGGTGATGGTAATCCTGAATACTATCGGGATAAGCTGACAAGTGAAGATGGAACTCGCAAAGCTACCTATAACTTTGGCTTTGACTTAGACATCATTCCTAAAAAATTGGTATTCAGCGGGAACTCCTCTCTTTACCATTATGACTATCAATACGAAACATTCAACAAGTCATACCAGCTACAGACTTCTTCCACACCGACAAACACACGTGAAGCAAGTGCCCAAATACAGCGTTATACCCAAATACAGTTAAATGGAACATTAAATTACAAAGACACTTTCAAAGAAAAACATAACCTGGACGTAATGGTAGGTAGCGAATACTTCGGTTATAACCAATTTATTATGCAGGCAAAGACTCAGAATTCTCCGACGGATGATATTCCGACTCTGAATGCAGGTGCTACCCGTACATATACTACATCCGAAAAAACCGGTTATCGTATTGCCTCTGTATTTGGTCGTGTAAACTACAACTATCAGATGAAATACTTGTTGTCTTTGGTAGCCCGCTATGATGGTATCTCTCGTTTGAAAGATAACCGCTGGGGCTTCTTCCCTGGTGTTTCTGTCGGATGGAATGTTACAGAAGAAGATTTCTGGAAAGAATCTAAGATTTCAGATGTCATCAGCAACATCAAACCTCGTTTGAGTTATGGAGTAAACGGTAATGTAAATGGCATTGGCAACTTTGATATTTATGGAGTGTACAAGCAAATCGGAGCTGGAACATATGATGGAGCAACCGCATACTACAACTCAGCACTGATAAATACGGGACTGAGATGGGAACAGAGCCGTTCATTTGAAGCCGGTCTGGATTTGGGCTTCTTCAATAACCGATTGAGCTTCATTCTGGACTATTACAACAGAACCACCGACGACTTGCTGACAGACGTAAATCTGCCTGCTTATACCGGTTTCTCAACCATGAAAACCAACTTGGGAAGATTGCGCAACTCCGGATTCGAAATGGAAGTAAGAGCTAATATCCTTTCCAATGTAAAAGGATTTAACTGGGAAGTTTCTGCCAACTTAACTTCAGTATCCAACAAAGTATTGAAATTACCGACCAGTGACAAACCATTTAATCAAATTGATGGTTATGAAGTGGCAGCCGGACTATATGATCCAGAAACAGGAGAAACTCCAACCAAATGGATTGGTGGTTATAGAGAAGGTGGTAAACTGGGAGACATGGTAGGTTATGTACAAAACCATATCTTTAGAGACTGGAATGACGTAAAAGCAAACGCCAACATGATTATTGATGAAGTGGCTAACCTGTATGGACCAGGTATGGCAAATGAAATCAACCCGCAAACAGGTGTCACTTACGCAGAGTCCAACGGATGGAAACCTATAGAACCAGGAGATGTATGCTGGGAAGACATCAATAAAGATGGAAAAATCAATAGCCTTGACCGTGCTGTAGTGGGTAATATCTTCCCGAAAGTAACCGGTGGATTCTCTACTACTTTATCTTACAAGAACTGGTCTTTATACGCCCGCTTCGACTATGCATTGGGACACACTATTTACAACGACTTAAAGGCTCGTTCATTAGGACAATATCAAGGACAGTTTAACATCATTGATAAAGTACACGATACGTGGAGCGAAACCAATCCGGATACAGACCTTCCGGTATTTACTTATGCAGACCAGTTGAACAAGAAAAACATCACCCGTTCAAATAATGGAAACACAGCTGTCAATAATAACAGTTCACGCTTCTATGAAAAAGGTGATTATCTAGCTTTACGAGAAATCACATTGAGTTACTCTTTACCCAAGAAATGGATTGGTAAAGCAGGTATGCAAGACGCTTCTGTATATGTAACCGGTCAGAATCTATTCTATATCACAGGATATGATGGCGTTTCTCCAGAACCAGCCGTATCTACAACTTATGGAAGAGGAATTGATAATGGACGTTATCCGACTCCAAGAACCGTATTGTTTGGTTTATCTGTAACATTCTGAAAAAAATAACGATTATGAAAAAAATATTCAACTATATCTTAGCCGGATGTCTGGCAACGTCTTTTACCGGTTGTTTGGACATGGAGCCCGTTAGTAGTATTACCGACGTAAATTACTGGAAAGATGCAGCCCAATTTGAAGCTTTCAATGTCGGTCTTCACGGCCTGCTGCGCGAAAAATCTTATACCATCTTTGAATTAGGAGAACCTCGTGCCGACATTTATAACTCCAACCCATTTACAGGAGAAGCCACTCAGGGAGTGGAAAGAATGATTGACAACACGCTGAATGCTGCAAACCCGGTCATTAGTAATTATGGTGATTTCTACGTATTAATCAACCAGTTAAACCTGATGATTCATCACGCAACATCTACCGATTTGCTGGATGCCAGCACTAAGAACTATTATCTAGGAGAAGCATACGGCCTAAGAGCCTATGTATATTTTCACCTGTTACGTTCTTGGGGAGATGTAGTACTGCAATTGGATTACACCAATGGGAACGCTATCGATATAGGTAACCCCAGTAAAGCAGCCTCTTCTGCTACCGACATAATGACACAAATCAAGAAAGATATCCAAAGTTCAGAGGATGCTTTTGGTGATGATTACTCATTCAAATATGGTAAATGTTATTGGTCAAAAGCTGCTACTATGATGCTAAAAGGCGAAGTGTATTTATGGAGTGGAAAGCAAATGGGAGGCGGTGAAGCAGACTACACTACAGCCAAAAACGCATTGACCGCAGTAAAAGCATCTGGAGTAGGGTTACTGAATAACTTCCAGAAAGTATTTGCATACGACAATAAAGAAAATAACGAAATTATTTTCGCCATACATAATGGAAGAAATGAGTATAGCATGTGGAATGACCAATATCGTCTGAATATGGTAATGAACCAACAGTTCTTCGCTTCATACTGTGATGAAAATGGTACACCACTATCCGAAACCGAAATGGCTGATATAAATGGGCTGATACGTTATCAGGTAGAACAAGACCTATACACTCAATTGTTCCGAGATGGAGACAACAGAAAAGAAGGCTCTATTAAAGGTATTTATAGTGAAGAAAACGGTCAAGTCACATTCAAAGCACCGATTGCCTATAAGTTTAAAGGAGTTCTTTTGGAAGGTGATGCTACAAGAAGCTGGTTAGATGACTATCCTATTTATCGTTATGCAGACTGTCTGCTAGCTTTAGCCACTGCCAAAGCATTCTTGGGAGAAGACATTTCTACCGAAATCAACGAAGTACGTGAACGAGCTTATGGAACGACATATTTCAATGAGCACCGAAACGAAGTAGCATACCCAAATGACAAAGATGCAACCTTCTACTCAAACAACCGATTCGTAGGTAGTGATGACAACCCTATTGAAGCAATTCTGAAAGAAAGAATGAGAGAATTCTTGTTCGAAGGGAAACGTTGGTATGATATCCGTCTGATGGGTGATGATTATGCTACCAAATACTCTAGTGCCAATGCTTCACGCTTGTTATGGCCTATTGATGAAAATACATTAGGAGAAAACAGTGCACTGAACCAAACACCAGGATATTAAATCTTGAATTACAAATAAACTCGAAGAGGATATTCCTGAAAAGGGATATCCTCTTTATTTATAATACCATAATATGAAATACCACCTCCTTCTTTTTTATATTATTTTCTTTCAACTGTTCATATTTCCTTGCAAAGGGAATATATACCCTCTTCTGCCTTATCCGCAGAAAATAACCTATACAGATAAACAATTGGTATTAGATCAACTATATCTTGACACGACAGAAGAAATATACAAACAATGGAAAGATTGGCTACAAAGCATTAATGTAACTTTCACTCCCACGCAGACTGATAAAACCATCAAAATTAAAATTAAAAGCAGTTTGCCGGAAATTCCTATTCCGACCGATGAAGGCTACAAACTGAGTATTACTGAAAAACAAATACAAATCACTGCCACTTCTTCTACAGGGGCCTACAGAGCATTACAAACCATCCAGCAGTTAGCGACCTATGCAAAAAACAATGGAAGCTATTGCCTTCCTACCTGTGAGATTATAGACTGGCCTGCTTTCCGCATCAGAGGATTCATGCAAGATGTAGGTCGTACCTATATCTCGATAAAAGAGCTAAAAAAAGAAATTGACCTACTCAGTAGGTTCAAAATCAATGTATTCCACTGGCATCTGACCGAGAATCAAGCTTGGCGTCTGGAAAGTAAAATATACCCAGAAATCAACGCGTCTGAGAACATGACGCGCATGCCAGGCAAATATTATACCCTACAAGAAGCAAAAGACCTCGTAGCATTCTGCAAGCAACGGCATGTAATATTGATTCCCGAAATTGATATGCCTGGTCACAGTGCAGCTTTTGTAAGAACTTTCCACACCGACATGCAAAGCGAAAAAGGCATGGAAATTCTAAAAAAACTCATGGATGAGGTATGCGAAACATTCGATGTACCCTTTATTCATATAGGTACAGACGAGGTACTGTTTACCAACCCACAATTTGTTCCGGAAATGGTGGCCTATATCCGTAATAAAGGGAAAAAAGTCATTTCGTGGAATCCCGGTTGGAAATACCAAACAGGCGAAATAGACATGACACAGTTATGGAGTTTCCGGGGAAAAGCCCAATCAGGCATTCCAGCCATCGATAGCCGCTATCACTATATCAATCATTTCGATACTTTTGCCGACCTGATTGCATTATACAACAGCCGTATTTATGACCAAAGCACAGGAAACGAAGACATTGCAGGAAGTATCTTAGCCATTTGGAATGACCGTTACCTCCAAAATGAAAAACAAATCGTAGCAGACAACAATCTGTATTCCCACATGCTGGCGCTTGCCGAAAGGAGTTGGCGAGGAGGAGGATACGGCTATTTCGATGAAAAGACGAACCTTTTATGGGAAAAAGATACTGAAATCTATACACAATTTGCCGATTTTGAAGACAGAATGCTTTGGCACAAGGCACATACCTTTAAAGGGGAACCTTTTCCCTACGTCAGACAGGCCAACGTGGTATGGCGCATTACAGATGCATTTCCCAATGAAGGAGACCTGAATCGTATGTTTCCTCCCGAACAAGAAGAAAAAGAAAGCTATTTTTATCAAGGAAAAATCTACCAAAGCCATATCGTCTACGGAGCAGGAGTTTACTTGCGCCATGTATGGGGAAAATTAGTTCCCGGATTCTATTCCTTACCCGAAGAAAACCACACGGCTTATGCCACTACCTGGGTATTTTCTCCTGAGGAACAGAAGGTCGGGTTATTCCTGGAATTCCAGAACTATAGTCGTTCCGAAAGTGATTTAGCTCCACAACAAGGAACATGGGATTACAAAGGTAGCCGCGCTTGGCTGAACCAAGAAGAAATACTCCCACCAGTATGGAAAAACAGCCATAAAGACCGGTCAAACGAAATTCCTCTGACGAATGAAAATGCAACCTCCCGCCCTCCGATACAAGTTACATTACACAAAGGATGGAACAAGCTCTTCCTCAAACTGCCGATTGGAAAATTCAAAACCCCAGAGGTTAGATTAGTAAAATGGATGTTTAATGCCGTTTTTGTCACACCGGATGGACAAAAAGAAATAGAAAATATTGTGTATTCCCCTGATAAAAAATAAAATTAAAACATATTAATCTACAACTCATGAAAACAATTCTACTGCTAATTATAGGCTTAATATATAGCCTATTCACTTTCGGACAAACAGAAAGAAAATATTCTACTTATTACTACCAACGAGCTTCGCTGTTTGAACAACTCCCTATAAGTTCGGATGACATTCTTTTTATCGGAAATAGTATAACTGATGGAGGAGAATGGAGTGAATTATTTCAAAATCCTCATATCAAAAATAGAGGAATCAGCGGAGATACCACTTGGGGAGTATATGATAGAATCTCTGTCCTTCTTAAGGGAAAGCCTGCACAAATCTTTCTAATGATTGGAATCAATAATGTTCCTCAAGGAGAATCCCCTAATAATATAGCCTCTGATATACAACAAATCATACAAAAAATAAAAAAAGAGTCACCGCATACAGAAATATTGATACAAAGTGTTTTACCTGTCACTATAAAGTACAACCTGTATCAAGAACATACTTCCCATTGGCAGGAAATCCCTAACATTAATCAAGCTATTTTAAGTATTTGCCAAAAAGAAAATGTGAAATATATTGACCTTTTCACTCACTTTGTAGATGATAATGGACAAATGAAACCCGAATATACCAATGATGGGCTGCACCTTTTAGGAAAAGGTTACATATTATGGAAAGAAATTATCACTCCCTACTTAAAGAAATAAAATGAAACCAACAATCTTAATACTACTGCTCTGTCAATTCATTTGCTTATTACAACCCGTACAGGCTGCCAAGAAAATAAAAGTGGCCTGTGTAGGAAATAGCATCACATACGGAACTGGTATTGCTAATCGCGATACAGACTCCTATCCAGCACAATTACAGACACTGTTAGGACCACAATACACTGTGGGAAACTTTGGGAAACCGGGAGCCACTTTGCTGGTACACGGGCATCGGCCGTACATCCAGCAAGAGGAATACCAGAAAGCCCTTCACTTTTCGGCAGATATTGTCATCATTCACTTAGGCGTCAATGATACGGATCCAAGAAACTGGCCCAACTATCGTGATGAGTTCGTGCATGATTATTTACAATTAATAGAATCCTTTAAGAAAGTCAATCCTCAATGCCGCATTCTATTGGCATACATTACTCCAATAGCTGACCGACATCCTCGTTTTATCTCGGGTACCCAGCAATGGCACGAAGAAATCCAAGAGGCCATCAGTGTGGTGGCGCAAGTCAGTCAAGCCGAGGTCATCGACTTCCATACCCCACTCTACCCTTATCCCATTCTATTGCCCGATGCCATTCACCCCAATGAAGAAGGAGCACATCTTCTGGCTCAGACAGCATATTCAGCTATAACCGGCGATTATGGAGGACTTCATCTCCCCATGCTTTATACCGATTACATGGTTTTGCAACGGGATACTCCACTTCGCATTCATGGCGTAGCCGATGCCTCCACACCTGTCACGGTACGTATTAATGGACAAGAAAAGACAACCTTTACGAAAAGTAACGGAAAATGGGAAGTCCTGCTTGACCCGATAAAAGCAGGAGAGAATTATGAACTTTCCGTACAAACCCCACAGCAATCACGCACCTTTCATCATGTGGCCGCAGGAGAGGTCTGGTTGTGTTCCGGACAGTCTAACATGCAATTTATGCTACAGCAAGCCAAAGATGCTGCTTTCGAGATATCGCAGGCACACAACCCCCACATCCGTTTCTTTCACATGAAAGGGAGATGGGAAACCAATGCCACAGCATGGCCAGCCCAAGCCATCGATTCCATCAATCATCTTTTCTATTATCAACCCACCATATGGACCGAATGCACCCCCAATACGGCGGCTACATTCTCTGCCATAGCCTACTATTTCGGGAAAGTGCTGCAAGACAGCTTAAAAGTACCTATCGGACTGATATGTAATGCAGTAGGAGGGTCTACTACAGAATCATGGGTCGACCGCCACTCATTGGAAAAACATTTCCCCGCCATTCTGAAAGATTGGACTCAAAATGACTTTATTCAAGAATGGGCCAGAAAAAGGGCCCTGCTCAATCTCCAGAAAAGTACAAGCCCATTCAAGCGTCATCCCTACGAGCCCTGTTATTTATATGAAGCAGGCATACTCCCCCTCCAGCAATATCCTCTTAAAGGAGTTATCTGGTACCAAGGAGAATCGAATGCGCACAACATGGAAGCACATTATAAATTGTTTAGGTTATTGGTGAATGGATGGAGACAAAACTGGAACCAGCTGGACATGCCTTTCTATTTTGTCCAACTTTCCAGCTTGAACCGCCCTTCATGGCCCTGGTTTCGAGACAGCCAGCGACGCTTGATGAACGAGATACCTCATACCGGCATGGTGGTATCGACCGACAAAGGAGATTCGCTCAACGTACATCCTACCGACAAACGTCCCATTGGCGAACGGTTGGCTAGATGGGCCTTAAATAAAACCTACCATTATACGCTGCTTCCATCCGGTCCTCTGTACAGACAGGCCGTCTTGAAAGGCCACGAAGTCATGGTTGAATTTGATTATGCAGAAGGCTTACACACCTCGGATGAAAAATCGCTCACCGGCTTTGAGCTGGCAGAATATGACGGAATCTATTTCCCTGCGCAAGCCGTCATAGAAGGAGATAAAATCCGAGTCTACTCCGATTCTATCAAACATCCGCGATATATACGGTATGGCTGGCAACCTTTTACCCACGCCAATCTTGTCAATAAAGACCAGCTTCCAGCCTCTTCTTTCCGCGATAAAATCCGGTAACCGATTTCATGTTTCCGCAGAAAACAATGTCAAACAGTTGATTAGCAAACCGAAATTTCGTAATTTTGCCCCTATCAATTGAAATTACGTAATTTTATCAAGATGAATCAAGAATTCGAGCTTATCGCCAAGACTTTCCAGGGACTGGAAGAAGTTCTGGCACAAGAACTCACAGAGCTGGGAGCCAGCAACATTGAAATTGGCCGACGCATGGTTTCTTTCACCGGCGACAAGGCCATGATGTATAAGGCAAACTTCTGCCTGCGCACCGCCATCCGTATTTTAAAACCTATCAAACATTTCACTGCCAAGACTGCCGATGAGGTATACGATGCCGTAAAAAGCATCGAATGGGAAAAATACCTTGACAACATGAGCAGTTTTTCTGTGGATGCCGTAGTCTACTCCAGTGAATTCCGCCACTCCAAGTTCGTGGCCTACAAGGTGAAGGATGCCGTGGTCGACTATTTCCGTGAAAAGACCGGCAACCGTCCATCCGTACGCATCAGCAATCCGGACCTGGCCATCCATATCCATATTGCGGAAGAAGAATGTACACTGGCACTCGACAGCTCCGGCGAGTCACTTCATCGCAGAGGCTACCGTCAGGAACAGGTAGAAGCACCGCTGAACGAGGTATTGGCTGCCGGTATGATTCTGATGACCGGCTGGCGAGGCGAATGCGACCTGATTGACCCGATGTGCGGTTCAGGTACCATCCCTATCGAAGCGGCACTGATAGCCCGCAACATCGCCCCGGGAGTGTTCCGCAAAGAGTTCGGATTCGAAAAATGGAAAGATTTTGACCAGGAACTGTTCGACGCCATCTACAACGATGATTCACAAGAGCGTGAATTCACACATAAGATTTACGGGTACGACAACAATCCGAAAGCCAACGAAATTGCCCAGCACAACGTGAAGGCAGCCGGAGTCAGCAAAGATGTCATCCTGAAAATCCAACCGTTCCAGCAGTTTGAAAAGCCGGAACAGAAAAGCATCATCATTACCAACCCGCCGTATGGCGAACGTATCTCTTCCGATGACCTGTTAGGACTTTACCAGATGATCGGAGAGCGCTTGAAACATGCGTTTGCCGGAAACGATGCCTGGATTCTGAGCTACCGCGACGAATGTTTCGACCAGATTGGCCTGAAAGCTTCCGTAAAGATTCCGTTGTTTAACGGTGCGTTGGAATGCCAGTTCCGTAAATACCAGATTTTTGACGGAAAATACAAAGAATTCCGGGCCGAAAACGGAGACAAGGAGTTCAAACCGAAGCACGAAGAAAAACCGGCACGCCCGCGTCACCACGGAGAAAAAGTGGAATACGCGCGCAAGGAACGCAAAGAGGGTGTTCGGGGAGAACGGAAAGAAGGCTTCCGCAATGACCGGAAAGAAGGTTTCCGCAGGGATTCCGATTCCAAAGAAATATTCCGCGGACGGAAAGCCGGCGACGGAAAAGAATTTACCCGCGAACGCCGCAAGGAATTCAAATACAAAGAGGAACCGAAGCCGCGCAACCCGCGTCCTTCTACAGACGACGGACGTCCGAAAGCAGCTCCAGCTCCACGCTACATGCACAAACGCCGCAACGAGGAAGAAGAGAATCTAAAGGACTAAAAAAATAAAGCACATGAAACGTCTATTTTTGTTATTCTTTTTATTATGTAGTATGACCGTCTCTACCACCTTTGCCCAGGAAAAGAAAGCGTTTACGCTGGAAGATGTCATTCCGGGTGGAAACAATTATTTCAACTTGGTTCCCAAAAACATTCCGGGACTGAAATGGTGGGGAGATGTATGTGTGCGTACAGATGTGGACGATATCAGGCAAATAGATAACCGTACCGGAGAAGAAACTATACTGGTGACATTGAAAGAAGTGAACGAAGCCTTGCAAAACGGAGAAAAGCCGTACAAACTTTTAGCTCCCATCAAGCCGCTTCACACCCTGCAAGGCGCTTCCCTGCCTTGGGAAAACCGGAACCTCCTGATGTTTTCGGACTATGTGGGAGATGAAGAAAAAAGTGAAAGCTATGTCTTCTTCTATGACTTTATCCAGAAGAAGTTAACCAACATGTTCCGCATCCAAGAAGCAAACGCCACCAACCTTGATTTCTGCAAAGAGAACGGCTATCTTGCTTATACGGCAGGCGACCATTTATATATTGCCAACCACGGGGATTTTTCCACCGCGGTAAGCCCGCACCCAACGGATGTAAAGGAAATAGATAACGACATCGTTTACGGCCAAGCGGTTCACCGCAACGAATTCGGTATTTATAAAGGTACGTTTTGGAGCCCGAAGGGAAGCTACCTGGCTTTCTACCGCATGGACCAGAGCATGGTGACCGATTACCCGCAGGTAAATACCTCTACCCGCATCGCCACTCTTGAACCGGACAAATATCCGATGGCGGGCATGACCAGCCATAAAGTGACCGTAGGCGTATATGAGGTAAAAACCGGAAAAGTCATTTACTTGCAGGCAGGCGACCCTACCGACCGTTATTTCACCAACGTCAGCTGGTCGCCCGATGAACAGCACATCTACGTCATCGAGTTGAACCGCGACCAGAACCATGCACAGCTGGTCAGCTACCAGGCTGCTACCGGCGAAAAGGAAGGCATCCTGTATGAAGAAAAGCATCCGAAATACGTAGAGCCTCAACACCCGTTAGTATTCCTGCCATGGGATGAAACTCAGTTCATCTACCAAAGCCAGCGCGACGGCTTCAACCACCTGTACCTGATGGATACGAAAGCCAAAGGAGAAGGGGTTTGGAAGAATGGCAAACTGGAAGGCAGCACCTACCTGGAGCATCTGAAAGTCACTCCGCTGACTCAGGGCGACTGGCTGGTACAGGATATTTTAGGATTCAATGCCGGAAAGAAGGAAATCATTATCGGCAGCACGGAAGTCTCTCCGTTGCAGACCAACCTGTTCTGCCTCAACGTGAAAACCGGAAAACGTACGTTATTAGGAGAAAAAGACGGCATGCACCGGGCTTCTCTCTCTGCCAGCGGTACGTATTTGATAGATAACTTCTCCTCTTTCACCGTAGGGCGGGAAATCACCTTGCTGCCCACCAACGGCAAGAAGGGAACCGTTTTGTTGAAAGCGGACGACCCGATGCGCAGTCAGTTCAATTTGCCGGAAATCACCATCGGTACCCTCAAGGCCGCCGATGGAAAGACCGACTTGTACTACCGTCTGGTCAAACCGGTAAATTTCAACCCGAACAAGAAATATCCGGCTATCATCTATGTGTATGGAGGACCGCACGCCCAGCTCATCCACAACTCACGTTTCTACGATGCCAGAGGATGGGACCTGTACATGGCACAGAAAGGCTATGTCATGCTGACGGTAGACAGCCGGGGAAGTGACAACCGGGGACTGGCGTTTGAAAACTGCACCTTCCGTCACTTGGGAGTAGAAGAAATGAAAGACCAGGTGAAGGGAGTGGAATTCCTGAAATCACTTTCGTATGTGGATGGCAACCGCATCGGCGTACACGGCTGGAGCTTCGGCGGTTTCATGACCACCAACCTGATGCTCTCCTATCCTGACATCTTCAAGGTAGGTGTAGCCGGCGGACCGGTCATCGACTGGAAGTTCTATGAAGTGATGTACGGCGAACGTTACATGGACACGCCGCAGACGAATCCGGAAGGCTACAAAGGCTCCGACCTGAAACAGAAAGCCGGCAACCTGAAAGGCCGTCTGGAAATCATCATCGGCGGAACAGACCCCACTTGTGTACCGCAACACACCTACACATTCCTAAGAGCGTGCATCGAGGCAGGCACACATCCCGACCTCTTCATCTATCCGGAAGACGGACACAACATGATGGGACGCGACCGTGTACACCTGCACGAACACATCACCCGCTATTTTGAAGATCATTTGAAATAATCGACTAAAAAACAGATACATATATGAAACTTTTACTGTTAGGTTCAGGAGGACGCGAACATGCATTAGCATGGAAAATCGCACAAAGCCCGAAAATTGAGAAGTTGTACATCGCTCCGGGAAATGCCGGCACACGTGAAGTGGGCGAAAATGTAGCCATCAAGGCCGACGACTTTGAAGGTATCAAGCAGTTTGTCATCGACCACGGCATCGACATGGTAGTGGTAGGTCCGGAAGACCCGCTGGTAAAGGGGGTATATGATTTCTTCAAGCACGATGAAGCCTTGAAGCAGATTCCGGTCATCGGCCCGTCGAAAGCCGGAGCCGTACTGGAAGGCAGCAAGGAATTTGCCAAAGGATTCATGCAGCGTCACCACATCCCGACAGCCGGATACAAGAGCATTACCGCAGCCAACTTAGAAGAGGGACTGGCCTTCCTGGAAACACTGGAGGCTCCTTACGTACTGAAAGCTGACGGACTTTGTGCCGGAAAAGGCGTATTGATTCTCCCTACCTTGGAAGAAGCCAAGAAAGAACTGAAGGAAATGTTGGGCGGTATGTTCGGCAACGCTTCGGCCACCGTGGTGATTGAAGAATTCCTGAGCGGCATTGAATGCTCGGTATTCGTGCTGACCGACGGAAAGAGTTACAAGATTCTGCCGGAAGCCAAAGACTACAAGCGTATCGGCGAAGGCGACAAGGGCCTGAACACCGGCGGTATGGGTTCTGTGTCCCCCGTTCCGTTTGCAGATGCAGAATGGATGAAAAAGGTGGAAGACCGCATCATCCGTCCTACAGTAGAAGGCTTGGCGGAAGAAGGTATTGACTACAAAGGCTTTATCTTCTTCGGACTCATCAATGTGAAAGGCGATCCGATGGTCATTGAATACAATGTCCGCATGGGCGACCCTGAAACAGAAAGCGTAATGCTTCGTATCAAGAGCGACCTGGTAGACCTCTTTGAGGGAGTAGCTCAGGGCAACCTGAACGAAAAGACATTGGAAATCGACCCTCGTTCGGCTGTCTGCGTCATGCTGGTATCCGGCGGTTACCCGGAAGCCTACGAGAAAGGATTCCCGATTACGGGCATTGACGAAGCCAAAGCAGGTGGAAGCATCGTATTCCATGCCGGTACCACCCTGAAAGACGGACAGGTAGCCACCTCAGGCGGACGTGTCATTGCGGTCAGCTCTTACGGCGCCAACAAAGACGAAGCCTTGGCACAGTCTTTCCGCAATGCCGGAAAAATCCATTTCGAGAAGAAATATTTCCGTTCTGACATCGGGTTCGACCTGTAAACATGCTTGCACGAAACAAATTTCAATATGAACTGGCAACGGGAAGAATCACTCTTCCTGTTGCCGTAGTTTTCTGTCTGCTCTTGTTCGGCATCACCTACCAGGAACAGACGGATTTCATTTCTTTGGCCATTTACGGCCTGATCACCTACTTACTGATTGAGCTGAACACCACGTTCTCACTCATCCGCACCCGTACCACATTCCATGCGGCACTGTTCCTTTTTTTCTTTGGGGGGCTTCCCTTTCTGCACACCTACTCGCATGAACAGTGGATTCCGTTGCTGTTTGTCATCAGCTTCGGCTACCTGTTCCGGAGTTATGAATCACCCTACGCGTCCACTCCCATCTTTCATGCCTTCCTTTGCATCGGCATCAGCAGTTTCCTGCTGCCTCAGACCCTCTATTTCATTCCGCTGATTTATTTTTACATGGTGGGGCTGCGTGCGTTCACGCTCCGTACTTTCTTTGCAGGCCTCACGGGCATCTTTACCCCCTACTGGATCATGCTCTGCTATCACCTGTATACGGGTACACCCGAGAAAATCGGCGAACCGTTCCTGCAATTGTCCAGCTTTCCCCCGATAGACTATTCCGTGTTGTCGCTGTCCCAGCTGGTATCCGGAGGAGCCGCCCTGCTGATTATCGCCATCTGCGGTGTAGAGAGCCTGTGGCACATCTATCAGGACAAGGTGCAGACCCGAGTCATGCTGCGTATCCTCCTCATCACAGGAGTAGCCACCCTGCTGTGCATGTGTCTTATCCCTTCACATTTCAACACCTTCTTCACCATGACCCTCATTGTAGGCTCCATTTTGGGAGGCCACCTGTTGGCACTGACTTTCAACCGTTTTACCCGTATCTTCCTGTGGGCAGCCCTTGCCCTCTGGACGGGCGTATGTATATTTAATGTATGGATGCATTTATTCAATTTCTGATAGACTGGGGATATTGGGGGATGTTTCTCTCGGCTTTCCTGGCCGGTACCATCCTGCCTTTCAGTTCGGAAGTGGTCCTGTTAGCCTGCGTGGGATTAGGACTGGACCCGGTATGGTCTACCCTTTTCACCACGGCCGGCAATGCCTTGGGAGGTGTGACCTGCTACTGGATAGGCCGGATGGGCAAGACCGAATGGATTGAGAAATATTTCAAGGTAGACAAGAAACAAATGGACCGGGCCATCCGCTTCATCCACGGGCGAGGCTCGTGGATGGCCTTCTTCTCCTTCCTGCCCGTCATCGGCGATGCCCTGCTCATCGCCTTGGGCTTCATGCGGGGCAATTTCTGGATCACCACCGTGGCCATGACCATTGGCAAGTTAGCACGCTATGCCATCATTGTGGCTACGGCCCTGGGCGTATTCCAATATCTCCACTAAGAAATCGCTTTCCGCTTTCCCCGCTTGAAAGATATGCGTATCTTTGCCCCCACACAACCGACAGTTATCACATGATTACACTTGAACCTACCGCCGACGGAAGCAACACCCTGTTTGTGCCGGAACTGAATGAGCATTACCACTCCGTGAAAGGAGCCTTGACAGAATCGCAGCACATCTTTATCCAGATGGGCCTCAACCACTCGCAAGCCGAAAGTCCCCGCGTATTAGAAATCGGCTTCGGCACCGGACTGAATGCCTTCCTCACCCTGTTGGAGGCAGAAAAACAGCAAAGAGAAGTCTGTTTTACCAGCATCGAACGCTATCCGCTGGCCGAAGACATCGTGCACCAACTGGGCTATCCGGGAATCATTGCCCCGGAAGCCAGCGAAAAGTTCTATGCCCTGCATGCTGCTCCCTGGAATCAGCCCGTCCGCCTCTCTTCCTGGTTCACCCTGCACAAGATAGAAGGCGACTTCACCCACTTCGACTTCCAGTCGCACTACGACGTGATTTATTTCGATGCCTTCGCCCCGGAGAAACAACCGGAAATGTGGAGCCAGCCCCTTTTCGATAGTCTGTACCGGCAAACGGCACCGGGTGGCATCCTTACCACCTACTGCGCCAAAGGCGTAGTGCGGAGAATGCTTCAAACGGCCGGATTCACTGTAGAACGCCTGCCGGGCCCTCCGGGAGGCAAACGGGAAATTCTTCGTGCCAGCAAACCGGCCTGAATCTGAAAACGCCGTACGTTCAAAAGCAAAATCCCTTGTCATTTTTTATGTTTTCCTTGCGGAAAACGTAGGTTTCCCTCATGAGAAACGTACGTTTCGCGTAAGGAAAACGTACGTTTCCGCCGTGCGAAACATAGAAAACAAAGGAACATCCTCCCATCTATACCCAAAAGTTTCCCCATTATCACCTCTTTTTGTGCCTTTCCAAGGCGCAAAAAGCCTCCCTCATGACTCTTTTTTGCCTCAGAGCCCCCTTTCCCTGTTTTTCTATTCTCAAGAATCTTTTAAAAATATTTCCTCACACCTTTAAAAGGATACTAAAAAATGTAACAGAATTTGTCTGATGAGTGAAAAACTATTTGTATAAGCATATATATTTCCACAATTTGTCGATTTTATTAGCTAAACGCATTAATCGACAAGTAATCTCCGCTATGATTGGTTAAATTCGCTTTCGTTAAGACGGGACAAGAAAAGACCTCCCCGCCCCCAACGAACCATTGAAAAACACAAATGTGATATGAAAAACGAATAAAGTGAATATGAATTTTGAGGATATATCTGCAAATATACTTATTAAACCCGAATATTAACTTTTAAAACTTGGATTTACTTATGAAAAAGAAATTCATCGCAGTGTCAATGGTGCTTGGCGCATTGGCACTAAGCTCAACAACACTTACTTCTTGTGTTGACGACAACGAATCAGCATCAGTTACCGCTATCCGTGATGCAAAGGCACAACAGTTAACCGCTTTGGCTAATTATCAGCAAGCACAGGCAGATGCTAAAAAAATTATATCCGAAGCAAATGCTGCCATCAAAAATGCTGAAGCAAAAGCTAAAGAAATAGCTAACGAACTACAGAATATTGCATTGGAAAAAGCCAAAGCAACACTTGCTACAGATCTTGAAACAGCGCAAGCTCAAGCCGAAGCAGCATTACTTAGCCAAAAAGAAGCGTTGGAAAGAGCAAAAGCATCTTTAATAAAAGCATCCAATGCAGCTGATGAAGCGACAAAAGACAAGATCAATGAGTTGTTAAACAAAGCAGACGAACTCATGTATGGCTCCTGGGGTTATGTATATGTATGGAATCCCACAACACAACAGAACGAAGAACAATGGGTTCAACATGGATATAACTCAATCTATGGTGAGGGTGGCTTAAACGAACAGTTAATCAGTAAAAAGGCTGAACGTGTAAAAGCAGACTATGAACTTGTTGATATTCAATTGCAAATTGCAGAGAAAGTAAGACAGGAAGAAAAATCATTAGCTGTTAATGAAGCGCTACTGGCTGAATATAAGAAGTATGACAATACAGATAAAGATGCAGCTGAAAAGGCTGCAAATGAAGCTAGCCAAAAATTACCAGCATTAAAACAATTGTGGGACGAAGCTCAAGCATTGTATAACCAAGAATATAATGAAAAAATCCGACCTGCGCTGGAGAATATTTACTCAACAGAATTATACAATTATATTAATGGTAATATAAACGGTTCAAGAGTGAGGAATTATCTTACCATGGTACCTCCTGAAAACGAAACTATTACTGTTAACTTCGACGATGGAACATCACAAAGACTATGGCTATGGTACAACGTAGAAGAAGATGCTTATGAAGTTAATCAAGAAGCATTAAGTAGTGATATAACCAATGCTGACCGTGCCGTAAAAGTAGCTGAACAAAATTTGACAAATGCAGAAAAGGCACAAACCGATGGTTTGAAGGACGCTGCAATAACTAATGATGGAGTGACTACTTACAAAGAGTTAAAAGATGCTGTAACTGAGGCTCAAAAAGCTTTCGACAAAGAGCCTACAGACGCAAACAAATCTACATTGGAACAGGCAGAATCCAGAGTTCAATACTACGAAAACAGCTTGCAAAGCGGTGTAGATAGAGCACAAAAAGCATTAGATAGTGCTAAAGAAGAACAAACCATCTTGGCTGAAATCAATACCTTGCTGACTGGTGAAGCATTCAAAAACTATACAACTGTTTATAATGCTTATGTCGCTGCTGTAGAGGCAAGTACAGATAAATTTATTGCGATGACAAAAGCAGAACACAATTATACGGTTCAGAATAACTTAGTTGATGGCTTAAAGAATATTGCTAATTCCTACACTGACTGGTTGACAACAATTAACGTTGTTGAAAAGGATATCAACACCAATAAGAAGAATATTGCTACTATGACAGCTGACGATGGAGTAACAACCGAAGCTACCAAGCAGCAGTACATGGAAATCTTGGATCAAGAAATTGCTAATCTGGAAAAAGAAATCGAAATCAAACAGGCTCAGTATGACAGTTATATAGAGCAGATTCAGTCATTGATTGCTGGCGACACTGTTACAGAAGAACCTGAAGAAACTCCTGCTGAATAAGCAAGCTTTCCTAAACCAAGAAGCTAATAGCAAAAAGTTTATAATCTGAGGAAAGGAGGAGCCAGCCTCCTCCTTTTCCGAAGATAAACCAACAACAAAACAGAATCATATGAAAATCAGTAAACTTTTAATATTAGCCGCACTCCCGATGATTGGACTTACAGCCAATGCCCAGGATAAAGGTCCGCAGAAAAACGACTTTACCGTGGCAGCAACCGTAAGTTACAACAATACAGTAATGCAGAATGCTGCCGTAGGCACTCTGCCCAGCTACAACGGATTCCAGGCCCAGTCAACCAACTGGAATGACAAGGCGCTGCAAGTAGGAATCGAAGGTGGCTGGTTCTTCCTCGATGAATGGAAACTGGTATTGGGAGGAGGCATGAGTATCACCAAACATCCGGGTTATTCGGGCGTGCCGGGAAGTGCCGACAGCGACGAAGCATTCGAATGGGGTGATATACCAAGCTACGGCGCAATAGCCGATCAGAACTTCCTGCAATTCAATGTGTATACAGGAGTGGATCGCTACTTCAAGACGAAAGTCGATGGTCTGTATCTGTATGCCGGAGCACGGGTAGGTTACGCCTACGGACGTAACGTCTCGTTTACGGACGATGAATACAACATGGGTAAATCAGTAGGCGAAGCATTCAACGTACGCGGAGCACTGACCGGCGGTGTGGAATATTACATCACAGACGGTCTGTTCGTAGGTGCACAGGTAGATCCGTTTGCCTACACTTACAACCGCAGCTTGATCAAGCCGCAAGAAGGACTGAGCAACCTCGATGCCAATAGCCATAACTATTCCATCCTGGCCGCTCCGACCCTCAAAATTGGATTCAAGTTTTAATAGATACACGTAGAGTAACTATTAAGGGGGCAAAGGCTCTGTCGAGAGACAGGGCCTTTATTCATTTTCAACCTTTTCACCCGCAGGAAACTTCAACCCTTGTTTCCAGACTTCGGAAAGATTTTGTAGCTTTGCGAAGAATACTTATCCAACATCTGAATATATGGACATCAAAAAATATATCTTCCTGCTGCTGACGACACTGGCACTCGCAGCCTGCGCAGGAAACGGGGAAAACAACCGGACACAGACCCTCACCGTCACCATCGAGCCGCTGCGCTACTTCACGGAGGCCATTGCCGGAGACAAGTTTCAGGTGGTAAGCATCGTGCCCAAGGGAGGAAACCCGGAAACGTACGACCCTACCCCGCAACAGCTGGTCGACCTGGCACGAAGCAAAGCGTACCTGCGCATCGGCCACATCGGATTTGAACAGGCCTGGATAGAAAGGCTGCAAGCCAATACCCCCCAGCTGCCGTTCTACGACATGTCGCAAGGGGTAGACCTCATTCATGAAATACATCCGCATGCCCACACGCAGGGAAACCACGACGGAGTGGAGCCGCATATCTGGAACTCCATACCGAATGCCCACATCATCTCTGCCAATATCTGCAAGGCGCTTTCAGAAATTGACCCGGACAACCAGGAATATTACCGCCACCGGCTGGACAGTATGCAGCGGGTGATTGACCGTACGGAACGGGAAATGCAGCGTTACCTGTCGAATGCCGACCCGAGTTTCCTGATTTACCATCCGGCACTGAGCTATTTTGCCCGCGACTACAGCCTGCAGCAAATCAGCATCGAGGAGGGGGGAAAAGAGCCTTCGCCCACGCATCTGCAGGAACTGATGAACCTCTGCCGGCAGAAACAGGTACGGGTGGTGTTCGTGCAGCAGGAGTTTGACCAGCGCAACGCCGAAGTCATCGCACAGCAGCTCCACCTGAAAATCGTACCTATCAACCCGCTCACCTACGACTGGGCCAAGGAAATGATTCACATCGCCCAATCGCTGAGCAAAAACGAGCAATAACACAATCCGCCCATGAACCAACCGCTTATCAGACTGACCGGAATATCCGCCGCCTACGACCAGAAGAAGGTCTTGGAAAATGTGAACCTGGAAATTGCCGAGAAAGACTTCTTGGGAGTAATCGGACCCAACGGAGGGGGAAAAACCACGTTGATGAAAATCATACTGGGCCTCCTGAAACCCACTTCCGGCCACATCCAGTTTTTCGAAGACGGAAAAGAGGTGGACGAAATCGCCATGGGCTACCTGCCCCAATACAACCGCATCGACAAGAAATTCCCGATTTCGGTCTACGAAGTGGTGCTGTCCGGACTGAACAAACAGAAATCATTGTTCCGTTCTTTCACCAAGGCACAGCACGAGGAAGTACGACGCATCATTGCCCGCATGGGACTGGAAGGACTGGAGCAAAGGGCCATCGGCCAACTGAGCGGCGGACAACTGCAACGGGCACTGTTGGGCCGCGCACTGGTTTCCAACCCCAAAGTGGTAATCTTAGACGAACCCAACACGTACATCGACAAGCGGTTTGAAGCACGGCTTTACTCCCTGTTGGAGGAAATCAACAAGGAACGGGCCATCGTACTGGTGAGCCACGACATCGGCACCATCCTGCAAAACGTGAAAAGTGTGGCGTGCGTGAACGGCACACTCGACTATCATCCGGATACGGAGGTCTCCGCCGAATGGCTGGAAACGCATTTTGAATGCCCCATCGAACTGTTAGGACATGGCAATCTGCCTCACCGCATCCTGAAATGCCATCATCATGAAGAGTAAAGGGCCGCTTTTAACGCCTTTTGCAACATTATCATTTACTTTTGGGACTTGATTAGTAAATGTTTGCTATCTTTGCCGCATTGAATTTTAACGAGAAACTAAAATAATTCATGAAACAGTACAACAAGATTAACAACCTGGTTGGCTGGCTCACTTTTGCGGTGGCCGCATTCACTTACTGCATGACCATCGAACCGACAGCCAGCTTCTGGGACTGTCCGGAATTCATTACTACCGGATATAAGCTGGAGGTGGGACATCCGCCCGGCGCACCTTTCTTCATGCTGACCGCCAATTTGTTCAGTCAGTTTGCCAGTGATGCCACACAGGTGGCCCGTATGGTCAACACCATGAGTGCCCTGATGAGCGCCGCGTGTATCCTGTTCTTGTTCTGGAGCATCACTTGCCTGGCCAAGAAACTGATTTGCCCCGATGAAAACCAGATGACAACGGGTAAACTGATTGCCATCATGGGTTCGGGAGTGGTAGGTGCCCTGGCTTATACGTGGAGCGACACCTTCTGGTTCAGTGCCGTGGAAGGAGAAGTATATGCGTACTCCAGCTTGTTCACGGCCCTCGTATTCTGGCTGATTCTAAAATGGGAAAACCGGGCCACCGAACCTCACAGCGACCGCTGGCTGATTCTGATTGCCTATCTCACAGGATTGTCTATCGGCGTACACCTGCTGAACCTGCTTTGTATTCCGGCCATTGTACTGGTATATTACTACAAGAAAAACCCCAAAGCTAACCTGAAAGGCAGTCTGATTGCCCTGATTGGTTCCATGGTATTGGTTGCGGTAGTACTCTACGGCATCGTACCGGGCATCGTGAAAGTGGGCGGATGGTTTGAACTGCTGTTTGTCAACGACTTCGGCATGCCTTTCAACACGGGTGTCATTGTCTACATGATTGTCCTGGCCGCAAGCATCATCTGGGGTGTATACGAAAGCTACACGGTGAAAAGCCGCAAGCGGATGAACATCTCCTTCCTCACTACGGTAGGCCTGTTGGGTATTCCGTTCTACGGACACGGATGGAGCAGTGTGTTCATCGGTGTAATCGTGCTGGCAATTCTGGCTATTTACCTCTTTGCCAACCTCAGCGAGAAATACCGCGTCAGTGCCCGTACGCTGAACACCAGCCTGCTGGCCATGATGATGATTGTTGTGGGCTATTCTTCGTATGCCGTCATCGTCATCCGTTCTTCGGCCAACACGCCGATGGACCAGAACTCTCCGGAGGATATCTTCACGCTGGGTGAATACCTGGGACGTGAGCAGTATGGTACCCGCCCGCTGTTCTACGGACAGACTTATGCTTCCAAACCGGCTTTGAAACCGACGGAAGGGGGCTGCGTGTACGACGTGGAAGAAGGGGCTCCGGTTTACCAGCGGAAAGAAAAGGAACGTCCGGACGAAAAAGACAGCTACGAAATCGTCCGTCACAAGACGGAATACAAATATGCACAGAACATGCTGTTCCCGCGTATGTACAGCGACGTGCATGCACAGGCCTATGAAGACTGGCTGGGCGGCGTGGAAGGACGTCAGGTGCCTTACGACCAGTGCGGCGAGATGATTATGGTCAAGATTCCGACGCAGTGGGACAACATCAAGTTCTCCTTTATCTACCAGCTGAACTACATGTACTGGCGTTACTTCATGTGGAACTTTGCCGGACGTCAGAACGACATCCAGGGCCAGGGAGAAATTGAACATGGCAACTGGATTACCGGTATCCCGTTCATCGACAACATGCTGATAGGCGACCAGTCTCTGCTTCCGAGCGAGCTGAAGAACAACAAAGGTCACAACGTGTTCTACTGTCTGCCGTTAATTTTGGGACTTATCGGTCTGTTCTGGCAGGCTTACAGAGGCGAAAAAGGTATCCAGCAATTCTGGGTGGTATTCTTCCTCTTCTTCATGACCGGACTGGCCATCGTGCTTTACCTGAACCAGACACCGCAACAGCCGCGTGAACGAGATTATGCGTATGCAGGTTCCTTCTATGCGTTCGCCATCTGGATTGGACTGGGAGTAGCGGCCATCGCGGAATATCTGAGCAAGAAAATCAACGAAAAGCCTGCGGCCATCCTGGCCAGCATCGTTTGCTTGCTGGTACCGATACAGATGGTCAGCCAGACTTGGGACGACCACGACCGCAGCGGCCGCTATACATGCCGTGACTTCGGACAGAACTACCTGAACTCCGTTCCGGACAAAGGAAATCCGATTCTCTTCACCAACGGTGACAATGATACTTTCCCCTTGTGGTACAACCAGGAAACGGAAGGCGTGCGCACGGATGTACGTGTCTGCAACCTGAGTTACCTGCAGACCGACTGGTACATCGACCAGATGCGCCGTCCGGCCTACGATTCTCCATCAGTACCTATCAACTGGGAACGAATCGACTATGTATCCGGCCACAACGAAGCCGTATATATACGCCCGGATGCCATGCCTACGGTATTGGAATTCTACAAAAAGAACCCGGAAGAAGCTGCCAAGGAGTTCGGAGACAACCCGTACGAACTGAAGAACATTCTGGAACACTGGGTACGCTCACCGAAAGAAGACTTGCAGATGATTCCGACCGACAGTATCGTTATCAAGCTGGACAAGGAAGCCATCAAACGCTCGGGCATGCTGACGCCTGATTCCATTCCTGATTATATGCACATTTCGCTGAAAGGCAAACGGGTGCTGTACAAGAGTGAACTGATGATGCTGGAAATGCTGGCCAATACCAACTGGGAACGCCCGATGTACATGGCCATCACCGTAGGCTCGGAAAACCACCTGAACCTGACCGACAACTTCCTGCAGGAAGGTCTGGCCTACCGCATTACTCCGTTCAACAACGCGCAACTGGGCAGACGTCTGGACAGCGAAAAGATGTACGACAACCTGATGCACAAGTTCAAGTTCGGCGGCATCGACAATCCGAACATCTATCTGGATGAAACGGTACTGCGCATGTGCGACACACACCGCCGCATGTTCGTGCAGCTGACCAGCCAGCTGATCAAGGAAGGCAAGAAGGACAAGGCTTTAAAAGCCCTCGACTATTGCGAGAAGGTCATTCCTTCTACTACCGTTCCTCACGATTACGTGATGAGCAGCTCCAAGGAAATGGCCGACAACTACCTGGCATTGGGACAGACACAGAAAGCGGAAAAGATTCTCAACGAACTGGCCAACAATGCGGTGGAATATGCCACTTGGTACCTAAGTCTGGATGACACCCGCTTTGCCAGCTCTTACGAGAACTGCATGCGTTATTTCTACATTTTGGACGATGTATGCAAGACGCTGGCTACCATCAAAGACAGCAAGACCGGAAAAGAAATCGATTCTGCCGTGCATTATGCACAGAAATTCGACCAGCTGTACAAACTATTGGAACAACGGGTAGGAACCAGCACACAGGCTCAGTAAACCGATACTGACCGCTGTGTCACTTCAGATACAAAATGTCATTCAGAACGCAGCAAAAGCAAATTTACTTTCTGCGAGTTCGGAATGACATTTTTTTCGACTGGTTTCCAGATATTACACAACCTTTTAAACAAGAACGAAAGCATGTTCATCGAACAACCTCCCCAATTCATCCGTCTGCTGTACCCAAAGGCTCTATGGCGCATGGACAAGACCGAGAAAGCGGTGTATCTGACGTTTGACGACGGTCCGATACCCGACATCACACCCTGGGTGCTCGACTTGTTGGACAAATATCACATCAAAGCGACTTTCTTCATGGTAGGCGACAACGTACGGAAACACCCGAAGGAATACCAGATGGTGGTGGAACGGGGACACCGCATCGGCAACCATACCTTCAATCACATCCGGGGATTTGAGTTTCTGAGCCAGAATTACCTGGCCAATACGGACAAGGCCGACGCTTACCTGCACACGAACCTTTTCCGCCCTCCTCACGGACACATGCGCTGGATGCAGTATCATGTGTTGAAAAAGAAATACCAGATTGTGATGTGGGATTTGGTGACGCGTGATTACAGCAAGCGGCTCAACGGTCCGCAGGTGTTTGAGAAAGTCAAGAAGTACGTCCGAAACGGTTCCATTATCACGTTTCACGATTCCCTGAAGTCGGAAAACAACCTGAAATATGCCCTTCCCCGTTCCATTGAATGGCTCTTGAAGCAAGGATACGAATTCAAGGTATTTCCCTGATACAGAAAAAGCGCAAGGCAAACCTCCACGTTTACCCTGCGCTTTTTCTGTATTTCTTCTTCCTAATAACAGCAGTCTGTTATTTCTGGATGCTCACCGTCAGCGGATTGCGTACCTTCTGTGCATAGTCTTTCAGGTACTTGTTCCAGTCGTCCGCTTTCGAGAAACCGTATTTGCTCCATCCGGAGCCCCAGTAATAGACAAACTCATTGCCTGCTTCATAGTCACATATTCCCAACACATGCCCTAAGGCATCGCCCACAGGTTTGTTGAACAGTTGCACGCGAGTCTGTACTGCTTCAGGGAACACGGCACCTACATATACAATCCCATTGTCAGAATGGGGTTCTGTGGTCGGGTCGGCATAAGCAATATATCCCGCAGAAGCGTCATACATATAGCCTTTCGGATTGGCTGCATGCAACACCAGCCCGGCGGCCACGGGGGTAGTTTGTGTCAGATAATCATAAGTCACCGTAGTCTTATTCAGCTGAGAACCTTTGTCCAACTGGATAATACGGGTTTCTATCACATTCGAGTCATTCTTCACCACCAGCGGATTAAACACGAGCTTGACCGTGAAACGCAGCGGTCCGTTGTCCAGAATCTCATAGTCCTTGTAGCAATACGGATAGACAATCGTAGAATCCGGCATCAAGGCAGACGTACCCCCTCCCAACGTAGGACCTACCGCATAGCAGTCCATTCCGTTTCCATGGTCCACATGATACGAAATCGTACGCACCAGGCTGTCGGCCGCTTCCTTCTTGCCCGCATCACGTAGTGCATTGATTTGCACCCATGCCATAGAATCCAGTTCCATGGCATAACGGTCTTCTACCACCAAGTCTTCTGTATTTTTGGTAAAGACGTCGTATCCATAGGCTTTTTCCCCACTTCTTTGCAAGGCCGGACCGTATGCCCGATAGGCAGCACGGTCATTCTCCCAGGCAATGTCGTCCAGGCGTTCCGGATAATAACGTCCATACACCACCGTATTGACGATACCGGGAGTACCCTGCTGTATGGTATAGTTCACAGAAGCATTGGAAGCTATAGAGACCGGAAATACTACCTTGTCGTCGTAAGTGAGCTGATAAGGAACTTCCTGGGCTTTTTCATCGTAAATGACAAACTGGGCCGTATCGGCCAGGTTCAACTGCTCATAAATATCGTCTACAGGGACTTCTACCATCTCTCCCGTCCGTTCCATGTCCAAAGGATTCGATATCGTCACGGTGACCGATTCTGAGTTGCCACATCCTACTAACAAGGCAGTGGAAAAAGCGGCGACAGCCAATAAAGTCTTTCTCATAATATTATCTTTTCTTGTTTCACAAAAAATCATCCTGAGAAAGAATCTTCCCTCTCAGGATGATTTTTTATTTCTACCTCTTACACCATTATTTATTTAGGCTGTTTGCCAATGTACGCCAGGATACCACCGTCGACATACAATACGTGACCGTTTACGAAATTGGAAGCGTCGGAAGCCAGGAACACGGCTGGCCCCATCAAATCTTCCGGAGTTCCCCAACGGGCAGCTGGAGTCTTGGCCACAATGAACGCATCGAACGGATGACGAGAACCGTCAGGCTGACGTTCACGCAACGGGGCAGTCTGTGGAGTCGCGATATACCCCGGGCCGATACCGTTGCACTGGATGTTGTATTCACCGTATTCGGAAGCGATGTTACGAGTCAGCATCTTCAAACCACCTTTGGCAGCTGCGTAAGCAGAAACGGTTTCACGTCCCAGTTCACTCATCATGGAGCAGATGTTGATAATTTTTCCGTGACCTTTCTTAATCATGCTGGGAATCACGGCCTTTGATACGATGAACGGAGCGTTCAAGTCTACATCCACTACCTGACGGAACTGTTCTGCCGTCATTTCGCACATCGGGATACGTTTGATGATACCGGCATTGTTGACCAGAATATCAATTACACCCACTTCTTTTTCAACCTGTGCAATAAAAGCATTGACCGCTGCTTCATCGGTCACGTCACATACATAACCATGTGCCTCAATGCCTTTTTCCTTATAAGCGGCCAGACCTTTGTCCACCAGTTCTTGTTTGATATCATTAAATACGATGGTTGCACCAGCTTGTGCAAAGGCTGTAGCAATTGCAAAGCCAATCCCGTAAGAAGCACCTGTCACAAGGGCCACCTTACCTTCAAGTGAAAAGTTTACCATAATCATTATAATTTTAAATGCACCCGTTATTTCCTGCCACACAGGAAACAACATTTATGTTATTACTTCAAATTCTCTCTCCCTTACGCAGACAAAAATACAAAAGCCATCAGAATTTGAGATACAATATTCGTTCACAAAACCTACAAAATCGTACGACTTTTGGAATTTTCATCCTCCTTTTTATCTGAAATACGTTTGAAGCTCTTTTTTACTCAATTCATCCGGACTAATAATTCACAGATTTTATCTTGCAGGTTGCGTGCCTGACGGGCCTTCAACACGTTCTGATTGATGATGACGAACGAAATCTTATGTCCCTTTACCGATGTCACATAACCGGCCAACGAAGAAACCCCCGTCACGGTACCAGTTTTTGCCCTTACATTCCGGAAAGCCTTTCCCATCCGCATCCTTCCTCTCAGCGTACCATCTACTCCTGCTATGGGAAGACACTCGTAAAAAGGCTGGAAAATAGCCGGATGCCGATAGGCATAATTCAAATAAGCTAAAATCAAACGGGGAGAGACATAATTATACAGGGAAACTCCACTTCCGTCTACAATCTGATAATCTTCCGGATCATATCCAAGCGAATGACGCATAAACCGTTTGACGACTTTCTGGCAGTCTCCAAAAGAAAGATGCGACGTGTGTTTACCGTTCATCCGGCCCAACTGACGGAACAAGGCTTCGGCCGACAAATTATCGCTTTCTTTCAGGGCACGTTTCAAGACCATCTCCAACGGACGCTGACAAGTATAAATCCATTTTGTACTGTCTGGAGTTTCCATAAAGAAAATGCTGTCTTTCGACACAGAAAGTCCTTCTTTCTTGAGCTTATAGCAGAATGTATTCATGAAGAAGCGCTTGGAATCGTACATATTCAGCGTTTTTTTCCGGACAGAAGACACACAGCCGGAAATGTCGATTGTATTACCATTCGCTAACCAGTTACGCGTAATTTTCAGGCTTCCAGCCCCCGGACGCAAACTGACGGAACGGTTGTTCACCTGATAATAATCGGATTCAGGCGTAATTTCCACTTTTCCGGCCCGTCCTTTGGACGAAGGCGAAACCTTGATATCCACACATCCCCTGTTCAGCATCAACGGTGACAAGTAGGGTTGAAAAGACTCCGGTGTGTCGTCCCACGACCATCCGGCTCCCCAATACAGCGAATCCATCAAGGATACATCTCCCACCAGTTTCCCGGAAATAGTCCGTATGCCTGCCTCTTGAATGGCCCGGACCAGAAAATCCATATCCAGGTCCATAAATTCCGGATCGAAACCTCCTTTTACATACAGGTTCCCTTTCAGAATACCGTTTTTTATGACTCCATCATATGAAAGTGTGGTTTGAAACTGATACTTGCTGCCCAACACATCCAGTGCCGTTACCGCCGTTACCACTTTTTCAATGGAAGCCGGGCGATACAATTTATCATCCTGGTGGCTATAAAGCTCTTTTCCAGTGGTTAAATCATGGACTACAATGCCCACTTCCGAAGTTTTCAACATGGGGTCGGAAGTTATCAACTCATCCAGCTTATCTTTCAATGAAGCCTGTGCATAGATACTTCCTACCCATAAGAATAAAAAAAACAATAATCCGTTTATCCGTTTCATCAAAATCTCTATTTATAACTCACGAAACAGCTCACCCACCGTAGGATGTGGAAAAACATATTTCTTCCAATCTGACAGCTTGCGTCTGTCCTCTATCATCATTCCTGCCTGCACAATCAGCTCAGAAGCCGGATTTCCAAGCAGATGTACGCCCATAATTTCTTCATCCTCTCCTACCAGAACCTTACAAACACCGTTTACTCCTTCATTTTCGGCTACGAAACGTCCCGAATAGGCTGCCGGCAAGCTAACTACACGATAAGCACGACCTTCACGCTTCAAAGCTTCTTCCGTAAAGCCCACCGAAGCAACTTCCGGATTGGTATAGACTACTCCCGGAATAGCTCGGTAACTCATAGCGTCTTTTTCGCCCAAAATATGATGTACTGCCACTTCTGCCTCCCGCACTGCCGTATGAGCCAGCAAAGAGACTCCATTCAAATCGCCACAGACGTAAACACCCGGCACAGAAGACTGCAAGAATTCATCTACCTTTACGGTGCCTCGTGGGGTCAGTTCCAGGTTCAGATTCTCCAGTCCGAATCCTTTCATTACAGGCCGACGTCCCACACTCATCAACAGTTTCTGTGCGCAGACCTTTCCTTCCTGTCCCTCATGTACATAACTGACCTCTATTTCTTCGCCTGCTTGATGAATGCCGGTTACCTGCGTACCCAACAGGAATTTCACTCCTCTCTTGGCATAATCTGCCCGCAAAAGTCCGGATAGTTCCTTGTCCAATCCTCCTAAAATCTCATCCATCATTTCGATGACAGTAACCTGTGTTCCCAAGCTGTGGAAGAATGAAGCAAATTCCATACCGATGACACCACCGCCCACAATCACCAGCGAAGCAGGCAATTCCTTATTATCCAACGCTTCCCGATGCGTCCAGTAATTCACTGTATCAAGACCGGGAATCGGAGGTACAAAAGCGGCACTACCTGTACAAAGCATCAGATGTTCACAAGTATAGGTTTCTTCTCCACAACGGATAGTGTGTGCATCCTGCACATAAGCTTCTCCCTGTACCAGTGTCACATGCTGTGCCGTCAGCTTTGCCTTGATACCCAGCACTAGCTTTCTCACCACCTTAGTCTTTCGGGCAATGATCTTTCCCAAGTCGACAGAGACTTCTTTTACATTGACCCCGTACTTGGAAGCATGCAGTGCCGTATCATGCACTTTTGCCGAATATAATAAAGTTTTGGTGGGGATGCATCCTTCATTCAAACAAACACCCCCCACGTTATTCTTTTCAAACAACACGACACTCAGTCCCGCTTTTCCTGCCACTTCTGCAGCAGTATATCCTGCCGGACCTCCACCAATAATCGCCAGTTGATATTTCATATGTCTTTAAATTACAGAGTGATTATTCTTCACGATAATCTGCATGAGGATTACGTTCTTTCGCACATGCCAGAAAACCTTTCAAATCCGCAGGATCAAAGTTAAGAAATCCTTTGGTATAATACACCGTCACCCGACCTTTCAACAAAGAATCTTTTTTACGCAACACAATCCGCATGACACCGTATGCTTTGACACTTCCACTAAACCCTCTTTTCAACCAAATATCACCGTTTTCCTGTACCAAAATACGAGTCATCTGCTCGTCAATCAACAAAAGGATAGGGAACACAATCGGCAACAAACTCCAGTAACTTTCAGTGTGCAACGCCACCAACACGATGGCCACAATCAAAATGATAACCCCTAACCACACTTTAAAAGGGGTTCTGCGGATTTTAAACTCACGTACCATAGTATTTTTCTTCAGTTAATAAATAGTTTCAGTCGTAGAATTGGATTGCCTCGTTCTGTTTCAGCAAACAACGGACAAAATCTTCCGGATTTTTGGGAGAAAGACAAATAGAATGTACTTTACCATGCTTCTTAAACACCACCTCCAGGCGTTCAAACGACAATGCAGGTTCCCAGAAAGCCATGGAACGGACTTTCCGTATGCGAAGAATCTCTGCTATCTCTACCGAAGCATTGGGTACAAAGCGTCCGGTTTCCACTTTCAGCCAACCGTCTCCCGTTAGGATATACTGTGTATGAATAAGCATCTCGATTTCAAAAATCACAAGAGTTGCGCACAGAATTGTACATAGCAAATAGTGTTCCCAGAAAAAAAAGAACAACAACACAGAAGTTATTCCTATGACAATCCAATACCACCAACCCACTTTTGATTGAAAAGTACGATTCATTGTCTGATTTTTATATTAATTTCCCGTGAAGATAAGAAATTCTGCTTGAAAATAAAACATCTCAAATGCAACTTTAAATATTTTAAAAGTCCACTTACAAAGCATTTATAAAAAAGGATGCTTTTAAGCATCATCTAACTGACTTTTTTGTAGTTTTGTGTCATAATATCCAACGTTATGATAAGAAAATTCGATTTTCTCGTTATCGGTTCAGGAATTGCCGGAATGAGCTTTGCGCTGAAAGTAGCGCATAAAGGTTCGGTTGCACTGATCTGCAAGGCCAGACTGGAAGAAGCGAATACCTACTATGCACAAGGTGGCATCGCTTCAGTGACTAATCTGAAGGTGGATAATTTTGAAAAACATATCCACGACACTATGGTTGCAGGAGACTGGATCAGCGACCCTGCCGCTGTCAGAAAAGTAATCTGCAACGCACCCTCTCAAATAGAGGAACTCATAAAATGGGGAGTAAATTTCGATAAAAAAGAAAACGGAGAATTTGACTTACACAAAGAAGGCGGACATTCCGAATTCCGTATTCTTCATCACAAAGACAATACGGGAGCAGAAATCCAGACCAGCCTGATTGAAGAAGTAAAACGTCATCCCAACATCACGGTATTCACCAACTTCTATGCCGTAGAAATCATCACTCAACATCATTTAGGTATCATTGTCACTCGCCATACGCCGGGCATCAAATGCTACGGAGCTTACGTGCTGAATGAAGCTACGGGAGAAGTTGATACCTTCCTGTCTAAAGTAACGGTGATGGCTACCGGCGGATGTGAAGCCGTTTACAACCATACCACTAATCCGCTGGTAGCCACCGGAGATGGTATTGCCATGGTATACCGTGCCAAAGGGGTAGTGAAAGACATGGAATTTATTCAGTTCCATCCTACCGCCCTGTATCACCCGGGCGACCGTCCTAGCTTCCTGATTACAGAAGCCATGCGCGGATATGGAGCTGTATTGAGAAACCTCGCTGGCGAAGAATTCATGCAGAAATACGATCCGCGTCTCTCTCTTGCACCACGTGACATTGTAGCCCGCGCCATCGACAGTGAAATGAAACAACGTGGAGAAGACCATGTATATCTGGATGTCACTCACAAAGATCCGGAAGAAACGAAGAAGCATTTCCCAAACATTTACAAGAAGTGCCTGAGCTTAGGTATCGATATTACCAAAGATTACATTCCAGTAGCACCGGCCGCTCATTACCTGTGCGGTGGTATTAAAGTAGACTTGGACGGACAATCTAGCATCAAGCGGCTGTATGCCCTTGGAGAATGCTCCTGCACCGGACTGCATGGAGGAAACCGTCTGGCATCCAATTCACTGATAGAAGCCATCGTATATGCGGATTCAGCTGCCAAACACGCCATCAGTGTACTCGATCGCTATGATTTCAACGAAGATATACCGGAATGGGATGCAGAAGGTACCATCAGCAATGAAGAACGAATCCTGATTACCCAAAGCATGAAAGAGGTCAATCAAATAATGGAAGCCTACGTAGGTATCGTTCGAAGCAATCTGCGACTGGTACGTGCTTGGAACCGTTTGGATATTCTGTACGAAGAAACAGAACGCCTGTTCAAGCGTGTAAAGGCCTCCAGAGAAATTTGCGAGCTTCGTAACATGATTAACGTGGGTTACCTGATTACCCGTCAGGCCATGGAAAGAAAAGAGAGTAGAGGACTCCATTACACGATTGATTATCCACATGCAGCCAAGAGTGAAGCAGAAAAATAAGCTACCACATACACTATTAGAAGCCGGGATTTTTCATTCCGGCTTTTTTTATACCTTTTTATTTCCTCTCAGACCCAAGATTTCTGCACATTCCATGCCAATCCTTAAAAGCGTCAAAAGATTGCCGAAAAGGCTTTAAAATAGCGTTTGGAGATAATATAGCTTTAGAAGCTGGATTGAAGAGACACAAGCCCGCCAAATTTCACCCGTCAGCAAGAGATTGCTTCTGCAAAGCATACCGGCTATATCTGAGGCTTATAGAAAAATACACATTACAAGAAACTCTGGCGATTCCTTCCCTGTAGGGAAGGCCGTATTTTCGGAATTACCGTATAGGGAAAAGCAGAAGCGCCGTGACAGACTCCCCCCGGGAGCTTTCCTTAGCCGCATTAAGCATATCAGTGAGATAACAGGACATTGTTTTCCCCGATGCAGATTCAGTAACCTGTCTGCTATTCCGCCGGTTCAGGATGAACCACCGGAAGCCATATTCTACTGCCTCCGTATTCACGCTGCCCCGTCCGAGGATTCTTCGGACAGCATTCTGAACCTGCCGCTCCTTATGTTCGCGTCAGAATACAAAAAAAGCCCCGAAGCATGTCTGCCTCGGGGCTTCTCTAAAACGGCGACTACCTACTCTCCCACTTGTACGCAGTACCATCGGCGTGGCGAAGCTTAACTTCTCTGTTCGGAATGGGAAGAGGTGGAACCTTCGCGCCATAGTCACCTTAATATCGTTATATTGTCATGACTTACAAGCAAGCAATCTCAGCACGTTCGCTGAACGTATATATCATCCTTCATGGATTATTTTGTCTTCCATCCGCCCGGCGCGGATAAGGAAAGCTTTCGGGCAATTAGTAATGCTCGGCTTTGCTGTCTCCAGCTTTACACCTGCATCCTATCAACGTTGTCGTCTTCAACGACCCTAAAGAAATCT
>NZ_JACJKA010000002.1 GCF_016900355.1 Bacteroides mediterraneensis | reverse complement strand
TAGCAGCCATTTGTATTAGACTGCAAAGTTGCAAAATCAAGTCCGTTTCATTTCAAAAGACCGTGTAATTGACTATATTTCAATAATTTCAAAGAACTATTTATCCACTTTTACGGGACAGTAGTGATTTGTTTCGATAAAAGTAAAGGGCTGTTCAAAATAAGAACTGTCTGTCACAAAAGTAAAGTCATTCTGAACGAAGAGTGAACCCCAGATGAATAAATAAACAAATGGATTCTTCACTTTGTTCAGAATGACAATCTGACAAACTAATCTTTATTTTGATACAGCCTCTCTTGCGTAGAGTCTTATATCTTGGGGGACAAAGATAAAGCTTTTTATGATACCAGTCAAGTTTATCACCGCATGCTTTTCAACATGTTACAATAATTTCTTGATGGCTTCTTCCATATTGGTTTTCTCGTCAATCCGCAAGGTCAGCTCATTGTTACGATTGATCAAAAAGGCCGTCGGCAACTGAGTCACTCCATACAGACTTACATAATTGGAATAAGTTCCTTGCGGGTCACGTACACAAATCCACGGCAGATTATCGGCTGAAGTCTTCCAGAAATGTTCATCTGCATCCAAAGATATCTGATAAATCTCCAGTCCCTGTGACGCATATTTGTCATACAAATCACGCAGCGCCAAATTGCGGGCTCCCGAAACGGCTGAAGCATACGCGGTAAAATCTACCAGAACCACCTTTCCTTTCAAATCAGTCAAGTGATGTACTTTTCCATCCACATCCTTCAATTCAATATCAATAATAGAGGTCTCTTTTATTTTATCTGCCGGGATAGTGACATTCTGCACCTGAGGAGTACGGGTATTTTTCATTCCCTTAATCACCATATTATAAAGGTTGCGGGAACGGTCGGCATGAGGATACATGTTATTCAAGCTGGTAGCCACCGCCGCAAAGCATTTCACATCTTCCTTATTGGTCAACGGATCGAAAATCATGTATCCGTTCAATTCCTGGAACAAAGCGAAATAAGCATAGGCCTTGTTAGGTGCTACAAAAATATAATTCCGCTTTACATTATTTTTATATGTATTGACCAGCGAAATCAGGCTATCCTGTGCAATGCCTGCCGGCAGTCCGGAACGTCCCAGTTTGTTTACTTTATCCTGCAAATCTGCCTGCAGCAAAACCAGTTCCTTAATCTTCTGGTTGTTTTCCGAACCTTCCACCTGATAAGCCGTAGCAAATCCATTGGCATCTGCATTTACCTTTACCGTCTCCGTAGAATCAACTACAAAATTGATAACCTGGTTATCCAAACGAAGACGATAGAAATCCGGAGCATCCGGACGAGCTTCAGAGAAGTGGAACGAACCCCCGTCATTCAGCTTCACTGAGTCGAGTGCTACAATTCCTTCCAGACTTGTATGCTCTAAATACAACATTTTATCAGCCGCACCGGCTACCGTACCTTCTACCTTGAAGGAAGGTTCATTATTGCAGGCTACCAACCCCGCCGACAACAATGCCACAAACAGATAAGTATTTTTTCTCATACCTGATTATTTTCTTTTATCTCACATTCTAATGTAAATTCAACGTGCAAAGATACGGCTTTTCATGATGCCACAAAGTTTTTAAAAGATAAATCCATCATCTAACCCCTGAAATTAGGTCTTTTTGTCACAAATAATTGGATAAAAAGCACTTTCCCTTGAAACTTTTAGCTAAATACCTGCTTTTATCCACAATAAAACACTATCTTTGTACGCTTTTTTAGATGAAATAATATTAAATCAATTTTTATGATCAATCCTATTGTTAAGACGATCGAGTTAAGCGATGGAAGAACCATTACACTCGAAACGGGAAAGCTGGCAAAACAGGCAGATGGTGCTGTTATGCTACGCATGGGTAATACCATGTTGCTGGCTACTGTTTGTGCAGCAAAAGATGCAGTTCCCGGTACTGATTTTATGCCTCTCCAGGTAGAGTACAGAGAAAAATATTCCGCATTCGGACGTTTCCCGGGTGGCTTTACCAAACGTGAAGGAAAGGCTTCTGATTACGAAATCCTCACTTGCCGTCTGGTAGACCGCGCATTGCGCCCTCTGTTCCCGGACAACTATCATGCTGAAGTTTACGTAAATATCATACTTTATTCTGCCGACGGCGTAGATATGCCGGACGCACTGGCCGGTCTGGCTGCTTCTGCCGCACTGGCTGTTTCTGACATTCCGTTCGGAGGTCCGATTTCAGAAGTACGTGTCGCTCGTATCGACGGACAGTTTGTCATCGACCCGACTTTCGAAGCATTGAAACGTGCCGACATGGACATCATGGTAGCCGCTACTTATGAAAACATTATGATGGTAGAAGGTGAAATGAAAGAAGTTTCTGAACAGGACTTGCTGGAAGCCATGAAGTTCGCTCACGAAGCTATCAAGGTTCACTGCAAAGCGCAGATGGAACTGATGGAAGAAGTCGGAAAGACCGTAAAACGTGAATACTGCCACGAAGAAAACGACGAAGACCTGCGTAAAGCCGTTCACGAAGCTTGCTACGCAAAAGCATACGCCATCGCAGAATCTGGCAACAAGAACAAGCACGAAAGAGAAGATGCTTTCACTGCTGTTTGCGATGAATTCAAGGCTCAGTTCACTGAAGAAGAACTGGAAGAAAAAGGTCCGATAATCGACCGTTACTACCACGATGTAGAAAAAGAGGCTATGCGTCGTTGTATCCTCGACGAAGGCAAACGTCTGGATGGTCGTGCTACTACCGACATCCGTCCAATCTGGTGTGAAACCAGCCCGCTGCCAGGTCCTCACGGATCAGCTATCTTTACCCGTGGCGAAACACAGTCTTTGAGTACAGTCACACTGGGTACCAAGATGGACGAAAAGATTGTAGACGATGTACTCGACCAGCACAAGGAACGCTTCCTGTTGCACTACAACTTCCCTCCGTTCTCTACAGGAGAAGCAAAAGCACAGCGTGGCGTAGGCCGTCGTGAAATCGGTCACGGTCATCTGGCATGGCGCGCATTGAAAGGACAGATTCCTGCTGACTATCCTTACTGCGTACGTGTGGTTTCAGATATCTTGGAATCTAACGGTTCATCTTCTATGGCTACGGTTTGTGCCGGAACACTGGCTCTGATGGATGCAGGTGTACCTATCAAGAAGCCGGTTTCAGGTATTGCGATGGGATTGATCAAGAACGCCGGAGAAGATAAATACGCTATCTTGTCAGATATCTTGGGTGATGAGGACCACCTGGGTGATATGGACTTCAAAGTAACAGGTACTCGCGACGGTATCACTGCTACACAGATGGATATCAAGTGTGACGGACTGACTTACGATATTTTGGAAAAAGCCTTGTTGCAGGCAAAACAGGGACGTGAATACATCCTTGGCAAACTGACTGAATGCATCGCTGAGCCGCGTCCTGAACTGAAACCGCATGCACCGCGCATCGAAACCATGACAATTCCGAAAGAATTCATCGGTGCGGTAATCGGCCCGGGCGGAAAGATTATCCAGGGTATGCAGGAAGAAACCGGTGCGACTATCACCATTGAAGAAGTGGACGGTGTAGGCCGCATCGAAATCGCCGGTACCAACAAGAAGTGCATCGACGATGCATTGCGCATGATCAAGGCTATCGTAGCTGTTCCGGAAGTAGGCGAAGTATATACAGGTAAGGTTCGTTCTATCATGCCTTACGGTGCATTCGTAGAATTCCTTCCGGGAAAAGACGGTCTGCTGCACATCTCTGAAATCGACTGGAAACGCTTTGAAACTATCGAAGAAGCCGGTCTGAAAGAAGGAGACGAAATCGAAGTGAAACTGTTGGACATCGATCCGAAGACGGGCAAGTTCAAACTGTCACACAAAGCATTGCTTCCGAAACCGGAAGGCATGACAGAAAGCCACCCGAAACGGGAACGTCGTCCTCAGCAGAACCACAAGGACCACAAAGACAAAGAATAATCCGCTTTACAGCGATATTTCATAAAAGGCTGCCAGTTGGCAGCCTTTTTTATTTCCATTCCACGAAAGATAAAAGCGATTTTTAACACACCTCCGCATCCATTCTGTTTTTATTTTCGTATTTTTGGATAAATGAACTTTAAACGGTTATATTATGAACGCAAATCCTGTATTCAGTTTACACATTCCAACCAAAATCTTGTTTGGGTGTGGTGAGTTAAGAAAGTTAGCGACGGAACAACTACCAGGAAAGAAAGCCCTGATTGTCATCTCATGTGGTACTTCCATGAAGAAATATGGCTACCTAGATAAGGTCATCGAACTGTTGAAAGAAAACGATACGGAATCGGTCGTATTCGACAAGATTCTGCCCAATCCGATAAAAGCCCACGTAATGGAGGCAGCCTCCGTTTGCCGCAAAGAGAAGTGTGACTTCGTCATCGGTTTAGGAGGAGGAAGTAGTATTGACTCGGCCAAAGCCATCGCCATCATGGCCTGCAACGAAGGAGATTATTGGGATTATATCCCGGCAGGTACCGGAAAAGGACGTCCCGTCACAAAGGCCCTTCCGGTGGTTGCCATCCCGACCACTGCCGGTACCGGTACGGAAGCCGACCCGTGGAGTGTCATCACCAACGAAGAAGCGAAGGAAAAAATCGGATTCGGCAGTCCGCTGACTTTCCCGGCTATTTCCATCATTGACCCGGAACTGATGGTCTCCATTCCACCCCATTTGACTGCTTACCAAGGATTTGATGCTTTCTTCCATGCCGCAGAAGGTTTCCTGGCCAACTGTGCCACTCCTATCAGTGACCTGTATGCCCTCGAAGCCATCCGTTTGTTGTACAAATACCTGCCGGTAGCCGTGAAAGACGGACGTAACCTGAAAGCACGTGCCAAAGTGGCGTGGGCCAGTACCCTGGCTGGTCTGGTAGAATCTACTTCCTGCTGTATTTCCGAACACTCCATGGAACATGCCATGAGTGCCTTCCATCCGGAATTGCCACACGGAGCCGGACTGATTGCCATCAGTGAAGCTTACTTTGAAACCTTCCGCAACGACAGCATGAAACGTTACATGAAAATGGCTGAAATCATGACCCAGCAGAAGAGCAACCGACCTAGCGACTTCATCGATGCATTGGTGCGCATGCAAAAGGAATGTAACGTATATCAGTTGAAACTGAGCGACTGGGGTGTAAAACCAGAGGACTTCCCCAAGATGGTACAGAATGCCCGCGATACCATGGGCTCACTCTTCACCCTCGACCCGCATCCGCTGACCGACGAAGAGGTACTTCAGATTTACCAGAAATCTTACAGATAACCGTCTGTATAATCACAAAAAAGGAGGACATTCAAAATGCCCTCCTTTTTTTATTGCCATCGATATGATACTTATTAAATCTGTTCCATCGCCTGCTCCAAGTCAGCAATGATGTCGTTTACATTTTCAATACCGACAGACAGACGAATCAAGTCGGGAGCCACTCCTGCCTCAATCAGCTGTTCATCGGTAAGCTGACGGTGTGTATGACTTGCCGGATGCAACACACATGTACGGGCATCCGCCACATGTGTCACGATACAAGCCAGTTTCAAGTGGTCCATAAATCGGATAGCGTCTTCTCGTGTGCCATGGAGTCCGAAAGCAATCACGCCACAAGAACCGTTCGGCATGTATTTCTGGGCCAGTTCATAATACTTATTGCTCTTCAATCCGCAATAGTTTACCCATTTCACCTTCGGATTCGCTTCCAACCATTCTGCTACCTTCTGCGCATTTTCACAATGACGCGGCACACGCAGATGCAAAGTTTCCAATCCCAAGTTCAACAGGAACGCATTTTCCGGCGACTGGATAGAACCCAGGTCACGCATCAACTGAGCGGTAGCCTTGGTCATATAAGCCATCTTTCCGAAAGCCTTCGTATAAGTCAGCCCATGATAAGATTCATCCGGCTGTGTCAGGCCCGGGAACTTGTCGGCATGAGCTTCCCAGTCGAAGTTACCACTGTCTACAATCGCACCTCCCACACAAGTGGCATGTCCGTCCATGTATTTCGTCGTAGAGTGAGTCACAATATCGGCTCCCCATTCAAACGGACGGCAGTTAATCGGAGTAGCAAACGTGTTGTCCACAATCAAAGGTACTCCGTGCTTGTGGGCGATACGGGCAAATTTCTCAATATCCAACACATTGATGCTCGGATTGGAAATCGTTTCACCGAACAAGCACTTCGTATTCGGACGAAAAGCCTTGTCAATTTCTTCTTCCGGAGCATCGGCATCGATAAACGTACATTCGATGCCCAGCTTTTTCATGGTCACTGCAAACAAATTGAACGTACCGCCATAGATAGTAGACGAACAAACGAAATGGTCGCCCGCCTCACAAATATTGAACACCGCATAAAAATTGGCTGCCTGACCGGAAGAAGTCAGCATGGCTCCCACACCTCCTTCAAGGGCTGCAATTTTCGAAGCCACCGCATCGTTAGTCGGATTCTGCAGACGCGTATAAAAATAACCACTGTCTTTCAAATCAAAAAGACGAGCCATCTGCTCACTGGTATCATATTTAAATGTAGTGCTCTGGTAAATGGGCAACACACGAGGCTCTCCGTTCTTCGGAGTCCAGCCTGCCTGCACACAAAGTGTCTCTTTGCTGAATTTCTGTTCCATCTTATATAATATTATTTATCCACAATTCATTATGACGGACAAAAGTAAGAAATATTCCCCCATTGATAGCAGATTTATGAAAAAAAGATGTACATTTGAGAAAAACTTAAAAACATTACTATGAACGCAGAAATCAAATTCAAACACGAAGTCCCCGTACAAATCCGTTTTAGCGATGTCGACCAATACGGTCACATGAACAATTCGGTTTATTTTTCTTTGTACGACTTTGCAAAGACCTCCTATTTCCGCGATGTCTTTGGGCAAGATGAATGCAAAAAATTCAATGTAGTAGTGGTCAACATCAATGCGGATTTTTTGGCCCCCGTATTTTTCTCCGATGACCTCATCATCGAGACTACCGTCATCCACCTGGGACATAAAAGTTTCACCATGCTGCAACGTGCCTTCAACAAAGCCAGTGGCGTATTGAAATGCCAATGTCGTACGGTACTGGTGGGTTACGACGTCATGACCAAAGAGCCCGTAGAAATTCCTTTGGAATACAAACAAGCTATCTGCGACTACGAGGGAAAGACGCTCGATGAACTTTCCGAACCTGTTAAACCCTAACGATAAATCCCTACAGACTCCTCAGATTTTTCCAGCTTCTTCCCTGAAAATCTGAGGAGAAACCCCTGCATGCCGCTTGAAAAACTTGCTGAACGAAGCTTGGTCAGCAAAGTTCAGCCGTACCGTAATCTGCTGGATACTCAAATCGGTCGAGACCAACAAGTTGCGTGCCTCACTGTAAATCAACTCATAGATAAAAACATTTACCGTCTTTCCGGTCTGTTCCTTGATAATAGCCGTCAAGTATTGGGGCGTGATGTGCATGGCTTTCGCATAGAAAGCCACCTGATGCTCTTCCTTAAAATGATTCATCAGCAGGGTGATGAACTCCTGTAACTTCATCCGGTTCCGGGTGACAGTCACCACGCCACTTTCCGCTTGTATGTCCCGGTCGAGGATGTTGTCCAGTTCCAAATAAAACCGGATGAGGGCATTCTGCATCAGTTCCAGATGATACAAATGGCCCTTTCGTAAAATCTGTTGCCGAATATTCTCAATGCTTTCCTTCAGCACCTCCGTATCGACCGGACTCACCTGAACTGACGGATTGCGATGCATGTGCATCCCCTTGGCAATGCGTTGCTTCAGGTTGAACACCCCGATTTTATCCACAAAATCCTTGTGAAGACACAGAAACATACACCGGAAATCGTCCGACACCTCCGAGAAACAGGTCAAGTGCAAGGGGGAAATCAGGCACAGGCAGCCAGGAAGAATCTCATATTCCGTTTCATCAATCACCAGACGGGCCTTTCCATGCAAGGCCAGCAAATAAGAAAAAGCATTCACATACACCGGAAGCCCTTCGGCCAGATAGATTGAAGAAGTATCACTTGGAACAAATACGCCAATCTCTCCCTGATAAGCTTCTCCAGTCTTTTCCCGGACTATTTCTTGTATGTTAATAATCTGATAACGTTCCATAAGCCTGTTTTTCTACTCTTCCAAAGATAGAAAAGAAACATCCATTCAGCCAAACTTTTTCCAAAAAGTTTCAATTCAGACAAATTCTGTCGAATTTGAGACATTCCCTTTTCCCCGCAAAAGCGTGACCTTTGTACCGATAATTAAGACAACCACGTATTTATGATTCACAAACTTTTTATGACAGGATTATTGGGCTGCATCGGCTTTTGTTCGGCATCGGCCCAACCGCGCGTGCTGGGAGTAGAAGAACTCTTCCGCCTGGCCGACGCGCACAGCAAAAGCCTGAAAGTACATAACCTGGCCGTCGACGAGGCAGTACAAGCCATCAAAGTGGCCAAGAACGACCGCTTGCCTTCCATTGAAGCCGGACTCTCGTTCAGCTACATCGGCGACGGATGGATGAGCGACCGAGACTTTTCCAACGGCATGAAGGCCGACATGCCGCACTTTGGCAACAATTTTGCGTTCAAGGCCACACAAGCGGTCTACACAGGTGGGGCGGTTTCTACAGGCATCGAGATGAGCGAACTGCAAAAAGAGATGGCCGAAACGGAACTTGATAACGACCGGCAGAATGTGCGCTTCATGCTGGTGGGACATTACCTCGACCTGTTCCAGTTACACAACCAGCGGAGGGTGTATGAGAAAAACATCGAACAGACCCGGCTGCTGATTGAGGAAATCCGGTCGGCTTTCGAACAGGGAGCGGCATTACAGAGTGACATCACCCGCTATGAACTCCAATTGAAAAACCTGGAACTGGGACTGACCAACGTGAACAACCGGATTCGGATTCTCAACCGACAGATGGTCACCACCATCGGACTGGATATCCAAACGGAAATTCTGCCGGACACCACCTTGCTTTCTGCCGGTATCGACAAACGAAGCGAACTGCACTGGCAGGATGCACGCTCCCAGGCTCCGGTAATGCGGCTGGCCGATTTGGGAGTCCGCATGAGCGAAAAACAGCAAGAAATGGCACGGGCCGGCCGACGTCCGACCATCGGACTGATTGCGGCCAACAATTTCGACGGCCCGATTCTGATTGAAGTGCCACCCATCAACAAGAACTTCAACTACTGGTATGTGGGGGTGAACGTCACCTACAAGTTTGATGCGCTGTTCAAAAACAACAAAAAGGTGAAACAGGCCAAACTGGCCACCCTGAAGGCACAGGAAAACAAACGGCTGGCCGACGAACAATTGTCAAACGGCATCAATGCGGCCTACATCAACCTGGAAGAAGCTTACACCCGACTGGATACCAAAGAAAAGAACGTACAGCTGGCCCATGAGAACTACGAGGTGATTCACAGCCGCTACCTCAACGGCCTGTCGCTGGTGACCGACATGCTGGACGCCAGCAACATCCAACTGAGCAGCGAACTGGAATTGGCCAACGCACAGATAGGTATCCTCTACCAGTATTTCATGCTGAAGAAAACCATCGGCACTTTGTAACTCAATTCCTCTATATAAAGAACATTCACTTTCAAACGCTTATACATCATGGCTAATATAAAAAGAAACAAACAGATTTCGAATATCATTCTTACCGTCATCATCCTCGCAGGAATTGTATGGGTATGCAGTCATTTCGTCCACTTGGGTAATGTGGAATATACCGACAACGCACAGGTGAAACAACACATCACCCCCATCAACACCCGCGTGCCGGGATTCATCAAGAAAATCTATTTCGAAGAATACCAGAAAGTCCGCAAGGGAGACACCCTGCTGGTAATTGAGAACTCGGAATACCTGCTGCGTCTGGCACAGGCCGAAGCCAACTACCAGAATGCGCTGGTAGGGAAAGATGCCATGTACACCACCATCAGTACCACACAAAGCAACATCTTAGTGACTGATGCCGGCATCCAGGAAGCAGCCGTCCGCCTGAAAAATGCGGAAGCCGACTACAAACGATACACGGCGATGATCAAGAAAAATGCCGTCACCGTCCAGCAGTACGACCGGGTGAAGACGGAATACGGAGCAGCCAAGGCACGCTACGAGCAGATGACCCGACAGAAGCAATCCACCTCCTTGGTGAAACATGAACAGACCCAGCGTCTGGAGCAGAATGACGCGGCCATCAAAGTGGCGGCTGCCGAACTGAACCTGGCTAAGCTGAACTTGTCGTACACCGTCATCGTGGCCACGGCCGACGGAATGACCGGCCGTAAGAACATCCATGAAGGACAACTGGTACAGCCGGGACAGACCATGGTGACCCTGATTGACGAAACAGAGAAGTGGGTCATCGCCAACTACAAGGAAACGCAGACCTCCGTCATGCAAAACGGACAGAAAGTCGACATTCAGGTGGATGCCGTACCGGGCGTGAAGTTCACGGGTGTGGTTTCTTCCATCTCGGATGCCACCGGCTCTTCCCTGTCCCTGATGCCGCAGGATAATTCCGCCGGCAACTTCGTCAAGGTGGAGCAGCGCATCCCCGTACGCATTGAATTTACAGCCGACAACAAGCCGGAAGACCTGGCACGCCTCCGTGCCGGAATGAATGTAGAATGTAAAGTGAGATACTGATATGGCCGGACCGAATATGCCTACCCGCGTCATGATGTTCCGCGACTTCGTGCCGGACAAGATACGGGTGTTCCTTTGTCTTTTCTTTGCCGTAGCCTTCCAGTTCAGCGGCGGCATCTACCTATCGTCCGTGTCGCAGATGGTCGGCTCACTGGCCCTGATGCAGGAGGATGTGATGATGGCCGGTTATGCCTCCTTTGTGGGCATGACGATTATCTTCCCCATCCTGTTCCGTCTGAAATTCCGGTTCACCACCCGCAGCATCCTGCTGTTCGTGTGTCCGGCTCTGATTGTGTGCAACCTGATTACGATGCGCACCGAAAGCCTCCCGGTGCTGGTCATTGTCTGCTTCTTTGCGGGGATGCTGCGCATGTGGGGTACCTTCGAAGCTCTGTCGAACGTACAGCTGAGCCTGACACCGACCCGTAACTTCGCCGTGTTCTTTCCCGTGGTGTATATGATTGTACTGGGAAGCATCCAGCTTTCGGGTCTGCTCACCGTCTACCTGGGCTACTGGAGCAATTGGCATTCCATGCACTGGTTCATCATGGGACTGCTGTTCGTGCTGTGGGGACTCACGGCTGCCCTCACTCGCCACTTCCGCTTCATGAAGCCGCTGCCCCTGTTCGGCATCGACTGGCTGGGAGGCGCCTTGTGGTCCATCTTCCTGCTGTCTGTCATCTTCGTGTTCGAATATGGCAAGTTCTACGACTGGTTCGATTCCCTGCAAATCCTCCTCGGTACCCTGATTGCCATTCTCTCGTTGGCCCTCAGCATCCACCGGATGATTGTCCGCCGGCATCCGTACATCGCCCTAGAAGCCTTCAAGTACCGTAACCTCACGTCCCTGCTCTTCCTGTTTCTGATGCTCTGCTTCTTCTTGGCAGCCCCGACCGTCCTGCAAAACATTTTCACACACGGCATCCTGCAATACGATGTATTGAACGACATCTCGCTGAACTGGTGGAATTTCGGAGGTACGGTGTTGGGATGTATCTTTGCCTACCAGTGGCACGTCCGCCTGCACGGAGGATACAAAGTGCCCGTCTTTTTGGGATTTGCCCTGATTGTGGGCTACCAGTGTTTCATGTACTTCCTCATCGACCCGAACATGAACATCGAATGGCTCTACGTCCCTACCCTGCTGCGCGGAGCCGGTTACATCATCCTGTACATCTCGCTCACAGTATATGTCACCGGTATCGTCCCCTTCCAGCATTTCTTTCAGGTGCTGTCCATCCTGGGCTTCATCCGTACCGGATTCGGTTCCGTACTGGGAGGTGCCATCTATAGCCGGGTATGGCAGTACATCCTCCCGGAAAACTTCCAGACCCTCTCCATCGAACTGGACGAGGTGAACACGGCTCTCAATATGCAAACCTTCCATAGCATCTATGGGGAAGCCATGAAACAGGCCACACTGGTCAGCCTGAAAGAAATGTACGGCTGGGTCTGCATCGTCGGAGTCTTGTTCCTGGCCCTCATTCTCTTCGGGAAGTTCTTAAATCAGAATGTAGTGGGACGTTTGCCCCGCATCCGACGCATCAAGCACCTCATGAAACGTGAAAATGCTTAATTATCAATGACGATGTGAAGGATAAAAAAAGTCCATCTCAAAGCAATTTTGAGATGGACTTGCTTCTATCTGATCAAATTTATTACCACTCTGCCACCGGCAACATTAGCGGCTGTACGGTTTCCGTAATTTTGCCAGAAAGCTGAATCGGCAGACTCACTTTTACATCCCGGCTGTTCTGAGCCACATGTACTTGGTATTGTCCTCCTTCTACTTGCCAACGGCTGTCTTTTTCATTGAAAGAAGCCAACGCATCCACCGGAATCTGGAACTGGAGTTCCTGGGTTTCACCCGGCTGGAATAACGGAGTCTTCTGGAAGGCTTTCAGTTCTTTCTTCGGTTTTGCCATATCCTTTCCGGGAGCCGATACATAAATCTGCACGACTTCTTTTCCGGCCACCTTGCCTGTGTTCTTGACTTTCAACGAAACCTTTACCTGATCACCTTCTACCTGTGCCGACGCATCTGCATAATCGAAAGTGGTGTAAGACAAACCAAATCCAAACGGATAAGCTACCGGTACATTTTTCGTATCATAATAACGGTATCCCACAAAGATGCCTTCCTCATACGTAGTCACATCGAAATTCTTTCTATCGCCGGAAGTACGGACATTCATGAAATTCTGCAATGCCTTGTTCATATCTTCCTCCGAAATGGAATCGAGGTCCGGGAAATTGTCTTTGGAAGGTACATCGGCATACAGCATCGGGAAGGTCATCGGCAGACGGCCCGACGGATTGACCTTGCCTGAAAGAATATCGGCTACGGTATTCCCGCCTTCCTGTCCGCCCATCCAAGCCAGCAGGATGGCATCGGGAGCTTCGCGCCAGCTGGCGGTTTCAATCACGCCACAGACATTCAAAATCACAATCACTTTTTTGTGCCGAGCATGGAATGCTTCGCACACATTCTGAATCAGTTCCTTCTCTTCTGCCACCAGGTTAAAATTGGAACGAATGCTGCGGTCCAAGAATTCACCCGATGTCTTGCCAATGGTCACAATGGCCACCTGATTTTGTGAAGCGGCCTGCTCTAACTGTTTCTTGTCCATCTGCATTTCTTTGGCCCGCGGACGGTGTCCCCAGAATCCTTTTGACTTGTCCAAGATTTTTTTCTGTTCGGCCAGATAGGTTTCATACAAACTGGTCAAAGTTTTATCCAGTTTAAAGCCACCGGCCTTCAACCCTTCGGACAAAGACACGGTGTACCGACTGTTCACATCTCCACTACCGGTACCTCCTGCAATGAAATCATACGACGTACAACCGAAAAGAGCGATGCGTTTGGCCGCCTTCTTATCCAGCGGAAGGGTCATGTCTTTATTCTCCAGCAGAATCATTCCTTCGGAAGCCGAAGCCCGCGTAATCTGGGCATGATGCGGCAAATCAGGGTCGTTCGTAGCCTGGTATCCCTTAAAACGAGGCGTACGGAGAATGTATTCCAAAATATGACGGACGTTCCGGTTGATGATGTCCTGCGACAACACCCCGCTTCTCACGGCCTTGATGATGTCTTCACACTGGCTTTTCTTTCCCGGCATCAGCAAGTCATTGCCAGCCTCCATCTGCCAGGTGGTGTGCTGCCCGCCAAACCAGTCAGTCATTACCATCCCGTCGAAGCCCCATTCATGGCGCAAAATATCGGTCAGCAAATCAGATCTTTCGGAAGCGTATGTCCCGTTGATTTTATTGTAAGAACTCATGATGGTCCACGGCTTTGCTTTCTTCACCGCAATTTCGAACGGCTTGAGATAAATTTCACGGAAAGTACGCGGAGACACCACCACATCGTTGCTGGTACGGTTCGTTTCCTGGTTGTTCAGGGCAAAATGCTTCAACGAAGTGCCGACACCGTTCGACTGGACGCCTTCAATCATGGCCGCCGCCATCTCTCCTGCCAGCAAAGGGTCTTCGGAATAATACTCAAAGTTTCGTCCGTTCAGCGGATTCCGGTGAATATTGGTGGCCGGCCCCAGCAAAACATCCACGCCATAACGCTTTGCCTCCTCTCCCATGGCCTCTCCTACCTGCTGCACCAGTTCGGTGTTCCACGTAGAAGCCAGCAAGGTTTCCACCGGGAAATGGGTACAATAAAAAGTCTGGCTCGTATTCTCACGCGTCGGCGAGATACGTACCCCCGCAGGGCCATCAGACAACACCGTCGCCGGAATACCCAAGCGAGGAATCGCATTGGTCTCGCCCGCAGCACCCGGCACCAACTCACCTTGACTCCCTATTGTAGCAGTTTGATTGCTATCAAACTTACCCGCACTGCCAACCAACAAACTGACTTTTTCTTCCAGGGTCATTGCCTGAATGACCTCGTCCAAAGAGGCTTTCCCCAATTGGGGAGCTTCTTGCGCCCCGACATTGGCCACCATCAGGGTGGCAAATGCCGTACATGCAAATACATTTTTGAGTTTCATAATACTAAATTTTCCACAAAAGTAAATGTGCAACAGGCATTGCTTCCTGTTGCACACAAAATCTATAATAGGTAAGAACAATATCCGAGAATTTTATTCCTCCGGATTCTCTTCCATCTTCCGCTTTACAAACTTGATTTTCAGATTGGCTTCCTTCTGTTCTTTCTTGATTTCTTCCATTGCAGAAAGCACACGGGCCAGTTCGCTCAGCTCGGCCACAGCCTTCACATCGTCCGGACGCATCACCGTCTTGTAGTTACGGTCGCCGATAAACTCCAGACGGATGTTCTTCTTGTCGCGGTTAGCCACCAAGAATGCGATGACGCCTCCGTCCTGCCCTAACTTGTAGTCGGCCTTCTCTACCGGGCGACCCAAGTCAGTGGTCTCATAGCTGTCGACCGACTGCGGGGTTTCCGCAAACGTATCGTCCACACTCACCTTTACCGCCGTGTGATGGATGCTTCCCCCGGCACAATAAATAGAGGTCAGCGACATCTCGCCCTGCTCGCTCACCTGTGCACGCAGGAAAGAACGGCCGATGTTCTTTTCCACCACCTGGGTAGGATAGAAATAATTGCCCACTTCCTGATAAGCCGTATCTTTCTCCAGTACAAACTTCCCTTTAATGGAATCCAAGGCCGCCTGTTTGAGCGTCATCATACTGTCCAAATAGGTCAACGTCTTGGTCTGTTCGGCCAGGTCAATCTGCTGCATCAGCTTGATGCCGGCTTTCCGCACCTCAAATGCCTTGGGATACAAGGTACGGATACTGTCAATCTGCAACTTGGCCAAACTATACTCACCGGCAGCGTACGCCGTTTCCGCACGCTGGAACAGTTCTCCGGCACGTTTCTCGTCACTCTGGCATCCACACAGGGCCACAGCCATTGGAAAAATCAATAATCCAATCTTTTTCATACGTTTATACATGATTCTATAGCGACAAAAATACAACTATTTTCGGAACTCCTCCGCACATTCGTTCTTTTTTCCGTGCATTTTCCACACTTCTCTCGCTTTCCTTTATGCATTTCTCCATACGCGCCGTTATATTCCTCCAAACTCTTCAATATATTCTCTGTTTCACAGTATGGGATTTGTATCCCACAGTGTGAAATATATATTCCACACTGTGGTTTTTGTATTTCACAGTGTGAAACAGAGAATTTGCCGTTTGAATTTGATTTTTACATAGGGACATTTAGAAAAATGCCTCCTTCTTATCTGCTCTCTACCAAATTCTTATCTGTCTGGCGTACTGAAACGAGGCTTACCACCTCCGTGAAAGGCAACCGCTGGACTTCAAATTGGTGGCAAGAAATGGACTAAGGGATTTTTTTTGTACCTTTGCAGGCAAATTGAAAAAGAAACAACGAATGGAATTAAAAGAACACTTCACCGACCGAATTTTCAAACTGATCTCGGAAACAGCCGATGAGCTGGGACTGGAATGTTATGTGGTGGGAGGATACGTGAGAGACCTCTTCCTGTACCGGCCTTCCAAGGACATCGACGTAGTGGTAGTGGGAAGCGGAATTGAAATCGCACAGGCTTTCGGGAAGAAGCTGGGGCGAGGTGCTCATATATCTGTATTCAAGAACTTTGGTACGGCACAAGTCAAATTCAAGGACACGGAAGTGGAGTTCGTGGGGGCACGGAAAGAATCGTACAGCCACGACAGTCGCAAACCCGTGGTGGAAGACGGCACGCTGGAAGACGACCAGAACCGGAGAGACTTTACCATCAATGCCATGGCGGTCTGCCTGAACAAGGACCGCTACGGAGAGCTGGTGGACCCGTTCGGAGGACTGGATGACCTGAAGGTACGGACCATCCGTACACCGCTCGACCCGGACATCACCTTCAGCGACGACCCGCTGCGCATGATGCGCTGCATCCGTTTTGCTACACAGTTGAATTTCTACATCGACGACGAGACTTTCGCGGCATTGGAACGCAACAAGGACCGCATCAAGATTATCTCCCGCGAACGCATCGCCGACGAACTGAACAAGATTCTCTTGTCGCCGGTTCCGTCGAAAGGGTTTATCGACCTGGACCGCTGTGGCCTGCTGGAACTGATTTTCCCGGAACTGGTGGCCCTGCAAGGGGTGGAAGTACGCAACGGACGCGGACACAAGGATAATTTCTACCATACCTTGGAAGTAGTGGACAACATCTCCAAAGTGACTAACGACCTGTGGCTGCGCTGGGCGACCCTGCTCCACGACATCGGTAAACCGAGAACGAAACGCTGGGAGCCCAAGGCGGGATGGACTTTCCACAACCATAACTTCATCGGGGAAAAGATGATTCCGGAAATCTTCCGCAAGATGAAGCTCCCGATGAACGAGAAAATGAAATACGTGCAGAAGCTCGTGGGACTGCACATGCGCCCCATCGTCATTGCCGACGAGGAAGTGACCGACTCGGCCGTGCGCCGCCTGCTGTTTGAGGCCGGCGACGACATCGACGACCTGATGATGCTCTGCGAGGCCGACATTACCTCGAAGAACGAAGCCCGCAAGCAGCGCTTCCTGGACAATTTCAAGCTGGTGCGCCAGAAACTGAAGGACTTGGAAGAGAAAGACCGTATCCGGAACTTCCAACCGCCAGTGGACGGAGCAGAAATTATGCACGTATTCAACCTCCAGCCTTGCCGTGAAATCGGCAGCCTGAAAAGCTCCATCAAGGATGCCATCCTCGACGGGGTGATTCCGAACGAACACGATGCGGCCTTCGACTTTATGCTGAAAAAAGCGGAACAGATGGGCCTGAAACCGGTCAACCTGCCCGAAAAGAAATAATCTGCCGTCTCTCACGATGCCTGTATGCATGCTGCTGCCGGGGGTCGTGAGGGGCTTTTTCTTCTCCTTTTCCCTTTCTCCCTTAAACTAAGGAATAATCTGGAAGTTTCCAATATTCAAAAACCTGTATAAATTACAGTTCACCAAAATACGCGGTCACAGCATGTTGTAAGCAGAATTTATACTGAAAAAGTTTGCCAAATTTAGAAACTTGTCTAAATTCTCATTTTTTATTTTCCTCCCAAACGTCTATCTTTGTTCCACTTTTCCGAAGGTAACTTAACCGTTTCAAAAGGGAATGCCGTGCAAATCGGCGACAGTACCTGCTGCTGTGATTCTTGTAAAAGCCGTGACATGCGCTGCAAGCCACTGTGAGCCCGCTCATGGGAAGGCGTCTACGGCGAGAGATCAGTCAGAAGACCTGCCCGGAAAAGCCCCAATTTATGTCTCACTCTTTAATTTACAGAAAATGAATCTGACAGAAATCCGTATCATCAAGCGCGACGGAAAGCAGGAGAACTTTTCGGCCGCAAAAATCACCAATGCCATCGGCAAAGCGTTCAAGGCAACCGGCATCGACTTCCAGGAGGAGGAAATAGAAGCCATCACTCGACAGGTGGTGTCTCATTTCACCCAACAGACCATCGGGGTGGAAGACATCCAGGACCTCGTGGAAAACGAACTCATGAAAGTACAGCCGGAAGTGGCCAAGAAATACATCATCTACCGCCAGTGGCGCAACACCGAACGGGAGCGCAAAACCCACATCAAGCACATCATGGACGGCATCGTGGCCATCGACAAGAACGACGTGAACCTGAGCAACGCCAACATGTCGAGCCATACGCCGGCCGGACAGATGATGACGTTCGCTTCTGAAATCACCAAGGATTATACCTACAAATATTTGCTGCCCAAGCAGTATGCCGAGGCACATCAGTTGGGCGACATCCATATTCACGACTTGGACTATTATCCCACTAAAACGACGACTTGTATCCAGTACGACCTGGACGACTTGTTTGAACGGGGTTTCCATACCAAAAACGGCAGTATCCGTACGCCGCAGTCTATCCAGAGCTATGCCACACTGGCGACCATCATCTTCCAGACCAACCAGAATGAACAACATGGAGGACAGGCCATTCCAGCCTTCGACTTTTTCATGGCCAAAGGGGTACTGAAAAGTTTCCAGAAAATCCTGGCTACGCACCTCAGCCTGTTGTTCGACCTCAAAAGAATTGAAACCGACGAAAAAGAAATTCTTCAGGGGATACGCACGCATTTCCAGAGCATCGAAGCCGGAGAAGAAACGCGTACTGCTTACCTCCACTTTTTAGCAAACCAAGGCCTCACGCTGACACAGGAAGAACTGGACTACGTGTTGCGCAAGACGCTGGCTCAGACCCGCAAAGACACGCACCAGGCCATGGAAGGCTTCATCCATAACCTGAACACCATGCATTCCCGCGGAGGGAACCAGGTGGTTTTCAGTTCCATCAATTACGGTACCGACACCTCGGCCGAGGGAAGAATGGTCATCCAGGAATTGCTGAAAGCTACCATCGAAGGCTTGGGCAATCACGGAGAAGTACCGGTGTTCCCGATTCAGATTTTCAAGGTCAAAAACGGGGTGACTTACTCGGATGCCGACTACCAGTTGGCCATACAGGACTTTGAAGCGGCCCTGGAAGGGAAGGTGACTTTCGAATGTCCGAACTTCGACCTCTTCCTGCAGGCTTGCCGTACCACGGCCAAGGCGTTGTTCCCGAACTTCATGTTTCTGGATACCCCGTTCAACACGCACGAGAAATGGCGGGCCGACGACCCGAAACGCTACCGCTATGAGCTGGCGACCATGGGATGCCGTACCCGTGTGTTCGAAAACCTGCACGGAGAAAAAACCTCACTGGGACGAGGAAACCTCTCCTTTACGACCATGAATCTGCCGCGACTGGCCATCGAAGCGCATCGCAAAGCGGAAGCTTTTGTGGACGAGACTCCGGAAAACCGCCTGGAAAAAGCAAAGGAGTTCTTCCTCCAATCGGTTCACTCCATGGCGGAATTCATTGCCGAGCAATTATACACCCGCTACCAATACCAGCGTACGGCCCTCGCCCGGCAGTTCCCGTTCATGATGGGCAACAACGTATGGAAAGGCGGCGCACAGCGTCATCCGAATGAGGAGGTGGGCGACGTGCTGAACCAGGGTACCTTGGGCATCGGCTTCATCGGAGGGCACAACGCCATGGTGGCACTCTACGGACAAGGGCACGGACATAATCCGAAAGCCTGGGAAACGCTCTATGCGGCCGTAGAAGAAATGAACAAGGCGGCAGAGGCTTATAAACAGAAATACGGTTTAAACTATTCCGTACTGGCTACGCCGGCAGAAGGACTTTCCGGCCGTTTCACCCGGATGGACAAACGGAAATACGGTATCATCGAAGGAGTGAACGACCGCGACTACTACGTCAATTCGTTCCATGTGGACGTGAAAGAGCCGATTACGATTGTGGAGAAGATCAAGCGGGAAGCTCCTTTCCATGCCTTGACCAGAGGCGGACACATCACCTATGTGGAACTGGACGGAGAAGCGCAGAAGAACGTGAAGGCCATCGCCAAGATTGTCAAGGTAATGCACGACGAACAGATTGGCTACGGCTCCATCAATCATCCGGTAGACACCTGTCACGACTGCGGTTACAAGGGGGTCATCTATAGCCTCTGTCCGGTGTGCAACGGAGAAAACATCCTGCGCATGCGCCGCATCACAGGTTACCTGACGGGCGACCTCAACAGTTGGAACTCGGCCAAACGGGCGGAAGAGCGCGACCGTGTAAAGCATGCATAATCCTTTTTACGAGTGATGTTACATTATTTATATACATATCCAGAAACCATTGTCGACGGGGAGGGCATCCGCTACTCTATCTATTTAGCCGGATGCAGCCACCGTTGCAAGGGCTGCCACAATCCGGAATCCTGGAACCCCCAAGCTGGGAAACCGCTCACGCCGGAAGTGCTGGAGCAGATGATTCAGGAAATCAATGACAATCCGTTGCTCGACGGGGTGACCTTCTCGGGAGGCGACCCCTTCTACAACCCGAAAGAGTTTCTCCCGGTACTGAAAGCCATCAGTCAGCGTACGGGCATGCACATCTGGTGTTACACGGGCTACACCTACGAACAACTTCTTCAGGATCCGGAACGAAAAGAACTCCTCCCCTACATTCACGTACTGGTGGACGGTCCTTTCATCGAGTCGCTCTATTCCCCTTTTTTAGATTTTTGTGGAAGCAGCAACCAACGGATTCTGAAGCTCAAATAATAGCTTACCTACGTTTTTGACAAATGCCGTACTTTTAGTTCATAAATTCGTAACTAAAAGTACGGCATTCATTTTGTCATTTTCCACCCATTTTAGGCCCGTTATCGTGCACAAAATTCACCGTTTTCGCACACGGAGTTTCGTTTCCGCACACAAAGCCCCCAATAGGCCAAATCTTGATTTATATCATGAAAACAACTATTTAGTAAAAAAACAAGATACTACTTCTTGCAGTCAATGAAAAAAGATTTACCTTTGCAGTGTGGTTGTGAAACCAATAGGTAAAAAGAAAAAGAAATTACTAAGGTATTAGAGAAACGAAAGGTAAAAAGCAATTCATTTAAGGTATTAGCTAGACTATTAAGGTATTAGATTATTTATTAAGTACAAGGTATTAGATTTTAAAGGTAAAAGTTTTCAGGAATTAGGTTTGAGAAGGTATTGGAATATCTTCGGGTAAAAAGAAAAAGTAGAAAGGATAACAGGACACAAAAATTAAGAAGATGAAAAGAACCCTTAAATGGGGGTTCTTTAGGAAGGCAGCGGAGGTTCGGATGAGCTCTCGCTTTTTTTGTATCTATACGTCAGCTATCGGAAGAATAAACATTCACTTCCATCCCTTATAGCCACAATGCTTCGCCCTACACCCCCGATTTTCATGACTCAACGTAAAAAACTGAAGGACCCGTTGATTATGCATAAATTTCAGCAAGCCCGAACAAAAAGAAGGCCTTACTCTTTGCTCCATTCACACAAATAAGAAAGTATCCACAAAAAAACAGCGGAATGACTACCAGAGCCCTCCCGCTGTATAAAGTTATCTCACATAATGAAGAATTATCGCTGGGGAATATCTACCGAATCCTCCTGCTTTCCTTTCAGGTATTTTGAGAAGAAATCCACCATACGCCAGTAGAAATATTCATCCATGTCGCCGAAACCGTGGCGCTGTCCCGGCAGAATCAACATCTCGAAACGCTTGTTGGCCCGAATCAGGGCATTAACCACACGAATCGTGTTTCCCGGATGTACATTGTTGTCAATGTCTCCGTGTACCAGCATCAGGTGTCCCTTCAACTGCTTCACAATTTCCGGGTTAGTGGCAATCTTATAGGCAAACGTCGTATCTCCCTTCTCAGAAATTTCTTCCTTCACACCGTGATGGGTTTCACTCCACCAGCGGTTGTAGATACGGTTATCATGATTACCCGCACACGATACGGCAGCCTTGTAGAAATCCGGATATTGACAGATGGCCGCAGTCGACATGAATCCGCCTCCGGAATGTCCGTGAATACCTACTCGCGTAATATCAATGAAAGGATAACGCGCTGCCAGCTGCTCCACAGCCGCCTTATGGTCGGCCAGCGGATAATCACGCATGTTTCCGTAACCGTAGTTGTGATACCATTTAGAACGGCTAGGGTGACCACCACGCTGCCCCACGGTTATCACGATAAATCCGGCCTGTGCCAAGCGGTCGGTACGGACACTCATCCGACGGAACGGATAATCCACAGCTTCTACCTGCGGACCCGGATAGACATAGTCAATAATCGGATAAACCTTGGTAGAATCGAAATCAAACGGCTTGTACATCACGCCATACAAATCGGTCACTCCATCGGCTGCCTTTACCTTAAACGGTTCCGGGAACTGGTAACCAGCCGCTTTCAAAGAAGAGAAATCGCTTTCCTGTATGGTCATCACCTTATTACCATTACGATCCAACAAGTCCGCACAAGGAATGGTGTTGGCCCGTGAATAATTGTCGACAAAGAAACGAGCCTCATCGTCCATCTCTACGGCATGGAAGAATTCTCCGTGAGTCAGCTGTTTCAATCCGCTGCCGTTCACATTGACCTTATAGAAATGTTCATAATACGGATTCTCATCTTTCTCACGTCCGTTGGCTACAAAATATACGGTGCGAGTAGCCTCATCCACCTTCACCACACGCTCTACGTGCCAAGGGCCTTCCGTGATACGGTTCTTCAGGTTTCCCTTGTCATCGTATAAATAAAGGTGTGCCCAACCGTCGCGTTCACTCCACTGGATAAACTCTTTTCCTCCATTCAACACATGGATAGGACGAGTTTCCTGGTAAGTATTCATCCGTTCCTTAACCATCGGCACAATGGAATCTTCTCCCAAAGTATAAGTACATACATCAATGCGGTGCAAGTCACGGCTGCTGCGGGTCAGGAAGAAACGTTGCTTATCCCCCTGCCAAATACGCGGAACCAATTCCTTGTCACGCTGTTTCTGTTCCAGCGGCTTTCCTTCCAAGTCAATCGACTGGTTCTTCCAGGCTGCCGTACGGATTTCTTTCCGTGTACCTGCCTGCATATCGAACAAATACAAATGATATTCCGGCATACCGGTCTCTCCCGGCATCTCATACTTATAGGTCTCCAGGGTAGGACGCGGTTCCGCTATGGAATTGATGACCCACAAAGGTTTCACATTCCGCTGATCTGCAATGATGGTCGCAAAATACTTGGAATCGGGCGACCAGTATCCCCATGCACCCCGGCGCTTGCCATTACACAACGTGTCTGTATTCAGCGTACTGTAAGGAATGCCATACCCGAAGTCCGGTGTTCCGTCGGTTGTCAGACGCACCTCTACAATGGTACTGTCTTTCTCATTCTTCCGGGCCTTCTGGTAATCGTCAATGCTCATGTAGTACAAATCACAATCCTTGGCATAGATGACCCGCTGCCCATCCGGCGATACAGAAGCCCAGTCCACTTCCTCTGGTTCTTTCTCCTTGTCCTTCAGGTATGTCAGCTTCTGAGTAGGATAGTCGTACGAGAAATAGAAAGTAGAGTCGGCTTTTGACACCACCTTGAATGTAAAGGTACGTCCGTCTTCTCCTGCCTTCAAATCGGCAATAGGCAACTGATGGGCCTCAAACGGGTCCTGCACAATCTCCGTCAACTGCGAAGCCAGACGGTCCCGGTCGAACAACAAGTCCTTACGCTTGGCAGTGGGATTGACCACATACCAGAACTTTCCTTCGCTGGTCTTATACTCAAACCAAAAGTTCGTTCCCTGCTGGAACCAGTGCGGGTCGACCATGGTCGAAAACAACATCTTGTCGAGTTTACTCTTGGTAAACTTTTCCGCCTGGAGATAACCAGGCAGATGCTCTTCCGCCTCCCCTCCAGAAATTGCCGTCAGGCAAAAACCGCCACACAAGATAGCGGCCAATAGGATTTTCTTCCTCATTCCTTTTATTCAATTAGATGGATTATACAAAAAAGACACAAAGTACAGAGAAACCTTTCTCTGTGTCCTTGTGTCTTTATTTCATTTGATAGTTTCGCTAAAACAAGAACCTCAACACATCATTGAAGTTGGCCCAGATGAGCAGGCCGAACAGCAGGACCATTCCCACCATCTGCGCATATTCCAAAAACTTGTCGCTCGGCTTCCGACGGGCAATAATCTCGTACAACAGGAACAAGACATGTCCTCCGTCGAGTGCCGGTATCGGCAGAATATTCATGAAGGCCAGAATGATAGACAAGAAAGCTGTCATTTCCCAGAAACGCTGCCAATCCCATACTTTGGGGAAGATACTACCAATGGTAGCAAAACCTCCCACGCTCTTGGCACCTTCTTTCGTGAACACATATTTCATGTCGTTCACATAGCCCTTCAGAGTATTCACTCCTAAGGCAATTCCAGCCGGGAACGATTCAAAGAAACCGTAGGTCAGTGTCCGCAGCTTGTAGTCCACCATACCTCCTATGGCCGCTACCTTAAACTGGTCGTCTGTCGTGACCTGGACCGTATCCCGTACACCCGCACGCGAATACACCAGTGTAAACTCACCCGATGTCTTTTTATCCAGTTCAGCTTTGGCCTTCAAAGCCGCCATGTTATCCAAAAATTCGTTCCAGGAAGTCATCGGTTTGCCGTCGAATGCCAGCAAGGAGTCTCCTTTCTGCACGCCCGCCTTGGCAAAGCCTCCGTCCGCCAATACGGAATCAACCACATTCGGATAGAACACATCTACAAACATAGGGTCCTCCTTCGCTACATCCAGCAAGCTCAGTTCCGGCAACAGAATCTTCTTTTCCTGTCCATTCCGCAATACGGTGACCTCACGGGCCTCCACGATACTGCGAATCATGTCCATGTTGAAACGGGTCAGTTCCTTGCCGTCGGCACTCTTCAGAATATCTCCGTCGCGGAATCCGATTTCCTGTGCATGCTCGTTGAACTTCATACCCATGGTCATGTCACTCAACGCCGTATAACGGTCACCCCACGTGAAAAGAATCATGGAATAGATGAACAAAGCCAACAGGAAGTTCATCAAAACCCCTCCAATCATGACCAGCAAGCGTTGCCAAGCCGGTTTGGAACGAAATTCCCACGGTTGGGCAGGCTGTTTCATCTGTTCGGTATCCATTGACTCATCAATCATTCCCGAAATCTTGCAATATCCGCCTAACGGCAGCCATCCTACTCCATATTCCGTGTCACTGTTCTTCGGTTTGTATTTGAACAGCGAAAACCAAGGGTCAAAGAATATATAAAACTTCTCCACCCGAATCTTAAACAGACGGGCGAAGAAAAAATGTCCCCCCTCATGGATAATCACCAGCAAAGACAAGCTGAGAATCAACTGAAGGGCACGAATCAAAAATGTTTCCATTTCTACTTAACTTCTTTCTTTATTTATATGATTACACTTCTTATTTCATTCCGTTAATCACCAGTTCTGCCGCAATACGACGGGTTTCTGCATCCGTGGCTACATAATCGCCATAGGTAGGTGTCTGGATGAAAGGTACGCGGGTCATCGCCTTTTCAATCACGTCACTCATTCCCAAGAATGAAATCTGGTCTTTCAGGAAGGCCGCTACCACCACCTCATTGGCCGCATTCACGATGCAAGGCATATTTCCTCCCTGATGCAGGGCTTCGTAAGCCAGTGACAAGTTACGGAAACGCTGCGTGTCCGGCTTTTCGAAAGTCAACGTATTGTATTTGGCGAAATCCAACCGTTCGCCCGAAAGATGCTCCCGCTTCGGATACGAGAACGCATACTGGATGGGCAGACGCATATCGGGTACACCCAGCTGGGCTTTCACTGCCCCGTCTTCAAATTCCACCATGGAATGAATCACCGACTGCGGATGTACCACCACCTCAATCTGTGCAGGAGTCACTCCAAACAGCCATTTGGCTTCAATCACCTCAAAGCCTTTGTTCATCATCGACGCAGAATCAATCGTGATTTTCGCGCCCATCGACCAGTTGGGATGCTTCAAGGCCTGCTCCTTGGTCACCGTCTGCAACTGTTCCATCGTAAACGTACGGAACGGACCTCCAGAAGCCGTCAGAATCACCTTGTGTACGGGATTGTTAATTTCCAAACACTGGAAAATGGCCGAATGTTCAGAATCTACCGGCAATATTGGTGTCTTATACTGCTGCGCCAACCCGGTAATCAGTTCCCCGGCTACCACCAACGTTTCCTTGTTGGCCAATGCAATCGTTTTTCCAGCCTTGATGGCATTGATGGTCGGTTTCAAACCCGCATATCCCACCATGGCCGTCAAGACGATGTCGATAGGCTGCGACTCAACCACCTGACACAACGCCTCAGCTCCGGCATACACCTTCACCGGCTCGTCGGCCAATGCTTCCTTCAACGCCGCATACTTATCCTCATTCGCTATCACCACCACTTCCGGGTGAAACTTGCGTGCCTGTTCAGCCAGCAATTCCACCTTGTTGTTGGCCGTAAGCGCATACACCTCATACAAATCCGGATGCTCCCCAATAACCTGAAGAGCCTGCGTACCGATGGATCCGGTAGAACCTAATATGGCAATCTGTTTTCTCATAACTTTAAAATACAACATATTTCGCCGGATCAATGGGAGTTCCCTCGTGCCACAGCTCAAAATGCACGTATGACACATGTTTGCCCTCATCTTCCGTTCCGGCCAATGCGATAACTTCTCCTCCTTTTACGCGGTCACCTTCCTTTTTCCTCGGGGTACCGCAATGTTTATAGACGGAAATAAAATTCTGTTCATGCTGAATCTGAATCAGGAACCCCTTGTCGGCCGTCTGCACCACCATCATCACCTTGCCGTCCATGGCCGCCACGATGCTTTCATCCATGACCGCCGCCATATCCACGCCGTAATGCTGACGCGATGGCGCAAAATCTTTCATCACAATCCCCTTAGTAGGACGGAAAAACAACAAATCGGACAATTTATGGTCTTCTTCGGCAGCTGATTCAGCTTTCTGCCGTGCCTCGTATTTCCGACGGAAATCATCTTCCTCCTTCGAACGGTTCATCAGTTCATTCGTGCGGATGGTAGTCAACGAATCGATAGACTGTACCGTATCCACGCTGACTTTTCCACTGAAGATATCCTGGATGTTCATGATGTACTGGTTCTGACGATCGAGCGCCTCCACCAGCGAATCTGCCTTTAAAGCGTTGGTCACCACCTGCGAACGGACCTCACTGTTCATGTATCCCGGCAGGTAGTTCCGCAAAGGGGTAAACACAAGGATAATGGCTGCCAACAGGAAAATTACCGTACAGGCCGCCAGCAATACAGAAAAGCCGTTCAATTTCGACACATGGATACCTACCACCTCCTCCAAGGTGTTTTCGTTGATAATCGTCAGTTTATACTTAAACTTGATGTTCTTCCAAAATGCCTTACGACCTTTCTTTCTCATACTCTCACTGTGTTAGTTAGTCCAACAATCCGTCGGGAATATCCACGGTCATCACTTTCTGTACCCTATCTATATCCAGAATAAATTCCTCATGCGCCGGAAGAAGCAGTTCCTCCCCTTCCTTCTCGATGACGAACAGCACATTCATCGTCGTATCGTCTACATCCACCACTTCGCCCAAATCGCCGTGATGCACATCATGCACCTTAAAGCCGACGAAGAAATTCCACGACGTGATTTCCTCCTGCTCGTCCATGTATTTCACCGGGAAATACACTTCCACATTGGTAAAGCTACGGGCCTTTTCCGCCGTATCCACGCCCTCAAATTTCACCAGGGCCACGTTGTCGGAGCGGAAACGATACTCCTCGATGAAGAACGGAACCAAAATTCCGTCCAGCAACAAAATCAAGTAGTCACAATCCACACGGTCAAAGATGTCGTCGGTAAACGTAAACGACACTTCACCTTTCACCCCATGCGGTTTGTTGATGATTCCGATCTTAAAAACTTCTTCTTTTCTGATCATACCTTATTCTATACGGGTGATACGTGCTCCCAACGCGCTCAGTCGCTGTTCGATATGCTGGTATCCCCGGTCAATCTGCTCAATGTTGTGAATGTGGCTGATGCCTTTCGCACCCAGTGCGGCTATCAGCAAGGCAATACCGGCACGGATATCCGGAGAAGTCATGTTGCCTCCCCGCAGGCAGAAGTTACGGTCGTGCCCGATGACTACGGCCCGGTGCGGGTCGCACAAGATAATCTGTGCTCCCATGTCAATCAGCTTGTCCACGAAGAACAGACGGCTTTCAAACATCTTCTGATGAATCAGCACACTACCCTTGGCCTGCGTAGCCACCACCAGCATCACACTCAGCAAGTCGGGAGTCAGTCCCGGCCACGGTGCGTCGGCAATCGTCATGATAGAACCGTCCAAGAAAGAATCAATCTGATAGTGCTCCTGAGCCGGTATATAAATGTCGTCGCCCCGTTGTTCCAGGTGAATACCCAACCGACGGAAGCTGTCGGGAATAATACCCAAGTTCTCATACGACACATTCTTGATGGTAATTTCACTGGCCGTCATAGCCGCCATGCCGATAAAACTTCCCACCTCAATCATGTCCGGCAGTACCGTATGCGTGCAACCTTTCAGGCTCTTCACTCCTTCGATGGTTAGCAAGTTGGAAGCGATGCCCGAAATCTTGGCCCCCATCCGGTTCAACATCCGGCACAGCTGCTGCACATAAGGCTCACAGGCCGCATTGTAGATGGTAGTCACTCCTTCAGCCAGTACCGCCGCCATGATAATGTTGGCCGTACCCGTCACAGAAGCCTCATCCAGCAACATGTACGTACCTTTCAACTTGTCGGCGGTAATGCAGAACCGTCCTTTTACGGCATCATAATCGAACGAGGCCCCTAATTTCTGGATACCCAGGAAATGCGTGTCCAACCGACGGCGACCAATCTTGTCACCTCCCGGTTTGGAAATCATGGCCTTGCCGAAACGGGAAATCAGCGGTCCCACCAGCATGACAGACCCCCGCAGCTTGGAGCAGCGGCCCAGAAATTCGTCACTCTCCAGATAAGCCAAATTCACGCTGTCGGCCTGGAAAGAAAACGTGTGACGTCCTGTCTTGGCCACCTTTACCCCCATATCCCGGAGCAACTGAATCAGATTATTGACATCCAGGATGTTCGGAATGTTCGAGATGGTCACTTCCTCGTCGGTCAGCAAAGTGGCACAAAGCACCTGCAACACCTCGTTTTTAGCACCTTGAGGCACAATCTCCCCCTGCAGTTTGTGTCCTCCTTCGATTACAAATGAAGCCATAGTATCCGGTTTTTAGTTAATATTTCTTCTTCTGCTGGTTGTTGTTCATCTGACGGCGACGCGGACCGAAAGAACGCTGTTCTACCAGATGCAAGTCATCGGCCGACAACTTGATGCGTCCGTCGGACAATTCGCACAAATCATCCAGAATCTTCTGGTCTTCCACCCCATCCTTGTTGAAGTTGATATAGTCTTTCTTCATGTGGTTGGCGATGTATTTAATCAACTGGTCTTTCTCTTCACCCTCAGGATAGTCCACCGCAATCTTAATCAAATCCTGAATGAACCTTCCATAGTGGCGGTAACGGATGACATTCGGTGAATAAGGAATCCGCTCCGGCTTCACTTCCAGACTTTCCTTCTTCACGATATCCACCGGATAGTCAATATCCAGTTTAAAGTCGGACATGATGGCCAGATGGTCCCACAGCTTATGGCGGAAGTCCTCCACGTCGCGCAACTGGGGAAACATCCCTCCCATAATGTTCACGATGGTATTGGCACACCGCTGACGCTCTGCACGGTCTTCGATGGTCAACGCATAGTCCACCATGTTCTGCACACTTCTTCCATATTCCGGAAGCGGTAATTTTCGTTGCTGGGTATTATACTCCATATAAAACTTATTATTCAATCAATTCAATTCCTTCTTTTCGCTGCATCCAGCTCTGCAAATTCTTGGTTTACAGCAGCTTCTTCGGCTTGGAGGCTACAAATTCCTTGAGATAGAAAGGTTCGAAATAGGCCACATCCTTGAAGTCCTGCGTAGCCATCGCTTTTTCGGCCAGCGGGAACATCCATTTGGCCAACGGATGCACGTTGTCCAGGAAATGAGCATTGGGATGCGTCAGTTTCTCCTTGCATTTGTCCGCTCCGTTGCCAAAGAAATACACCGGATGTTTTTCCAAAAACTCCGCATACGAGTTTTCGTCCACAATATCCGCACTGATTTCACGCTGCACCTTCAACGCACGGTTGTACACCGCCGCATACACTTCCATCCGGCGGGCATCAATCATCGGGCAAAGCAGAGCATCTTCCGGCAGGTCGTGGGCCAGCAGTACCGGCACACACATCACCTCCAGCGTAGGAAGCCCGATCAACGGAATGTTCCGTCCGTAGCAGATTCCCTTTGCCATGGACACCCCGATACGCAGTCCCGTATAGGACCCCGGGCCACAGCTCACCGCTACCGCATCCACCGGAATGGCATGACTGTCGGCAAACGACAAAGCTTCATCCACAAACACACCCAGCACCGTCGCATGTGAGGGGCCGTTAAAATCTTCTTTCGAGAAAATGGAAGCTCCGTCCTGGCTCACTGCCACAGAGCAGACTTCCGTCGACGTTTCAATATGTAAAATGCACGACATAATTAAATTCAATACAATTATATTAGTCTGCAAATATACACTTTTCTTCTCACTCTCTCACGAAAAAAGGCGCAGAAAGTGACGAACCCTCTCCCGAAAGGCAGACCAGTCTTGCAAATTTCCTCCTCCCGATCTGTAAAATTTCATCCTCCTAAGAGATTTTTTCCGAACCCCAAGGAATATTCTCTGTTTCACACTGCGGGATTTGTATCCCGCAGTGTGAAATATATATCCCACAGTGTGGTTTTTGTATCCCACACTGTGGGACAGAAAAAATACCAGCAATTTTAGGAAAAGATACAAGCCGAAAAACACTTTTGCCACAGGAGCTGCAAGGTTTTATCTGCATGCCAAACAGGGATTTTCATACGTTTTTTACACAGCCGCTTACGCTTTATGCAGATTTTTCCTACCTTTGCATTCATAATGATTAAAAAGCAAAAGGAGTTATGATACAGTCAATGACCGGATACGGCAAAGCAACCACCGCCTTCGGAGACAAAAAAATCAACGTAGAAATCAAATCGTTGAACAGCAAAGCAATGGACTTGTCCACACGCATCGCTCCATTGTATCGTGAAAAAGAAATGGAAATCCGCAACCTGATTACCCAGACCTTGGAACGCGGAAAAGTGGATTTCTGTATATGGGTGGAAAAAGACGCCGCCGAATCGGCCACTCCCATCAATACCGCTCTCGTAGAAAACTATTACAACCAGATAAAGACTATTTCTGAAACTTGCCACATTCCGTTGCCAGAGGACTGGTTTGCCACCCTGTTGCGCATGCCTGACGTGCTGACGCGCGTAGATGTACAGGAACTGTCGGACGAAGAATGGGCTGTGGCCAAACAGACCATTGAAGAGGCCTTGCAACACCTAGTAGACTTCCGCAAGCAGGAAGGTGCCGCCCTCGAAAAGAAGTTCACGGAAAAACTGGACAACATCGAACGGTTGCTCAAATCCATTGAACCTTACGAAAAGGAACGTGTGACCAAAATCCGGGAACGCATCACCGACGCACTGGAAAAGACCCTGAGCATTGACTACGACAAGAACCGTCTGGAACAGGAACTGATTTACTACATCGAGAAACTGGACATCAACGAAGAAAAACAGCGTCTAGCCAACCACCTGAAATATTTCCGCGAAACCATGGCAGGTGGACACGGACAGGGCAAGAAGTTAGGCTTCATCGCACAGGAAATGGGCCGCGAAATCAATACTACCGGCAGCAAGTCGAACCATGCCGAGATGCAGAATCTCGTGGTACAGATGAAAGACGAGCTGGAACAAATCAAGGAACAAGTGTTGAACGTAATGTAAAAACATATGGCAGGCAAACTTATCATATTTTCAGCCCCTTCCGGCTCCGGCAAGTCCACCATCATCAACTACTTGCTGACACAGAACCTGAACCTGGCATTCTCTATCTCTGCCACCAGCCGCGCTCCCCGTGGCACGGAACAGAACGGTGTGGAATATTTCTTCCTGACTCCGGAAGAATTCAAGCAGCGCATTGCCAATAACGAGTTTCTGGAATACGAAGAAGTATACAAGGACCGTTTCTACGGTACCCTGAAGGCACAGGTAGAAAAACAGCTCGCCGCCGGACAGAATGTGATTTTCGACGTCGACGTGGTGGGTGGATGCAACATCAAGAAATTCTATGGCGACCGGGCACTGTCGGTCTTCATCCAGCCGCCCTCTATCGAAGAACTCCGCAAGCGACTGATCGGTCGAGGTACCGATGCGCCCGAAGTCATCGAGAGCCGTCTGGCAAAAGCCTCTTTCGAACTGGGTTATGCCGATAAATTCGACGTGGTGATTGTCAACGACGACCTGGAAAAGGCCAAAGCGGAAGCCTTGCAGACCATCCGCAATTTTCTCCAACACTAAATCCGTCCGACTATGCCGAAAAACCCTAAAAAAATCCTGCGCTGGATGACATTGCTTTGCATCGTCATCGGACTGGCTGCCATTGCCGTAGGCGTAGTAGCCGTTGCCAAAGAAGAATACATCATTGCCGTCGCCATGTTGCTGGTGGCTGTATGGCAGATTCTCAACTACATCCAATGGAAGAAAAGTCTCAGATAAAAACCGGACTTTTCGGAGGCTCCTTTAACCCGATTCACATGGGACACCTGGCACTGGCCAATTACCTGTGTGAATACGGAGGACTGGAGGAAGTGTGGTTCCTGGTCACCCCTCAAAATCCGTTCAAACAGAACGAGGCACTGCTCGACGACCATCTCCGGCTGGAAATGGTAAAGGCTGCCGTGGCCGGATACCCCCGTTTTCGGGCTTCCGATTTTGAATTCCAGCTTCCACGTCCTTCCTACACCATCCATACCCTCGACAAGCTGGCCGAGAGCTATCCCGACCGAGAATTTCACCTGATCATCGGAGCCGACAACTGGCAGGCTTTCGACCGCTGGCGCTCACCCGAGGAAATCATCCGTCGCCACCACATCCTGGTCTATCCACGCCGGGGCTATCCCTTAGAAGAGGCCACCCATTTACCCCCTCATGTCCGGGTAGTACAGACTCCCCTCATCGAAATCAGTTCCACTTTCATCCGCCAGGGCATTCGCGAAGGCAAAGACCTGCGCTACTTCCTGCATCCGGAAGTGTTCAGAATCATCCAGGAAAAAGGACTCTACCGCTAATCATTTCTTTTTGTGCAACACCACCAGCACTACCTCGCTCGGAGTGAAAAGACGCACATCCTTACGCGACGTACCTAATCCGTTGGTAATAATCACCGGAATGCCCGCACTATTGTGCTTTAGTCCCGTCAGGAAGCGGTTGCCGTATTTAGAGAAATGTGCCGGTGTCCACCGATGGAACAGACTGACCTGCCCTCCGTGCGTATGTCCCGCCAACGCCAGGTCGGTGTGTGACACATCCACATCTTCCACATAATCAGGCGTATGCACCAGCATCAACACAAAGTCTTCTTCCTGCAAAGCCAAGGTAGGCGATACCCCGTTCTGCTTCAAGTCAAACGGATTGCGGATGCCGCACAACAAAATATACTCCTTTCCCCGCCACAGGGTATCCACCCGATGCTCCAACAAACGCACGCCTGTTTCCCGCATGGCCTGCCGTGCCAGCGAATCGGCTTCTCCCCGTTCGTGGTTACCCATCACGGCATACGTCCCGTAAGGTGGCTCCACGGTCTTCAAAGCCTGGAAAAGCTGGTCCACATCTCCTCCGTTCCGCCCTCGGTAGTCTCCGCCCAAGAGCAATACATCGGCATCCAGCGACCGGAGGGCCCGACACATACCCGACAACCGACGGGCGGTAAAGCGGCTTTCGTAATGAAAGTCGGAAGCAAAAGCTACCCGGAAGCCGTCGAAGGAGTCGGGCAACTGGGCACTATAAAAATCATACTGTTTGACACGCCCTACTCCTTTGTATTTGGAAAAGGAGGCCGTGGCACAAGAAGAAAGCAGAAGGCTCATCGGCAGCAAGCCACCTGCCAGCAAGTTCAGTTGTTTCATCATTTTGAGCTACATATAACTATCCAGTCGTGACAAAGGTCGTAAAAAAATGCCTAACTTTGCCGAACGAAAACTAAAATTCCAAATTTCATGACACAAGTCAAAACCAATTCCATAAAAGCATGGTTGCTGGCTGCCCGTCCGAAGACCTTGACTGGAGCGGCCATACCCGTCATGTTAGGCTGTGCCTTAGCTTTTATTTACGGGCACTTTCAAACCGTGCCTGCCGTATTGTGCTTTCTGTTTGCCTTTCTGATGCAGATTGACGCCAACTTCATCAACGATTTGTTCGATTTCCTGAAAGGCAGCGACCGCGAAGATCGGCTGGGGCCGGAACGTGCCTGCGCTCAAGGATGGATCAGCCCGAAGGCCATGAAGGCCGGCATTGCCTGCACCACCGTACTGGCCGGACTCGTCGGACTTGGCTTGTTGTACTACGGAGGACTGGAAATGATTCCAGTGGGACTCGCCTGCATGATTTTTGCCTTCCTCTATACCGCCGGACCGTATCCGCTGGCTTACCACGGATGGGGCGACCTGATGGTGCTCATTTTCTTCGGCTTCGTACCCGTGGGATGTACCTACTATGTCATGGCACACGACTGGAATACATCGGTCACACTCACCTCACTGGCTTGCGGACTGGTCATCGACACCCTGCTGATGATCAACAATTTCCGCGACCGGGAACAGGATGCCCTCAGTGGCAAGAAAACCATCGTGGTACGAATCGGTGCGAAAGCCGGACTGGTGCTTTACTTTCTGTTGGGACTGGCAGCCTGCTGGTGCTGCTTCTATTTCCTGAGTTTAGGAAAGATTTATGCCGTGCTGCTTCCGCAGCTGTACCTCATTCCGCACATCCTGACCACCTTTCACATGGCCCGTATCTATCGTGGAAAAGCCTTGAACGGCATTTTAGGAGAGACTTCACGCAATATGTTCATTTTTGGATTATTACTTACACTTGGATTGATTCTTTAAATTATGATTCGGAAAGTACGCAAAGAAGATGCTCCGGCCATTACCGCCATCTACAACCATTACATTACGCACACCACCATCACCTTTGAACTGGAACCGGTGAGCGAAGAAGAGATGTGGAACCGCATCCAAAACATCAGTAGCAAATATCCGTATTTCGTATACGAAACAGAAGGGCAAATTGCCGGCTACTGCTATGTACACGGATGGAAAGAAAAGGCGGCCTACAACCAGAGTGTGGAGACCACCATTTACCTGGCACCTTCCTCTACGGGAAAGGGACTGGGTACCGAATTGATGCAACACCTGATAGAAGAATGCCGCCGCTGCGGACTGCATGCCTTGATTGCCTGCATCACCGAAGGCAACGAGGCCAGCTACGCCCTGCACGAAAAGTTAAGGTTTGAAAAGGTATCCAGCTTCCGCGAAGTGGGCCGTAAATTCGGCAAATGGCTGGGAATCGTAGACTATGAACTTATTCTCTGAGCCTTTCGTTCTGCCAAAAAGAAACAGGGCGGTGTCTGGCAAACCAGACACCGCCCTGCATTGTATTGATCGGGAAATCCTCACTTCAACGTAATCGCATACTTGCTGAGGTCCTTTTCATCGGAACTGCCGCCAATCCATACCTGATATTTTCCCGGACAGAACTGAATGCTGTGAGTGGTTTCATTCCACCACTCCAGGTCTTTCTTTGACAACGTAATACGTACATTCGCAGTCTTTCCCGCCGGAACAAGTACCCGCTTGAAGGCTTTTAAGGTCTTGACCGGACCTTCTTCGTCGCCCACCTTATTCAGGTAAACCTGTACCACTTCTTCTCCATCGCGACTACCGACATTCGAAACCGGTACAGTCACCGTCAAATTGTCGTCACTGCCTATCGTCTGTGCATTGAAAGTAGCCGTGCCATACTTAAAGGTGGTATAGCTTAATCCATATCCAAAGGGGAAGAGCGGTTTTTCGGTCATAAAACGGTAGGTACGTCCCTTCATATTGTAGTCCTCAAAGTCGGGCAACTGATCGGTATTCCGGTAGAAAGTGACCGGCAAACGTCCGGCCGGATTGTAATCGCCAAACAAGACCTCAGCCACGGCCTTACCACCCTGCTGCCCCGGATACCAAGCCTGCAAGATTGCCTCACAAGTTTCCGTTTCCGGTACCAGGCCGATAGGAGAACCGGAGCAGTTCACCAGAATGACCTTCTTTCCAGCCCGATGCAGCGCAGCCAGCAATTCCCGCTGTACTTCCGGCAATTCAATGCTGGTACGGTCACCTCTCTTGAAGCCCGGCAAATCTACGCCCATCTCTTCTCCTTCCAGACTTGGAGAGATACCTCCCACAAAGACTACCACATCGGCATTCCGCACGGCCTGTACGGACCGAGCCACATTGACTTTCTGCTTAAAGCCCAAGTCGAAATTCAGCTGTGCATCACTCTGCAGATATTCAAACTGCAATTCGATGTCGTATTTCTTTCCGGCTTCTACCGGCAAAGCACAAGATTTCTTGTTTCCACCGTGTACATTATGAAACTTCATCACCTCTTTCTGATTGATCAGCAATCTGCCCTTACCGTAACTATACACATCCAGCACAATCTCTCCTGATGCCTTGGGCACATACGTGGCATTGTACGTAGCCGAGAAATCCGTCAGGTTCACCCCCGGGGCAAATACCGTAGCTCCCGACGTACAAAAATTGAACGGTGTCATCACCCGTGTTTCCACGTCCACTTTGCCCTCGTGGTTCACATTGTTCCAATAACGGGCCGTGAAGCCTGGTCGGCCTTCCGACTTACATTCACTGAACACACTTTCCAACACTTCATCGCCTACCCACGGACAACCCTGTTCATAAATCAGCTTATCGTCCTTTCCAAGTGCCGACCGGATTCCCTCCAGGATGGTCACCGTATGGGAAGGTACTCCATTATAGTTTCCCCACATCATGACCGAGTCTTTGGCATTGGGGCCCATGACGGCGACGGCCAATCCACCGCGCTTCAACGGAAGTGCTTGGTTCTTGTTCATCAACAGCGTCATGGACTCCCGAGCCATCCGCAATGCCAAGGAATCATGTGCCGCAGAAGCCACTACTGAGAAAGGAATCTTGGTCCAGGACACTTTATCCGGATTGTCCATCTCGCCCAAGTCGAAACGGGCCTTCAGCAACCGCTTGACTGACTTATCAATGACCTTCTCGTCAATTTGTTTTTTCCGGGCGGCTTCTACCAGTGTTTCATACGTAGAGCCACATTCCAAATCCGTACCACTCAGCACCGCAGCTGAAGCGGCTGAAGGCGCATCCTTATGCGTGCGGTGTCCTTTTTCATCGAAAAAGTCATTGATGGCCCAGCAGTCGCTCAAAATGATGCCGTCGAATCCCCATTCCTTCCGCAGAATCTGCGTTAGCAGCCGGTTGCTGCCACAGCAAGGTTCTCCTTCAAAACGGTTGTAAGCGCACATCACCTCCTTCACCCCGGCATCCTGTACCAAGGCCTTGAAAGCCGGCAAATAGGTTTCATACAAATCTCGAAGCGGCAAGTTTTCCACATCAAAAGAATGACGGTTCCACTCCGGTCCGGAGTGTACTGCAAAATGTTTGGCACAGGCATACAGCTTATCATACTTCCCATCACTTTCTCCCTGCAAACCTTTAACCACCATCACGCCCATCTTACTTGTCAGGTAAGGGTCTTCACCGTAGGTTTCAATTCCCCTTCCCCAACGCGGATCACGATAAATATTCACCGTCGGTGTCCACATGGTCAGTCCCTGGTATCTCTTGTAACTGTCATGTTGCACGTAATAAGTATTTTTTGCCCGCGCCTCATCCGACACAGCCGTAAATACCTTATACACCAATGAATCGTCAAAAGAAGCTGCCATACCTATCGGCTGAGGGAACACTGTAGCCAGTCCGGCACGAGCTACCCCATGCAGCGCCTCATTCCACCAGTTATACGGCTTGATTCCCAGCCGCTCCACTGGCTTCGACACATCCATCATCAAAGAAACTTTCTCTTCCAACGTCAGTTCCTGCAAGAGCAAATCCGCACGCTGGTCGGAAGGCAAAGACGAATCCCGGAAATCGAGACGGGCACAGCTTAGAAAAGCCAAACCCAATAACCAAACACCATACCTCATAGATTTATTTATTTTTGCATGCACACCTTGATCCAAGGCCTAAAAGTTTTTCGATATATTTTATAGTTACAAAAGTTTCTCTTCAGAAAATCTTTACGATTCGCTGGTTTTTCATTCTTCTCAATTGTATATTGAAAACCACTTCACTCACGAAGCAATTTAGAGAAATAGGTCAACGCCATTTCCAACGAAGTATGCCAATATCCCCAATCGTGTGATCCGGCCCTTACACGCATCTCATAATCAATCCCTTGCTGGCGAAATGCTTTGACTAAATCCATATTGGCTTCCAATGTAAAGTCTTTGTCTCCACAATCCACAAACCACCGTACAGTTTTCCAGTTTTCTACTTCTTCCTTTGTACCTTTCAGAATGACCGGAATCGGATTACAGTCTTCCACCAGTTGCTGACGCCATTCCGCACTCGGATCATTTTTCAAGAACTCCATCGGCTGTCTGCGCAAATAACCGCTCATATCAAAAACCATGGTAAAAAGTTCGGGGTGATGAACGCCATAAACCACGGAAGCTCCACCACCCATCGAAAATCCAGCGACTCCCCGATAACGTTTTTCCGCTTTGATTTTATAATGCTGTTCCATATAGGGGATTAATTCCTGGAAAAAATAATCCTCATACTTCCAATGAGGAGCATTAAACCAAATCATGTTGTTCTTGTTAGCCTCCGGACAGACGATAATCATTTCTTCCATAAGCCCTTGAGCCACCAAAGAGTCGACCACTGTCTGTAACCGTCCATTTTCTTCCCATTCTGTATGATGGGTACCTCCTCCATGCAACAAATACAATACCGGATAAGTCCGATTATCCGTTTCGGAATAACTGGCTGGCAGACAGATGGAATACTCTCGTTCAGAAATGGTTTTCAGAAGTTTGCAAGGCATTGTTTTCCGTTCAATCCGACAACCGGCATAGACAATCAACGGAGCAAGCAATGCAATACAAAAAAGATAAAACTTTGTTTTCATATACATAGTATTTTTTGTTTTGTTCTTTTGTGTGAGGAACAAAGGTGTGTATTTACTACAAATCTCGTAGAATTTGTACACAAATATATATAATTTTTTCAAGATGATATACACATACAATATTGTTTATTACAAAACGAATCTTTCCCGAACTTTGACAAGAATTCTCAAATCCATCCCCCAATAACATATATATATATTAAACCAATACATAAACTCACAAAAAATAATTACATTTGCACAATAGAAGCATTAGAAAAACCTTTAAATCAACATGTACTATGAAAAGAATTTCAGTAAAAGTATGGACAATCTGTCTGCTAACGGCAGGATGTATGCTGGCATGTGCACCACAAGAGACCCAGACGGGTGACCTGAATGTCATTCCACTCCCACAAGAAGTGACGGAAAATCCGTCATCAGCACCATTCGTCATCAAATCTTCCACAACCATCGTCTACGACGAGGGCAATGAGAAGCTGGCAAGCACTGCCCGACTTTTGGCCGATTATATCAAAGAGGTAACCGGGACAGAAGTCAAAACAGGTACAAAAGCCGGTAAAAACAGCATCATGCTGAAAATCGATTCTTCCATTCCCCACAAAGACGGGTATGAACTGAAAGTGACGACTGATGCGGTCACCGTCACAGGAGCTACCGAGGCCGGAGTTTTCTACGGCTGCCAGACCATCCATAAAGCACTTCCCATCACAAAAGGCAAGGCATTAGCCTCACTGCCTGCAGGACAGGTGAAGGACTTTCCACAGTACAACTACCGTGGATTCATGATTGATGTAGGCCGTCATTTCTTCCCAAAAGAATATCTGAAAGAACTGATTGATGTCATGGCATTACACAACATCAACTATTTCCATTGGCACCTGACCGAGGACCAAGGCTGGCGCATCGAAATCAAGAAATATCCCAAACTCACGGAAATAGGCTCGTACCGTAAAGAAACGATTACTGCCCCCGGTTCTGGTAAGTTCGACGGGACTCCGGTAAGTGGCTTCTATACCCAAGAAGATGCCAAAGAAATTGTGGCCTACGCAGCCGAACGCTTCATCACGGTCATTCCCGAAATAGACATGCCGGGACACATGCTGGCCGCACTGGCTTCGTATCCGGAACTGGGATGTACCGGTGGTCCGTATGAAACGGCTACCAAATTCGGAGTGTTTAAAGATGTACTTTGTGGAGGAAATCCCCGGACCTTGCAATTTGCCAAGGATGTGGTGAATGAACTGATGGATATCTTCCCGGATGCTCCTTATATTCACATCGGTGGAGACGAATGCCCAAAAGTGGAATGGGAAAAATGTCCAAAGTGCCAGGCCAAAATCAAAGAACTGGGACTGCACGACACGAAAGAGCACAGCAAGGAAAACCAGCTCCAGGTGTATTTCATGAACGAAGTGGAAAAGGAAATTGCCAAACGGGGCAAGAAAATGCTGGCATGGGACGAGATTTTGGAAGGAAATCCGAATCCGGAAACAACCACCGTCATGGCATGGACGGGGGTAAAGGCTTCCATCAAAGCCGCACAACTGGGACATCCTACCATTGTCTGCCCCATCAGTCACTTGTATTTCAGCAACCCAGGATATAACCGGCTGAAAGGCATCAGCAGTGTGGCACGGGTATATAACTTTGAACCGACATCCGACGAACTGACTCCGGAAGAAAAGAAAAACATTATCGGCGTACAGGGATGTATCTGGACCGAATGGACCAAAGACAGCGTGAAGATGGAATGGCAGATGATGCCGCGCATTGACGCACTGAGCGAGTTACAATGGAGCAACCCGGCAAAGAAGGACCTGAGCGGATTCCTGAAACGCCTCCGCCACCAGTTGGATTTGTACCAATTGTACGGATATAATTATAAAAAGGATATCGAGGATGTCACCATCGACGTTGAACCGAAAGGAGAAGGCGGAGCGGCTTCCATCCAACTAAAAACATTCGACAATGCACCGGTGTATTACACACTGGACGGTTCCGACCCTTCGGCCACCTCACAACAGTATACCCAACCATTTACAGTAGACCAGACGACAACCATCAAGGCAAAGGCTATCCGCGACGGTCGTGAGAGTGATGTGACAGCAGAAACCCTCACGTACAACCTGGCTACCATGCATCCTATTACCCTGAAATGTACCCCCGACGAAAAGTTCACTTACAAGGGTGCCAACTTGCTGGTAGACGGTATGCAAGGAGATGACAATTACCGCTCGGGACGCTACATCGGTATTTATGGACAGGATTTCGATGCCACCATCGACTTGCAGGAGCCGAAAGAAATATCTTCTGTCTCAGTCGGTACCTACTTGGTTCCGGGTGACTATATCTTCGGACTGACAGGATTGGAAGTGTATGGTTCTGAAGATGGAAAGACTTACACCAAGATAGGTTCGATATCCATTCCGACCCTGGAAAAAGGCAGCAAGAACAATGTGCTGAAACGTGATACCGTCAGCTTCGACAAAACAAAAGCACGCTATGTGCACCTCATTGGAAAGAATACTCCGGTATTACCGAAATGGCATCCAGGGGCAGGTAAACAGACTTACTTGTTCCTCGATGAAATCTCCATCAATTAAAATATAACAAGCGAAATAAGTTTATCCATTCAATCACATAATTCAGCCAACTAATCCATAAACAAATACGAATTAGTTGGCTGATTTTTAAACATTCAGGAACTTGTATCAGACTAGAGTTTGACGATAAAAACCAGGAACATTCATTAGTAATATCTTGCTTTGGGAGCTTTATCCCGATTATAATCATCATTCACATAAACTCGTACCCAATCAATATACATAGAAGGAGGATTCTGCTTATCCCATTTCTGCGGATTAACAGTCCCGGGCCAAGCATTCGGATCCACAGACAATCCCGTACTGAATATCAAATAGAATCCTGCCGGGTCGCTCCATGGCCAATCCATATTGCCATTACTCCCTTTTTTATGTTCAAAAAACTTTTTTCCATTCACCCCTCCTACAATCCTGTCCGGATACCATTCCAGCCAATAAATATTCCATTGACTCATATCTGCCAAAGCAATACTGGAAGTGACACTTCCTTCACCTCCTACCACCCCGGCATAATGATGTTCTGAATGAAGGGTAAAATGAGCACGCTGATTTATTTTCTTTTTAGGATTCTCCAGCAAGTCAATTTCTCCATTCTTAGGCCATGGTCCCTTGTTTCCCATAAACCAAAGCGCTTCATTAAATCCTTCGGCAGCTATACGTTTAAAACGAATTTCAATTCGCATATTCTCTGTAAAATAACACCAAGCCTCTTTCCCGGAGCGTACTGAACGATAAGCTGCATGAGAATATTTGACAAGCTTTCCAAAACCGTTATCGATTGAATCAGACTCTTCCACAGGCCACATATGCAATACACCATTTTCTACCTTGGAACACTTCGCATTATTTACACAAGCAGATTTACTCATCGTTTGCGTCTTATGCTCTTGAAATCCTAAAGGAAGTCCTTTCTTGGTATGTTTATCCAAAAATTCATGAGCTGTATAAAAGTACCATCCTTTCTGAGTTGGATGCGCATCTCCCGGTTTAAGCTTTAATGCTTCATCCGGATGAAGATATACTTTCGTTTCATCATCTTTGTCATCTACAACCGTCACGCCAAATTCCTCCATTTCCACAATTGCTGGATTACCATCAGGAGTCACCGCCTCCAGTTTTACATAACGGGCTGTCGTTACGACAGGAAGAGCAACAGTCTGAGGCAAAGGATTATGCATAATGTTGCTGAATTCACCTTGAGAAATTAATTCCTGCCAATCCCTTCCGTTTTCACTGACATAAAATTTATACCGATAGGCCATTGTCGGCTTTGCTTCTCCATTTAAAGGAGCATAAGTAAACGCCTTCAAACGGATAGATTTACCCAAATCAAGAACTAAAGGAGAAGAAGATAACTGCTTCCAAGTAGAACGAGGAAGGGTATTCCAGTCCGCAATCTGAGTCTGGCTTGTAAGAGCTGGAGCATAATAAGCCGATACATTCGATATATTCGCACAAAGACGACAAGAATCAATGCGGACACGGATGGAATCGGCCGTCAACTCCGGGAAGCGAAGCATACGCTTATAACCGATTGTAGTACCTTCACCCAATGCCTGCCAGCAACCGTCCTGATAAGCCTCAACCGTAAACTTTTCCACACGCTGACCTTTCGAAATATCTTCTTGAATCTGAACCACATTCAACGGATTATTTGAACGGATTGCATACGAACGACATTCACCTGCACAAGCAGTCCAGGAAACATTGCCGTCCTGAACCTTATCATCCGAAAAGACCTGGCGACGGTAGGCTGCAAACTCCTTTAAACGAGCTACGTCTGCCTCATTCAACAGCCCCCGGCGGTCGGGAGGTATATTCAGCAAAAGAACGGAATTATAGCCTACAGACTGAAAATAAATATCAGATAATTCTTTCAGGCTTTTCACCTTCGCATTTTCCTCTTCATGCCAGAACCAACCCGGACGAATCGATACATCGACTTCCGAAGGATACCAGAACAGTTCCGTTGCATCCTTCAACATCTTACGACTGCCCAAATCTTTTGCTTTACCATAAACACCTAACCGTTTATTATTTTCTGCAGAACGCGCGTAAATTCCCGGAGTAAGTACCGTTGCACTCCATTCAGTTTCACGACCGATACCTTTCTCATTGCCGACCCAACGTACATCATCACCCATGATGGCCATTACAGCCTTGGGCTGCAAACGCTGGATGGTCTTATAAAAAGCATCCCAGTCATATACCTGTTTCTTTCCATTCGGTCCTTCACCATTGGCTCCATCGAACCAAACCTCATTCACTTCACCATAATTTGTCAATAATTCTGTAAGCTGTTCGATAAAGAATTTATTATATTCAGGAGAATTCCCATAACATGAAGCATTACGATCCCAAGGAGACAGATATACGCCAAATTTCATGCCGTATTTAGTACAAGCATCTCGAAGCTCACGCACCACATCGCCCTTACCATTTTTCCATGGAGAAGAAGCGACTGAATGAGAAGTCGTCTTTGTCGGCCACAGGCAGAAGCCATCATGATGCTTGGCAGTAAGCAACACCATTTTAAAGCCACACTCCTTCAACGTACGCACCCATTGATCAGCATCCAATTCCGTCGGATTAAATAAAGAAGGATCTTCTGTTCCATCCCCCCATTCCCGGCCTGTGAATGTATTGATTCCAAAATGTAAAAAGGCTGTCAGTTCCATCTGTTGCCAAGCCAACTGCTGTGGAGACGGGACCAGACGGGCTGCCATCGAAGCTTTTTGTTCCAAACTTTCATTTCCAGAAAACTTCAAATGCTTCACAAAATAGGAATCGTTTTGCTGAGCCTGTCCTCCAAGAGGGAGGACAAGCCATGCACACGCTATCAGAAACTGATTTATCTTGTTCATACAGTTTATTTATTTTATCAGAATATCATTCAATTATCACTTCATCAATATAAACTTTAGACGCTTGTCCAGGACGAACATGGTCATCAGGACAATTTCCGGGAGTCTCCAACGTAAATCTCACATAACGTCCGGTGATGCCTACATGCTCAATCGATAAATCCTCAATAAAATTTCCTTCTTTAAAAATTTCATTATCCGTAAAGGTTAAACGTCCGACTTCTGTGAATGTTTTATTATCATCCGAAACTTCCACTTTCATCATTCGGGGTTTATGCACAGCCATACCATAGTTCGTAATACAACCTACCGCAAAATGTTTCATTTTTTCCGGCTTCAACAAATCTACCACAAAAGAAATAGGCTGCGAAAGTTCTCCTGTATACCATTCGAAATCAGTTTGCTTCAAACTACCCCGTAAACCGTTAACTAATATATCCATTCCCTTTTGGGCCCCCACCAAAGGCTTAGCGGTAGCCATATTCCAATGAATAGGCAATATAAGCGTCTTTCCCATCTGCTTACCTTCGGCAAAAGTGGCCGCTTTTACTTCCACATTCTTGTCAACCACAAAAGCAGAATCGTATAAAGCAGAAGTTTCCATTGGTTCAGTACCGTCCAATGTATAGTGTATTTCCATATCAGGACGTTCACATTCCAGTTTTATCATCAATTTTCCCGATTCCTCCGGTGTGACCTTATGCTGAATATTATACATAGAACGCGCATAAATGATGCCCCTTTGTTCCAGGTGTTTATTGAAATTATCCACCCCTTTTAAGAACTCATTCCAATCTCTCTTTCCCTTTGGAACCCATGCAATTTCAGCCAAAGCAGCCAACCTTGGAAAAGTCATATAAAATACGTCCTCAGGAACATTACAGAACTCAGTCCACATACAAGCCTGGACGCCCATCAACAACGACTCATATTCTGGTTTCCAATCACTCTGAACAGGTTCATAATTAAACAAATCTTTCATTATATTATTACCAAAATAAGTGACGGGCTCAAACCACTGTGGCCCCTGATATCGAATCAGATAAGCAACACGAGCAGGTGCCATTATAAACCGGTGTCCCTGTTCAGCCGCTTTCAATGCGGCTTTCCCATATCCTTGCCAACCTAAAACAATGGATTCCTCAGGCAGCTTACTATTCGTCAGCTCATCCCATCCCATGACTTGCTTGCCTTTACTACGGACATAATCTCCTATACGCGACATAAAATATCCCTGTAAAGCTTCTTCATCGAGCAAATGTTCCTTTTGAATACGGGCTTGACACAAAGGACACTTCTTCCAATTTGTCTTAGTGGCCTCGTCTCCTCCCAAATTAATATAACGCGATGGAAATAATGCCATGACCTCATCAAGGACATCCTGCAAGAAAGTAAAAGTTTTATCATTCCCAGCGCAAAAAATTATCTCGGCATTTTTTCCTCCCAAACCTGGTAAAACTCCAATAAAATCTTTCACTACCGGACATGCATACTCTGGATAAGAGGCCAAAGCTGCATTCGAATGAGCTGGAATATCTATTTCTGGGATGATTTCCACCTGGCGTTCCGCTGCATATCGGATAATTTCTTTCATATCCTCTTGCGTATAAAATCCCCCAACCGTAGCCGGCTCTCCTTTTTTGGGATTTCTTCTATCAGGGAAAGGCAGGTTCTGACGATCGACCCTCCATGCTCCCACTTCCGTTAGACGAGGATATTTTTTTATTTCCAAACGCCATCCGTTATCATCTGTAAGATGCAAGTGCAAACGGTTTATTTTCAACATAGAAATGCAGTCAATCATCCGCATCACATCTTCCTTCGGCAAAAAATAACGCGATACATCCAACATAAATCCCCGATAATCAAAACGAGGCTCATCTTTCACAACGACAGCAGGCACTTTCCATGCATCCGTTGTCTCCTTCTGACCTTCTATTGTAGGAGGAAGCATCAAACGGATACTCTGCAAGGCATAAAAGAATCCTTTCACATCGGCTGCTTTTATGCTGATTCTATCAGAAGTTATCTGCAATTCATACGCGTCTGCTTTCATCGAACGATCAATGGAGAAAACGATATCTCCCTCATTAGACTTCACCACTTTAGGAGTAAACCCAGCCGGTTTAGTAAACAACAAAGCAAAATTCTCAGCAACGATACGTTGCTCATCGTCAGCCACCGCAATGACAGTCTTTCCACTAAAAGAGAAAGACCCGTTCCCTTTTTCTACAGACAACGGTTGAGGAACAATAACCACATCCTCCAGTTGTTTTGGAGAATGACATCCACTCATTCCCAGTGCCAGAGCTGCCATACAAGCCATTAGCCATTTCTTCGACTGAAAATATATCTTAACCATACCTTCCTAAATTTTTATTCTTTATCACGATTCGGAGAAAAACGTACAGGATCATTGTATTTTTCCTGCAATTCCAACAATTGTCTTTTTAAGTCTGTCACAATCGAATCATAATCACTCTGACCATACAAATTATGCAATTCATTAGGATCCTTCTGTAAATCATAAAGTTCCCATTCGTCAATATCATTATAGAAATGAATCAATTTATAACGTTTCGTACGGATTCCATAATGACGTTTTACCATATGCTCTGCCGGATATTCATAAAAATGATAATACAAAGCATTACGCCAGTTGGCCGGATGTTCTCCTTTCAACAAAGGCAATAAAGAAACTCCATGCATATCTTCTGGAACTTTTACTCCTGCAAGTTCCAAAAAGGTAGGAGCATAATCAATATTCTGTACTAACTCTGTAATATCTCCTCTTCGGTTAAATCCTTTGGGTAAACGCATAATCAAAGGAGTATGCATCGACTCCTCATACATGAAACGCTTATCAAACCACCCATGCTCTCCCATATAAAAGCCCTGATCAGAAGTATAAACGACCAATGTATTATCCAACAAACCTTTTTCTTTCAGATAATCCAATACACGACCCACATTATCATCCAACGATTTCACCGTTTTCATGTAATCACGCATATAACGCTGAAACTTCCAGTTCGCCAACTCTTTTCCTTGAGGATTTTTCTTGTAGAAATCTTCAATAATAGGGCCGTAAAATCTATCCCACGCAGCTCTCTGCTCTTTATCCATACGTCCCAAGAATGATTCATACAACGTCTTCAAACGTGAATCTTTATCTGGACGCAACATCTTCAGGTCGTAAATCATATCCATGTCTTTCACGATACTCATTTCTTGTGCCACAGCAGCCGGCCGTCCCTCATAATCATCAAAGAAAGTTTCTGGCAACGGAAACGTTTTATCTTCATACAATGCCAAGTTGCATGTATCAGCCATCCAGTTACGATGAATAGCCTTATGATGAATCATCAGACAGAAAGGCTTATTCTTATCCCGCTTGTTTTCCATCCAGTCAATCGCATCGTCCGTTATCAGATTAGTGATATAACCATGCTTTTGGATAGTATCATTATTTTGAGTAATAAAATCCGGATTATAATAATCTCCTTGCCCCGGCAATATTTCCCAATAATCAAATCCTGTAGGCAAACTCTCCAGATGCCATTTACCAATTAAAGCTGTTTGGTATCCTGCCTTCTGCAACAACTTAGGAAAAGTCTGTTGCGTACCATCGAACACACAAGTTGTATTGTCATAAAACTTATTTCCACACGAATGTTTGCCCGTAATGATGCAAGCACGACTTGGGCCACTCAATGAATTAGCCACAAAACTATTCGTAAAACGTACCCCATCAGCAGCAATACGATCCAGATTAGGCGTTTCCATATACCGAGTATCATAGCAACTCATCATCTGAGCAGTATGATCATCCGTCATAATATACACAATATTGTAACTCTTCTTTACATCCGACTTATTCTGCTGGCAAGAAGAAGCGGTTGTTGCCAAAGCACTCAACCCAGCCAAAGAATAAACTAAATTCAGATTCTTCATATTTCATCTAATTATACAGAATAATATCAGTACAAAACCTACCTCTGTCGTAATGATAAAATTCATAAAAACAATATGATACAGAAAAACAGCCTTCACCGATTATCCAATTTGTACCAAGCAAAAGCCGCAGGTATTCTGCATAATTTATTAAACAAGCCCGCATAATTACAATAAGCTTTATAAAAGGATGTAATTATGCGGACTTTTCAAGTCTGTTTTCCAATTTTTCCTTGCCTTAGAAAACTCTTACACGAACTTTACTAACAAGCAAGCGAGATTTCAACAGACCCTGATTATATAAGCTTTTCAATAACCAAAGTTATTATCCGTGATACCCGGATTTGCATCTCTTTCCGTATCAGGAATCGGTAACAATAGATTCTTCTTCAAATAATCATCCGTCAAATTACCCTCATTATAAAGACGGTCTGTCCATTTCTGAGCAGAAGTCTTATAATATGCATCTGATGCCTTTGTAAACTCATGATTATTATGATATTGCAAAGCTTTCTTCAAGTATTCAGTACCTTTGACACGAAGTAATTCATACATAGAAGGTTCTCCATCTAATTCAAACAAGAATTCGAAATAAATCTTTTCACTGACTTCATCTTTAGTCAACTGTTTTGACCATGCCTTCGGTTCAACACCATTGCCACCTTTCGACTCACGCGCACGTTTCAGCACCTCTTCCACCAAGTCAATAGCCTTTGAAGTATCACCCAGTTCATTATACACATCAGCCATAAGCAGCAACATTTCTGCATAACGATATACCATCAGGTTCTTGTGAGAAGAAGTTCCTTGCTGATTAGGATCGTACAATTTCATATGAGCAGGCCATGCCATCTGATTACCACTCTCTGCATATTTTTTCTGTATGCCTTTCAAAGCCTTGATATATGCTTTTTCCTGCGGAGTTTTTCCGTCTGCTTCATTCAGATTGTTCAGATAATTCAAGTCCGGATTAGTCGGATCACTGAATTTCTCATAAGGTAATCTACCTACATATTGCTTTGCAGCCACAGCCTTCCCATTCTTGTAAATAGAATCGTACACAGCTACTTCTTTACCATCTACTGTCTTTGTACCTAACTGGACAGTATATGTAAAATAAGGATAATAATAGACAGAATCGTTTGCTGACGGCTGATCGCCAACTTGAGCTTTAGGCTCTGCTTTATTGTTTCCACCACGATCTCTATGTACTGTCAAGAATGTTGCAGCTATACGAGGATCGCCTGGATAAGTACCCTGGTGCATGTCATAAGCAGCTTTTGTCGCACGGTATGTACTCCAGCATACGCCTGGTGTTGAACCAGTCGGTGAGAAACGGTTGCTGGCACGGTTGAAGCAAGAAGGAGAGTTCAAAGCGAAATTCAGCTGAAAAATAGCTTCCTTCGAAGTAGTCACCCAGTCTCCGAACAAATCAGAAAAGTTCTTTTCCAATGCAAATACATGGCTGTTGTAAACAGCATCAAACATCTCCTTCGCATTCTGCAGATTATTGTTCGTATCAATACCCAGTTTTGCCATTTTATAATATACCTTCCCTAAGAATGCCTTTACTCCCCAAGAATTAATACGTCCAACCTCAGACGTTTCGCTAATAGTCATAGCATCTTTCAAATCTGTTACAACCTGATTCAAAACTTCCTCTTTCGGGGTACGAGCCATTGATATACCTTCTGAAGTAGAAGCAACCGTTTTCAAGGGTACGTCTCCCCAAAGAGATACCAGATTATAATAAGCCAATGCACGGAGAAATTTTGCTTCACCACCATACTGATTCTTAATATCATCACTCAATCCACTGGATGCCAGGTTTTCCAAAAAGGCGTTGGTTTCAGAAACCACTTTATACATACCATTCCATGTAGTAGAAATCAATCCGTCACTGGACAATGCCTGTAAGGACACAATACCATCATTTCCACTACGTTGTGACCATGCAAATCCTGCACCACTAATAGGGATTTCCTGAAAATGCTGACCATAAGCTGATGTAGAGGTCATATACGAATAGCATCCCAGCAGAGCCAACTGCGCGCTCGATTCAGACGAGAAGACTACAGTATTATTCTGTGAATATAGCGGATCTTCATCCAAACAAGACGAAAGACTGGAAGCCGCTACTATAGATAATATCAAATATTTATATAGTTTCATAACGCAATACTTTATTAAATCCAATTTATTAGAATGTTACATTCAGTCCAAATACAAACTGACGAGGAGTAGGATAAGAGCTCATGTCTACACCCGGACGTAATCCATCGAAAGCAAAGCTGTTTACTTCAGGATCATATCCACTATAATCCGTAATGATGAATGCATTCTTTACAGAAGCAAAAATAGATGTATTCTGGAAACCGATTTTCTTCATCCATGCTGAAGGGAGTGTGTAATTTAAAGTAATATCTGAACATCTCAAATAGCTGACATCTTCTACATAACGATCCATTACCATGTTCTGAACAATGAAGTTAGAAGAAGGATACAGGTTTGAATGATTTTCAGGAGTCCACATACCTTCAAAGGCTTTTTTCGATACCGTACCGGCTTTCTGTCCCGGAGTATTGATATAACGGTTGTTTACATTGATAACATCACGGTCTTGTACACCATTGAAGGCAGCGCTCAAAGTCAGTCCCTTCCAAGATAAAGAAGTCTGGAAACCATATGTAAATCCTGGATTCGGGTCACCGATAATATCTCGGTCAGAAGTATTTACAGTACCATCACCATTTCTATCTACAAATTTGATATCACCTGCTACTGGAGTACTTCCGTTTACATCTTTATAGTAACCTATTGAACCGTCTTCTTTGATAAATTTTACCCCTTCATCAGTGATATCTTCTGGCTGTACGATACCCTGTGTTACATAACCAAGGAACAATCCCGGAGCCTCACCTTGCAAGAATACATGTCCTACCCCAAAGTGGTCGCCCAGTGAGTTGCCATAGTAACCAACGCGTTCACCTAAACATCCGAAATCAGAAGGCAGCAAACCCAGATTTACAATCTTACTCTTATTTTTTCCAATATTACCAGTAAGACTCCATTTCCAATCCTTCGTATCAATAATCTGAGCTGTCAAAGAAAATTCTATACCCTTATTATCCAATGAACCCTGGTTATAATAAGTAGAACTAAATCCAGCAGAACCTGGCAGAGAGCGAGATATCAACAGATCATTTGTACGCTTTACATAAAAATCAAATGTACCACTTAAACGTGACCGGAACAAGCCAAAATCGAAACCTGCATTCCATGAAGAAGTCTTTTCCCAAGTCAAACCATCATTCGGCAAGTTTGTAATCTGCAATACAGATTCCTGGTCACCCGTTCCATTACCATAATGATAGTTACCATCTGAGCCATACATTGAAAACGTTGAATAAGGATCAATACTCTGATTACCTGTTACACCATAGCTTAAACGAACCTTCAACTGATTCATCCAATCTACATCTTTCAAGAATTCTTCCTGTTCCATACGCCATGCTACAGAAGCTGAAGGGAAATAACCCCAACGGTTTCCTTTACCGAACTTACTGGAACCATCGGCACGTAATGAAGCTGCAATCAAATATTTGTCGAGGAAAGTCAAGTTAAGACGTCCCAGATATGATAACAATTGATAATCCTTCTGAGTCGGAGCCAAATGCTGTACATTACCAGCCATATGAAGTCCGTTTTCTCTCAAATCAAACATCGTAAATTGAGTTCCATTCGTATTTTCACTCAGGAAGTTATAATCATCGTAAGTAACACCCACTGTAGCATCCAAATTGACAATAGAACCCAATTTTGTATTGTAGTTCAACACATTTTCAATAGTTACATTACTCTTGTTTAAGTCTGTCAGGGCCAGATAACCATTGTTATTCATTCCTTGATACAACTGCAAGCCATACCAACGTTTACGGTCATTCATGTTCAGATTACCACCTACACGCAGATTGTAACGTAAACCTTTTACTATATTCCATGACAAATCCATAGAAGCATTGAATGTCTTATCATTAGCCACATCCACATAGTCATTCAACCAGCTGAATACAGTTGTCTTATTTTCTGAGTTGAAAGAAGGGTCATCTTCCGGCATCTCAAACGGAGCATAATCAAGAGCTGTACGAGAAATAGCTGTTGTGGAACCACCCAATGTACTACCACCGGCCATCATATTGTTTTGACGAAGAGAACCACTTAATGTCATGTTCAAATGTACAGTTTTCGACAAATCCATACCAATATTGGCACGCAAGTCGCCTTGTTTCAAACCGGTCTGTTTCACAGTACCGTTAATATCCTTAAAGTTCGCAGAAATATAATAAGTTGTTTTATCGCTACCGCCACTCACTGACAAAGAGTAGTTCTGAGAAAAAGCAGATGTATAAATTTCCTTCTGCCAGTTACGATAACTAATCAGATGATAAGTATCCGGATTATTAGGATCATAATTAGCCAAAGCATCATTAAATACATATCTCACTTCGTCACCTACCACATAGAAAGGATATTGACCATTTGAGATACGTGAGTTTATGTAAGCAGCATGTTCTGTAAGATTGGTCATCTCCATCAATCTTGAAGGTTCTGCAATAGTAAAGTTAGCAGATACATTTACTTTTGCTTTACCTTGTTTACCTTTCTTGGTAGTAATCAAGATAACACCATTTGCACCACGAGAACCATAAATAGCGGTAGAAGAAGCATCCTTCAAGATAGTAATATCTTCAATATCTGCAGGATTCAATGAAGCCAAAGGGTCTTGGTTAATCTGGAAGTCACCACTGATACCAGAAGAAGCAAATTCGCCTGCAGAAGCCTGCGGTACATTATCAATCACATACAAAGGCTGGTTATCACCACGCAAAGAGCTGGCACCACGAATCGTGATAGAAGAAGCAGAACCTGCCATGGCAGAAGTAGAACTAACTACCAATCCAGCAACCTTACCTGACAAAAGATTATCAAGTGAAGTTGCCTTCGCTGCATCGTTAGCATCGGGTTTCATCGTTGTCAAGGCACCTGTTAAATCACCTTTACGAGCTGTACCGTAACCTACTACTACCACTTCATCAAGTACTTCCGTATCTTCCTTCAATACAACACGAATACCTGTCTGTTTAGTAATCTTCACGTCCTGGGTTGAATAACCTACAAAAGAAACGACCAATGTATTGCCGATCTTAGCTTTCAAAGAAAAATTTCCATCATAATCAGTTATTGTACCATTCGAAGTTCCTTTAACTTGAACGGTAGCTCCAATCACACATTCACCTTTTTCGTCAACGACTTGTCCTGTTATCATTCCGTCCTGAGCCACAGCTGCAAAAGGAAGCATCAACAAGAACATCAAGAAAATACAAACCGAATGTAACTTAAATCGTATTTGTTCCATAGTTCTATAAAGTTAATAATGTTTTTTAATACCGCGGTTAATTTTTTATACGACAAAAGTGAGAAATTTAGTTTCTTTTAATGTACTAAAATCAATAATTTATCTCTGAAAATCAATAAAAGACTCTTCCCGTATTAGCTCCAATGGCTAATTAGCTAAAAATGGACTCATCTTAGCTAAAAATGGAGGATATCATACTACATACCACAATTAACCATTCCATTTTAACCCATAGAAAACCATAAAATGATTATCCAATTCCACTAAATTTCGTATTTTTGCTTTCAAAGTTTTGCTATAACCATGAAGAGTCGTATCATTAATAGAATCGTTCCTTTCTTACTATTATTCTTTCTGCCAACACCAATCAGCATACAGGCAGATGAACTTTTATATAAGCAGTTATCAATATCGAATGGATTTCCTGCATATATTCAACACATCTATGCGGAAGAGAACGGTTTTGTATGGATTAGCAGCAAACAAGGATTGGAAAAATTCAATGGTTATGAACTAAAAACTTATTTTCATGAAGAAGGGAATCCTTTTTCCTTACCTGGAGATAAAATATACCAAATAGAAGAAGACAGTTTACACACTCTTTGGATTCTAACCGACAATGGAACCGTACATTACCAACGAGAAACAGATTGTTTCATTCCAGTATTAGATGAAAATAGAAACATCATCAAAGCAACAGCACTATGTAAACTAAAAGAAAAAACTTTATTGGCCGACCATAATACTTTTTATCAATACGACTATCATAAAAAACAAGCAAAAACCTTATTCCATTCAAGCACTTTCCCTATTCGTGAAATAATGCCATGGGACGACCACACACTACTCTGCTCAACCCAATGGCAAGGCACTCTTCTTTTTGATATCACAACAGGGAAAAAGAAAAGATCTCCTTTACCCAATGAACAAGAAATCACACATGTCTTGATAGACCATAAAGGTTATGTATGGGTTACATCCTATAATAAAGGTATTAATTGCTTTGACCGGCAAGGCAACCTCTTGGCAAGCTACAATACAGAAAACCAAAAATTAAGTCACAATGTTGTCTTGTGCTTAAGTGAACACAATGGGAAAATATGGGCAGGAACTGATGGAGGAGGAATCAACATCATTGATCCTCACACAAAATCAGTAACAGTTCTAAAGCATCTGTCAGGGGATAAATATTCATTACCGATAAATTCAATATTAAGTTTGTATCAACGTGAAGGACAAGAAAACACATGGGCAGGAAGTGTAAAAGGCGGACTTATCAATATCCGTCGTGCCATTGTGCGTTCATATTCTGATGTTCCACTCGGATATACTAATGGATTGAGCGAAAAGGCAATTCTCAGTTTTTTCCAGGAACCAGAATCAGATGACATATGGATAGGAACAGACGGAGGAGGGGTAAACCGATTCAATCCACATACAAAACAATTCATACATTATCCCGCAACCTATGGAGAGAAAGTAGTTTCACTATGCCGTTACTCTCACCAAGAATTATTGATTTCCCTTTTCTCGAAAGGTGTATTTCTCTTCAACAAACAAACAGGTAAAATACGTCCACTCAATAAAACAAATGCAGTAATTAACCAAATAGCTTTATATGGCCGGAAAGGAATCAATCTGTACCAAGATGAGACAGAGTCCGTTCTACTACTTTCGACCCAAATACACAGATATTACTTGAAAAGTGGAAGAATACAGCAATTAAGTGACAGTCAAATTTCCATTGAAGGGCAAACTATTCCCATTGGATACGATAGTTTAAAAACATATTTGTACGATTTGAAGCATATCTACAGCATTAACCATCAAAACAATAAAATAGAAACAATTTATACTTCTACTCAAAAATATCCTATTGAATGTGTTTCCAAAGACACACACGGTATCTTCTGGATTGGATTTCCTGACAAAATTTTCCGTTACAATCCGCGAACCCAATCAGAAGTTCAAATAAATACTCCACAACTGGAAAATATCACTGCACTAATCTGCGACCACCAACAACGAGTATGGATCGGCACGAATGAAGAATTATTTGTATGGCTCGACGGTGAAAACAAGCTGATCTCTTTAGACTCATCCGATGGTGCCGATGACAATGAGTTCTTGAAAAAAGCCGTATGGGCTTCTCCACAAGGTGATATCTATATGGGAGGTATCAACGGTATGGTATATATCGACGGGGACAAAAGTAAAATCACCATCCCCACCCCTCCTGTATTGAAGTTAACAGATATCATCAGTAATAACAAAAGTTATCTTTCTGATATTAAGCCAGGAAAAAACTCACTACACTTATCTTTCGACAATAAAACCATTATTATCAAAGTAATGGCCTATGAAAGTAATATATTCAGGAAAAAAGTATATCGATGGTATATTAACGGGAAAGAAAAATCAGTCACAGATAGCAAGTTTCCAGAACTGACACTGCGTTCACTGACTCCAGGTACCTACCAAATCTCAGTATCTTGCAGTACAAAAGACGGTTCATGGACACCTCCTAAACAAGTCATCGAGTTTCATATTCCACCCGTATGGTATCAAACATGGTGGTTTACTCTCTTATTGGTACTGCTTCTTGCAGTATTACTTATCGCCTTCATTCTTTATCTGTTAAATCGTAAAGAAGAACGAATGAAAGCCGATTTACAAGAACATAAGCAAAAGATTTATGAAGAAAAAGTACGATTTCTAATAAATATCAATCATGAGTTACGTACGCCTTTGACACTGATTTATACCCCATTAAGTCAGCTGGTAAAAACAGTTCCTCAAGATAGCCCTATATATTCCACTCTCAGAAGTATCTTAAAACAATCCAAGCGAATGAAAGAACTGCTGAACATGGTATTGAACCTGAGAAAAATGGAAATGGAACAAATTAAACTAAATATACAATCCTATCCGCTAAATAATTGGATAAAGGAAATTGCAACCGATTTCAAATACGAAGAAGAAGATAAACAGGTCACTATTATTTATGACCTTTCTCCCGAAATCGGAGAAGTCGAATTCGATCAGGAACATCATATCATCATCCTTACAAACCTGATAGTCAATGCATTCAAACATAGCCCTCAGAACAGTTGCATCACACTAAGAACCGAACTGACCAAAGACAAACAGTCTGTACGTATCTCAGTCATCGATCAAGGGGAAGGTCTACAAGGAGTAAACACCAAGAAACTCTTTACACGCTTTTATCAAGGTGAGAACGAAAGGACGGGAAGTGGCATCGGACTATCCTATGCCAAAATTCTGGTAGAAATGCACAAAGGCCAGATTGGCGCATATAATAATTTTGAAGAAGGAGCATGTTTCTGGTACGAACTCCCCATTCATGCTGAATCGCCCGAAATATGTCCACCTCGTGAATATCTGAATGACATTACCTCTGCAACTACAGAAAACGAACAGGCAATTACTTCAATAGTCAATTCTATAAATACCCAAGATTATTCATGCCTATTTGTCGATGATAATGAGAACATACGTCAATTGGTAGTAGAAAGTCTAAAAGACAGTTTCAAAAACTTATACCTGGCTTCAAATGGGAAACAGGCTTTACAAATTGCACTCAAAGAAATACCTGATATTATCATCAGTGATATCATGATGCCTGAAATGAACGGATACGAATTATGCCGTAAAATCAAGGAGGACATGAATATCAACCATATTCAGGTAATTCTGCTTACCGCACGCACCGATGAACAAAGCCATTTGGACGGATATAAAATCGGAGCAGACGCCTACATTGAAAAACCATTCGAAATCAGTTCCTTGCTGGAATGTGTACAAAACCGGCTCTACTTACGTAAACAAATCCGGTTAAAATATACCCATAACTCCATAATTACTGAAACAGACAAACCGACGACCTCAGCCGATGATGCTTTCTTGTTTAAGTTGAACAAAGTCATCATCGATAACATGGAAAACGAAAATCTGAACATCGAATTTATCAGTCAAAAATTAGGTATCAGTCGAGCATCATTATACAATCGTCTAAAAGCTTTGACTGATATGGGAGCTAATGAATATGTCAATAAACTACGGATAGATAAAGCGATGGAATTACTCCGGAAAAACGAACTCAGTATCACTGAAATAGCCGAATGTACCGGTTTCTCTACCAGCCGATATTTCAGTACTACTTTTAAGAAATATACAGGCATTACTCCAACCAAGTATAAAGAGTCACCCGACAGTTTTAAGAGTTCGTCGGGCAAATAAGACTATTTCGTTTCTGTACCAAAGACATCCTCATAAAAGCTTATCACATTTTCTCTAAAGGATTTGTATTTAACCAAATAGCCCCAAACAGTCACAATCAAGATATTACCGACCAGTTCACATTCTTCTTCCGGAGTTCTTTCAGCTGCTGCCAGACAATTCGGTTCTCCGGTTTCACCCCTTCGGGATCATCCTCTAACAGACGTTCGGCAATACCACGGACATATTGCAGCAACTGACCGTCTTTGGCAATGTCGGCAATCTTCAAGTCGAAGGCCACCCCACTCTGCTGGGTACCTTCCAAATCACCGGGACCGCGCAGTTTCAAATCGGCTTCGGCAATCTCAAAACCGTCATTGGTCTGCACCATGATTTCGATGCGCTTGCGGGTTTCTTCCGACAGCTTGTATCCGGTCACCAGAATGCAATACGACTGGTCAGCCCCCCGGCCTACCCGTCCGCGCAACTGGTGCAGCTGGGAAAGCCCGAAGCGTTCGGCATTTTCAATGACCATCACCGAGGCATTAGGCACATTCACCCCGACCTCAATCACGGTAGTAGCTACCATAATCTGGGTTTCGTTGGCCAGGAAACGCTGCATCTCTTCTTCTTTCTCTGCCGGTTTCATCTTGCCATGTACCTTGCTGACCTTATATTCAGGAAACTCCTCACAGATGTGCATATAACCTTCTTCCAGGTTCTTAATGTCCATCTTCTCGCTTTCCTGAATCAGCGGATACACGATGTACACTTGACGCCCTTCCTGAATCTGTTTCCGAATAAACTCGTACATGCTTTTCCGGCGGTTGTCAAACTGATGGATGGTCTGGATGGGTTTTCGGCCGGGAGGCAGCTCGTCGATGACCGACACGTCGAGGTCGCCATACAAGGTCATGGCCAGTGTACGAGGAATCGGAGTGGCCGTCATGACCAGCACATGGGGAGGACAGGTATTCTTACCCCACAGCTTGGCCCGCTGAGCGACTCCAAAGCGATGCTGCTCGTCAATGACCACCAGTCCCAACGAAGAGAAGTTGACGGTATCTTCAATCACGGCATGCGTGCCAATCAAGATATGCACATCCCCTGTTAATAAGTCCCGGAGGATTGTTTCACGGCGCTTGCCTTTCACGTTGCCGGTCAGCAGTTCTACCCGCACCGGCATCCCTTCCAAAAAGTGGCGGATGGTTTCATAATGCTGGGTAGCCAAAATCTCAGTAGGAGCCATCATGCAGGCTTGGAAACCGTTGTCCAAGGCTATCAGCATGGTCATCAGGGCCACCAGGGTCTTTCCGCTGCCCACGTCACCTTGCAACAGTCGGTTCATCTGCCGACCGCTCCCCATGTCACGACGCATTTCCTTGATGACACGCTTCTGTGCCCCCGTCAGTTGGAAAGGCAGATGATGGGCATAAAAGGTATTGAAAATCTCACCTACATGCTCGAACACCAGTCCGCGGAACTTGTTACGGCGCTCCTTGGTGTAACGGAGAATGTTGAGCTGCACGTAGAACAATTCCTCAAATTTCAGCCGATACTGGGCTTTGCGGAGCAATTCCGGATTCTGCGGGAAATGAATGTTATATAATGCATCCGTCAGGGGCATCAGCTGATGGGTCGCAATCAAGGAAGGACTCAAGGTCTCTTCAAAGGTTTCCTTCTGCAAGACCTGAAAAAGATTCTTCATCAGCTTTTCCAGCGCATGTGAGTTCAGGCTGGTACGCTTCATCTTTTCCGTGGTATTGTAGTAGGGCTGAAGGCCCATGGTGGAAAGAATGAGTTCCTGCGCCGGGTCGATGTCAGGATGCGCCACGTTGATGCGCCCGTTGAACACTGTCGGCTTACCGAATACGATGTATTCCTCGTTAGCCTTGTACTTCCCGGTGATGTATTTCAACCCCTGAAACCACACCAGATCCACCACCCCCGTACCATCAGTAAAATGTCCCACCAGCCGACGCTGACGGCCTTCACCGAACGTTTCAAAACTCAAAATCCGTCCACGCAACTGAATATAAGGCATATTGCCGTCAATCTCGTGGATGTAGTACAGACGACTTCGGTCCACATACTTGTAGGGGAAATAATACAACAGGTCGCGTAAGGAATAGATGTTCAATTCCTTATTCAGCAGAGCCGCCCGCTGCGGTCCTACCCCCGGTAAATATTTCACGTCACGTGTGGATAAGTCAAACATCAGTCGTCGATAAGAGATTCTGCTACTTTCAAGTCAAAAGGAGTGGTGAGTTTGATATTTTCCCGATTGCCAGGCACTAAGTGTACCGGCTGATCCAATGCTTCCACCACCGAAGCATCGTCGGTAAAGAAGGGCTTGTATTCCTGGGCATAAGCCCGTTTCAGCAGTTCCACCGTAAAGACCTGCGGTGTCTGCACCAGCTTGTATTCATTGCGCGATACGGTCTCACTGCCTCCTTCGGGCAACAGATGACGTACGGTTTCCACCACATCCGTCACTGGCACTACGGCCTGCAGGGTGTCGGCCTTCGCATAACAGTCCGCAATCACTTGGGAAGAGACAAAAGGACGAACTCCGTCGTGCACTCCGACAAATCCGTCTTCCTCTACCAGAGCCAGTCCGTTCTTCACGGAATGAAAACGGGTCTCTCCCCCCGCCGCAATCCGGTGAGGCAAGGTAAATCCGTATTCAGCACAAAGGTGCTCCCAGTAGGAACGCTGTTCCACCGGAAGCACCACAATCAGTTCAATCTGCGGGTCACAGGCATGAAAAGCCTCCAGCGTACGTATCAACACCGGCTTTCCTTTTACCGGTATGAACTGTTTGGGAATCTCTCCCCCCATACGCAGGCCTTTTCCTCCCGCTACCACAATGACATATTTCTTCATTATGCCAGCAACATTCCTTTTTTCACTTCAAGGGTCTTTTCTGCACCGGCATATTTTTCCAGAATAGCAAAGCCAAAGGCAGGCGCAGCACCCGGACCTTTACCCAAGATGAAGTTGTCAACAATTTCTACCATGTTGCCTGTATATTCTGCTCCTTCCAGGAACTTGTCGAAGCCCGGATAGCAGGTTGCTTTCTTGCCTTTCAGCAAACCACGTTTGCCATATACCAGCGGAGCGGCACAAATGGCAGCCAGCGGTTTTCCGGCAGCAGCGAAACTCATGATCAGCTTGTCCAGTCCGGCATGTGCATCCAAGTTGGTGGCACCTGGCAGTCCTCCGGGAAGTACAATCATTTCCACTTCGTCCTCTTTCAGGTCTTCAAACAACATATCGGCTACGATAGGTACCTGATGAGAGCTGGTTACGGTCTTATTGCCGGTTACAGACACGGTTTTTACATTCAATCCGCCTCTACGCATGATATCCAACGGGAACATGGCTTCCATTTCCTCGAAACCTTCAGCCAAAAAGATACAAACTGCTTTCATAAATCTATCTGTTTAGAATTAAAAATTATCTCAATTTAAAATAATAGGTGATGGTACCACTCTGGTTGTTCACCCCATCCACCGCATTGAAGCGGGCTTTCCGGGCCGCCTCTTCCGCTGCTCTCCGCAACGTCGGGTTCACCGTGTTTGTCCGCTTGTTGATACTGGTACTGATGACCTGTCCTGCGGGATTCACCACGATGGTTACTACCACACGGCCCTCATCCTGCACGTTGTACACCGGTACCGGAAGTTTTCCGCTGCCCAGTGAACGGCCATTCAGGTCGAAGGTACCATAACCGCCTACACCACTCGTCTTTCCAGTGGAGGAATTCCCGGTAGGACTTCCCTGCAAACCGGCACCGGAAGCATTTCCCTTGCTACCCATCTGAGAGCCTTTCCCAAAGGCACCGGCTATCTTGTTGGCAGCCGCCTGTGCCGCAGCCTTTTCCGCTTCAGCCCGTTTCTCCGCCTCAGTCTTCTCCTTCGGCTTGTTCACGGTCTGCGTTTCGGTCTTCACCGGCGTTTTCTTCGGCTGCTCCTTCTTGGGCGTTTCTTTTTTCGGAGTCTCCTTCTTCACCTGCAACGAAGGTTCATCCTGCTGCGTAATCATCGGCTGGTCTACGGCAGGTGTCTCCGCCGCTTCCTGCGCAGCAGGAGCTTCCGAAGGCATCATATCCACCTCGGTCAAGGTATAAGGGTCGGCTTCCCCTCCCGCCAGTTCCGTGTTGCCCAGCATCACGGGCACACCGCCTTCCTCCTGTTCTGCCGGTACGGTCAGCTTCAGAAGAAACAGCAGCAGCAACACCAGCAGGTGCAAAACCACCGTACATACAATTCCGATTACCTTATTTTTTTTCAACGTCACTCTGCTTTTTAGTTTTTATCCGGACGGCGAGTTGCCAAGACCATTTTGAAATGGTTCTCATTTGCAATGTTCAATATCCGGACGATTTCACGATACGGAATGGACTCGTCGGCGTACAAGGCCACATACATCTCCGGTTCTTTCCGGGCACATTTCTGAAGAAATGCGGGCACCTCGTCAATGGCCAGCGGCATTTCATCCTCGTTACCGAAGGCGCCGTAATAATTCAGGTCTTTGTCAATGATCACCCGTGCCATAGGCTTTGCCGAAGTCTGCTCCGAACCTTGCGGCAGAAGCACCTTGATGGCATTCGGCGATACCATGGTAGAAGTGATCATAAAAAATATCAACAGCAGAAATATCAGGTCGGTCATAGACGACATGCTGAAGCTGGGTGATATTTTCTGTCTTCTCTTTAATGCCATACGCGTTTATTTTTCAGTCGGTTCATTCAACAAGTCCATGAAAGCCAATGTGCGTGCTTCCATCTGACTCACCACCTTGTCTACACGGTATACCAAGTGATTGTAGGCAAACATTGTAGCAATACCTACCACCAATCCACCTACCGTAGTAATCATGGCTTCGTAAATACCGCTCGACAACAAAGTGATGTCGATGTTATTGCCCGCGTTGGCCATGTTCCAGAAGGCACGCACCATACCGGTCACCGTACCGAGGAATCCCAGCATCGGGGCCCCACTCGAAATGGTGGCCATGATAGACAAGCCGTTTTCCAGCTTGGCCACTTCAATGTTTCCGGTATTCTCGATGGCAGCCTGCACGTCGGCTACCGGACGGCCCATACGGGTGATTCCTTTCTCAATCATGCGAGCCGAAGGAGTGTTCGTAATGCGGCAATAGTTAATGGCCGACTTAATTTCACCCGACTTGATATAGTCGCGGATACGGTCCATAAACAAAGGGTCATCTTTTCCCGCCTTACGAATGGCTACTGCCCGTTCAAAGAAAATATAGAAAGCAATTACCGACATCACAGCCAGTACAATCATAATCCAGCCTCCCTTGCAGGCCATGTCCCAAAGATTCATCTGTGGCTCACCGGAAGAAACCGGAGTCAGCACCGGATTTGCTCCGGCCATCGTGTCGGCTACAGCCTGAGCGGCAGCCAGTAAAGTTAAAGTCATCATAATTTAACGAAGGCAATTTTTATATTCTTCAATGGTTTTCTTCAATCCTAAATACAATGCATCGCATATCAAGGCATGGCCGATGGAAACCTCATCCAGCCAAGGAATATGCTCATGGAAATACTTCAGGTTCACCAGACTCAAATCGTGTCCGGCGTTCAGTCCCATCCCCAGTTTATGTACGCGGTCGGCAGCTTCCACAAAAGGAGCCACAGCGGCTTCCGGATTTTTGGGATAAAGGGAAGCATAAGGTTCGGTGTACAGTTCCACCCGGTCGGCCCCTGTTTTGGCTGCATATTCAATCAGTTCCAAGTCTGTCCCCACAAAAATAGACGTACGGATACCTGCTTCTCCGAAAGTGTCCATCAGTTCCGTCAGGAATGCCTGATGTGTTTTGGTATCCCAACCACAGTTGGAGGTAATCTGATCGGGCGCATCCGGTACCAACGTCACCTGGGTAGGTTTCACCTTCAATACCAGATCGACAAACTCCTTTGAGGGATATCCTTCAATATTAAATTCCGTTTTCAATACTGGGCGCAAGGCATACACATCCGAATAGCGGATATGCCGTTCATCCGGACGAGGATGAACCGTGATACCTTCCGCCCCAAACTGCTCGCAGTCCAAGGCCACTTTCTCTACATCCGGGTTATTTCCGCCACGTGCATTACGAAGCGTAGCCACCTTATTTATGTTTACACTTAATTTAGTCATATTCCGTGAATTTCGTTATCTTTGCTCACGCGAAGACAGGATGCGGCCCGGCATAGTCCAATCTGAAAACTTTGTTTTCCGTTTGTCTCTGCCCTTGCCTTTCACTATCTTTGCATCAACATCGTGCAAAGTTAGCAGGTTTTACGAAAAACTTGACATGTTTATTCTTAAAAAGATTGATAAAAACGACACCCTATATGCAGCGAAAGATGAAATTCGCCCTCTTTGGAAACACGTATCAGGAACATAAATCAGCCCACGTGACCCATCTGCTGGAGATTCTCCGGCACAAGGAAGACCATATCTGTATTCACCGGGAATTTTACGAGTTCCTGCGCTTGCATACAAGTGCAGACCTGACAGGACTGGAGATTTTCAACGGTCACGATGACTTTACGGCGGATATGGCCCTCAGTATCGGTGGCGACGGCACTTTCCTGAAAACCGCCAGCCTGGTGGGTAACAAGGAAATTCCCATACTGGGTATCAACACCGGACGTCTGGGGTTCCTGGCCGATATTACCCCCGACCAGATGGAGGAAACTTTTGAAGAGATTCATCAGGGAATGTACTTGGCCGAACCGCGAAGGGTATTGAAACTGACCAGCAACGGACAGGTGCTGAAAGGATATCCCTACGGACTGAATGAAATCGCCATCCTGAAGCGCGACAGTTCATCCATGATTTCCATTCGGGCATACATCAACGGGGAATTATTGAATGTGTACCAAGCCGACGGACTGATTGTGGCCACTCCTACCGGGTCCACGGGTTATTCCCTCAGCGTAGGTGGCCCGATTTTAGTTCCCCAAAGCGGTACTATCAGCCTGACCGCCGTAGCCCCGCACAGCCTCAACGTACGTCCCATCGTGATTCGGGATGACTGGGAAATCACCTTAGAAGTGGAAAGCCGCAGCCACAATTTCCTGATTGCCATTGACGGTCGTAGCGAGACCTTCCGCGAAGGCAGTCGGCTGACCATCCGTCGGGGTGAACATTTCATCCGCATTGTGAAACGTTGCCATCACTCTTTCTTCAACACCTTGCGCGAGAAAATGATGTGGGGAGCCGATACACGCATCTGATTTTCTGACACAAAAAAGCCGGAACGCTTTACCGCATCCCGGCTTTCTGAGTTTCATTTCATTCAGGCATTGTCTTTTTCTCGAATTTCCACTCGGCGGATTTTACCACTGATGGTCTTCGGCAATTCGTCGACAAACTCAATGACACGCGGATATTTGTAAGGTGCCGTCACCCGTTTCACATGGTCTTGCAGTTCCTTCACCAGTTCCGGTCCGGCTTTCTGCTTGTAATCCTTTGCCAGTACGATGGTCGCCTTCACTACCTGCCCGCGAATTTCATCGGGCACACCCGTAATGGCACATTCCACCACCGCCGGATGAGTCATCAGGGCACTTTCTACTTCGAACGGGCCGATACGGTAACCCGAGCTTTTGATGACATCGTCGGCACGACCTACAAACCAGTAGTAACCGTCCTCGTCACGCCAGGCCACATCCCCCGTGTAATAGACTCCGTCGTGCCAAGCTTCGTGTGTCAAGGCCGGGTCACGATAGTATTCCTTGAACAAGCCCAGCGGTTTGCCCTTGTCGGTACGTACCACAATCTGTCCCTGTTCTCCGTCTTCTGCCGAGCGGCCGTCTGGCTTGAGCAGGTCAATGTCATACTGCGGATTAGGCACGCCCATACTGCCCGGTTTGGGCTCCATCCATGGGAAGGTAGCCAGTGTCAGGGCTGTTTCCGTCTGTCCGAAACCTTCCATCAACCGGATGCCCGTGATACGCTTGAAGGTTTCATACACAGAGTAATTCAAGGCTTCGCCTGCCGTGGTACAATATTCCAATGACGACAAATCGTACTTCGACAAGTCTTCCCGAATCAGGAAGCGGTAGATGGTAGGAGGCGCACAAAGCGAAGTGATATGATAATCATGGATTTTCTGCAAAATATCAGCCGGTGTAAACTTCTCATGGTCGTACACAAAGATATTGGCTCCGGCAATCATCTGCCCGTAGAGTTTTCCCCATACGGCCTTCCCCCATCCCGTATCGGCAATGGTGAAATGTAAGCTGTCTTCATGGAGGTTATGCCAGAAGCATCCCGTAGCAATATGTCCCAACGGATACGTGAAATCATGGGCCACCATCTTCGGTTCACCGGTTGTACCCGAGGTGAAATACATCAAAGAAATGTCGTCGTTGGTATTCACATGTGCCGGACGTACGAAAGGAGGGGCTGCCTCCATTCCTTTATGAAAGTCTTCAAAGCCTTCCGGATATTCCGGACCTACGCTTACCAGCCGTTCCACCGTTGGCGATTCGGGCATGGCATCCAGAATATGTTTCGTGATAACCGGCTCGCCGGCGGCCACAATCACCTTGATGCCCGCTGCCTGACAGCGGTACACAATGTCTTTCTTGGTCAGCAAATGCGTGGCCGGAATGGTGATGGCCCCAATCTTGTGCAAGGCAATGATGGAGAACCAGAATTCATAACGGCGTTTCAGAATCAGCATCACCTTATCGCCCTGCCCGATACCCAGGCTCTGGAAGTAGGAAGCCGTCATATCGGTATATTTCTTCAAATCTGCATACGTAAACTGAATGTGCTCGCCTTTATCGTTGGTCCAAAGCAAAGCGTTCTTTTCCGGACGTTCTGCCGCCCAAGCATCTACCACATCATAACCGAAATTGAAATTTTCCGGCACTTTTACCTTAAAATGTGCGATGAAGTCCTCTTGCGAGGTAAAATGAGTCTGTTCAACGAATCTTTCTAACATATATTTTTCAGTCTTAATTTCTACATTACAATTGCCAGGAATTTCACGGCCTTTCCGTCGAGGGCCTTCATGCCGTGCGGAAGAGAGGAGTCAAAATAAAGGCTGTCTCCCTGCTCCAAAATCAGGTCTCTCCCGTTAATGCTTAACAACATCCGGCCTTCCAGCACCATGTTGAACTCCTGACCGTAATGGGTATTATAATAAATAGGTGTATCCTCTGGCTTCGGCTCCACCGTCACCAAAAACGGGTCGGCCTTGCGGTTCCGAAAGCCGGAAGCCAGTGCCTGGTATTTGTAGGCTTTCGTACGTTCTACCGAGATGCCGGTTCCCCAGCGAGTCAAGAAATAAGAATTCATCTTGGGTTCTTCCCCAAACATCAGCACGTCCAGTGGAATGTCAAATTTCCGTGCAATTTGCTGCAAGGTACTGACGGAAATGTCAAAATCTCCCGACTCAATCTTACGGTACTGCTCTACTCGCAATCCACAACGGTCGGCCATTTCTTCCATACTCAGTTCCAAGGCATCGCGCAAGCCACGGATGCGTTCTCCTATCTGTCTTATCTGTTCATCCATAGTTCGATTTTTTAGTTCTTCCTTCAAAAATACGAAAGATTATGAAAAAGCAAGAAAAATATTTCGAACTTTGCAATCGAAAGACAAAAAACTATGATTCGACAAGATTATCTCATACGCATGATTCAGGAAATATTCGCCGCCATCGCGAATCTGATTCTCCGCCGAAAGCGCATCAGTCAAACAGACTGGGAAGAATACGAAAGTACCGCCCGGCAAATTTTAGGAATGACGCCCGAACAATTGGCGCAAATGGATTGCGAACGATTACTTGACCAATATCAGGACGGACAAGACGGCATTGAAAAAATAGAACTGGCGGCCATGATGATGCTGAAAATGGCAGAGGACACGAAAGACATCGTCCCCAAAGCCCGACTGCAACAGGAAGGAGTAGCCTTGTTGAAATACGTACAAGCGCACGGAAAGACTTACTCCCTGCCCCGTGAATTGCTGATCCAGTTTCTGGAGTCCAGACACTGATTACATTACCTAACCTTTCAAACAATGGAAACACTCAAAATCGCTTATATCGGCATGGGATACCGCGGCAAGCAACTGCTGGCCCTTACCCGCCACATTCCTTACTTCCAGGTAACCGCCATTGCCGACCCGGAAGCCCACGAAGAGGACTATGGCGTGCCTTGCTACAATCGGGGAGGTGACGACTATCAACGGATGATTGCCACGCATGCTCCGCAACTGGTATTCATTGCCTCACCCTGGCAACTGCACGTGCCTCATGCCCTGTATTGCCTGAAGGCTGGCTGCCATGTGGCGCTTGAAATCAAAGGAGGGCTTTCATTACACGAATACCAACCGCTTATTGAGCAGGCCGATGTCTGCGGAAAGGAGGTCTTTCCCTTGGAAAATACTCTTTTCCGTCAAGAAGTACTGGCCATGTACAATCTGGTCCGTGAAGGCGTGTTGGGAGAAATCGTACACCTGCGCGGCGGCTACCGCCATGACCTGCGCAACCTGCTGCTGGACGACAAAGGAAACCTGGGCAACCGGAAAAAGACGGAGAGTATCTGGCGAAGCAAGTTTTACCTGCAAGAAAACGGGGACCTCTACCCTACCCACGGTCTGGCTCCGCTCTGTCTCATTGCCGGCATTCCTCGCAAGGACCGCTTCGTCCGCCTCACCTCCTTTGCTTCCAAACCAGCCGGACTGCATCAGCGCATCCGGGATTTAGGGGGAAATGCACGGCCGACTGTTACCCAAGGAGACATCGTCCTAACACAGCTGGAAACGGCTTCCGGCGTATTGGTATCGCTTACGCACGACACCACCTTACCCCGCCCCCGAAGTCTTGACCTGGAGGTACAAGGCACGAAAGGAATCTGGCAGGGAGAATTGCAACGTATCTATATCGAAGGAAGAAGCCCCCACGAAACTTGGGAACCGGATGCACCTTACTTGCAACAATATACACATACTTACTGGAAACATTGGGGAGAAGAAGCGCTCCGCCTGGATACCCACCACGAGGGCATGGACTACATCATGCTCAAAGCATTGGAGGCAGATTTGAAACAGGAGCTCGCTTACCCGGCCGACCTGCGCGACTTGGCACTCTGGACTTCGGTTACTCCGTTATCCATCCAGTCCATCGCCGAGCACAGGACGGTTTCCATGGAATGAGGACGATTTAACCTCACTCCAGATAAAGGTAGTCATAGTGCACCAGCGGTTTCTGTCCGTGACGGCCGACCAGCAATACGGCCTCGGCAGAATCGGCCGACACACGTCCTACCCCGATTTGCTGTCCCTGTTCGTCCATGATACGTACGATGTCGTCCTTCTCAAAATCACCGGCCACCCGCGTCACCCCTACCGGAAGGATGCTGGTCGCCTTGCTGCCCCTGACGGCCTCCACCGCCTGCCGATTCAAATGCAGTTCACCTTTGGCAAAACCTTCACTATGGGCAATCCATTTCTTGACACTCGACACCTCTGCTGAGGCCGGGAGAAAACGGGTACATACCGTGGTATCGGGATGACACAACAAATCGAGCAGGATATTCTCTTTCTTTCCGTTAGCTATAATCACCGTAATGCCTTCATCGGCCACCTTGCGGGCAATGGTACTCTTGGTGAGCATGCCTCCTCTACCAAAACCAGATTTCTCGGTCTGGATGTAGTCGGAAAGATCTTTTCCCCGCTCCACGGTACGGATGACCGAAGTACCCGGCTGCGCAGGAGAGCCGTTGTAGATACCGTCGATGTTACTGAGAATAATCAGTGCCTGCATGTCCATCATCGAGGCAATCATGCCCGAAAGTTCGTCGTTATCGGTAAACATCAGTTCGGTGACGGAAATCGTGTCATTCTCGTTCACAATGGGAATCACTCCGTTCTCCAGCATCACCCGCATACAGTTACGCTGGTTCAGGTAGTGACGGCGGGTGGAAAAACTCTCCTTGGTAGTCAGCACCTGCCCTACTGTAATGCCGTGTTCGCGGAACAGTTCGTAATACCGGTTAATCAGTTTGGCCTGTCCCACGGCAGAAAAGAGTTGCCGCTGGTCCACACTGTCCAGTTTTTTCAAGGGTTTCAGCTCGCTTCTTCCGGAAGCCACCGCCCCGGAAGACACCAGCACCACCTCCACTCCGGCTTTGTACAACTCCGCCACCTGGTCGACCAAGGCCGACATACGGGTCACATCCAATGTACCGTCCCGACGGGTCAGCACATTACTGCCTATCTTTACGGCAATCCGTTTATATTGATAAGTTCCGTTCTCCACCATTGCTTTCAAACACTCATTATTTCATTTGTTTTACACGACAAATGTAACAAATACATTGGATAAACAAAACAATTTATCACCCTAAAAGGATATTCTTATGAAAGACTGTTTCCCGCCCTCCCACTGATTGAGAGAAACGTAAGCCCGTAAATACCAATCTTTCTCCGATTTCTTTACGTTTCCGCACCGGGAAACGTAGGTTTTCCAAGGCAGAAACGTACGGTTTACGGGTGAGAAACGTAGGGTCCCGCCATGGAAAACGTAGAAAACGCCCCTCCTCTTATGCATTATTCCACCGGAGATTTGGAAAAAGAAAATAGGCATCCATCTGCGATTATAAAACGCTTTATGTACCTCCCCTTTCATTTATTCCGTATCTTTGCACGGACTTTTAATGCACAAGACAAATGATAAAAGCGATATTCTTTGACATCGACGGCACACTGGTTTCTTTCCAGACCCACACCGTACCTGCCTCTACCCGCAAGGCCTTGCAACTTTTAAGAGAAAAAGGCATCAAGGTATTCATTGCCACCGGACGCCCCAAATCGTTAATGATGGAAGCCGTAGGCGACCTGGACTTCGACGGATACGTCACCCTGAACGGAGCCTACTGTTTCACCGCCGACGGGCAGGACATCTACAAAGGCTGTGTGCCGCAGGAAGACATCGAACGCCTCATCCGCTACCAGCACACCCACCCGGAAATGCCTTTCGTCTTTGTGCACGACAATACCTGGTTCCTGACCCACGAAAACGAGGCCGTCCGCGAAATTGCCCAACTCATTCACATCGGTATTCCGGAAATCCTTCCCATTGAAACAGCCCGGGACAAGGAAATCCTGCAAATCATGGGTTATTTCCCGGAAGAGAAAGACGAGGAAATCTTCGGTAGCGTACTCACGCACTGTGAACCAATGCGCTGGCATCCGCTCTTTGCCGACATCATTGCCCGAGGCAACAGCAAAAGCCACGGTATCGACCAGATACTGACTTTCTACGGCATCGACCTGCGAGACACCATGGCCTTCGGAGACGGCGGCAACGACATCCCGATGCTGAAGCACGTGGGACTGGGTGTAGCCATGGGGAATGCGGCTCCTCACATTCAGGCAGTAGCCGATTACGTAACCACCTCAGTCGACGACGACGGCATCCTGCAAGCCTTGCAGCATTTCCACATTCTATAACCTCCGTAGGCTCGTAATCCGTAGGATAGAAGGAAGTATAAGCAGGCAATACCCACAATTAGGTATTTATACTCTGTCTAAATTACCCACATTTGGCGATTGACCTGTCCGTACCAGCAGCCTAATTTTGCACACAGAAAATTAGTGCAAAACAACAAATACGGATTACATTAAATGAGCAATTTATTTTTTTCGTGGGGAAGCAAAAACATAAAGTGGAGAGTACTTTTTTTGTTATGGTTAGTAGGTGCATGCTCACTCGCTGCACAAGGTCGTTCTCTTTTATCCGGGAAAGTACTTTCCTCGGACAAAAGCATCGTCGACTTTGCCACGGTATATCTGAAAGGTACACAATACGGTTGCACGACCAATGAGAAAGGCTTGTTCCACCTGAAAGCGCCTGCCGGAAAATACACGCTGGTGGTTTCGGCCATCGGTTTTGAGACAGCAGAAAAAGAAGTAGAAATCCAGGCCGACGGACGCAGCCGTCAACACATCATCCTGAAACCTTCCGTGACCGAACTGGAAGAAGTGGTAGTGGTTTCCAGCGGAGTGGGACGTGTCAAACGGTCGGCCTTCAATGCGGTGGCTGTAGATACCAAGGAACTGCAAAACTCTACCAAAAACCTGAGCGAAGCGCTTCAGAAACTTCCAGGAATGAAGCTGCGCGAATCGGGCGGTGTAGGCTCGGACATGCAATTGATGCTCGACGGCTTCAGCGGCAAGCACGTAAAAGTATTTATCGACGGTGTACCCCAGGAAGGAGCCGGAACCGCATTCGACCTGAACAACATTCCGGTAAACTTTGCCGAACGTATTGAGGTGTATAAGGGAGTGGTACCCGTAGGTTTCGGGACCGATGCCTTGGGAGGTGTCATCAACATCGTGACCAACAAACAGAGACGGAACTGGTTTCTGGATGCCTCGTATTCCTACGGTTCGTTCAATACGCATAAATCGTATGCCAACTTCGGACAGAGTTTCAAGAATGGACTGACATATGAAATCAACGCATACCAGAATTACTCGGACAACAATTACTACATTGACAACTGGGTGGAGGAATTCAATCACGAAAACAACACATCCATCAGCGACGAAAGCCACATCCAGCATGTGAAACGCTTCAACGATACCTTCCACAACGAGGCAGTCATCGGAAAAATCGGCGTGACAGGCAAGAGCTGGGCCGACCGATTGATGTTCAACGTGGCCTATTCACATTTCTACAAAGAGATACAAAACGGCGTGTACCAGGAAATCGTGTTCGGACAGAAACATCGTCACGGATTCTCGGTCGTACCTTCAGTGGAGTACCGCAAAAGCAACCTTTTCACCAAAGGACTGGATGTGACAGTGACGGCCAACTACAACCACAATCTGACGACCAACGTGGATACGGCCATGTACAAATATAACTGGTTGGGCGACCGCATCCCCCGCTCGACCGCCGGCGAACAGAACCACCAGTTCAGCGAGCAGATTAACACCAATTGGAACGCCACGTTCACGGCCGTGTACCGACTGGGCAAGATACATTCCTTTACGTTTAACAACGTGTTCAGCACCTTCCGCCGTACAGGCCGTAGCCTCATCGAAAAGAACTCGGTACTGGAAGACTTTGATGAGCCTACCAAAAACCGGAAGAACATTGCCGGTCTCTCCTACCGCCTGATGCCTTCGGAGAAATGGAACCTGTCGGTTTTCGGCAAACATTACTACTCATTCAGCGAAGGTACGGTACAAATCAGCGACAACAGTGTAGGGAATGACACCCGAGTATCACAAAGCGTCAACTCCTTCGGATATGGAGCAGCCGGCACGTATTTCCTGCACAAAGATGTTCAGCTGAAGCTTTCGTACGAGAAGGCACTGCGCATGCCCAGCACCCAGGAATTGTTCGGTGATGGTGACCTGGAAGCAGGAAAAGCCAACCTGAAACCGGAACGCAGTGACAATGTAAACCTCAATGCCAGCTACAGCAAGCAGTGGGGTAAACACGGTCTGTATGCAGAAGGGGGACTGATTTACCGTAACACACAGGATTACATCAAACGTGACCTGTCTACGGTAGGTGGTACCAGCTACGGTAGCTATACCAACCACGGACGGGTAGAGACCAAAGGATTCAACGTATCCCTCCGTTACAGCTATAGCAACTGGTTCAACATGGGAGGTACGTTCAACAACCTCGACATCCGCGACAAGGAAAAGAAGCGGGCAGCCAGCAGCGGACAGAATGCCCTGACTTATGGGCAGCGCATCCCGAACCTGCCCTACCGCTATGCCAACATTGATGCCAACTTCTCCTGGCACGACTTGTTTGCCAAGGGGAATACCCTGACATTAGGATGGGATTGCTTCTACCAGCACGATTTCCCCTTGTATTGGGAAAAGTTCGGCGACTCTTCTACGAAAATCCGGGTACCGACCCAGCTTTCACACAACCTGTCGCTGGGCTACAGCATCCGCAACGGACGCTACAACCTCTCACTGGAATGCCGGAACCTCACGGACGAGAAGCTGTATGACAACTTCAGCCTGCAAAAAGCTGGACGGGCTTTCTATGGCAAGTTCCGTGTTTATTTTGGAAATTAATTCACCCTTATCACAATCAAAAATACAAGTATATGATCACTAAAAACTGGATGTACACACTGGGCTTACTCTGCATGGGAAGCCTGTTCACAAGTTGTCAGAAGGAAGACAACGACCCCACCTTTCAAAGCCACAACAACTTCAAAGGAAATTATGTCATTCCGGTCACTGCCGGAGGTACCTCTTACCTGCTCACGGCAGAAAGTCTGGACGAAGGAAAGATTTCGGTACTCAACAACGGAAAAGAATTCCAGGAACAGATTTCTTACTGGATTTTCTATGACCAGAATTATTTCTTCGGCATTAAATACAACGACGGTTCACAAGGCACCGGAGGCTGTTACTACCTGGATGCAAACAATGTACCTCAAAAGAAATACAACTATACTTTCAACCGCTTCACGACTTACGGCACGTGGGGCGACAACATAATTACCGTATCGACCGGCAACACCAAACAAACCGACGACAAAGGCAATGCAGCCCAAGGCTTCCTGTTCAACTATCTGAACGCCAAAACCGGAACCACCAGCACCAACCAGAAAGATATCTTAGCAGAAAACTACCTGGGCAACGGCGAGAAAGTGACCATGGCCGGATTCGTAGAAGCCAACGGAAAACTTTACACGTCCATCATCCCGATGGGTATGAGTCACTACGGTGTAAATACCTGGCCTGATAAGGTACTGAGTCAGGACTATGTGGCTACCGGTGACGGAGGAACCGGTAGCGGCAAATACACCGCCGGACAAATTCCGTCGACCCAGTACCCGGACAACGCCTACATTGCCATCTACAGCGGCAGCAGTTTCGACGAAACCCCTGTCATTGCCCAGACGGATAAAATCGGTTTTGCCTGCGGACGCATGCGCTCTCAATATTACCAGACCATCTGGAGTGACGACGACGGCAACTTGTATGTCTTCTCCGGAGGATACGGACGTACGGCCACCCAACCGGCAGCCAATGCCAACTTAAAAGCCAAGGTACAAGGCAAACTTCCTTCGGGAGTGGTCCGTATTCCGGCCGGAAGTACCCACTTCGACGAGTATTACTGCAATCTGGAAACCATGGAAGGTGCTACCGGACACCCGCTGTTCCGTTGCTGGCATGTGGGCGGTGACTATTTCCTGCTCAACAATTACGGATGCAGCATAGAGGAAGTGACCACCCTGGGTGTCAATGCACCCAAGAATGAGCTGGTTATCTTCAAAGCCAGCGAGCAAAAACTAATTGCTATCACGGGACTACCCGACAAGAACCTGATTTCTTCTTTCGGAAATGCTCCTTATCTGGAACACAAATATTTCTACTTACCTGTACTGACCACCGAAGAAGGGGCCACTCCCACTTTTTATAAAATCAATCCAGAAACAGGTGAAGCAGTCAAAGGACTGGAAGTGGAAGCCGACGAAATTACGACGGTAGGTAAAATCGCATTAACCGCGCAATAACCTAAAAAATGAGAAAATTATTCGGAAAAATACATCGATGGATCTCCATCCCGTTGGGAATCATTCTTTCGGTCATCTGCTTCTCGGGTGCCACGCTGGTCTTCGAGAAGGAAATCACCCAGCGGTTGAATCCACGTATATATAAGGTGGAAGTACCGGAAGGAGAAGCGACTCTATTACCTCCTTCGGAACTGGTAGCTCGCCTGAAGACACAGATTGCCGACTCGTTGAGGCTGAGTGCCCTCCAATACGGGGGCGCAGCCGACGAACCCGTCATGGTCACCTTCCAGAATGCCGGAAAGAAAAACTTGAGCGTGAATCCTTATACGGGAGAGGTGAACGGATGGACCAAAAGCTATCCGTTCTTCCAGACCATGCGGAAACTGCACCGTTGGCTGTTAAATCCACCTTCCCAAAAAGGAGCTTCTTCTACCGGAAAAGTAATCGTCGGCATCTCCACCTTACTGATGGTCGTGATTCTGGTAAGCGGACTCATTATCTGGTGGCCACGTACCCGGAAGGCCTTGCACAACCGGTTGCAGGTATCCTGCACCAAAGGCTGGCGCCGTTTCTGGTACGACAGTCACGTGACGTTGGGATTCTACTCCACCCTCTTCCTGCTGGTTATGGCCCTCACTGGCCTCACCTGGTCGTTCGGGTGGTACCGCTCATTTGCCTATGGGCTTTTCGGAGGCACTATTACCTCGTCCGCATCCTCCCATTCCCACGCTGCCCCACAGAAGGCACACGGCACGCATACGAAAGGAAAAAACAAGACCCACATAGACTACAAGGTTTGGGATGAAGCCTTCCAAAAGGTACAAACCCAATACCCCGGCTATGCCTCCCTCCGTATCGAAAAAAACAAGATACAGGTGAACCAAGGGCACAACCTGCGGCGAACAGATACCGTAGAGTTCAATCCAGAAAACGGAGCACTCACCCGAATCATCACCTCGGCAGATACGCCTCGCTCCCAAAAGCTGAAAGGCTGGTTTTATGCCTTCCACACTGGAAGCTGGGGAGGAATTTACACCAAAATCCTCTATTTCCTGGCAGCCTTCATCGGGGGAGTACTTCCACTCAGCGGATATTACCTTTGGTGGAAAAAAAGACGAAGACCTACAAGGTAAGTCGGGCCAGGTAGTCATAATGACTGCCTTCTTTCACCAACTCGGCCTTGAAGCCATATTGGGAAGCATACAGACTCAATGTATTGAAATCCACATACAGCCAGTCGAATGCTTCCCCTTTTATTTGTTTATACTGCATTCGGAAATCCAACTGTCCGTAATAATCGGCTGCCAAATCGACCACAAAGCTGCCGTCTTCTTCCTCGAACAAGTACCGCAAGTCGCTGGAATCCATCAGAATACATCCACCGGGATTCAACAACAGCTTCATCCGCTGGAAGAAAGTTCCGAAATTTTCCACCCGGCCAATAATGCCCGAACCGTTCATCAGCATCAGGATGGTATCGAAACGTTCCGCAAAATGGGGATCGAACAAATTCACTAACTTTGCGTCCACCCCACGGGCCTGCATCACCTCTACTGAAAGCGGAGATATATCGATGGCTAACGATTCCTTTCCCAATTCCTTCAAGGCCAGCGAATGACATCCGCTACCTGCACCGACATCTAAAATTTTTCCTTTTGCCAGATTCAAAGCAGTCTGCTCCAGCACCGGCATGTGCGCATACGTGCGAAACAATTCCTTCACCGGAATCTCATCTTCCTCAAACTGGGAGGAAAACACCCTCAGTTTGCCGGCTTTCCCCGTCTTGAAATACTCATATATCGCAGCCCCCATCGGGTCTTTTTCCTTTTGCAAGATTGTAGTCTCCATATTTCTCTTTTTCTATAAAACTGCACAAAGATACAAAACAAATTCCGTTTTGGTTATTTATTCATTGTATTCATGCATTTTTCAGAAAACCCCCCTAAAAAAATAAGAATTTATGCATGATATTCAAAATATATCTGTATTTTTGCAGCCACAAAAGAATAATTATACAATGAAGAACAAGAATAGCAGACTTGATTCCATTAAAATGATTATCTCCAGCAAGGAGATTGGAAGTCAGGACGAACTCTTACAAGAGTTGACGAAAGAAGGATTCCAATTGACACAAGCCACCTTGTCGCGCGACTTAAAACAACTGAAAGTGGCTAAAGCTGCCAGCATGAATGGGAACTATGTATACGTGTTGCCGAACAACACTATGTACAAACGTATGACCGAGCCGCAGAAGGCCAGTGAGATGCTGCGACACAATGGTTTCATCTCTATTGAGTTCTCCAACAACATCGCCGTAATCAAGACTCGCCCCGGATATGCCAGCAGCCTGGCTTACGACATTGACATGCACAACTTCCACGAAATTATCGGTACCATTGCCGGCGACGACACCATCATCCTTGTGGTTCGCGAAAACTGTACCCGTACGGAAGTCAAGCATGCTCTTTCTACTATCATCCCGAATATAAACTAATTATAATAGAATAAAAACAAGAATGGAACCTACTAAACAAATTGATGTAATGGTAGCCGACGCCTCACACGAGGTTTACGTTGACACAATATTGGACACGATTAGAGAAGCAGCTAAAGTCCGCGGTACAGGTATTGCCGAACGTACACACGAATATGTAGCTACCAAGATGAAGGAAGGAAAAGCCATCATCGCCTTGTGCGGAGACGACTTTGCCGGATTTACTTACATCGAATCATGGGGTAATAAACAATATGTGGCTACCTCCGGATTGATTGTACACCCGAAGTACAGAGGTCTGGGACTGGCCAAACGTATCAAACACGCTTCTTTCACCCTGGCTCGCCTGCGATGGCCGAAAGCCAAGATTTTCAGTCTGACTTCTGGAGCTGCCGTCATGAAAATGAATACGGAACTGGGATACGTACCTGTCACTTTCAATGAACTGACTGACGATGAAGCATTCTGGAAAGGATGCGAAGGTTGCATCAACCATGAAATCCTGATGGCCAAGAAACGTAAATTCTGTATCTGCACCGCCATGCTTTACGATCCGGCCCTGCATACAGATGACAAAGTGAACAATTTCTAAAATACAAAAATAACTGAAGACGAAGCCTTCCCCTCCTGAAACCAGCCCAGGAAGACTTCTCCTTAAAAAGATAAGAACCATGGAAGAAAAGAAAAAAGTTGTCGTTGCTTTCAGCGGCGGATTGGATACATCTTTCACCGTGATGTACCTGGCAAAGGAAAAAGGATATGAAGTATATGCGGCATGTGCCAATACCGGCGGATTCAGTCCCGAACAGTTGAAGAAAAACGAAGAAAATGCATACAAATTAGGAGCCACAAAATATGTCACTATCGACGTAACTCAGGAATACTATGAAAAGAGTCTGAAATACATGGTATTCGGTAACGTGCTCCGTAACGGAACCTACCCTATTTCTGTAAGCTCTGAACGTATCTTCCAGGCGCTGGCCATTGCCCGCTATGCCAACGAAATCGGTGCACACGCCATCGCGCACGGTTCTACCGGTGCTGGAAACGACCAGGTACGTTTCGATATGACCTTCCTGGTAATGGCTCCGGGTGTGGAAATCATCACCCTGACTCGTGATATGGCATTGAGCCGTGAATATGAAATCAACTACCTGAAAGAACACGGATTTGAAGCCGATTTCACCAAACTGAAATATTCTTACAACGTAGGTATCTGGGGAACTTCTATCTGCGGCGGTGAAATTCTGGACTCTACCCAAGGCCTACCAGAAAGTGCTTACCTGAAACAAGTCAGCAAGACAGGCAGCGAACTGCTGAAACTGGAATTCAAGAAAGGGGAATTGTATGCGGTTAACGGGGTCATCTTCGACGACAAAATCAAAGCCATCCAGAAAGTGGAAGAAATCGGTGCAGCTTACGGTATCGGACGTGACATGCACGTAGGCGACACCATCATCGGTATCAAGGGACGTGTAGGTTTCGAAGCAGCCGCTCCGATGCTGATTATCGGTGCCCACAAGTTCCTGGAAAAATATACACTGAGCAAATGGCAGCAATACTGGAAAGACCAGGTAGCCAACTGGTACGGCATGTTCCTGCATGAAAGCCAGTACCTGGAACCGGTAATGCGTGACATCGAAGCCATGCTGCAGGAATCTCAGCGTAACGTCAACGGAACAGCCATTCTGGAACTTCGTCCATACTGCTTCTCTACCGTAGGCGTAGACTCTAAAGACGACTTGGTAAAGAACAAGTTCGGTGAATATGGTGAAATGCAGAAAGGATGGACAGCTGAAGATGCCAAAGGCTTCATCAAAGTGCTTTCTACTCCGCTTCGTGCATATTATGCAAACCATAAAGACGAGGCCAATATATGATTAAAGTAGGAATTATAGGAGGTGCAGGATATACAGCAGGCGAACTGATTCGCCTGCTCATCAACCACCCGGATGTAGAGATAAAATTCATCAACAGTTCCAGCAATGCCGGTAACAAGATTACCGATGTGCACGAAGGGCTGTATGGGGAAACCGATTTGGTATTCACCGACGAACTTCCACTCGACACCATCGACGTGCTTTTCTTCTGCACGGCCCATGGAGATACAAAGAAGTTCATGGAAAGCCACAACGTACCCGAGGACTTGAAAATCATCGACCTCTCCATGGACTACCGCATCAAATCGGACGACCACGACTTCGTATACGGTCTGCCGGAACTGAACCGCCGGACTATCTGCCAAAGCAAGCACGTGGCCAACCCGGGATGTTTTGCCACTTGCATCCAGCTCGGACTGCTGCCGTTGGCCAAACACCTGATGCTGAACGACGACATCATGGTCAACGCCATTACAGGAAGTACCGGAGCCGGTGTCAAACCGGGAGCTACCAGCCACTTCAGCTGGCGTAACAACAACCTCAGCATCTACAAACCGTTTGCCCACCAGCACGTACCGGAAATCAAGCAATCACTGAAGCAGTTGCAGAACAGTTTCCATTCTGAAATCGACTTCATCCCTTACCGAGGTGATTTCCCGCGCGGCATCTTCGCCACCATCGTGGTAAAGACGAAAGTGGAACTGGAAGAAATCGTGAAAATGTACGAAGAGTACTATGCAGAAGATTCCTTCACCTTCGTCGTGGACAAGAACATCGACCTGAAGCAGGTGGTCAACACCAACAAATGTTTGATTCACCTGGAGAAGCACGGTGACAAGCTGCTCATCGTTTCCTGCATCGACAACTTGCTGAAAGGTGCCAGCGGTCAGGCAGTACACAACATGAACCTGATGTTCAACCTGGAAGAAACCGTAGGAGTGAAACTGAAACCAAGCGCATTCTAACCAACAAGTCCTCTATCCATAGGAAGAACGAGAGCTTATCGCCTTTCTCGTATCTTCCCGCAGGACTGTAAAAACATAAATTAATGAAGAATAAGTTCTGAAAGAGATTTCATCTTATTCTTCATTCTTAATCTTAACAGAAGTATGAAATTATTCGACGTATATCCCCTCTTCGATGTCAACATCGTCAAAGGAAAGGGCTGTCATGTATGGGACGACAAAGGCCAGGAATACCTCGACCTCTACGGAGGCCATGCCGTAATCTCCATCGGCCACGCACATCCCCACTACGTGGAAGCCATCAGCAAACAAGTAGCTACATTGGGATTCTATTCCAATTCTGTCATCAACAAACTGCAGCAGGAAGTAGCCGACCGCTTAGGAGCGATCAGCGGCTACGACGATTACCAGCTTTTCCTGATTAACTCCGGAGCAGAAGCCAACGAAAATGCCTTAAAACTGGCCTCTTTCTACAACGGACGTACCCGCGTCGTCTCTTTCGCCAAAGCATTCCACGGACGTACTTCACTGGCAGTAGAAGTGACTAACAACCCCAAAATCATTGCTCCTATCAATGACAACGGCCATGTCACTTACCTTCCTTTGAACGATACGGAAGCCCTGAAAGCCGAACTGGCCAAGGGCGATGTCTGTGCCGTGATTATCGAAGGCATTCAGGGTGTAGGTGGTATCCAGGTACCCGACACCGATTTTCTGAAAGCCATGCGCCAGGCCTGCGACGAAACCAATACCGTGATGATTGTGGATGAAATCCAGTCAGGTTACGGACGAAGTGGTAAATTCTTTGCCCATCAGTACAGCGATGTCCGTCCGGACATGATTACGGTAGCCAAAGGTATCGGCAACGGCTTCCCAATGGCAGCCGTACTGATCAGCCCGAAATTCACCCCGGTGTACGGTCAGTTGGGAACTACCTTCGGAGGCAATCATCTGGCTTGTGCCGCCGCCATCGCCGTTCTTGATGTGATGAAGGAAGAAAACTTAGTTGAAAATGCAGCCAAAGTCGGTGCCCACCTGCTGGAAGAACTGAAACACTTCAAAGGCATCAAGGAAGTACGTGGACGCGGCCTGATGATTGGACTGGAATTTGAAGAGCCGATCAAGGAACTCCGCAAGCAACTGCTGTTCGAACAGAAGGTATTTACCGGAGTCAGCGGCACGAACGTCATCCGTCTGCTTCCCCCGCTTTGCCTGAGCATGCAAGAAGCCGACGATTTCCTGACCCGTCTGCAACATCTTATCAAATAAGATACACACAAAAATCTCCTTATTCCGCCGAAAAAGCACGAATAAGGAGATTTTTTATTTTAGTTCCTCCGATTTATTCCCAGTCGTCCGTACGGAACGGATACAACGGCAACTCACGCAAATTGGCCACATTGCCCGGCTGGAAATCGCGGAAACAGTAACGCACGGCTACGGGCTGTGCTACCTTGTCGCAGGTCACTTTTATCTGCCGGTTGTTGAAAACTTCTGCTTTTGCCGGATAGAACACCTTGTCGCTTCCGGCTACTTCAAAACCTTCCATCCCCGACAAGCGGTTGAAACCTTCCTCCGCATGGTCGAACGAGAGAATCACTGCTCCGTCTTTCACTTCCATTGACTTATAAACCGGCCCGTATGCCTCAATACCTGGCACATGATACGTCCTGCTCAAAGCCATATAAGCCAAGCGTTTCCCCACATCGGTCTTGTTTTTCGGATGTATGTTCTTGATTTCATAAGGCTGTACCAAGTCGTTGGTCGAAATCATGCCACTGTTCGGAATGAGTGCCTGTGCCTTGAACTGTGCCTCACGCAGATAGGCACAACCGGTGGTCTCTGTGGAATTAAACGGAGCAATCTCCACATAATAGAACGGCAATTCGCCCAGTCCCCATTCCTTGCGCCAAAGCTCTACCATTGTTTTCAGGCGTTCACCATAAGTTTTGTGTTTTCCGACATTCGATTCGCCCTGATACCACAGGAAACCTTTAATCGTATAATTCTGTAACGGTTTCAGCATGCCGTTATACATCAATGTCGGACTCTTGTAATGCCACCAGTCATGTCCGTCTTCCTTACGGATATCCTTCTGCAAATCGATATCAGGATACTGAGACACAATTTCTCGCGGCAACCAACCTTCTACGGTCGACCCTCCCCAACTGCAATTGATAATGCCGACAGGAATATCCAGTACCTGGTTCATCATCATGGCAAAATTGAAAGCCGTGGCACTGAAAGCCGGTGCATTCTCCGGATTGCTCACTTTCCAGCTTCCCTTACACTCGTCAACAGGCTGCAGCTGTCCATTCTTTTCCACGGTGGCTACCCGGATTCCCTTCCACTTCGAGGCAGTGGCAATGGTTTCATTGGCTCCGGCTATCGAACAATTCTCAAAACCCCGCAAAGGCATTTCCATGTTCGACTGTCCCGAGCAGAACCACACTTCTCCTACCAGCACATTGTTCAGTTTCACTTCCTCTCCATCGGAAATGGAAATTGTATAAGTCTGGTAACTGGCCGTAGGTGTCTGGATTTTAGCCACCCACTTTCCTTCGGCATCGGCAGTCACCTTATACACCTCTTGGTTCCACGACGGACGGATGCTCACTTCGGCATTGGCCTTCGCCTTGCCCCACAGACAAGCCTCAGTCTGTTGTTGCAGCACCATGTTGTCACTCACAATGTCGGGCAACGTCACCTTGCCCCACGCACCAACCTGCATCAGCAGCAGGCAGGCACTTACCATCCATTTCTTTGTTTTCATGCTATTTCTTTCAGGTTTTACGTTCTTCACAGACATTCCTTTCCGCACAAAACGCGGAGCGGAATGCCTTACAAAGATAATGCATCTCTTGCGAATTCGCTTGGTACTTTTTTATTCAAGTTTTTCCTAAAACTTTCCAATGACGCTATATTTTCCCCCACATCTCCTTGCATTTTCTACGTTTCCCCATGCGGAGACGTACGTTTCCCGGTGCAGAAACATACGTTTCGGCCATGAGAAACGTACGTTTTCCTTAAGGGAGACATAAAAAACAAACAGGAAATAACGTATAAATGCCCGTATGTTTCACTAAATGGCTACGTTCCTTCCTCCGAACGGTCAAAATAAATTCCATTATATAGTCAAACTCCCATTTTTAATTATAACTTTGCGAATATAGAACTCAAACCTGAAAAATATGAAAGTAGCGATTATCGGAGCCGGAAACATGGGAGGTGCCATTGCCCGTGGACTGGCCAACGGACATTATATCCAGGCACAACAGATAACGGTATCCAACCCCAGTGCCGGAAAACTGAATGCGCTGAAAGCGGAATTTCCAGCCATCCACGTGACACACTCCAACAAGGAAGCGGCCGAAGATGCCGACATTGTCATCATCGCTGTAAAGCCTTGGAAAGTGGAAGAAGTGCTGAAACCTTTAAGACTGAGACATCCGCAAATCTTGGTATCCGTAGCTGCCGGACTGACCATTGAAGACCTGGCGCATTTCGTAGACCCGGAGATGCCGATTTTCCGCGTCATCCCGAACACGGCTATCTCAGAAGGCGCCAGCATGACCCTGATTGCCGCACGCAACGCTTCGGAAGAGCAGGTGGCAGGCATGACTTCCCTGTTCAACGAAATGGGACGTTCCATGCTGATTGACGAGAAACTATTTGCGGCTGCCACCTCATTGACATCCTGCGGCATCGCTTACGTGCTGAAATACGTGCAGGCCGCCATGCAGGCAGGAGTAGAACTTGGCATCAAACCTCACGATGCACAGACCATGCTGGCACAGACCCTGGAAGGAGCTGCCCAACTGTTGCTGAACAACGAGCACGCCCATCCGGCCACTGAAATTGAAAAGGTCACCACTCCGGGAGGAATCACCATCAAAGGCATTAACTCACTGGAACACGACGGATTCACCTCGGCGATCATTCGTGCCATTAAGGCCAGCCTCTAAAAACGATACAGGGAGCTTCATGCTCCCTTTTTATTTCCTAACCTAAAATCAAATCGACATGAAAAACAATATCCTTATCACGATGGGCATCCTCGTATTGCTGGGCATCGCCATACAAGGTGTTTTCGGAATTATCACAGGAGTACTCCTCTCTGCCATCTTAGGAATTATTTACGGGGCCGTCAAGAGGAACAAGCAGTTCCTGCATTGGTCGGTCATCGCATTGACCATCGACATTCTCTGCATCATCTTTTTCTATTTCTGCCTGATTCAATCGGGTATGTAGCCTTACTTCACAAATCCCTTTTTGGCCCATTTCAGGCTGTTCCAGCGTTTCACGAAGATAAAGGCACGGATGTTCTCATCGAGCAGGAAGGCACACCACATACCCACCAGTCCCCATCCCCAATGGATGCCGAGCAAGTAGCTCAACCCTACGGACACTGTCCACTGTACGACCAACCCTACATAGAAAGGGAAATTCACATCGCCCGCCGAACGCAAGGCATTCGTGGCATAAATGTTCACGGCACGTCCAATCTCCACAATCACATCGACTATCAGGATGGTCACTCCCAACCGGATGATATTCTCGTTCTTGGTCAGCAGACTGAAGATGGTGTGCCCGAAAATAGCCCAGATACATGAGAGTATCAGAGAGACCAGAATAGACAGACGCATCACGTATTTTCCCAACAGATAGGCCGCACGTATCTTCTTCTGCCCCACCAGATGCCCGATACTGATGGCTCCACCTTGTGCCATAGCGATGGCAAACAGGTAAACAAACATGGTGGTATTGACCGTATAGGTACGGGTAGCCAGTGAATCATTTCCCAAAATATTGATCAGATAAGTAATCACCACCTGCGAGAAGCTGTACGACATGTTCTCTCCGGCGGAAGGCAATCCCACCTTCAACAGGTTTTTCAGTTCTTTCCAAGGGAAAGGCCGGAAAAGAGCCAACGGGAAAGAAGGAATATGTTTCTTGAAAAGAATGACAAACAACACCACCATGCTGACTCCTCGGGCCACCGAAGTGGAAATGGCCGCTCCTTCCGCTCCCAAGGCCGGAAATCCGAACTTACCAAAAATCAGGGAATAGTTGCCGATGATGTTCATCACATTGACCAACACCGTAACCAGCATGGGATAGATGGCCTTGTTCGCACTACGAAGTGAAGCAGAGATGGTCAGCGAGATGGCCTGGAAAAAAGCAAAGGCTCCCACAATTTCCATGTAACCGATACCGTACTTCAACAATTCCGGACGCAATCCCATCCATCCTAACAACGTAGCCGCCCCATAATGCAAAATGGCACTGACCAGTACACCTACCACCAAATTCAGCAGCAAGGCCACTCCCACCACCTGCACCATTTTATTCTTCAGTCCCGCTCCAAGGTACTGCGAGCACAGCACGGAAGTACCGATATTGATCACCTCGAAGATGAGGAAAGCAAACATCACAATCTGGTTGACCACTCCTACTGCCGCCACACTCTCATCCGAGTACTGGCTCAGCATGATGGTGTCTACCGCCCCCAACATCATGATCAATAAAGTCTCTATAAAAATAGGAATCACGAGCTTCGTCAAGCCCTTCCGAATGTTTGTTTGTTGAATAGCCTGTTCCACGTGTTTACTCTCTAAAAACGTGGCAAAATTACAATATTTACCGCAGAGAGCGTCTTGACATAAGTCAATTTCAAGGCAGAAACCCCACAATGCACTATTTTCCCCCTTTTCTTGACTATTTTCCCCCTTATGTTACTTATAAAGTATGATTTTTGTAACACTTAAAAATGAATATTATGAAATCCAAACGATTTTTACTTATCCTTTTAGCATGTGTTTGCATTCCATTCAGCTTATGGAGTAATCCTGTCGACGGACTTTTGGAAAGAATTTGCCCGGGGTCATCCCACAAGTTCATTATACAATTACAAAAAGGAGGAAACGACTTTTTCGAACTTGACCAGAAAGGCAACAAAGTCGTCATCCGCGGTAATAATTATGTAAACATCGCCACCGGCCTCAACTGGTACCTGAAATACTACGCAGGCATCCATCTTTCCTGGAACGGAATGACCGCCCAGTTGCCGGAAAACCTACCGAAAGTATCCACTCCGGTCCGCAAGGAAACCAACCTCTCCCTGAGATACGATTTCAACTATTGCACCTATTCTTATACGATGGCATTCTGGGACTGGAGCCGTTGGGAAAAGGAAATCGACTGGATGGCTTTGCACGGCATCAATCTTCCACTCGCAGCCGTAGGTGAAGAGTGTGTATGGAAGAACATGCTGACCAAATTAGGCTATACGAAAGAAGAAATCAATAAATTCATTGCAGGGCCTGCTTTCCTGGCATGGTGGGCCATGAATAACCTGGAAGGATGGGGTGGTCCCAATCCCGACAGTTGGTACACACAGCAAGAAGCCTTGCAGAAAAAGATTCTGAAACGTATGCGTGAATACGGTATCGAACCGGTATTCCCGGGCTATTCCGGTATGGTTCCCCACGATGCCAATAAAAAACTGGGATTGAATGTCACGGAACCGGCACTATGGAACGGATTCACCCGTCCGGCCTTCCTGCTTCCTACAGATGAACGATTCAATGAAATTGCCTCCTTATATTATAAAGAACTGGAAAAATTATTCGGCAAAGCCAACTACTACTCCATGGACCCGTTCCATGAACTTGAAGATGCAGGAAGCGTAGATTTCGATGCTGCCGGAAAAGCCGTGCTTCACGCCATGAAGGCAGTCAATCCGAAGGCCACATGGGTCATTCAGGGATGGACAGAAAATCCGCGTCCGGAAATGATCAAGAACCTGAACAACGGCGACATCCTGATTCTGGATTTGTTCAGCGAATGCCGCCCGATGTGGGGTATCCCTTCCATCTGGAAACGTGAAAAAGGTTATGAACAGCACGACTGGCTGTTCTGTATGCTAGAAAACTTCGGAGGCAACATAGGCTTGCACGGACGTATGGACCAGCTGCTGAACAATTTCTATCTTACCAAAAACAATCCGCTGGCGGCCCACCTCAAAGGTATCGGCCTGACCATGGAAGGCAGTGAAAACAATCCGGTGATGTTCGAACTGATGTGCGAACTTCCCTGGCGCCCGGAGAAATTCACCAAGGAAGAATGGCTGAAAGGCTACATCAAGGCCCGCTACGGCACGTACGATGAAACGGTGGCCAAAGCATGGGACATCCTGGCAAACGGCATCTATAACTGCCCGTTCGGCAACAACCAGCAGGGTACTCACGAATCCATCTTCTGCGGCCGTCCGAGCCTGAACAACTTCCAAGCTTCCAGCTGGTCAAAAATGGAAAACTATTATGACCCGACTACCACCGAAGATGCGGCCCGCCTGATGCTGGAAGCAGCCGACAAGTTTAAAGGAAACAACAATTTTGAATATGACCTGATAGACATCGTCCGCCAGTCTTTGTCAGACAGAGGACGTATCGTCTACAACCAGACAGTAGCCGACTTCAAGAGCTTCGACAAGAAAAGCTTCGCGGCTCACTCTCAGGAATTCCTGAACATCCTGCTGGCTCAAGATCAACTGCTGGCTACCAGAAGCGAATTCCGTGTGGGACGCTGGATTGAACAGGCCCGCAGTCTGGGAACTACTCCTGCCGAAAAAGACCTGTATGAATGGAACGCCCGCGTACAAATCACCACCTGGGGCGACCGTGTATGTGCCAACGACGGAGGTCTCCGCGACTATGCCCACAAAGAATGGAACGGGATACTGAAGGATTTCTACTACAAACGCTGGGCAGCCTACTGGCAGACACTTCAGGACGTATTGGATGGAAAACCGATGGTAGAGCTGGACTATTATGCCATGGAGGAACCGTGGACAGTGGCTCACAACCCGTATCCGGCAAAAGGAGAAGGTGATTGCATCAGTGTAGCGAAAGAAGTTTTCAACGAGGTATTTAAAGATAAATAAAGAATCGGGAAGTAACCTTAAAACAGAAAAACACCATGAAACGACTCTTGTCACTCGATGTATTACGCGGCATTACGGTATGCGGCATGATTCTGGTAAACAATGCCGGAGGCTCCGTTTCGTATGCCCCGTTGCGCCACTCCGTATGGAATGGCCTGACTCCGTGTGACCTGGTCTTCCCGTTCTTCCTGTTCATGGTAGGTATTTCCACTTACATTTCTCTTCGGAAATTCGACTTCAGGTCCTCGCACGAGGTCGTCAAAAAGATTTTCCGGCGGACTTTCCTTATCATTCTCATCGGACTCGGCATCGAATGGTTCGGCTATGCCTGCAAAGGAGAATTTTTCCCGATAGACACGCTTCGCATCCCCGGTGTACTGCAACGCATCGGTTTGTGCTACGGCATTGTGTCGCTGATGGTCATCTACATCCGCCACAAATACCTTCCTTGGATTGCGGGTGGTTTGCTGGTAGTCTATTCCATTCTCCTGCTGGTGGGGAACGGCTATGCCTGCGACGACACCAACATCTTGGCCGTTGTCGACAGAAGCATTTTCGGGGAAGCCCATCTTTATAAAAAGAGTCCGATCGATCCGGAAGGACTGATGGCCACCTTATCCGCAGTAGCCCACACCCTCATCGGCTTTTTGTGCGGCAAGCTGTTATTGGAAAAGATTCCCGTAAGTCAACGGGTTGTCAAACTCATCACAGTGGCAGCGATGATGCTGGCAGTCGGTTATATCCTTTCCATCTGGATGCCTCTCAACAAACGAATCTGGTCTACAAGCTTTGTTTTCGTAACCTGTGGATGGGGCTCCTTGCTGCTTGCCTTGCTCATGTATGTAATCGACGTAAAGGAAGTGAACAAAGGCTGGACTTTCTTTCTGGTTTTCGGCATGAATCCGCTCTTCCTTTACGTACTCAGTGAAGTGGTAGCCATTGCCTTTTCTCAATGGGGCATTCGAAAAGCAATTTACGAAGGCATTCTGGTCGTATTCACGGACCCATATTTCGCTTCCCTCATCTATGCGTTGCTTTTCTGTTCCCTCATGTGCATCACAGGCTATATCCTACATCGAAAAAAAATCTATATCAAGATATGATTTTGAAAACTAACCTTTTAAAAATCTAAATTTATGTGTAAAGTACAATTGAAAAATGCAAGACTAAGGCCATTTGTTTTATTCATGGCTCTTTTTCTGATGAATGTCTCATGGGCATTCGCGCAGCTCACAGTTACAGGACGTGTACAGAGTAAATCAGGTGAACCCCTGATTGGTGTAAACGTTGTGGAAAAAGGTACCACCAACGGAACTGTAACCGATTTGGATGGTAATTATTCTCTTCAGGTAGCAAAAGGGAAAACCCTTGTATTCTCTTATATTGGTTTTCTGACACAGGAAAATATAGTGAAAGGTCCCAGAATAAACGTAACCCTTCTGGAAGATACAGAAACCTTGGATGAAGTGGTAGTTATCGGTTATGGTAGCATGCAGCGTAAGGATGTGACCAGCTCCATCACTACGGTAAAGGCGGAAGACCTGAACGTGGGTGTCGTTACTACTCCGGCCCAGATGCTGCAGGGTAAAGTCCCCGGTCTGACTATCGCCAACACCAGTGACCCGAACGGTTCGGCTTCCATCTCTTTGCGTGGTGCTTCTTCACTGCGTACCGGTGAGGCCATGGAACCCTATTATGTAGTGGACGGTGTGCCGGGTGTCAGCATTTCTCTGGTAGCCCCGGAAGATATCGAAAGCATTGACGTGCTGCGTGATGCTTCTGCTACTGCCATCTACGGTTCTAAAGCCGCCAACGGTGTAATTATCATCACCACCAAGAAGGGCAAGAAGGACGGACGTACCAGTGTAAGCTATAGCGGCTATGTAGCTTGGGACCGCACCCTGAAAACCCTAGACATGATGACAGCAGACGAACTTTTAGACTACGCCGAAGCAAATAACATTGTCCAGCTAAAAGACTACTATGACGTAAACAATCCAGCTAACACTAACTGGCAGGACGAAGTATTGCGTACTGGTTTCAGCCACAACCATAACGTGTCTATCAACGGCGGCAATGAAAAGACCAATTACAGTGCTTCATTGAACTTCCAAGACCGTGAAGGTGTGGTAAGAGGCACCAGCATGGACCGTCTGAATGCACGTACCTTCGTACAGACCAAGGCTCTGAACAACCGTCTGGAACTGGCCCTCAGCCTGAACGCTAGCGTACGCAACAGCTCTACTGGTCCGACCGACATACAAGGACGTAGCGTACTGGATGCTATGTACTATTACAACCCATTGGTTCCAACTAAAAATGCAGACGGCACATGGTATCGCAACCTGAACATCTCCCAGAACTACAACCCGCTGTCCATGATCAACGAGGACCGTTACGATACGAAGGAGAAATTACTGCAAGGTACGGCACAGGCTACCCTGCACATCATTGATGGCTTGGACTGGAACCTGAATCTTTCATACCAGAACCAGCAGTACATTTATAATACCTACAATACATCACAAACCCAGCTGCCCTCCGTTGTTTCCAAACACGGTCAGGCAGACCGCAGCACGCTGGAAAACATCCGCAAGCAGATGGAAACCTATCTGAACTGGAACCATACTTTTGCCGATGCTCATAAGGTAGGCATCATGTTGGGCTACTCCTGGGAACAGGCTGACAACAACGACGGTTTCGGACTTAGAGCATATAATTTCTATAATGACGATTTAACTTACCATAATATGGGTCTTGCCAACAACATGGATATCAGCGATATCATCAGCAATACCCTTTCTACTTTGCGAATGATTTCCTTCTACGGACGTGTAAACTACAGCTACAAGAGCAGATACCTGCTGCAAGCTACTGTCCGTCGGGACGGTTCTTCCGCTTTCGGTGAAAACAACCGTTGGGCCACTTTTCCATCTGTATCTGCTGCATGGCGTATCACAGAGGAGCAATTCATGAAGAACCAACACGTATTTGACGACTTGAAATTGAGAGTTGGTTACGGTGTCAGTGGTAACTCACTGGGATTTGATGCTTTCATCTCACGCCCGCTGTATGGTGCTACCGGAACATGGTTTGATTCCGTAAATGCAGATGGTAGTATTTCCAAGTACAGAACTTTGGGAGCTCTTCGCAACGCAAACCCAGACTTGAAATGGGAAAGTACAAGCATGTTTAACATTGGCATTGATTTCGGTTTCCTCCATAACCGTCTAAGCGGTACCATCGAATATTACGACAAGCGTACTAAAGATTTGATTTATGATTATCAGGTTTCTACCAACCGTTATCCTTATGGTACCATGACAGCCAATGTAGGTAGTATTAGCAACAAGGGTATTGAAGTAACTATCAATGCGATACCAGTACAGACTCATAACTTTACATGGAGCACGACATTGAACCTGTCACATAATAAAAACATGGTAGACAAACTGACTAACGCATCCTATTCAGTTGCATACTTCAACATGGCTGACCCTGACGTAGGTGGATTCCCAGGCGAAGAAGTACAACGCATCATGGAAGGTTCACCCATCGGACAATTCTACACCTACGAATGGGCAGGATACAATGAGAATGGAGTATCCGTATTCAACGACTATGACGCAGATGGAAACCTGATAGGGACGACCGATGCCCCGACAGATGAAGACCGCCGCAAGACAGGCAGCGCACAGCCGAAACTGACTTACGGATGGAACAACGACTTTACATGGAAGAACTGGACTCTTACCGCTTTCTTCCAAGGAGTAGCCGGAAACAAGATTTACAACGCTACCCGTAACTATTACAATAACGTAGGACTGGTTGCTGCTGGAAAAAATGTGCTGAGCGAAGTAGCCACTGAACAGCGATTTGTCGATTCCAACGCACATCGTCCTTCCGACCGCTATCTGGAAAACGGCTCTTATCTCCGCCTGGCTACATTAACGTTAGGCTACAACTTTGGTAAATTGGGCAACTGGGTGAACAATCTGCGCATTTACGCTACTTGCAACAACGTATTTACCATCACCGGCTACAAGGGACTGGACCCGGAAGTCTATCTGGGTGGTTTAACTCCGGGTGTAGACTGGCGTCAAACTCAATATCCACGTACACGTACATTTATGGTAGGTGTAAATGTAAACTTCTAACCTTAAAAACAGGAGACATACAAATATGAAAACAAAATATTTTATTTCTGCCGCTTTATTGGCACTTACATCAGTCGGCTGTACAGACTTGGATGTGGACATCAAATCACAGTACACCGAATATCCTGAATCAGAGATTGCATTAAACGCACGTCTGAGCAATGCCTATTATGCTTTTCGCGGTGCTTTGGGACGTCGTTACGACGAGCTCGTATCCTGCAACTCGGATGAATATACAGCAGTCAGTTTCGATACCGACTACTTGAACGGACGCGATATGTCCGACATCTCCCTCCACATGGTTAATGCGGATGCCAGCAACAGCCAGCTGGCGGTCTACAACGACATTCAGGCAGGTATCGTAAACTGCAACCAGCTGCTCATGGACCTGGGCGAGAATGAGGAGAATGTGAGCACTACCGCTCCTTTACGAGCTGTGCGTGCGTTCTATACTTTCCTGCTGATGGACAACTGGGGAGACACTCCTATCATTGACTACAAGTTATTGGACAACAATTCAGCCATTGAACGCTCTCCACGTGCAGAAGTAGCTAAGTGGATTGAATCAGAACTGCTGGCCGTACGTGACGATTGTCCGAGTGAAGTTTCCGCAGCAACCTACGGAACACCGACCTGCTGGATGGTAGACGCATTACTTGCCAAGTTATATATTAATTGGAACGTATATACTCAAGATGTAACTAGTGCAAGCTGGGATCCCAATGCAAATAATGGCAAGCTGAAAGACTGTATCGCAGCCTGCGACCGTGTCATCGAGTCACATCTTTTCGACCTGACAGATGACTATAAGACAAAGTTCATGTATACGAATGGTCCGCAGATCAAGGACTTTATCTATGCCATGCCGTATGATGCCGTAACCGCACAGGGTATGACCTACGCCCGCTTCCGTACCTGGCGCCGAGGACAGAATGACAATGGTTTCTATAGTATAGAAATGACCAACTCCGTGGGTGGAAACATGACCCTGACCCCGGAATTTGTAGAACTTTTCTGCCTGCAAGGAGATGATCGAAATAGTGTAATTGCCGGAAGTACAGGAGAAAATATTACTAAAACATCTTTCGATGTATACCAATATGACAATGCTACAGGTATGCCAACCAATGTTCGTAACACCTATAAAGGAGACTTGGTCACCTTCAGCAAATCCATATCTTTGGCTACCGGTACTTATGAAAAAGATGGGGTTATTTTCCAACGCGTACCAGATGCAGACCTCAACTGTGGTGCAACTTTGACCGGATGGACACAGGGCTACCGCTCCATCAAGTTCTTCCCGGACATCAACGACTACAACGTATATAGCCGTAACCAGGACAACGATGTACCTATCTTCCGTTACGCTGACATCATACTGATGAAATGTGAAGCCATCGTCCGTGGCGGTGCAGCCACACTGGGAGATACCCCGCAAAGTCTGTTCAACCAAATCCGTCACTATGTACACGCTCCAGAACTGAATCATGATCCGAGCCTTCAGGAAATTCTAGATGAACGCGGACGTGAATTCCTGGATGAACATTGGCGTCGTAACGACCTGATCCGTTTCGGTGATTTCGAACGTGACTGGGGCTTCAAATACGACTACAATCCCGATGCGGCCAATCCGCAATACCGTCTGTTACCGCTGGCTCGTGACGTGCTGAATGCAAATGCGAACTGGGAACAAAACCCTGGTTATTAATTCATTACTATAAAATATCGGTGAGGGACTTCCCTCACCGATATTTGTAAATCATTTTATTTCTAAAGTTTTCAAAGGTTAATTCTAAATATAGAAACTACAGATTATGAGTTGAATAATCTTAAACCTGCGAAGCATCATAATGACAGTTTCTTATTTTTGTGGGAAATACACATAGCAATCACGTAGATTTAAGATTTATGAAAACACATCTCACAACATTACTCAAATCACTGATTTATGGAACAATGGTTCCATTAATGATTTCGTGTACGGGGGAACATTCCCACGAAAACTTATTATCATACATTGACACAAGAGTGGGCACTGCCGCCAGCACGACTCACACTGCAGGGATGTTTGGCAAGCATACCGAAGAATACGGACAAACCTTACCCGCCGTATTGGAACCCAACGGTATGAACTTCTGGACTCCACAAACTCAGGATACAGAACTGAAATGTATTGCTCCCTATTACTACCGTGATTCCTTATTCCAAGGATTCCGCAATTCCCACTGGATTGTGGGAGGATGTACACAAGACTATGGCTCCATGACACTGACGGCTTCCTTCGATTCATTACGATGCTTGCCGGAAAAAAGAGCCACCCGATTCACACATGAGCAGGAAACTGCTACCCCTTCTTATTACTCTGTGACTTTGCCTGATGAACATCTTCAGGCTGAAATGACAGGCCGTTCACGGTCGGCCATTTTCCGTTTTTCCTATGAAAAAGCGGGAAAAGCTTATCTCATCGTCAATCCCAACAGCGACGAAGGAGAAGGATATATTGAAATTGATACACTTCAGAAACGTATCTATGGCTACAATCCCGTACACCGTATTTATCAGGGCTGGGGAGAACCAGCCGGATACAGTGGACACTTTATCATAGACTACCAGAAAGATCCCTGTGACTTCGGGACTTTCCATGCAGATAGCCTGTTCCCTGGACAGACAAAAATTGGTCATGAAAAAAACATCGGAATCTATATAGGCTTTCACGTGGAAAGCCACGAACAAATATTGGTCAAAGCGGCTTCTTCCTTCACCGATAGAACAGGAGCCGAACGTAACCTGCAACAGGAAATTCCACATTGGAACTTCGATCAGACCCGAAAGGAACTTACCGCCATCTGGGAAAAGCACCTGTCTGCCATCGAAGTGGAAACTCCAGATCAGGAAGCCAAAGAGAAATTTTACGGAGCTTTCTACCGGGCCTCTTTCCTGCCCCGCACGTTCAATGACGTAGACGGCAGATATCCGGCTTTTGCACAGCAAGATTCCACTCTCCAGCTGGCACAAAACGAAACCTACTATGATGACTTCAGCATGTGGGATACCTATCGGGCCCTGCATCCGCTCATCAATTTATTATTCCCTACAAGGGGAGGAAACATGATGCAGTCGCTCGTCCACAAATATGAGCAGGGTGGCTGGCTGCCTATCTTCCCGTGTTGGAACAGTTATACAGCGGCTATGGTGGGCGACCACTGCATTGCCGCATTGGGAGATGCCTACGTGAAAGGTATCCGCAACTTTGACATCGAAACAGCCTACAAGGCCATGCGGCAGAATGCGTTCGAATCACCCGCCAAAGAAGAAGATTACCGGAACGGGATGGGACGCCGGGCCTTACAGTCGTACCTGAAATATGGCTACATCCCATTGGAGGACAGTGTGCCCGATGCTTTCCACACCAAAGAGCAGGTGTCACGTACCTTGGAATATGCCTACGATGACTTCGTGCTTTCTCAAGTGGCCAAGTTACTCCAAAAGACTGACGACTACAAACTGCTGGCAGCTCGTGCGCAGAATTATCGTAACGTCATCGACCCCGCTACAGGATATGCACAGGGACGACACGCCGACGGCACCTTCCTGAAAGAAGCGAATGCCTTCCAGTTTACCAAATTCATCACCGAAGGGGCACCCTGCCATTACACCTGGTATGTGCCGCAAGACCCATACGGACTGATGGAATGCATGGGCGGACGGCAGCACTATGTGGAGAAACTGGACTCCATGTTCAGCGAACAAAGATACTGGCACGGCAATGAACCCTGCCATCAGGTAGCTTTCATGTTCAACTATGCCGGTGAACCGTGGAAAACACAGCAGGCTGTACGCCACATCATGGATACGGAATACTTGAACGCACCTGGAGGTTTGTCGGGCAATGACGATGCCGGACAGATGTCGGCTTGGTATATCTTTGCATCCTTGGGATTCTATCCGGTTTGTCCAGGCTCACCTTATTATGTATTGGCCAGTCCATCGTTCACAAAAGCCACACTGCACCTGGAAAACGGAAAGACCTTTACCCTACAGGCGGACAATGCTTCCAAGGAAAACATCTATATACAGAAAGTAACCTTGAACGGAAAACCTTATACGCGCAACTACATTACACATAAAGATATTACGGAAGGAGGCGAAATGGTATTTCTTATGGGAAATACGCCCAATAAAACATGGGGAAATGCACCAGAAGATTGTCCTCCCTCTTTGGTTGAAGTTTCTGAATAAAAACTTAAAGTCCATTATATTATGAAAACAAAAAATATCCTACTTGCACTACTCAGCATCTTCCTTCTCGGAGCATGCCACTCGTCCCAAACAGGGATTTACAACATCATGGACTACGGAGCCATAGGTGACGGAAAAACAGATGATGCAGCTGCCATCCAGAAGGCCATCAATGCCTGCTCCGAAGCAGGAGGAGGTACGGTACTTGTCCCCGCCGGACATACTTTCCTTTGCGGACCGTTCAAGCTGGCTTCCTTTGTAGAACTACAATTAGCTCCTAATTCCCGATTGCTGGCCAATCCGGATGAAAGTATCTATACTGAAAGTGCCTTTGGTGCCAACCGGGGAGAAGGTATGATGTGGATCAGCGGAAAAGACTTGAAAAACGTCTCCATCACCGGTACCGGAAGTATCGACGGCAACGGAGTGGCTTTCATGGGCAAAGAACTGGAAGATTCCTACGAACTGAAACCGGTAACCGACCTTGACCCGCGTCCGCACGTGCTTACGCTGACCCACATCGAAAAGCTGGTGATACGCGATGTGAACATCTGCAACAGTGCCTACTGGACAGTACACCTGATTGGCTGCCGCAACGTCATGATTGACGGTATCAGCATCCTCAACAACCTCAAGATCCGGAACGGTGACGGTATCGATGTAGACCACTCCAAGGATGTGCGCATTTCCAACTGTTTCATTGAATCGGGAGATGACTGCATCTGTTTGAAGAACCGAAGAGAATTTGAGGAATATGGAAGTTGCGAGGATGTAGTAGTGACCAACTGTACGATGACCTCCCGTTCCTGCGCCGTGAAAATCGGCTCGGAGAACATGGACAAAATCAACAACGTATTGTTCACGAACTGCATCATCAAAGACAGCAACCGAGGCATCGGTATCCAGAACCGTGACGAAGGTACGGTGACCAATGTGATATTCTCGAACATGATTGTCGACTGCCGCTTCTTCTCAAATGTATGGTGGGGCAAAGCCGAACCAATCTATGTCACTTCTTATCCGCGTGCCGTAGGTAACCACAAAGACGCAGGCTGGCGCTTCCCGAAAGGAGCCGTGAAAGGTGCTTGTGGAGAAGTAAGTCGCATTTATTTCCATAACATCAAATGCACAAGTGAAAACGGAGTCTTCGTAGGAGGCGATACCCCCGACAAAATCAACAGGATTTACTTTGATCAGGTAGAAGTGAACTTGCACAAACGGACGACCTTTGAAGGAGGTATTTACGACAAACGCCCGTGTGACGGAGAAGGATTCCTGAAAGGAAAGACTTACGGATTCCTCATCCACACAGCTTCAGACATCGAGCTGAAGGACTGCATGATCAATTGGGGAGACACTCGACCGGATTATGCGGCAGAAGATGTACACTTAGAGAATGCAGCTCGAGTCATACAAAAATGACAATAGCTTAGTGCTCATAAACCCGTTGTGAAACGGTACATTTCTAAATTTCTTTTTTTGGCCGGAGTGCAGTTCCTTGCATTCCGGCTTCTTCTTTTATTTTAGGAACGTCCTACTGAACTTGGCAAACAGCCGAAACGCTGCTTGAAACATTTCGTAAAGTATTTAGGGTCATTAAAGCCTACCGCATAAGCCACTTCCGATACATTGGCTTCACCTTTTCCCTGTTCCAACAGCTGATATCCCATATCCAAACGGAAATTTTTCATAAATTGCCCGATTGGCATTCCAGCCAGATTCTGCATTTTCTGGTTCACCAAGGTCTTACTGTAACCCATGTCCCGAATGAATGCATCCAATCCGTATTCAGAATCCGCGTAATACTTCTTCATCAGTTCGATGGCTTTATCCATAAAGGTTTTGTCCCTCGATTCTTCAACCAATCCCAGTTCACTCACGTCTGCAAGTGCAACCGGTTTGGAAAGTCTCTCCTGATAACCACGACGCAATGTTAAAATGTTACGGATGCGATATTTGAACACCTCCGCATCGAAAGGCTTGCACAGATATTCATCGACTCCTACCGAGTAACAAATCTTCTCATTCTCTTCCGAACGAACCGCTGTCAGAATCAGGAAAGGAATATGACTGGTTTCCAAGTTCTCCTTCACTCGTTTCGACAATTCCAATCCGTCCATTTCCGGCATCAACAGGTCGCTGATAATCAAATCGACAGAATGTTTTTTAAGTATCTCCAGAGCCTTCACCCCATTCTCAGCTTCCAATAATTTATATTCTTTCTTCAACAACGAATGAATGTATCGCCGCATATCACTGTTATCGTCCACCACCAGTATGGTAGCCCGGACCGGTGATACCGGTTCACTCTTCGACTTTGAAGCCTCACTTTCCGAAGAGGCCGTTTCCACAACCCTCAGTTCCTCCTCTGCCGGCAAATCTTTCATCGGCAACTGAATACGGAAAGAAGTCCCTCCGGCCCGATTATTCCGAGCATAAATCACGCCCCCGTGCAAGGCAATGATCCGTTTGCAAACATTTAAGCCAATACCCGTTCCGCTTTGCCCGAAAACGGGGTAAGCCACGGTATTCTGCGACTGATAGAAACTGTCGAAAATCTGCTGCAAATCGTTTTCCGGAATACCGCATCCCGTATCCGATACAGACAGATAAAGCTGTACTTGCCCTTCCTCGTCTACCAGCCGGGCCGCATACAGGCGGATCGTTCCTCCGTCGGGCGTAAATTTCACGGCATTGGCCAGCAAATTCGTCAACACCCGATGCAGATATTTAGGGTCGGCACTGACCGAAAGTCCCTGCAGGTGATAATATGTCTGCAACGTAATATGCCGGTCTTTCACAAAAGAATTGAACGGCAACAACAAATCCTCTATCATGCCCACCAGATTGAACGGATGAATATTCAGTTTCACCTTTTCCGTATCGAGTTTCCGGAAATCCATCAATTCATTTACCAAAGACAGCAAATCCTCCACATTGCGTTCGGCAATATGAAGCTGTTCTTTTACTTCTTCATCGGAAGTCAGTGCCAAAGCCTGTTCGATAGGTCCGTGAATAAGCGTGACAGGCGTCCGGAATTCATGAGTGATATGCGTAAAGAAACGTATCTTTTCTTCGGCCATTTCTTCCACATGATGCGCCATGACCTCCAGGCTGTGATTCTGCACTTCCAGTTCATGGGTCCGCCGGGCTACCAACTGTTCCAGCACTGCCTGCCGGTGTTTCAGCCGACGTACCTTATAACGATAAAAAAGGATGTAAAGAGAACCTGTCACCAAAATAATCAATGACCAGAACCACCAGGATTTGTAATAATACGGGCGTACCTTCAAGTCTAACCTCCACATCTCTTTCTGCCATTCTCCCTCCTGATTGGTGGTCTGTATTTCTAACCGACAGTTTCTTGACGGAAGCGAAGACAACGTAATCACCGGATTCTCGGATGGAAGCTCTATCCATTCCTCATCATTTCCGACCAACCGGTAACGGATACGGACAGACTCGCTATAACCATATTCATGAGTGGTCAAAGCCAGTTCCAGTTTGTCACCTTCTTCCAGCTCGGACAAATTCTTTCCATTTCCATACATCCACAATCCACCATTCACCCGACAAGACGAAATGACTACCCCACGTGCTCCTGCCGATTCAGGTATCTTTTTCAACAAGATTTCACACACCCCATGGTTTTTTCCACAATACAACCGATTATAACGCGATGAAAAATACAGCGTGTGCATATTATATTCCTTATCCAGAATACCATCTATTTTTCCGTATGGAATAAAAGTATTCTCCTCCACTTTCAATCGACACAATCCATTTTCGGTAGCAAGCCATAAACTCCCCTCTCCGTCTTCAGCCAGTCCATAGACCGTATTCTCATAAAGTCCCTCCTTAGGACCATAATGTTTGAACAGGAAACGACCACCTTCATCCGAAAGCAAACGATAAAGTCCCGTAGCCTTTCCTCCCAGCCAGATATTTCCACGAGCATCCTGAAAAACGACGTTGATGCGTTCTACCTGCGTAGATCTCGTATCATCAAGCTTATAACGCAGATAGGTATAAGTAAAATGCCGGCGTGAACGGGCAAAAGAAAACAAATCGACAATATACAATCCTTCAGAAGTACCAACCCACAAGCGCCCTTTCCGGTCGACACACAACGAACCGACCGATTCGAACTCATTCACATCCGAACCGAATCCGACCTGCCGAAACAAATCCTGCTTCTTGTCATAAAACACCAATCCGTGCGTAGTGCCAAACCAGATACCCCGATTAATGGAATCTTCTGCGGCACTCATGATAAATTCATCTTCCAACCCCGGCACCTCTCCATTGGAATGTTGCCGGAACACAGCCTGTGGACGGTTCAAGTCCAGTTCACTGATACCGGCTCCCCAGGTGTAAGCCCACAAATGATTGTCACTATCTATCAGCAATCCGTTCACATTGTTCGAAAGGATGGACGACCGGTTTTGCGGCACAAACGAATAATGCTGCACCGCCTCCGTGACCGGATTCATCTGGTAGAGTCCGCCTTCTATCGTACCTACCCATAAGTTTCCCGTCTTATCTTCTGTGATTGCACTGATTTGAGGAGCACGTCCTTCGGCAAGCTGCCAAGGGATATCACCCAATCGGGATACTTCCAACCGACGCGGACGGTACAACAGGTTCACACCTCCATCCTGCGTGCCGGCCCAGATATCCTCCCCATCCGTAAACAGACATACAATGGTGTTGGAGTTCAAGCCACTTTCTTCCGGGGCTTCCAACCGACGGATAAAAGAGAAAGAATCGGAATCAGGATTGTACACATTCAGTCCATTGAGTGTGGAAACAATCAGATGCCCGTCGGCTGTCAGTTTCATATCTGTAATATACGCCTGGCTGAGCATCCCTTCCCGGTGAGAGGAATATCGATAACGTTTTAAGGTTCTTGTATCCCGATAATACCGGAAAAGTCCGCGGTTACTTCCTATCCATACACATCCCTTGTCTTCCAACAAGCAGGAAATACGCCAGTCAGCACTGAAAGGCACGATGGATTTTGATACCAGGCGCTTGCCAATCGTATGGTCTTTATTTTTTACCATCCAATATACCTGATTTCCGATACTGGCACACACTCCCCCCTTCAGTTCCGCAATTGCCGTAAGGGCGTTTTCCCCCTCTTTCTGCATACGATAGCAGGCGGCAATCTCTCCGGAAGTATCCAACTCCAGGCACCACAACAGTTTGTCGGTCACAATCCAAACATCTCCATCGGAAGCCTGTAAGATGGCATGTACAAACGAAGTGGATAAGTATGCCAGTTCCGGCAACTTGTTCCCATTCAACCGGTCTAACGAGAGCACTTTTCCCGTCGGCAGGTCAATCAAATCCAGACCGGCATCCGAGCCTACCCAAAGCCTTTTATGACGGTCTTCAGACAGGGCATACACATAATTCCCTTTCAGGCGGTAAAAAGGCTCTTCCACGCCATAATTCAGGAAACGATATCCGTCGTAACGAGCCAATCCGTCCTGAGTGGCAATCCAGATGTAACCATACGAATCTTTTATCACGGAAGTCACCGAGTTGTTGAGCAACCCCGTTTCCTCCGTCAAGTGATAAAAGTTATATTTCGAGAAAAATGTATCTTTCGCGTTCAAACGGAAAGAATATCCTCCCAAACAAATTATCAAAGCCAACAAAAGTAATCTCATAGTATATTGTTTATGATACAACCGTATCAGTTCTTGCATTCCACGGAGACAGCCCTACGCTCCCTTCGGATATACCAGGAAACACAAATCCATCCCAAAGCCACCACGAAAACTCCCACGAGTGCCGGATAACGGTAACCCAGTCCGGCATCAATCGGAAGTCCTCCGGCGTAGGCTCCTACGGCATTGCCCAGATTGAAGGCAATCTGCACGCAGGCAGCTCCCATCATCTCACTTCCCCTGGAATTCTGCAACAGCAACAGCTGCTGGGGAGGTGACACGGCAAACAAAGCAGCCGCACAGACAAACATCAACAAGACAGACAACCACGGTACCCCGGCAAACAGGAAAGTGCCCAGCAAAGCCAGCATCATAAACACTTGCGTGAACCGTACCACGGGTGCCAGTCCGTACAAATCGCCGCAACGCCCGCCAATCAGGTTGCCAATCGTCATGCCCAGCCCGGCCAGCATCATGATCCACGTCATGCTTTCCGGCTGGAATCCGGCTTCGTGCAACATCTGCGGAGTGACATAACTGAACCAGCAGAACACTCCGCCGTTACCAAACATTGTGGTCAGGATAATGAGCCACGGAGCCAGGTTGCGCAGGAAACGGAACTGTCCTTTCAATCCTGTATCGGGCAAAGCCAGCAGCGAAGGAATCCATTTCCATACCAAGAAGAACACCAGTAGTCCCCAGCATGTATTAAACAGGAAGGGGACCCTCCAAGAAAACAGCGTACTCAGCAACGTGCCGAAAGGTACACCGAACAGGTTAGCAATGGTCATACCTGCAATCATCAATGCCACGGCCTGTGAAGTTTTGCCTTTATCGGCCACTTTCTCGGCCACGATAGAACCCACTCCGAAGAAGGCTCCATGAGGAAGACCGGACACAAACCGCATCAACAACAGCATCCAGTAGTTCGGCGAAAGGGCCGCACACAGGTTGCCGAAAATATAAATGGCTGCCAGTCCCAACAGAATCTGCTTCAACGTGCGCGTACGGGCTATCAGCACCGTCAATGGAGCCCCTACACACACTCCGATGGCATAGGCCGAAATACAATGTCCGGCCTCTGGTATACTAATATTCAAATCATGCGCCACTCGAGGAAGAATTCCCATCATGACAAATTCTGCGATGCCCAGCCCTAACGTACCGGAAGCCAACGCCAACAAACTCTTTTTCATTCAAACAATCTTTTTTACCTAACCTAAATCCAGCGCAAAGTTACATTAAAAAAGAGTATGAAAGACACAATATCCCTTCTTTTTAAATGTCTCAGAAAGATGGATGAAACCGACGGAGTTCCGCACGCAGGCGCAAAGCCTGTCCTGCTGTCATATCGTTCAGCAGTTCCCAGAAACGAGGGCCGTGATTCATTTCCCGCGTATGAGCCAGCTCGTGCAATATGACATAATCAATCAGGTGTGAGGGTACCAGCATCAGATAGCAGGAAAGACTGATGGTGCGGGCCGACGTGCAACTGCCCCACCGCGAACGGGCCCCCGTAATCCGCACTTTCCGGTAGGTCAGGCCAAAACGCTCGGCCCATACTTTCAATAAAGGAGGTAAAAATTCCGAGGCCACTTTCTTCATGGCACGCACAATGGCTGCCCGTACCAACTTCTGTACGGCCTCATCCGAGAAATCGGTATGAACCGGACAAAACACGGTCACTTCGCCCGAGGACCGTAACCGCACGGTAAAACATTTCAGCTGACTGGGTTCCAACGACAGGCGGAAACAATCGGCCTCTATCCGGAAATTAAAATCCAAGGGTTGCTGGGCTACCCGCCGGAAACGCTCCAGCAAGTCAGCCCGGAACTGTTCCAGCGTAGACAGCACCTTATCGGTCTTGCTGTAGGGCGGCACCGTGAGATACAAGCCGTCGGGCTTCACACGCATCGTGATGTTTCTTGCCCCGCGGCGGGTGGCAATCACAATGCGGCGGAAATCTCTATCTTCTATCACTCGTTTGGTTGACATAGCTTTGCAAAGATAACAAATAAATTATCAACCGGATAAGTACAAGGAAACAATAAAAGCCGTAACTTTGCACCCCGAAAAAAGAAGATTCGTAAAAAACAATATAATATGGAATTGCCTAAAGACCCGATGATGCTGTTCAGCTTCATCAACATGAAATTGAGAGACTATTATCCTTCACTCGACGCACTTTGTGCCGACCTGAACGTGAGCAAGGAAGATATTGTGAAACGCCTGAAAGAGGTGGGATTCGAATACAACCCCTCACAGAACAAATTCTGGTAATCAAGCGCACAAACAATAAAAAGGCTGCCTTCCGAAAGGAAAGCAGCCTTTATTCATTTTATCAGGTGTGATAAAGTATCAAGCGCAATTAGCACTGAGCCAATTTACCGTCAGAACCCAATACGTTGATGATTTTGTGCTTGTAAAGTTTTTCCATGTTGTCACGAGCCGGGCCCAGGTATTTACGCGGGTCGAATTCAGCCGGTTTTTCAGCGAATACTTTACGGATAGCAGCAGTCATAGCCAAACGAGAGTCTGAGTCGATGTTGATCTTGCAAACTGCAGATTTAGCAGCCTTACGCAACTGATCTTCAGGAATACCGATAGCAGCTTCCAGTTTACCTCCGTATTTGTTGATAGTATCAACTTCTTCCTGAGGAACTGAAGAAGATCCGTGAAGAACGATAGGGAATCCCGGCAATTTTTTCATAACTGCATCCAATACGTCGAATGCCAAAGGAGGAGGAACCAGACGACCAGTAGCCGGATCTACGTGGCACTGTTCCGGTTTGAACTTGTAAGCACCGTGAGAAGTACCGATTGAGATAGCCAATGAATCGCAACCTGTACGAGTAGCGAAGTCGATTACTTCTTCAGGGTCAGTATAAGTGTGGTGTTCTGCACAAACTTCATCTTCTACACCGGCCAATACACCCAGCTCACCTTCAACTGTTACGTCGAACTGATGTGCATAGTCAACTACTTTCTTAGTCAAAGCTACGTTTTCTTCGTATGGCAGATGAGAACCGTCGATCATTACTGAAGAGAATCCCATGTCGATGCAAGACTTGCAGAGTTCGAATGAATCTCCGTGGTCAAGGTGAAGCACGATTTCAGGATGTGCGCAACCCAATTCCTTTGCATATTCTACAGCACCTTCTGCCATGTAACGCAGCAAAGTCTGGTTAGCATAGTTACGAGCACCTTTAGAAACCTGGAGAATTACCGGAGATTTTGTTTCTACAGCAGCCTTGATGATAGCCTGCAACTGTTCCATATTGTTGAAGTTGAAAGCCGGGATGGCATATCCACCTTTGATTGCTCTAGCAAACATATCTCTAGTGTTTACCAGACCTAAATCTTTGTAATTAACCATTTTTGTAAGTTTTATAGTTGTTAGTAATTAATTCCACCTGCAAAAGTAACAATATAAAAAGAATTAGCAACACACTACCTCATAGATTTTCTTTCTTTTCTTGAGGCAAATCAATCCGAACCGAAATATTTACTGTACATGCGGCAAGGATGCAAAGTAGATATGACAAAAATCAGGCCACCTTTTTATAAAAGCCTTTGACGGATAGAATATTTTTGGGTGATTTCTTTTTAGTTTCAAAGAAATAGCGTATCTTTGCAACCCGAAATAGACCATTACACACTTTATCAGTGTTACCACATATTTTTTTGTCAATAATAACAACAAAAAGTATATACTAAAATGAAAAAAGGCATTCATCCTGAAAACTACCGTCCGGTAGTATTTAAAGACATGTCAAACGGTGACATGTTCCTGTCTCGTTCAACTTGTGCAACTAAAGACACAATTGAATTCGAAGGTGAAACTTATCCGTTGGTTAAGCTGGAAATCTCTAGCTCATCTCACCCGTTCTACACTGGTAAGTCTAAACTGGTGGATACAGCAGGACGTGTGGACAAGTTCATGAGCCGTTATGCAAACCACAAGAAAAAATAATTGATTATTTTTCGGGAAAAATAAAGAAAAGCCTTTCCATCGTGACGATGGGAAGGCTTTTTTTGTGACCGTTCAGATTCCCCCGAAAAAACGCAAGTGCGTTTGGACTGAAACGCCTTTGCGTTTGAAATAAAACGTCCTTGCGTTTTGAATGAAACGTACTTGCGTTTGACTTCAAATGCACTTGCGTTTCCATTCAAACGCAAAGACGTTTTTTTACACTTACTTTTTTACATGTTTAAAGTCCATTTTTTGCCTTTCCGAAATTTTCTTGATAACTTGCGACTGATTTCTTTTTTAACACACACACTAACTATGAAAAGTATTTTTATTCGTAAATGGAAGGGCATTGTGGTAATGGCCTGCACCATTTCATTGCCTACATTCCCACTTTCCGCACAAAACCAGCTGGTGCTGCATTACGACCGGCCTGCGGAATATTTCGAAGAGGCTCTGGTCATCGGAAACGGCACGATGGGAGCCATTCTTTATGGAGGCACGGACAAAGACGTCCTCTCCCTGAACGACTTGACACTATGGACCGGTGAACCTGACCGGAAAGTCACGACGCCCGATGCCTACAAGGCCATCCCGGAAATCCGGGCCTTGCTTGACAAGGAAGACTACCGAGGCGCAGACCTCGCCCAACGAAAGGTGCAGGGACACTACAGTGAAAACTACCAGCCGCTGGGACAGCTCTCCATCACCTACTTGGACACCCCTGCAAAGATAACCGGATACCAGCGGACACTGGACATCCGGCAGGCACTCGCCCGGACCAGCTACCAGCGGAACGGAAAGGCTTTCTCCTGCGATTATTTCGCTTCGGCTCCTGACTCTGTCCTCGTACTCCGTCTGCAGACGGAAAGTGAAAAGGGACTTCAAGCTACACTTGCCTTCAACTCACTTCTGCCTCATGCCACTACAGCCACAGGCAATGAAATCTCTGCGGAAGGCTATGCTGCCTACCATTCTTATCCGGTGTATCTCGATGACATGAAAAACAAGCACCTGTACAATCCGGAACGGGGCACGCATTTCCGCACCCTGATCCGGGTAATTGCCCCCAACAGCCAGGTGAAGAGTTTCCCGTCGGGTGAACTGAAGATAGCCGGCGGGAAAGAGGCGCTGATTTTAGTGGCCAACGTGACCAGCTTCAACGGCTTCGATAAGGACCCGATGAAAGAAGGCCGTGACTACCGAAACCTGGTAGCACAGCGAATGAACCGGGCCGCACAGAAATCATTCGACACACTTGAAAAGGCCCACGTGGCCGACTACCAGTCGTTCTTCAACCGGGTAGAACTGAATCTCGGCACGACCGACAAAGCCATTGCCAGCCTGCCGACTGACGTACAGTTGCTGCAATATACCGACAAAGCCCAGAAGAACCCGGAACTGGAAGCCTTGTATTTCCAGTACGGCCGCTACCTGCTCATTTCCAGTTCGCGTACCCCGGGGGTTCCGGCCAACCTGCAAGGACTGTGGAACGAAAAGCTGCTTCCACCCTGGAGCTGCAACTATACCAGCAACATCAACTTAGAGGAAAATTACTGGGCTGCCGAAACGGCCAACCTGAGTGAGATGCACCGCCCGCTGATGGAATTCATCGCCAACCTGCAACATACAGGGGAAGAAACGGCCAAGGCCTATTATGGCGTAGACAAAGGATGGTGTCTGGGACAGAACACGGATATATGGGCCATGACCTGTCCGGTCGGTCTGCACGGGGGTGACCCTTCATGGGCTTGCTGGACCATGGGAGGTGCCTGGCTGTCAACCCATATTTGGGAACGCTATGCCTTCACCCAAGACAAGGCCTTCCTTCAGCAATATTATCCGGTACTGAAAGGGGCTGCCGAATTCTGCCTGAACTGGTTGATTGAAAAGGACGGCAAACTGATTACTTCACCGGGAACTTCTCCGGAGAACAAGTTCGTGACACCCGACGGGTATGTAGGTGCCACTTCTTACGGCTGTACAGCCGACTTGGCCATGACCCGCGAATGCCTGATTGATGCATCCAAGGCTGCCGAAGCTCTCGGTACGGACAAAGAATTCCGGAAACAGATTGAAAAAACCCTGGACCGCATATTACCTTATCAGATTGGCAAGAAAGGTAATCTGCAGGAATGGTTCCACGACTGGAGTGATGAAGACCCGCAACACCGTCACCAGTCACACTTGTTCGGTTTGTATCCGGGCCGTCACCTGTCAGTGGAAAGCACTCCCGACCTGGCCAAAGCTTGCGCCCGTACGCTGGAAATCAAAGGAGACAAGACTACCGGATGGAGCACCGGCTGGCGTGTCAACTTGTATGCCCGCCTGAAAGACAGCAAGAATGCCTACCATATCTATCGCCGTCTGCTGAACTATGTCAGCCCGGACAACTACAAAGGAAAAGATGCCCGTCGCGGAGGAGGTACGTATCCGAACCTGCTCGATGCCCATTCTCCGTTCCAGATTGACGGAAACTTCGGAGGTTGTGCCGGCGTGATTGAAATGCTGATGCAATCGTCCGAAAACAGCATCCAGCTGCTCCCGGCTCTTCCCGAAGCATGGAAAGACGGCAGCGTGAAAGGCATCTGTGCCCGTGGAGGTTTCGTGGTCGACATGGAATGGAAAGACGGGAAAGTGACTTCCCTGTACATCCAGGCACGAAAAGGAGGAAAGACAAAAGTCAGCTTCAACGGCAAGACCAAAACCGTCAACCTAAGAGCGAACAAAGGTATCCAGCTCTTGTAAGAGCAAAAGATATAACAAGCAGAAAGCCGCACTGGAATGTTCCAATGCGGCTTTCTTTTTATCTTCGAGAATGATTTCTCTGACAGTATATCATCAAGCTTTTACACGACCTACGTAAGAACCGTCACGAGTATCGACTTCGATAATTTCGTCCTGGTTGATGAACAACGGTACACGTACAGTAGCACCTGTTTCAACAGTAGCCGGTTTAGTAGCGTTAGTAGCTGTATCACCTTTCAGACCCGGTTCAGTGTAAGTCACTTTCAACTGTACTTTTACCGGCAGTTCAGCGAACAGGATAGTTTCAGTAGAAGCATCAGAAACTACATCTACTACCATTTCTTCTTTCAGGAAGTCTACACCTTCAATCAGGTCGTGAGCGATAGGCACCTGTTCGAAAGTTTCCTGGTTCATGAAGATATAGTCTTCACCTTCTTTATACAGATACTGGTAAGGACGGCGTTCTACACGTACATCTTCCAGTTTCTCACCGATGTTGAAACGACGTTCCAATACGTATCCGTCTACCACGTCTTTCAGTTTCGTACGCATGAAAGTGTTTCCTTTACCCGGTTTTACATGCAGGAAGTCAATGCAGAAATACAATTTGCCATCCATACGGATAGCGGTTCCGATTTTAATGTCTTGAGCATTAATCATAACTTAAATCCTTTTATTATTATGTTATAGTTGATTTATTCTCTGAATACGGTTGCAAAATTAATCTAAATCACGAAAAAACACAAAAAGATTTGTCTAAAAATGATTTAGCACTTTGATTATTAAAAAAAAGTCACTAATTTTGCAGCCCGAACGCATGGAATAATAACATAAATAGTATATACGAAAATGAAAAGAACATTCCAACCCTCTAACAGAAAGAGAAGAAACAAACACGGTTTCCGTGAAAGAATGGCTACCGCTAACGGTCGCCGAGTATTGGCAGCACGTCGCGCTAAAGGCCGCAAGAAATTAACTGTATCTGACGAATACAACGGAGTGAAAGCTTAATCAAGCACTCTGTTTGATAGAAAAGCCGCAAAGTAATCTCATTTTACCTTGCGGCTTTTTATTTTCTTTCCTATCAGGTTTCGGAGGAGAACGACCGACAATCTTCCAGACTATGCGTTTGTACTTTCTCCCTCTTCTACCTTGTTTCCGCGAAAAAAAACGTATCGCCCACACTCACCAAGCAGGAACCGCACATCGCCTCACAGACAGCAGGTCATCCACCATCCCCTACTACATCCACAAAGCAAAGTTTCATCAGACATGCCGTTTGACCGCAAAGCATAAAAAAACGGGCTTCACTACCTTTTTGCAGCGAAGCCCGACTTTTTATATAGTTCTCTTGAGGATTTCAGACAGCTTATTTAATCAGGTCATGACCTGTCATTTCTGCCGGCTGAGCCATACCTAAAATGTGCAGGATAGAAGGAGCAACATCGGCTAACACACCGTTTTCTACCTTGGCATTCTTGTTTTCTGTGACGTATACAAACGGAACCGGGTTCAAAGAGTGAGCCGTGTTCGGTGTACCGTCGGCATTCAAAGCGTGGTCAGCATTTCCGTGGTCGGCAATGATGATCACTTCATAACCGTTTGCCTTGGCAGCTTCTACAGTATCTTTCACGCAGTTGTCGATAGCAACTACTGCCTTTTCGATAGCTTCGTAGATACCTGTGTGACCTACCATATCGCCGTTGGCATAGTTTACTACGATGAAATCGTATTTCTGTGTACCGATAGCTTCTACCAGTTTGTCTTTCACTTCGTAAGCACTCATTTCCGGTTTCAGGTCGTAAGTAGCTACTTTCGGAGATGGAACCAGAATACGGTCTTCGTTGGCATACGGAGTTTCACGTCCACCGTTGAAGAAGAAGGTTACGTGTGCATATTTTTCTGTTTCTGCAATGTGCAGCTGAGTCTTTCCGTTGTTGGCCAGGTATTCGCCCAGTGTGTTCTGTACGTTTTCCTTGTCGAATAGGATGTGAACACCCTTGAAAGAAGCATCGTACGGAGTCATGCAGTAGTACTGCAATCCCGGGATAGTCTTCATGCCTTCTTCCGGCATATCCTGCTGAGTCAACACGATAGTCAACTCTTTCGCACGGTCGTTACGGTAGTTGAAGAAGATTACTACATCGCCTTCCTTGATGGTACCGTCGAAGTTTGCATTGACAATCGGTTTGATGAATTCATCGGTTACACCTTCATCGTATGATTCCTGCATAGCCTGTACCATGTCAGTAGCTTTCTTACCGATACCGCTTACCAGCAAGTCGTAGGCTTCTTTGATACGAGCCCAACGTTTGTCACGGTCCATAGCGTAGAAACGACCTACGATAGAAGCAATCTTACCAGTTGATTTTGCACAATGGTCAGTCAGCTGTTGGATAAATCCTTTACCGCTCTTCGGGTCAGTGTCACGACCGTCCATGAAGCAGTGGATGAATGTATTTTCCAGTCCATATTCCTTTGCGATGTCACACAATTTGAACAAGTGATCCAAAGAAGAGTGTACACCACCGTTGGAAGTCAATCCCATGAAGTGCATGTTCTTGCCATGCTCTTTTGCGTATGAGAAAGCAGACACGATTTCTTTGTTCTTCAGGATGCTGTTGTCGGCACAAGCACGGTTAATCTTTACCAAGTCCTGATATACGATACGTCCGGCACCGATGTTCAGGTGACCTACTTCAGAGTTACCCATCTGTCCGTCGGGAAGACCTACATTTTCACCACTGGCCTGCAACTGTGAGTGAGGATAGGTAGCCAGCAGGCTGTCCCAGTAAGGAGTCGGAGTATTGAAGATTACATCATCTTTCTGATGGTCGCCACATCCCCAACCATCCAAAATCATTAAAAGCGCTTTCTTTGCCATAATCTATTTTGTTTAAAAGTTAGAATTCCATTCTATGTTTTCCGGCAGCAAAAATACAAAATATCCAGCTTGATGAATTACTTTTCCTGATAATAATCAATAAAAAACGGCTGCTTGAAACAAACAGCCGTAAAACAAATCGGGCATGCAAAACCGCATGCCCGAAAAAGAATATTGAATATCGATTATTCAGCGCGCAAAGTGAAACGTTTGAAGTCTGTGATAGCCAATTCAGGATCAGCTTCTTTCAATACGTCAGCTACAGTCTTCTTCGGTTCCATGATGCTTTCCTGGTTCAACAGACAAACTTCTTTCAAGAATTTGCCCAGACGACCTTTGGCAATGTTCTCAATCATAGCCTGCGGCAAGTGAGCAGCCTTTTCAGCAGCTACAGTTTCTTTGATTTCCTTTGCTTTAGCTACATCTTCTGCAGAAATCCAGCCCTTAGCCATGTTGCTTTCCATGTGCTCTTCGCTGTCTACGTGAGCCGGGTTAATACCCGCTTTCTTCAACGCAGCTTCTACAGCCTTCTGAATCTGTTCAGCTTTAGTCTTTTCAACAGCAACCTTGATTTCTTCTTCTTTTACAGCTTCAGGTACACCGGCCTCATCGATAGCAATCGGGTTCATAGCTGCAATCTGCATACAGATTTCGTGAGCCACTTTTTCATCACAAACCTTATTGAAAGCTACGATAGTGCAAAGCTGGTTCTTGTTCATGTGGTTGTAAACAGCAGTGCAAGCGCCAGAAACGAAGTTGTAACCATCCAATTCTGTCTTTTCACCTGTGATACCGCTGCGTTCTACGATTGCGTCAGCAATTGTACCGCTACCCATCGGCAGAGCCTTTACTTCATCCAAAGTCTTGCATTTGTTAGCGATAGCCGCATCCAGGATAGCCTGAGTCAGCGCTACGAAATCAGCATTCTTAGCTACGAAGTCAGTTTCACACTTCAAAGCAATCATTGCTGCATAGTCGCCAGTTGATTTAGCCAGTACACAACCTTCTGAAGTTTCACGGTCAGAACGTTTTGCAGCTACAGCCTGTCCTTTTTTACGGATAATTTCTACTGCTTTGTCGAAATCGCCTTCAGCTTCTGTCAAAGCATTTTTACAGTCCATCATACCAGCTCCTGTCATTTTACGGAGCTTGGTGATATCAGCCATACTTACAGCCATAATAATATCTTTTATTTTGAGTTAATAATATGCATAAAAACAAAGTTGAGAATTGAGAATTGAGAATCGAGAATACAGTCTTCCCAATTTTCAATTTTCAATTCTCAACTTACCTTATATTAAGCTTCTTCTTCGTCTTTGTTCATGAAGGCAGCTGCTTTAGAAGCGTTGATGGCTTCTTCTTCAGCCTTGTCCATGCGAGCCTTAGTAGATTTTTTCTTTGCAGCTTTCGGTGCATTTTCACCAGCAGCTTCCATATCTACCTTTTCAGCTTTTCTTTCTTCCAGACCTTCTGCCATAGCAGCGCAACAAGCATCCAAGATAACTTCTACTGACTTAGTAGCGTCATCGTTTGCCGGAATTACGAAGTCTACATTTGTCGGGTCAGAGTTTGTATCTACGATAGCGAATACAGGAATACCCAGACGGTTAGCTTCGCGAACTGCGATGTTTTCTTTCATTACGTCGACTACGAACAATGCAGACGGCAGACGAGTCAAATCAGCGATAGAACCGAGGTTCTTTTCCAATTTAGCACGCTGACGAGAAATCTGCAGGATTTCTCTCTTTGACAGGTTAGAATAAGTACCATCGTTAGTCAATTTGTCGATAGTAGCCATTTTCTTCACAGCCTTACGGATTGTCGGGAAGTTAGTCAACATACCACCCGGCCAACGTTCGATTACGTACGGCATGTTTACAGAAGCAGCTTTCTCAGCTACTACCTGTTTAGCTTGTTTCTTAGTAGCAACGAACAGGACTTTCTTTCCTGATTTTGCGATTTGCTTCAAAGCTTCAGCAGCTTCATCAACTTTAGCAACAGTTTTGTTCAAATCGATGATATGAATACCGTTGCGTTCCATGAAAATATAAGGAGCCATTGCAGGGTTCCACTTTCTTTTAAGGTGTCCGAAGTGGCAACCAGCCTCCAATAATGTATCAAAATTTACTCTTGACATTGTCTTTAATTTTAATCGTTTACTTTCTTTTTTGTTTATTGAACCAACTGTCCGGTAGTCTTTCCGACAAATGCTTGCAGGAAGAATCCTGGCAGTTTAGATACTAAACGCTTCTTTAGGTGACGAGGTATCAGTTGACGAGGCAACAAGGAAATATTCCATAATAAGAGAGTATCCTTGCCAACTTGTCCCTTATCCAACTTGTCCCCTCGTTAACGTTTACTGAACTGGAATCTACGACGTGCTTTCGGACGTCCCGGTTTCTTACGTTCAACAGAACGAGAATCACGAGTCATGAAGCCTTCTGCACGAAGAGTCTTCTTGTCTTCAGGGTTGATTTTAACCAGTGCACGAGCGATAGCCAGACGCAAAGCCTGAGACTGGCCAGTGAAACCACCACCACACAAGTTAACTTTGATATCATATTTTTCAGCCACTTCCAATTTGTTCAACGGCTGTTTAACTACATACTGCAGAATAGTTGATGGAAAGTACTGTGCAAGGTCTCTCTTGTTAATAGTAATCTTTCCTGTACCTTCGCTTACGAAAACGCGAGCAACTGCGCTTTTACGTCTGCCTAATGCATTTACTACTTCCATTCTTTATTATTTAAGTGTATTAATATCGATTACTTTCGGAGTCTGAGCTTCGTGTTTGTGTTCACTTCCTTCGTAAACATACAAGTTGCCCAGCAACTTAGCTCCCAGACGGTTCTTAGGAAGCATACCTTTAACTACTCTCTTCATCAGTTTTTCAGCACCGTTCGGTTTTGCCATCAAACGAGCCGGAGTAATTTCACGCTGACCACCAGGATAACCTGTATAGCTCAGGTAAATCTTGTCAGTCATTTTCTTACCTGTAAATTTCACTTTGTCTGCGTTGATGATGATTACGTTATCACCGCAGTCTACATGAGGGGTGAAGTTCGGTTTGTACTTACCTCTCAACAACTTTGCAACTTTTGCACCGAGACGGCCTACAACCTGATCGGTAGCATCCACAACAACCCATTCTTTCGTTGCTGTTTCCTTGTTTGCAGAAATGGTCTTGTAACTTAAAGTATCCACTCTTAAATCTTTTTTAAATGTTAACTACTAAAAAACAAATTCCTCCCGCCCCACTCTTCCCGGACAAAGAAGAATAAAGCACTCAGAATTAAAAATTTATCACTAGTTGATAATAATCGGCTTGCAAAGGTACGGCTTTTCTTTTAACCAACAAAGATTTTAAGTTTTTTTTTCGCGGGATAAATGATTGATTATTAACAATGACTCTCTATCCAGAAACAAGAAAGGCGGTATCCGTACTTCATGCCAGAACCGCCTTTCTTGTTTTATCTTTCAATTATAATTTTGATTATCTCAGTTCATCACCCGGGTAAACCGGCGCCATTTCTACTTTCTGCCAGATTTCATGACACCACGAATCGATTTCATTTCCCTTGGCATCATTTTTCAGGAAATATTTCACATACATCAATGTCCCGTTCTCCTTCAGCTCAAAATGCATCTCATTTTTTTCTCCATTCAGCTGCGGAAGATGTACGTTTTTCTCCACATATTCTGTATACAGCCCTTCGTTATTGATTTCATAAGTTCCATATCCCAAAATGACAGCCCCCGTCTGCATCATCAGCAAATTGGTGAAACGTCCGTCATCAGAAAGAATCTTCAAAGAATTACTTGTTTTGAGTTCACCGGGAATATCCGGAGAATTAGAACGATAAAAACACATCTGCCAAACCCCATGCAAAGTGATTGGAGTCTTCTCCTGTACATCCTGGGCCATCGAACTGCCGACAGTCAAAAGCATTAGAAATGCCACCAGAAAGAAATTGCGTATTTTCATAACTAAAAGTATTAGAATTGCCCGTTAGGTTACCTACAAAAATATAAAATAATTTGAAAATCACGCGCTTTATCGACTTTTTTCTACCAAAAAAAGTATAAAAAAAAGCCATTCCAAACAGAATGGCTTTTTCTTCTTACAAATATATTGTATTCTATTAGAATTCAGCATTACGCGGAGTACGCGGGAACGGAATCACATCGCGGATATTCGACATACCGGTTACGAACAACAGCAGACGTTCGAAGCCCAGTCCGAAGCCTGAATGAGGACATGAACCGTACTTACGGGTATCCAGATACCACCACATATCCTTCATCGGGATGTGCAATTCCTGAATGCGAGTCAGCAGCTTGTCGTAATCAGCCTCACGTTCTGAACCACCGATAATTTCTCCAATCTTCGGGAACAAGACATCCATGGCACGTACGGTCTTGCCGTCTTCGTTCTGCTTCATGTAGAAAGCCTTGATTTCTTTCGGGTAATCTGTCAAGATAACCGGACGTTTGAAATGGTCTTCTACCAGGAAGCGTTCGTGCTCTGAAGCCAAATCCACACCCCAGTAAACGGGAAACTCAAACTTATGTCCGTTGGCAACAGCTTCTTCCAGAATCTTGATACCCTCTGTATAAGGCAGACGCACGAAAGATTCTTTCAGCACACCCTGCAGACGTTCAATCAAGCCCTTATCGAACATGTCGTTCAGGAACTTCACATCATCGTAGCAGTTATCCAATGCCCACTGCACACAATATTTGATGAACTCTTCAGCCAAGTCCATATTGTCGTTGATGTCATTGAAAGCCACTTCCGGTTCAATCATCCAGAATTCAGCCAAGTGACGCGGCGTATTGGAGTTTTCTGCACGGAAAGTTGGACCGAAAGTATAAATAGCTCCCAAGGCTGTAGCTGCCAGCTCACCTTCCAGCTGTCCAGAAACCGTCAAACTAGTCTGCTTGCCAAAGAAGTCATTGTCATAAATGATGGAACCTTTCTCGTCTTTTTTCAAATCATAGAGGTTCATGGTCGTTACCTGGAACATCTGTCCTGCTCCTTCGCAGTCGGATGCGGTAATCAACGGTGTATGGAAATAGAAGAAACCTCTTTCATGGAAGAATTTATGAATGGCGATTGCCATATTATGACGGATACGGAATACGGCACCAAACGTATTCGTACGCGGACGCAAATGAGCGATTTCACGCAAGAATTCCATAGAGTGTCCCTTCTTCTGCAACGGATAAGTATTGTCGCAAGTACCCAGCACTTCGATTTCACGTGCCTGGATTTCTGCAGCCTGTCCGGCACCGACTGACTTCACCAGTTCTCCGTTCACGCTCAGACAAGCACCGGTTGTAATCTTTTTCAGCAATTCCTCGTCGAAATTAGCCAGGTCGACCACAATCTGCACATTATTTATAGTAGAACCATCATTCAATGCAATAAAGTTTACTTGCTTGCTACCACGGCGAGTACGCACCCAACCTTTCACATTGACCATCGCGCCAAAATCTTCACGCTTCAGCAGGTCAACAATTTTTGTTCTACGAATTGTTTCCATTTTGATTCTCTGTTTTATCAATTAATCTAAAAAACACAGAGATATTTGGTATCCGCCTATCCCTGTGTTCCATTTATTTCTCATTATTCAAAAGACCCCATACGCAACATGGCCACTTCCTGTTCTGTCAGGTAACGCCAGTCGCCCCGGCGGAGTCCCTTCTTGGTCAGTCCGGCAAAATACACACGGTCCAGTTTCACTACCCGGTAGCCCAGCGACTCGAAGATACGACGTACGATACGGTTCTTTCCAGAGTGGATTTCAATGCCCACCTGCGACTTGTCGGTATCCGATGCGTAGCTGACAGCATCTGCATGGATTTCACCGTCGTCCAGCGTAATTCCCTGTACAATCTGATCCAAGTCTGCTTTCGTCACGTTCTTGTCACAGTATACATGGTAAATTTTCTTCTTCAGGAACTTCGGGTGTGTCAGCTTCGAAGCCAAATCTCCGTCGTTCGTCAGCAGGAGCACACCAGTGGTATTGCGGTCCAGACGTCCTACCGGATAAATACGTTCCTTGCAGGCCCCTTTCACGAAATCCATCACCGTTTTGCGTTCCTGAGGATCGTCGGAAGTCGTTACGCAATCTTTCGGTTTGTTGAGCAACACATACACCTTGCGTTCAATGCTCACCGGCTGGTCGTGGAACTTCACTTCATCCGAACGTTTGACTTTTGTACCCAACTCGGTCACCACTTCTCCGTTGACAGACACCACTCCGGCAGTGATAAATTCATCCGCTTCCCGACGAGAGCAAATACCGGCATTGGCCAGGAACTTGTTCAAACGAATCGGTTCATCCGGATCGGCCAGTACCTCCTTGTATTCAATCTGCTTCTTCATGCTATATTTCGCATTCGGATTGTAGTCGGCAGTACGTGGACGGTATCCTCCTTGCGGACGACCATAGCCACCCTGCTGTCCACTGTTATTAAACCGCGGACGATAGGAACGCTGTTCGCCACCCTGCTGTCCACCGTTGTTGAAGCGCGGACGATACGGACGCTGTTCGCCTCCTTCATTATTATTATACGGACGATTACCGTAAGGACGCTGCGGACGATTGCCGTTGTTGTTATTAAAACGCGGGTTATAAGAAGAACGCTGTTCGCCTCCTTCGTTGTTATACGGACGATTCCCATAAGGACGCTGCGGACGATTGCCGTAACCACCTCTTTGCGGACGGTCCTCCCCGTTGTTATTATTGAAACGGGGATTATATGAAGAGCGATAGCCCTCTCCCCCTTCTCTATTGTTATTATACGGACGGCGACCATAGCTGTTGCTTTTCTCGCCTCTACCATATTTATTATATCCTTCTTTGTTATAAGACTTGTAACCATCGCGGCCAGACTGGCTGTTTTCGCCTTCCTGTCTGAATTCTTTTTCTGCCATAATTTTTTTGTTTAATGCTAATTAATACTCTGTGATACCCTCTCGGGCGATATTATTTGTTTTAAATTATACTCCAGTATAGTTGTGCGGAGTAATTGCACGCAATTCTTTCTTGATGTCTTCGCTTACGTTCAGTGTTTCAATGAAGTCCTTGATAGAAGCTTCTGTGATAGTCTGGTTCGTACGCGTCAAAGCCTTCAGCGCTTCATACGGATGCGGATAAGCTTCCCGGCGCAGAATCGTCTGAATAGCTTCTGCCACTACGCTCCAGCAGTTATCCAGGTCTTCATAAATCTTATGCTCGTTCAGCAACAATTTGCCAAGACCCTTCAAGGAACTCTGGATGGCAATGATGGTATGTCCGAACGGCACGCCGATGTTGCGCAATACCGTAGAGTCAGTCAAGTCACGCTGCAGACGAGAAATCGGCAACTTGGCAGACAGATGGGCAAAAATCGCGTTGGCCATTCCTAAGTTACCTTCCGCATTTTCAAAGTCAATCGGATTCACCTTATGTGGCATAGCACTGGAACCTACTTCACCTGCTTTGATTTTCTGCTTGAAGTACTCCATAGAGATGTACTGCCAGAAGTCACGGTTCATGTCAATCATGATGGTATTGATCCGCTTCATGGCATCAAAAATAGCTCCCAGTCCGTCGTAGTTGGAAATCTGTGTGGTATATTCTTCCCGTTCCAAACCCAGTTTTTCCGATACGAACTTGTTGCCGAATGCCTTCCAGTCAAAATCCGGATAAGCTACGTGATGTGCGTTGTAGTTACCGGTAGCGCCTCCAAACTTTGCAGTCAGCGGACAAGCCTTCAACACCGCCAGCTGACGGTTCAAACGGTACACAAACACCATGATTTCTTTTCCCAGGCGAGTCGGAGAAGCCGGCTGTCCGTGTGTTTTTGCCAGCATCGGAATATCTTTCCATTCTTCCGCATAGGTTGTCAGCTGGTCAATCAGCTTCTGAATCTGCGGATAATACACTTCTTCCAGCGCATCCTTAATAGACAAGGGAACTGAAGTGTTGTTGATGTCCTGAGAGGTCAGTCCGAAGTGGATAAATTCTTTGTAATGTTCCAGACCACCCAGTTTATCAAACTGCTCCTTGATGAAATACTCTACCGCTTTCACATCGTGGTTAGTCACGCTTTCAATTTCTTTGATACGTGCGGCATCTGCTTCCGAGAAGTTACGGTAAATATCACGGAGAGACTCAAAACGAGCCGCATCGAATGAACTCAATTGCGGCAACGGCAACTCACACAATGTAATGAAATATTCAATTTCTACCCGCACACGATATTTCATGAGCGCATATTCAGAAAAATAAGCAGCCAAAGCTCCCGCTTTGCTTCTGTATCGGCCGTCAATCGGCGATACAGCCGTGAGTAAATCAAGCTCCATCATTGTCGTAAATTTATTTTTGGTATCTAAATTCTACACTTTCCTTTGAATTCGCGAAATTAATGTTTTTTCCTGAGTTATCAGGAGATACGGCTTAAACTTTAGTATTTATTTTATAATTAGGTTATTCGCTCAATAATTTTATGGCATCTACATACTGCGCAATGCCCACTGCCACACTTTTGGCTGCCTTCATGGCCATCACCACCGTCTGCGGCCGATGCACCACGTCACCCCCGGCAAAGACTCCTTTCCGGCTGGTCATGCCAAACGGACGTTCTTTCACCAGTACGTAGCCATTATCATCGGTGTCAATACCTTCCGTAGTCGATACAATCCGACTGGCCGGACGGGAACCGATGGCCAGACAGATACGGTCGAAAGCATATTCCTTGACACCCTCCGGAGTATTGGCGCGTAAACCGATAACTTTTCCTTCCGCATCGCCCAAGAATTCCGTGGTAGAGGTCTGCCACAGGAATTTCACTCCTTCCTGTACAGCCGCCTGATACTCTGCCTGAATGGCTGGCATGTCGGCTTCCGTACGACGGTACACAATCATTACACTGGCGGCCCCCATACGCACTGCCGTACGAGCCGCATCCATAGCTACGTTACCACAACCCATTACCGCTACATGCTCTCCTTCAATCACCGGCACTTTATCACGTCCTACCGTACCTTCGCTGTAAATATTGGCCATGTGCAACAGATACGTGGCTTGAATGACACCACGCAGTCCAGCCCCCGGAATATCCAGCGATTTCGGCAACGCCGTACCCGAACCAATAAAAATGGCATCGTATCCCTGTGTAAAAAGATCGTCGATGGTCAATTGTTTTCCAACCACGCAATTCAGCACAAAGTTGACACCCAAGGCCTCAATTTTCTGAATTTCCTGGCGTACGACCTGTTTGGGCAGACGGTATTCTGGGATACCGTACATCAAGACTCCTCCAGCTTCTGCCTGGCTTTCAAAGATGGTCACATTGAAACCCTGACGAGCCAAATCGCCTGCCACGGTCAGTCCGGCAGGCCCCGAACCAATGACAGCCACCTTTCCACGGGTTTTCTGCGGCAACTTTTCGCGAATCAGATTCATCTCCGTATCAAAATCGGCGATGAAGCGTTCCAGCTTGCCGATTTCAATACCTTTTCCCTTCGGATAAAGCACGCAATGCCCCTGACATTGCTTTTCATGCGGACAGACTCTACCGCAGATGGCTGGCAGATTGCTTTTCTCATTGATAATCGCCATAGCATTCCCCATATTTCCTTTTGACAATTCATGGATAAACTCCGGAATGTCATTTTCTATCGGGCATCCCTTCTTACAGGAAGGATGCTTGCAGTTCAAGCAACGCTTGGCTTCCGTAATGGCTTCTTTTAATGTATAACTTTCGTTTATTTCCTTAAATGTCGGTTTTGAATCGTTCATTCTTTCATCTGTTATCCGATGCAAACTCTCCTTGCATACCTAATTTCACATTGGGCGGCAAAGTTCGTAAAAAAATGTCATAAAGACATGAAACAAAGGGATTTTTCTTCCAGCAAGCAAAAAAATATCCCGCAGACTTAATAGTCGCGGGATATTTCTCCTGAATTACCTTAAGTTCTATACAAACTGAAAATCAATATGTAAAATCTGATTTCTTTACATATACCTTATAATCCTTTATCAAACCTGGCGCACCGGCTTCTGCGCGTGGCAACATACGGAAACCTGTCACCTGATATTCTTTTCCTAAATCAATGACAATCTGATGCGGATAAGCGGTATTGTCTACCGTCTGCCAGAAGGTGCTTTCCTGCAAGTCGAATACCTTGTCGGCGGTACGGTTACCGCTGCGGGTTTCTTCGCTGTCGGCATAGACAATCTTCCAGCTTTCACGGGAAACCGGTTTCCCGTCTGCACCCAGCACATCCATTTCTGCCACAGCGGCAATATTGGTGCCGTCGTAGTTGGAAACGCCTTCCAAACAGAAATAACGTCCGGTGGTCGGTTTCTCAAAACGGACTTCCTGCCAGCCGTTGCCTGCCTTGAACGTACCTGTCATCACCGGTTTCTCGGCTTTCAGGTTCAGGTTCTGACCGTCTTTGCGATGGGTTTCCGGAGCTTTCTCACGCAACATGTCGAGAATCGGTTTTTCCACACCGACCACTTTGGCTTCGGCCGGACCCTTCAAATCGAGCACAATGATTTCATTGTCGCCTTCTTTCAGCCAGCATCCCGGCATGTACAAGGTCTGCTGCGGACCGATTTCCCAAAAACGTCCCATGGCATGTCCGTTTACCCAGACCATACCTTTACCCCAAGTCTCCATATCCAGGAAGGTATCACCTGTCTTGTCCAAATGGAAGGTGGCTTTATAGTAGGCCGGGCCGTCTACCGATTTACCCGCCTGGTAGTTTTTCTGACTGACAAATTCATAGAACGGAGGCAGGTTATATACCGTCCAGCCTTTCAATTCCTGTGCCTGGTCACCATTGACCACTTCCACCTTCTGGGTGATACCTTTCCGGTCGTGGATAGACTTGTCAAAATTCACACGCCCCATGGCTTCTACCAGGATGTCCAACTGAGTTCCTTTCTTCAAGGTTTCTTTCAACGGCAAGGTAAATTCACCGTGACGACGATCCAGACGTCCCAACAGTTTACCGTTGGCAAACACCTGTGCCCAGTCGTGGACTTCGTCAATATGTAACGTACCTTTCACATCCTCTTTCAAGGTAGTGCGATACAGAATCGTTCCCCAACCCTGGTCGAACATTTCCATCGGCTGGATATCTTCCGACTGTTTTGGTTCTGGCAGATTCTCAAACAACGGAGCCACCTTCCAGTCCGTAATGGCCGGTACAGAAATCACCGGGAAAGCTGCCGGAGGTTCAGGCAGAGTTTCTCCTTCCGGAAGATATTGTTTCAACAGGTCGCGCAACTGGAAATACTTCGGAGTGGTCCATCCGGCCTCACTGATCGGCGCGTCATAATCGTAAGAACTACACATGGCCGAATAAGCCGGGTTGTTGGCACCGCCCCACCAGCCGAAGGTCGTACCTCCGTGGGTCATATACAAACTGAACGAGATGTTCCGGTCCAGCATGTCTTTGATACCGCTCACCATCGTAGCCGCATCACGGGTCTCATGCTTCCGTCCCCAGTGGTCGAACCAACCGCTCCAGAACTCGCTACACATCATCGGAGTTTCCGGACGCAACGATTTCAGTTTCTTGAACTGTTCGTCAATGTTGGCACCCGTACCGAAGTTCACCGTCCACAACAAATCATCCAGCGCATTGTTGGTAAAGTTGGAACTCCAGTCGCACTGGAAAAGAGGCACATCGGTAAAACCCGCCTGTTTCACAATGTCGCGAATGGCCGATACATAAGGCTTGTTGACGCCATATGAACCATATTCATTTTCCACCTGCACCATGATGATGTTTCCCCCACGGGAAAGCTGCAAGTCGGCCAACTGTTTACCTACCTCGTTCATAAAGATGCGGACCCGTTCCATATAATAAGGGTCAAGTGTACGTAGCTGCACATCTTTTTTCTTGAGCAACCACCAAGGCAGTCCGCCCATTTCCCATTCCGCGCAAACGTAAGGTCCCGGACGTACAATGACATACATTCCGTGTTTCTGTGCCAGCCGGCAGAACTTGGCTATATCCTTATTGCCGGAGAAATCGAACTTACCAGGCTGCTGTTCGTGTAAGTTCCAGAAAACATACAAGCAAAGGGTATTCATGCCCAATGCCTTGCACGAAAGAATACGCTGTTCCCAGTAAGGTTCCGGAATACGCGGATAGTGTACCTCTGCCGCCTTCACCACAAAGGGTTTTCCATTCAACATAAATGTTCCCTTACCTACTGCAAATGTTTCCTTTACGTTCACCTCTTCTCCGGCAGATGAAGCTGCAGAAACAGAGAGTGCCCCGAAAGAAAATAATAAAGAAAGGCCTACGCCCCATAATGCGTGTTTATATTTCATACATATTAAAATTATATTGCCAAAAATAGTTTTTTCCCCGTTTTTCAGACCTCAGAAAGCTGTCAAAAAAGAGACAAGAATCAATCAGTCTCTTTATTTTGGCAAATGAATCCGAATCACGCTCAACGAATAAGCAGGCATCTCATACTGTGACAAGTCCTTCAAGGAGATTTCTTTCTTCACCGGACGCGCCTGCTGATCGGTCGGAGTGCCGGAAAGTACTTGTAAAGTCACCTGTCCTTCTTCCTGTGTCAAACCATTCAACTGGGTCTTCACCGGAACCGGCAGCAAGTTGACCAGCTTCACAATCACATCGCCTGTTTTGCTGTCACGCACCACCGACGTACCGATTCTGCGCTGTACATCCTGACGGGAATTGTCAATCTTCCGGTCGGCAGGCAGATACGTGTCACCGGAATTCTGTCCGTAAAGCTGTTGGGTATAATAGCCCACAGTGGGTTTCACTTCCTTATTGTTGAAATAAATCAAGTCGGGATTCCACTGAGTATGTCCTTCCTTGGCCAGCAACGGCGCATACGAAGTCATCGATACGATGTCACCGTTCCGCTCTACCGAAGTCAGGTACAACGCTTCTGCCAAGGCAGTTTCGATGTTGTTCGGACGACTGGGCAGATGAGCCGCATACTCTCCCAAATACACTTTCGGTTTGGAACGGTCGTACCGGTCGTAATAGTCCTGGTTGTTAATAAACCATCCCGGCGTGTTATAATAATGCTCGTCTACCATCGGTACCTGCAGACGGGAAGCGAATTTCCATCCAGCCTCATAATCCGTACCTTCATAGAAAGGTCCCACCGTACCGATAACAGTGATTTCCGGATATTTTTCCTTAATGGCCTTGAAAATCATTTCAAAGCGTTCCTCAAAAATCGGAGTAATCAGATCCTCGTTGCCGATACCGATGTATTTCAAATTAAACGGTTTCGGATGACCGGCTTCCGCCCGCATCTTGGCCCATTTGTTCTTCTTCGGGTCACCGTTGGCATATTCAATCAAATCCAGAATGTCCTGCACATAGGCATCCATCTCTTCCATGGGAATACCTCCCTGCTGTCCTCCACTCAAAAGTTTGCCCGGGATGCAGGCAGAGTTCTGGCACGGCACTCCAGCGGCCAATACCGGCAGGGGTTCCGCTCCTATATCTTCACAGAACTGGAAATACTCAAAATACCCCAGTCCCAGTGTCTGATGGTATCCCCACAGGTTCCGCATCGGCTTACGGGCTTCCAGCGGACCAACGGAGTTCTTCCAACGGTAAATATTGTCAATGCCGTTTCCATGAGCCACGCAACCGCCCGGGAAACGCATAAAACGAGGATGCAAATCGGCCAATGTCTGAGCCAAATCAGCTCTCAACCCGTTCTTATGTCCTTTGAAGGTCTTTTGCGGGAAGAGTGAAATCATATCCAAGTGCAGTTCTCCAGTGAGTTCCGGTTCCAGCGAAAGTACGGCTGCCTCCACATCTGCCTGTGCCGTCAGCACTGCAGTCTGCTTCTTCCAGTCGCCCGCCTTTACCTTTACGGAAGCCTGTGCCACTTCCTTGCCTTGGGCATCCAGCAAGCGTACGACAACCTTCCCGCCTTTGCTGCCTTCGGGCATAGAGGCAAAGAGAGAGAAATCATATTTTTCACCTTTTTTCAAGGTAATACCGTCAAAACCCGTATTACGGAGAGAGCTTCCCGGCTTAGCCTGCCACACCACATAATGCGGATTGTTGGCATGTAAAGGATGCTCCGTGGCGACCTGTATAGCCGACGACTTTCCGTTTTCCCAGACACTCCAGGCATATCCATGATCCCATCCCTGAGCGGAGCCTTCTTTCGGTGTATATTCAAAGTCACGGTTCTGCACCAGTTCGGCATAAAGTCCACCGTCGGCTCCGTAGTTGATGTCTTCAAAGAAAATACCTATCAGTTTGTCACTGATAGGACGAGCTTCTTCCGGACGTACCGTCAATTGCAGGGAGACCGGAGCCAGTCCGGCAAAGCGTTGCGCATCCTGTTCCGTCCGTTCATTGTGCAACTGGTCTCTGTAGGCCCGGTAGTCAACAAACTTCAACAGTCGGTCCACTTCCTCCCAGGCCACTTTCTGCATATATCCTTGTTCTACCACACCTTCCACAACGGCTTTCTTGCGGGTCTCGCTGCCTTGGATTCCAGTTCCTTCTCCCGGTGACTGCAAGTAATACGACTGCGGATTCCATTTCATCAGGTCCGGCGAAGTAGCCTGTCCCCACTCCTTTCCGTTTTCGTTCAACTGCCAGGCGCAATGCCACAGTCCTTTCTCATCCCGTGTCAGATGAGGATTGAACATCCGTTTTTCAGCGCCCCAGGCCCCGTAATCACATTTCACATAGCCATATCCGTTTCCAATACTGAACCAGCGTTCAGTATCCGGACTCCAAGCCAATTTCAGGCCGCTGCGTCCCGCGTCATTCACGGTAGCATACGAGAACAAATACACCGAATCCGGTTCGTTCATTACTTCCTGCACGTGAGCCGCCACAGGAAGACTGGTAAGGCAAGCACATAAAGCTGCCAGATGTGTCAGGTGTTTCATAGGTAAAAAGATTTAATAAAATGATTATTTGGATACTTTCACACGTTGGATGGTTCCATCCGCATTGAATTCCATCCGGTCGATACATACCTCACGGTGTACGCCCGGTCCTTTGTCCGAGTTCAAGTAGTTTTTATTGATGCGATGGTATACAATATACCATTCGTCTGTACCCGGTTTCCGAACAACAGAGTTATGAGCTGTACCGTAAATTTCCTGTGAAGGATCCTGTATCAGCACCACCGGATCTTTCGCCACCTTAATCGGTCCCAGCGGAGAATCCGACGTACCATAAGCCACATGATAGTTGGCTGAACCCGTATCGTCGACCGACCACATGAAGTAGTAAGTACCCTGACGATAGAATACATAAGGCGCTTCACGGTAAGCATAGTCTTTCAAGCTGCCGCCCTTCGGGGTCATCACCTTCAAGGTTTCTTTCTTGATGGATACCATGTCGTCGTTCAGTTCCGCACCAGCCATATAGCCGTTACCCCAGTACAGATAAGACTTGCCAGACACCGGATCGGTGAATACATCTACATCAATCTGCTGTCCGTAACCTACCGGAGAGTCTGTCACGATAGGTTTACCCATATCCTTGAAAGGACCTACCGGAGAATCGGCTACGGCCACTCCGATTTTCTTACCGGAGTCATCGTTCGGGTTACCACTATAATAGAAGAAGTATTTATATTTTCCGTCAATCAGTTTTTCTTCAATGGCCGGCGCCCACGCATTGCCATTGGCCCAAGGCACCTGCGGAGAACGCAAGTCCAACATGACACCTTCATACTTCCACTCCTTCAGGTCGGCAGAAGAGAATACGGTGAAATACCATCCTCCCCATCCGGGCTGTCCGTCGGTCGTAGAATAGATGTAATAACGCTGTGTCTGATGCGAATACAGCACTTCCGGATCTGCATGGAATCCCGTCAATACCGGATTGACCAGCAGTTCGCCCAATTCGGCCGGCTTACCCCATTGGTCCGTAATACGTTTCAATTCGGCACGGGTAATCGGGATGATGGTACCGTGACGTGGATGGAAATTCATCTTTACCGCATGGTCTATCGCCTTGAAGTGTTTCAAGTCGGTTGTTTCCGTAAACTGGTAGGCACCTTTCATATATACATCATACATCAGAATATATTTGTCCTGTCCAATCAACTTGAACGTACCGGCGCCTTCCACGGCTTCCTTGGTCTGTTGCTTGTAATCCGGCTGTTCTTCCCACTTTCCGGAAGTCAGCGCACGGGTCGTAGCGACCTTGATACCGTTTCCGTTTCCTTCAGTCTTATAGAAAAGATGATATACTCCGTCTTTATACACAATGTCTCCATCGATACAAGAAGTCTTGTTGTTCGGAATGAAAAGTGGTTTCGGTTCTCCCTCCAAGTCGGTAAAGTCTTCGTTGGCATATGCATAATAAATCACATCCGGACCTCCGGCATACTGCATGGAGAAATAAATCATGTATTTTCCTGCTTCTTTGTCAAAAATGGTCTGCGGAGCCCATACCCGTTTCAGCTTTTCCTGTCCCGGATAACGTTTCTGAATGTTCACTACCGAATGAGACCAATTGATCAAATCTGTTGATTTCAACAGCACCATAGCCCGGTTGGAATCCCATCCATTGTCGGAAACCATGTCGGTAACCACCATATAAAAGGTCTGACCGTCTTCTCCTCTCAGAATATGAGGGTCACGTACACCTCCGGTAGAACTGATTACTTTTGAGTCGATCACCGGTTTATTGTTATTCAGTGCATAGTAAGTATATCCATCCATACTTACTCCATAGCACACGGCTTCTTCACTGATATTGTTCCCCGTAAAATAAGTGAACAAATAAGCTACATAATCTTTTTCATCCACCAATGCGGCAGACAATGACTCCGAAATAAACGGAAGCAAGAATAATAAAGACAGGATTCTGTTTCTCATATACTTTATATGTGTTAACGTTTGCCACAAAGATAGAGAATTAGTGTATCACATACAACTATTAATCATGCAAAAAAGGAGGAGAATCGTGCATTTCTGTCCTCAATCCATAAATTTATAATTGAAACGACAAATTTCTGTGTTTCTGCATTCTTGTTTATATTTGCAACCAACAAACGAAAACAAAAAACGAAACATAGTATGTGGATGAACTTACTTTTATTGATTGTCGGACTGGCTCTGATTCTGGTAGGGGCCAACGGACTGACAGACGGAGCGGCTTCCGTAGCCAAACGCTTCCATATTTCCGACCTGGTCATCGGATTGACCATCGTAGCCTTCGGTACTTCTGCCCCTGAACTGGTCATCAGTGTACTTTCGGCCTTGCAAGGCAGTGCAGAAATGTCTATCGGAAACGTCGTGGGAAGCAATATCTTCAACGTACTGATGATTATCGGCTGTACGGCACTGGTACTGCCCATCCAAGTAGGGAAAGGCACCATGAGCAAGGAAATCCCGTTGGTCATCCTTTCGGCCCTGGTACTGACTTGCTTTGCCAACGACTGCCTGCTGGATGGAGAAAGCCAGAACATCATCAGCCGGATAGACGGACTGGTACTGTTGGGATTCTTCCTGATTTTCATGCGTTATACCTTTGCCATTGCCCACAACGGAAATGAAGACGGCAGTGAGGAACAGAAGGTCAAGGAACTGCCCGCCTGGAAATCTACTTTATACATTATAGGGGGACTGGCCGGATTGATTTTCGGGGGCCAGCTGTTTGTCGACGGTGCCAGCGGCATTGCCCGTGCCCTGGGCGTCAGCGATTCCATCATCGGCCTGACCTTGGTTGCCGGAGGTACTTCCCTGCCGGAACTGGCGACTTCCATTACAGCAGCCCTGAAAAAGAACCCGGGCATCGCCATCGGAAATGTCATCGGCAGCAACCTGTTCAATGTGTTCTTCGTACTGGGATGCAGCGCCACTCTCTCCCCACTCCCCATGGGCAACATCAACAACATCGACATGGCCGTACTGGTGGGCTCTTCCATCCTGTTCTGGCTGGTGGGCTGGTTCTTCAAGAAACGGACCATCACCCGTATAGAAGGAGCCTTGTTGGTGGTATGCTATGTAGCTTACACCGCATTTCTGATTTCACAACAATAACCCTTAAAAACCTATTTCACACATGAAAAAAATCATTTTTCTCTTTGCCGGCCTCAGCCTGCTGAGCGCCTGCCACTCAGGCAAACAACAGCCTGCCGACAGTTCCGGGACACAGACCGTGTCAACCGACTCCATCCAGATACTCCACGGACAACTCATCATGGGACACGAAACCCAGAGCTTTACCGCCGACGGAGACAGCACGGCCTACTGGATTACCGACCCTTCGGGACAATTGGAAACACAGTACAAAGCAGCCCTTTCTCCGGAGGCTTCGCCCTATACCGCTGTACCGGCCCAGTTGAAAGTGCGACTGAAAGGCCCGGCCACTGAAGGCTTCGCCGCCGAATACGACGGCGTGATGGAAGTGGTAGAAATACTCAGTGTAGGAAAATAAATGAACAGGATGGCTTAACTCTATAAGGAAATAATCCTTAGATAAGCCATCCTGTTCCATTAATCTACAATCCGAATATGCTGGATTTCTCGTTTTTTATTCCAAGAAACGTTCTGCACGCCCCGGAGACAACAACTCCCACAAAGAAGCCACTACCCATCCCGGTGCAAAGATATCATTGTAATACCCTTTGCCGTTCTTTCCATAGTCCCAATTGGTATGCTGCACCACTTCTGGATAGAATCCCTTCTTGGCGATTCCACACAAATGTCCTTCGTACGGCAACAACTGACGCATGGAAGTACTGATGACATTCGAGAAGGCGGTGAAACGAGGTTCATTGAATTCCTTCGCCAACCAATGCAACACATCGGCGAAATCGAAAACGAATACGTCAATGTGATTGTTTTCCACTGACACGTTTCCCCAGCCACGGGTTTTCAAGCCCAAATCGCCCAACATCTGTCCTTGGGCAAACGGCACATCCCACGTATAATACCACGACAAAGCGAAATAAGCTGCCTTGCGGGATAATTCTGCATAATGCGCCTGTTCCTTTCCTTTGGTCACCAAAGCCAGGTAATAAGCGGCCGTAGAAGCATACAAAGATGCCTCTTTATCTTCACAATTCGCATCCAGCGTGGAAGAGAAATAATCTGCCTTTGAAATCAGTTCCTTTTCCAAGTAACCGACCGAACGCTTTGCGGCTTCCAGATAACGTTTGTCTTTAAAATACTTGTATCCCATCACCAACGGAAGAGTAGCCGACGGCGTACTTCCTCCCGATTTGTCTACAAGAGAGAAATCATCCTTGAACTTACGCGGGAAACTGCCATCTTCATTCTGCAAACGCAGGAAGGCATCGAGCATCGTTTTCAAACGTCCTTCCCACTCCGGATGTTTCCGTCCTTGCCGCTTTTCGTAATCCAAGTAATACAACACCGCATATACCCCCTCCGACTGACGACGGATACTATGAATGTTTTCTACAAAATTACGTTTGAAATGCACCACCTCATTGAAAAAGCCGGCTGCTGAAAAGCCATGCTGCAGGTAAGAATCAAAAATCTGATTGGCATGCTCCACCAAATCCTTGCGTTGCTTTTCTTCCCCGTATTCCAGCGCATTAAATGCATTCAATAAGGTACGTCCTACAAAACCGACTTCGGCTACATCCAGTTTATCACAGGTGGCCGTCCGTAATTCCACCCCGGAATAATATTTCGTGGGCGCATCGTCCACATAACTTTCCACAAAGAAATTACTCAACACCTCTTTCACAAAATCGGCAGCATAAGGCGTTTCCACTGGAGCCGGCTTATACAAATCATAGCTATATTCCCAAGCCTGTTTCACGCAATCAGAAAAATCTTCAGCGGCTGTTTCATGAAGTTCCCAAGTTAGCGTCAAAGTCTCTCCTTTCTTGAGAAACTGATAGGCTTCTACCGAAGGGGCCAATGTCAATTTACGGATATAAGTTTGGGGAGCCTCCTTATAAGGATAACCAAACGAGAGTGTAGCCGTACCATTCACATTCTCAAATCCCGTATAACCGAGAGACGTTTTACCTGAAAGAATCACCTCTCCCTCCTTGTGAGTCGTCAAGGCCTCCTCCCCAAATGTGGACACGCGGGTTACCGAAATCGACTTCTTGTTTTTCTCATCAAAAATAGTCGTCATCGGGGTACTCAAACGGTCTTCCCGCACCACCCAGCTGTCTGACGTATGAAAAGAAGGGGCTTCCTTGGGCGAGCGCAAGTTCCGCCGGTACCAGAAACCCGGCATGTAGAACAGACAGTCGTCATGACGTGCATCCGACTTGAGCTGTTCGCCAAAATTAAAATAGACGTCCTCCAAGGCCACAATCCATACCTGCACCTGCTTCGTCTCTCCCTCTCCCGTCACCTTCTGATACATCAGCAACGGCAGTTTGGTATTGCTGACCAACTGATAGTCAAAGTTACTTTCTGATAATTTATTCAATGTCAACGGATAATGTACCGCCATGTTACCCGGTACCTTTAACGCAATAGAGGCCGAAACATTCGAGGGGCCATACTCCAAGGCCTGTACGCTCAGTATGCCCATCCCCAACGCCACTACAGATAATAATCGTCTTAGATTCATAGCATTATTTTTTAGTCTTAAAAAATGGTTTCTTAGCAGAAATAGAAGGACGTTTTCTGGCCACCACAGGCCATTCGCGTTTCCAGGAAACTTTATCGAGCATCAAGACACGTCCGTCAGGATGCTTCACACTGACCGCATGATACAAAATCCAGTCGTTTCCGGCCTCATCGGTCACAATCTCTGAATTGTGTCCCGTTCCCACAAAATGTCTATTCTTATGTATAAGCACTTCATGGTGATTATCCAGCATGCGCTCTCCCTTTTTATTCAAATAAGGGCCCAGCAAGTGCTTTGAACGACCTACCACCGTAGTGTAAGTACTCTTCAAGCCTTCACAGCAACTTCCAATCGAAGCAAACAGATAATAATACCCATCACGTTTGTGAATATAAGTTCCTTCGTAAGCCGTCCCTGCCACCTGCACCGGAGCTGCCTCTTCCTTTACCTTCAATCCGTCTTCACGCAGTTCTACCGCATAAATACCACTGAAACTTCCAAAGAACAAATATTTCTGTCCGTTTTCTTCTATGTAAAACGGATCGATGCAGTTCTGTACCTTGATACCCTTGCTGCGAAACATCATGCCGCAGTCCTTGAACGGTCCTTCCGGACGGTCGGCCACCGCACATCCTATGCCGCAAGTCCACTCTCCTCCCCATACGGACATCGAGTAATACAATACGTATTGATTGCCTATCTTATTGATGTCGGGTGCCCATATTCCTCCTTCCGGTTCAAAATTCGGACGGGTAGCATCTGTAAAAGCAGTCCCTACAAACTCCCAGTTCACCAAATCTTTGGAACGGTGAATCGGAAGATTACGGATATCTTCCGTGGCATACAGATAAAAATAACCGTCATCCCCCTTTATAATCGAAGGATCAGGTAAACTATAGTCGATCACCGGATTGGAGTACTTATCAGCCGCATACAGACCGGATGACAGCACAAGCCCCCAGAACAAACACTTGATTTTCATTTGTATTTTTAATTTAAAGTATATACGTGTACTCTTTCATTCCACACAAAGGTAATCCTCTTCTTTCAAGATAAGCCCAACAATACAGTCAGATTATAGCACAATGCAATCAAAATGCCCAATTTCTTCCCCTATGGCCTTATTTTTCATTCAAAAACTCTTTCGGCAGCATACCAAACTGCTTTTGAAAACATTTGGTAAAATAAGAAGGCGTATTGAAACCGACCCGGTAACACACCTCATTAATCTTGCAATCACCTTCCTTCAAAAGCTGGGCTGCTTTCTTCAAACGTTCAATGCGGATATAATCATTGGGAGTAATATTCAAGATTCCCTTTATCTTACGGTTCAGGCTCGAACGGCTCATACACAGTTGTTCGGCCATGTCCAGCAGATTAAAGTCAGGGTTCTGGATATTGGCTTGTACCACCTCATTCATTTTTTTCAGAAACTCCTCGTCGGCCTTGGTGATGGCCATGCTGTTCGTCTGTACAAAAGGCGCATGCATGAAAGCAGCCTGCAGTTGTTCACGATTCTTCAGCAAGTTCAGAATACACGCCCGAAGGAATTCCATCGAAAAAGGTTTGTCCACGTAAGCATCCGCACCCATCTGCATACCTTCAATCTTGGATTGCAAAGTGGTCTTGGCTGTCAACAGCACCACCGGGATATGGCTGTAGTCCAAATCCGACTTGATGACGTTGCACAACTCCATTCCATCCATCTCCGGCATCATCACATCCGAAAGAACCAGATTGACAATAGATTCCTTCAGCACCTTCAACGCTTCCACTCCATTGGCAGCCGTCAGCACTTTATACGTGTCCGAAAGCTGCTTCTGCAAGAACCGGCGCATCTCCGCATGGTCTTCCACCACCAGCAGGGTATAATGGAAAGTGTCGGGCTGTGAAACCGGCTTTTCCTCTCCCGATACGGGCACAGCCACCTTTTCTTCTTCCTCCGTATAAGGTAAAGTCAAGGTCTGCTCATGACACAAGGGAAGCTCAAGAAGAAAACGGTTGCAGTGCAAATCCTTGTCCATCCACAATTTACCTCCATGCAGTTCGGCCAGAGAACGTGCCAATGCCAGCCCGATTCCCGTACCCTGCACCTGTGCGTTACCTTCGCGATATTGTTTAAACGGTTTGAAGATTTCTTCCCGTTCATTCAAGGGAACCACCGGTCCGTCATTTTCCACTGACAACTGCCACAGACCTTCTTCCTTCTCCACCTGCACTTTCACCAAAATATAAGTAGCACCGTATTTGAGGGCATTGGTAAACAAGTTGCTGACAATTTTCGTGAATCCTTCCTTATCAACAGAAGCATGCAGCCCCTCCGGCATATCAAGCGTAAACTTCAAGTTCTTTTCGCGCGCCAGTGGAGTAAAGCGTTTATATATTTTCTGCAACAAGCCCGACAAATCATACTCCATGAAATTCAGTTTGACTTCTTTTGTCTCTGTCTTCCGGAAATCCAGCAACTGATTGACCAAATCCAACAACCGGTTGGTATTCAGGTCCATAATCTCAAGGTCATCTTTCACACTTTCATCCAGGTGCGAAGAGGACAACACATTCTCCAATGGACTCTTAATCAAGGTAAGCGGAGTACGTATCTCATGAGCCACATTGGTAAAAAAGTCAATCTTGGCCGCATACAGTTCACGTTCCTTCTCGTACTTCAAGATTTCCATTGCCCGCAAATGCTTGCGATGGTTCCGTTTGTAGATATAATAGACTCCACACAACACAAATCCCACAAACAATATGCCATAAACTGCATAAGCCATCCAGGATAAATAAAAAGGAGGATGTACCTGTATCTTCAGCATACGTTCTTGCGAATTCCACACACCGTCGCTGTTGGCACCTTTCACCCGCAAGGTATAGGTGCCATAAGGCAAGTTCGAGTAACTTATTTTTGAGTTTCCCTCTTCCAAGGTGTACCATTCCTTGTCAAAACCTTCCAATTTATACATCACCACATTCGACGAGGGAGCCTGATAGCTCAAGACCGATGCCCTCAGGGAAAATGAATTCTGTCCGGCATTCAGGTCAATTCGGTCCGAATAGGTGATACTTTGGGAAAGAGGAGACGACTTCTCCCCCACCAACGCCCGCTTGTTCCACAAGAAAAAGTCGGTCAGCACCACCGGAGACACCTGCTTATTCTCGACGAACGCAGACGGATGGAAAACGATAAATCCATCTACACTTCCCATATAGATAGCCCCATCCTGAGCTCTTAATCCGGACTGATAATTAAACTGGTTGCTGAGCAATCCGTTTGCCGTGGTATACACATGCTTCTCCCCGGTAGTCGGTTGAAAAGAAACCAACCCCTTGTTCGTGGTCAGCCACAGTTTTCCGTCCTTGTCTTCCACCATCCGATAGACGATGTTGCTGGGGAAACCTTGTGACATGTCATAGCAGACAAAGTTATCCGACTCCGGGCAGAAACGGCAAAAACCGGCTCCCTGTGTCATGAACCATAACTGCTTATGGCTGTCCTCAAAAATGCTGATTACTTTATTGTAAGGCAAAGAAGTGCGGTCGCCCGGCACCCACTTGTACTGCTTCCAATGATTGCGGGGCAAATCATAACAAAAGACTCCGTCAGAGTAGGTAGCCATCCATAATTTGCCCTGGCTGTCTTCCAGGATGTCGTACACAAACACGTTATCCAGTTCTTCCATCCGCTGGAAATCATCTGTTGAACGGTTATAACGCAACAAGCCCGAAGTGGTTCCAATCCAGATATCGCCTGTACTTGTCTTGCAAATAGAAAACACATTATCGGAGTTCAGCGTATTGGAGGACTCCCCTTTACTGTAATGTGTCAAAGCCTTTGTGCGCAAATCAATATGGCTTAACCCGTTGGCAAAAGTGCCTACCCACAAGCTGTTCCCGTCCAGACACAAGCCGTGTATATTATGTCCTAATTCCGCATGAAGAAAAGGTACAATCTCCCCATTGGCCGGATTGAAATGAAACAAGCCCTTGTCTTCTGTACCAATCCACAGGGTGCCATCATTCCCTTCGCAAAATTCACGGACGCGCCGCCCCATGTAACGCAGGTTTTCCCGCGGATAATATTTTTCAAAATACGTGTACGGATACGGATAATAATTTACTCCACCAAAATAAGAACCGACCCACATTCCTCCTTCACGGTCTTTGTACACACTGTAAATCGCGTTGTCGGAAAGCGCATAGCGTTCATCTGTCTCCGGCACGGTCAGATGCACAAATTGCCCGGTCCCGATATTGTAAATATACAGTCCCTGTTCGGTACCCACCCACAAGTCAGTATCCGAATAGAAACAAATGCTGCGTACATATTCATCCAACAGCTTCCGGACCTTACGGGTGGTCAGGTTTATCTCCATCAATCCTTTTGAAGAACCCACATACAGGTTATTATGCAATCCCTTCGTACAGAAGTTGATGACCAACCCCTTGAATGCTTCTTTTCCATCGGCGTCCCGAAAGACTTGAAAAGAAGTGCCATCTTCCGAATAATACAAGTTATCCTCGTAACGGCCCACCCATAATTTCCCGGCATCAAACCAGAAACTCGTCACGTTCGAAGTTCCCGGCTCGCCACAGGAGATGTATCGTTTCAGGTGTCTTTTCTGCCTCTCATAGCAGAACAATCCCTGATTATCGGCCGAAATCCAGATATTTCCGCGCGAATCGGCCGTAATCCACGTCACCGAACGCGTAATATTTTCATCCAACGACTCAGCCAACTCGTCCAAGCGCAAGAACTTCTCCCGAACCGGCTGGTAAATATAGACTCCCGCATCGGTACCGACCCATATATATCCCTCGCGGTCCTCGCACAAGGCCGTTATGATATTGTTACCCAACGAAGAGTTCTCTTTCCGAAAAACCCGGAACTCTTGTCCGTCTTACAAATTCAACCCATCCTTTGTACCCAGCCACATAAATCCTTCCTGGTCCTGCAGAATGGTATTTACCGTACTCTGCGAAAGACCTTCATTGATTCCCAATGTCCGGAAATAATAGGAAGAGGCAGCCTGTAGCTCTCCGCCTGCAAAGCAGAAGAGCCACAAGACTACCATTATGCCATATAAAACAGATTGCTTCTTCCTCATGGTACAAAGGTACACATATTTTTTTACCTCACTTATTTCTTACTCAATGACTCGCACAACTTACGGTTGATGGCTTTAATCCGCTTTTCATCGACCTTGATGACTTTGCGGTCGTAGGTCATCAGACCATTCACCTCCACTTCCACATCCGTGGTCTGTGTGTATACGGCAGCTGAAAAGCCTCTCGGAATCAGGTTGTACAACTGTTCCGCGTATTTCACATATTCATCGGTCACTTCCTTGGAAGAGTTAAACTGGATATATCCCCAGTTACGGTCGGGTTCCCAGATATGTTCCTGTACCACCCAACCAATACCTCCATATTCTCCCAGTACCGTAGCCCGCTGTGCATCATACAAGTACAGCTCAGGAGCCGGATAATTGTGCAAGTCCAGCATATCACCGCAGGTGTAGTGATTTCCTCCGCTGGCCGGATCAACCAGACGGGTCGGATCGTATTGTTTGGTCCATTCCACAATCTCAGGAGTCTTGAACTGTCCCCATGCCTCATTGAAAGGAATCCAAGTCGCGATACACGGATAAGAATACAAGGCATCCATGATTTCTTTCCACTCTTTCCGATAGCAAGCTTCCGACTCAGCACTCCGCTTCATTTCCGTGCCTTCAAAATATTTCCGGTTCTGCCATTCAGGGTTACGGTCACCGCTCGGCATGTCCTGCCATACGATAATTCCCATCTGGTCGCAATACGTGTACCAGCGGGCAGGTTCTACCTTGATGTGTTTGCGTATCATATTGAAACCGAAATCCTTTGTCTTCTGAATATCGTACCGTAAAGCCTCATCGGTAGGAGCCGTATACAATCCGTCCGGCCACCAACCTTGGTCCAACGGACCAAACTGGAACAACGGTTGATTGTTCAATTCCAGGCGTACAATTCCGTTCGCATCGCGACGGGTAGAATATTTCCGCATAGCGGCATAGCTGTCTACTTCATCTTTCACTTTTCCACCTTGTTTCAGGGCAACCTTCAACGTATAAAGGAAAGGACTGTCCGGTGACCATAATTTGACATCTTCCGGCATTTCAATCTGTACACACCCTCCGTTGATACTCTTCCCTTGTGCCACCAGTTTCCGTCCATCAAAGACTTTCACTTCGACCAAATCTTTTGACGTAGCCTCATTCACCACCGCCTGTACGGAGAGTAATGAATGGTCGATATCCGGTGTGATTCGCAGGTCTTGAATATAAGATTCACTGACCGGTTCCAACCAGACTGTCTGCCAGATTCCAGTGACAGGAGTATACCAAATACCTTCAGGACGGGACACCTGCTTTCCTCGTGGCTGATAGCCTTGGTCGGTCGGATCCCAGACTTTCACCATCAGCGTGTTTTCCCTGCCTTGCAAGGCTTCCGTAATGTCGAAAGAAAAAGGAGTAAAACCTCCGGTGTGACTCCCCACTTTGACTCCGTTCACCCACACATCCGTTTTCCAATCTACTGCCCCAAAATGCAGAAGTACCTTTTTCCCCTTCCACGAAGAAGGAATGTCGAACGAACGACGGTAAACCAATTCCTTTTCTGCACCGACCGTCTTGCCAACTCCCGACAAAGCAGACTCTGCGGCAAATGGTACCAAAATTTGTCCGTCGAACGCATCAGGCATGTGCTTGCCTCTCTCTACAATGGCGTAATCCCACAATCCATTCAAGTTTTTCCAATCTTTCCGTTCCATAATCGGACGCGGATATTCCGGCAACACATTTTCGGGTGTCACCTGTTCTGCCCATTGTGTACGGATTTTCCCATCCACCATTTTCCATTGCGCATGCAGTTGCACTGCAAAAGCTCCCCAAAAGGCGAGCAATAACCATACATTTTTCATCGATATTATTTTTAAGATGTACAAAAATAAAACATAACTATTCACTCAGATAAAACGATTCTACCAAAAAATAGAAAATAAGAGGCAAATTCCACTTCAATCACCAAACGAACGCGCAAAATGCCACATACACCTTGGTCTTTTTTACGTTTCCCTTGTGGAAAACGTACGTTTCCGCACGGAGAGACGTACGTTTCGCGAATGGGAAACATACGTTTCCACCTCAGAAAACCTACAACATAGCAGGAGTTTTTCCACTCTTTTCCCTTGCGTTTCCCCATTCAAACAGTTTGTTTTCTGAAAGACCTTCCATTTCTTGCGACACATCCGCGTACCGTCAGGACACAAAAAAAGGTGAAAGAACCTCACGGACCTTTCACCCTACTTAACTTTAAAAGAGATTTTCTATGTTTATTTGCTATAAATGTGTTTTCCTTCTTTTGTCACCTGCGAAGGGTTACCGGCATACACCAGATTACCGCTGCCGTAGGATTTTGCTGTAAGCTTTTTGGAAACCCGGCAAGACAAATCGCCGGAACCATGAACGGCTGCATCCACTTCCTCGGCTTTCAGGCTGCCGGCATCCAAATCACCGGAAGCATTGTCCCGAAGCACGGCCTTCAGGCAATGGCCCGATACCAACATGTCTCCACTACCGTTGACCGTACCTTCCAAGGTTTCCTGGCACTGCAAGCTGGAGAAAATCAAATCACCGGACGCATTGACCGCCAAGGCGGCATCGCGGCACACAGCTTTCTTGATTTTCATATCGCCACTGGCATTGATGCGAGTCTGCAACTTCCGGCAGTTGACTTCCTGTACCTCCACATCGCCACTGGCATTGGTTTCTGCCTCGAAACTGCCACACTGCACCGTGGGACATTCAATGTCACCACTGGCATTCGTCTGGAAACGGATACCTCCTTCCGTACGCAGTCCTTTGGGAATAGCGATGTCGCCGGAAGCCATCGTCGTAAAGCGACTGACAGACGGCGCATATACATCTACCCGGCAACGGTTCTCTCCCTGAATGCGGGTATCCTCCTGATAATACACTCTCAGCGCACCTTTCGACTCTTTCAGCACCACGTAGGGCATCACATTGTCGGATGCATAGATTTCCGCATACGGCTGTCCGGAAGTCTGGTGATACACCACATCGATGGAAGAGAGCGTAGACACTTCCTGTATATTCCCGATGGTACGACGTTCCGTCTGATAGTTCTGACTCGGTTGAACGGTATGGGCAGTTCCCATACAGCTGAAACATGCCATGGCACATGCCAATGTGAGTATATTCATTCCAATTTTCATAAGTCTTTACCTCCAATTATTTTTTACTTCATCTTATTTTATTCTGTTCTTAAATTCTCCATGGGATTGGCACGGGCAGCTTTCCATACCAGTCCGAAGGCCACCAGCCAAACAATTACGCAAACAATCAGCATACATCCGGCAAACAGGTACCAGGTGAGGTCGATTTTCACCGCAAACAGTTGCAAAAGCTGTTCGCCAACTTTCCAGGCACACAAGGCCCCAATTACTACAGCCGGAAGGGCAATCTTCAGCAAATCGAGCAGGAAGATTTTCTGCACGTCGGCCATCGAAGCCCCGTGGATGATGCGGATGGCGATTTCCGCCCGACGGCGTGACACTTCGTCGCGCACATAGGCCACCAGTCCTGTCAAAGCGATGATCAGGATACACAAGCCTGCAAAAAGTACACTGTTGCGCACGTGCAACACTCCATTGTACAAGTTGCCCATCTCCAGCGACAGGCTGTACACCTTCAACTGCTGGGAAGCAACCGTTCGGTCGACCACCTGCTGCACTTGCTTCATGCCCTCGGGCGACATCCGGTTCAACGCTACATATAAATAACCCGAAGGTCTATTTCGATAGAACATCACCGTAGGACGCTCGTCATGCTCTTCCAGAACCTGAGAGCCCAAATGGATTTCTTCGTACACCCCGCAGATAGTGGCCACCGTTCCATGTTCGGTAATATATACCGACTTTCCAATGGGAGAGCCTGTCCATCCGGCCAGTGTTTTCATGCGTTCCACAAACTGACGGCTCACCATCACCTGCTGCGACAAGGAATCTGTCAGCGTAGGGGTAAACACATTTCCTTCGATGACCGGAATTTGAAAAGCCTTGTGATAATCGGGACCTACAGAATACATGTCGGCAATGTTCATGTATTCTTCTCCTGTTTCCGGATTGTACACATTGTTTCCACTGCAACGCTCCGACAGGAGCTGATAGCCCCAGGTAACGGCCTTTACCTCCGGCAGTTTTTTCAGTTCCTGCACACAGCGTTCCCGTTCCACCATCTTGCTGCCCGACAGGTCGGCATACAAGGTGTTCCGGTATTCAAATCCGGGGTTGAAATTCATCAAGGTGTTATACTCCAGGCCGATGACCGTCAGCAGGCAGACAAAGAATGTGGTCAACGCGAACTGCAAGCACAGCAGTCCCAGTTTCCACCTCCGCTTGTTTTCCGTGTAGCGGCGATAAGCGTAGGTCACCGGTATACGGGTATAAAGATACCCCGGCATCACTCCGCAAAGCAGAATCACTCCGGCCGTCACTGCCAGACAGACCCATACGGTAGACAAGGGGAAAAGTGACTCCAGACTGTGTCCGACCTGTTCTTGCAGGAAATCCTGCAAGCCGAAAATAATCAATACGGCCAGAGCCAGACTGATCAGTCCGTGCAGCAACGACTCGGAAAGAATCATCCGGTAAATGTCGCCGCTCCCGGCCCCGTAGCAACGGTAAGTGGCAATGGCCTTGGCACGGCTCACCATGGACGAAACCACCAGCAGGATATAGTTCAGTACAGCCACCAGCAACATGATAATCGCAAAACTCAGAAACACGATGTTCATGATGCGGTTGTAATCGGACGAAGTGAATATTTCGGCTACGGGGCGGAGAGTAAGATCATACTCATTTCCCGCACGCTCCATTGCCTCCGTCACATGATTCGCTTCCAGCATGCGGTCCATGCCTTCCTTCAAGTCATCCGGAGTGCTCCCTTTCCGCAAGCGGACATAGGTCTTGTAACGGTCATTTCCCAACCAGTTGTTCGTTCCATCGTAAGACACCTGCCCGATGGTCGGCAGGGCAATGAGCACATCCATCTGTGGCAGATGGGTATTCTCGGGAAAAGCCTCAAACACCCCGACCACGGTCACATGGAACTCAGGGTATTGTTTCCACGACAAGGTTTTCCCGATAATCTGTTCGCCTGCCACCTCCAGCAGTTTGGAAGAGATATACGCATTGTTGGCCTTTTCCAACCCCGTATAAGGCTCCTCGCCCATCAGCAGTTTCCGCGGGAAGACCCGGAAGAAGGTACTGTCGCAGAAATAAGCCTGCCCATCCAGTTCTTTATGGTCTTCCGTCGTCAGCGTCATCGACCCAATCCCCGTAAAACGGGTGGCCACCTCCACCGCCGGGCAATAGCGCTGCAACCCCGGTCCGATGGCACCGGGAGTCTGCGTATATTCCCTCCAGTCGGTGCCTTTCTGTTTGTAGCGTTCTTCCACCCGGTAGGTTTCTTTCAACCCCGGCAGGAAGTTATCGTACGACCGTTCGAAAATGACCTCCGCCAGCATGACCAAGCCGATGGCCAGTCCCACGCTCAGGCAGACAATCTTGACCACATTGGCCTCTCCTTTTCGAAACAGTCCTTTCAATGCACGTTTCATAAAGCACTATTTTTACATTTCCGCAATAGAAGCCACAATCTGGCCATCGAACAGGTTGATGACACGTCCGGCAAAACCTGCGTCACGCTGGCTATGTGTCACCATCACAATGGTGGTTCCTTCCTTATTCAGTTCGGTCAGCAGTTCCATCACTTCCTGTCCGTTCTTGGAGTCCAGGTTACCGGTCGGCTCGTCGGCCAGGATAATCTTCGGCTCGGAAACCACGGCACGGGCAATGGCCACACGCTGTTGCTGACCACCGGACAGCTGTTGCGGATAGTGCTTTGCACGGTGGCTGATGTTCATCCGCTGCATAATTTCATTCACCCGGCGTTTCCGTTCTTCAGAAGGCACCTTCAGGTACGTCAGCGGAAGTTCGATGTTCTCAAACACGTTCAACTCGTCAATCAGGTTGAAGCTCTGGAACACAAAACCGATGTTTCCCTTGCGCACGTTGGTACGGTCTTTTTCTTTCAGACTGCCCACTTCTTTTCCGTCGAGGAAATAGCTACCCGAAGTCGGATTGTCCAGCAGGCCCATAATATTTAATAAGGTAGACTTTCCGCATCCGGAAGGTCCCATGATAGCTACAAACTCTTTGTCTCTTACCTCCAAACTTACTTTATTCAGTGCCAGTGTCTCTACTTCCGTGGTACGGAACGTTTTTGTCAGGTTTTCAATCTTAATCATAATTTTATCGTTTTATAGGATTCATACTTTCATTTCGGAGTTTTATTTTCCACTAAATCCTATACAAAGTCCGTGCCAATCTTTTAAACAACTGATTATCAACAAAGAATGAAATACCTAAAAAAAGCGGGTGTCTAAAAATTAGACACCCGCTGTATGATTTTTTGACAATCTTCGAGTAGAGGCCTATGCCTTGACGCATTTGATGACCACGTGCCGGTCGCCTTCCAAGGTAGTGGCAAACAGATACACATCACCACCTTCCTTCAATTTCCATTTTTTCCGGAGTTCCGCCACCGAGGCCGGAAAATTACGTACCGTCAGGTTGGCCTTGTCCACTCCTTGCAGCATCTGTTTCAGTTCCTTCTTCCCGAAACCCGACACTTCCAGCACCCGGAAACGGCGTCCCGGAAAGTCGACCAACACTTCCGACGTATAAAGATGACTGTTCACATGCAGTTTCTGGAGGCCGAAACGCACTCCCAACAGGCGGTAAGGTCCTGCTTTCAGCAAGGCTGCCCCCGGTTCATAAAGGTAATTCCCTACTTCTTCCGCCAGCGGACACTGGGCTTCCTTCTCCTGTGCATAAGTGAAAACAAACGGTTCCGCCAAAAAGTTATTAACAGCCTGTTCACAACTTATCCACACCTCTTCTGAGGCTCCTGAAGCCGATTTCTCCGATTTTTGGAGCACTACGAGCAACTCTTTGCACTCGTTATTCACAGCTACTACATGAATTTGACGAATGTATTTCAACTCTCGCAGCGAAGAAAAGATATCGAGCATGGGTGAAAGTTTCACCACCACCGTACGTCCTTTCTCTACCAACAACGGCTCCAGCTTCTGCACATCCGGTTCACAGTCGGCAATGGCCACGGTCTTTCCTCCCTGACTGTCACGACGGGCCGGGTCCAGGAACAGGCAGTCCACCGGTTCCATCTGCTGCAGATAATCCACGCCATCCGCCTCATGTACCGTGACCTGCGGCAAGCCGAGCAACGGAAAATTGTGGCGGGCCAATTCACAGAGCACTTCCTGCCGCTCCACATAATCTACTTTCCGGAAGTTTCGAGCCAAGAAAGAGCAATCCACCCCCAGTCCGCCCGTCAAATCGGCCATCGTATCGCCCTTCAGCCAGGAAGCCTTGTAGCGGGCCGTGATTTCCGAGGAGCACTGTTCCATGGACAGGTGGGCTGGATACCGGATGCCTTCGGTCTGCGCCCAAAGGGGCACTTTTTTCTCGGCAATCTGCCAGCCGGCAATCTGCACCACAGCCGCCGCCATATCCACCTGCGGATATTTGCGGGCCTGCAAAGCCAACGTACGCACATCCTCTGTACGGTGCGCACGAATAAACTGGAGCGTTTCAGGTGAAAGTTCAGCCATTCTTCTGTTCTTATAAGCGTCTGTACAAGCTGTCGTTTTTCCTTTTGTTCAGATAAAGGCATAAAAAAAGGAGTTCCGCTGAACTCCAACCTTTGTTAACCTTAAATCTAATACTATGAAAAACACGATGCAAAGGTACGGACTTTCTGGAATTATGCAAGTATTGTGCGCGTTTACGCATGTTTTATAACATAGATTAAGAAGTTTACCCTACGCTTTAAAAGGCATTAAGAAAAAGGTTGCTTCTCTCCACACTTGCTTTCCGTATCTTTCATCGCCTTTCCTTGCACTCTTTCTGCTGCAAGTGCTTGTTTTCATGTTAAAAAGACATAGGTTTCACCCCTAACTCCCCCGTATTCCAACAAAATGTTATATCTTTGCCCCGATTATAGACTTTGACGTAACATGATAACCCTGAAAGAATTCTTTTCCTTTAAGAAGAACCGCTTTTTCTGGCTGAACCTGATAGCCATGATTGTCGTAGTTATCGGTGCATGCTGGGGCACGCTGCTCTGGCTCGACCACTATACACACCACGGAGAAGCCTATGTGGTGCCCAACGTAAAAAACAAGACTTTGGGAGAAGCGCAACTGGCTCTTCACAACCAAAAGTTGGAAGGACTGGTGGTAGACTCCAGCTATGTGAAGGGACTCCCCGACGGAATAATTCTGGATCAGAATCCGGCGGGAGGCGCACGTGTAAAAGAAGGACGTACCATCTATCTGACCATCACCACGTCGAAGGTACCTCTGGTAAAACTGCCCGATTTGATTGACAACAGTTCTTTGCGCCAGGCAGAAGCCAAACTGAAAGCCATGGGCTTCCGTTTGACGGAACCGGAATATGTTTCGGGCGAACAAGACTGGATTTACGGTATCAAATACCGTGGCAGAAGCCTGATGAGCGGAGACAAGGTACCCCACGAGGCCATGCTGACCTTGTGCGTGGGCAATACGGCCATCCGTGATTCACTGGCCATGGATTCTACACAAGTAATGATAAGTGAAGGGGCATCTTCCAGCAGCGAAGCTGAAGTGGATGACTCTTGGTTCTAATCTCCACAGATCGAAAAAATGGCAGAAGATTTGATTGATTACGAACTGGATAACGAAACTCCAGACGACATTGAACCGATAGGGGGAGAACCGGAACTGTACGAACATTTCCGTACGGTGGTAGACAAGGGACAGGCTCCGGTCCGCATCGACAAATATTTATTTGAACGCATCGTCAATGCATCGCGCAACCGTATCCAAATGGCGGCCGACAACGGCTTTGTCATGGCCAACGGGAAGCCGGTAAAAAGTAGCTACAAGGTGAAACCGCTGGACGTGCTGACCGTGATGATGGACCGTCCACGCTACGAGAACGACATCATCCCGGAAGACATTCCCCTGAACATTGTATATGAAGACGACGACCTGATGGTAGTGAACAAACCGGCGGGACTGGTGGTGCATCCAGGCTGCGGCAATTACCATGGTACGTTGGTGAATGCCATCGCCTGGCACCTGTGCGATGTGCCTACCTATAATCCGAACGACCCGCAGGTGGGACTGGTACACCGCATCGACAAGGATACTTCAGGCTTACTCGTCGTAGCCAAGACACCGGATGCCAAGACCAACTTAGGACTTCAATTCTACCACAAAACCACCAAGCGAGAATACAACGCCTTGGTGTGGGGCATCGTGGAACAAGATGAAGGCACCATCGTGGGCAACATCGGACGCAATCCGCGCGACCGGATGCAGATGGCCGTCATGGCCGACCCGACTCAAGGCAAACATGCCGTGACGCACTATCAGGTACTGGAACGACTGGGATACGTCACGCTGGTAAAATGCGTGCTTGAGACCGGACGTACTCACCAGATTCGCGTACACATGAAATACATCGGCCACACCTTATTCAATGACGAACGCTACGGTGGCCATGAAATCTTAAAAGGAACTCATTTCAGCAAATACAAACAATTTGTAAACAACTGTTTCGAAATCTGTCCCCGTCAGGCATTACATGCCAAGACTTTAGGGTTTGTACATCCCCGCACGGGAGAGGAAATGTTTTTCACTTCCGAACTGCCCGAAGACATGACCTGTCTGCTGGAACGATGGAGAACGTATATCAGTAACAGAGAACAATTATGAAACGTACAATTGCGATTGTAGCAGGAGGAGACTCTTCCGAACACGAAGTCTCCATGAAAAGTGCAGAGGGTATCTACTCTTTTATCGACCAGGAAAAATATACCCTTTATATTGTGGAACTGACCAAAGCACACTGGGAAGCTATCCTTTCCGATGGAAGCCGCGCCAAGGTGGATAAGAATGATTTCAGTTTCACTGACCACGGAAAGAAAATCATCCCCGACTTTGCCTATATCACCATCCACGGAACTCCGGGAGAAAACGGTATCCTGCAAGGATATTTCGAACTGATCGGTATCCCTTACTCTACTTGCGACGTGCTGGTATCGGCCATGACTTTCAGCAAGTTCACCCTGAATCAGTACCTGAAAGGTTTCGGCGTACGGGTGGCTGAATCCATGTTGGTAAACAAACGCCACGGCATCAGCGACGAGGATGTCATCAGCAAAATCGGTCTGCCCTGCTTCATCAAGCCGAATGCCAGCGGTTCCAGCTTTGGTGTGACCAAGGTAAAGACCAAAGAACAGATTCAACCGGCCCTGCAAGCAGCCTTCAAGGAATCGGACGACGTGATGATTGAAGCCTTCATGGACGGAATCGAACTGGCCAACGGATGCTACAAGACTAAAAAGAACTCTGTAGTATTCCCGATTACCGAAGTGGTCAGCAAGAACGAATTCTTCGACTACAACGCCAAATACAAAGGAGAAGTGACAGAAATCACCCCGGCACGCCTCAGCCCGGAACTGACCAATCGCGTACGGCAACTCACTTCTGCCATCTATGATATTTTGGGCTGCAAGGGAATCGTCCGTGTGGATTACATCATCACGGAAGGCGACAAAATCAACATGCTCGAAATCAATACCACTCCGGGCATGACTGCTACCAGCTTCATCCCGCAACAGGTACGTGCCGCCGGACTGGATATAAAGGACGTAATGACCGATATTATTGAGGACCATTTCAATTAATTTTGTATCTTTGGAGAGAACAAGACATTCAATATCATGAACATACCTGCTGAATTTGACGATATTCGTCCGTACACCCCCGAAGAACTTCCACAAGTCTGTGAGGAACTGCTGGACGACAAAGACTTTCAGGCTGTCATCCAGTCCGTCATGCCGGGTATCCCTATGGAGCTAATCGCGGCACAACTGCGTCGCTGCAAGACCAGCCTGGACGTACAGAAAACGTTCTTTCACAAGCTGCTCCACGACATCATGCAGCAACATAGCGACGGATTTGACCTGGATACCTCTTCTCTTCCCGACAAGGACAAAAATTATACCTTTATCTCCAATCATCGGGATATCGTTCTTGACCCGGGCTTTCTGTCTGTCGGCTTACTGGACAACGGTTTCCCCGATACGGTAGAAATCGCCATCGGTGACAATCTGCTGATTTATCCCTGGATCAAGAAGCTGGTACGAGTAAACAAAGCCTTCATCGTGCAGCGTGCTTTGAGCATGCGGCAGATGCTGGAATCGTCGGCCCGCATGTCACGCTACATTCATTTTGCCGTGACTCAGAAAAAGGAAAACGTGTGGATTGCCCAGCGTGAAGGAAGAGCCAAAGACTCCAACGACCGTACTCAGGAAAGCGTATTGAAAATGCTGGCCATGGGAGGAGAAGGCGATATCGTAGACCGGCTGAAGGAACTGAACCTTGTACCGGTATCCTTATCGTATGAATATGACCCGTGTGACTTTCTGAAAGCGAAGGAGATGCAGCAGAAACGGGATTCGGAAAACTTCAAGAAGAGTCAGGCTGACGATCTCACCAACATGCAGACCGGTATCTTCGGCTACAAGGGACACGTACATTTCCAGACAGCCCCTTGCCTCAACGAGGAATTGAAAACACTGCGAGGACTTCCTAAAACAGAGCTATTCAACCAACTTGCCACATTAATCGACCGACACATCCATCGCAATTATCGGATGTATCCGGGAAACTACGTGGCCTGTGACTTACTGAACGGCACCGATACCTTTGCCGGAAAATATACACCGGAAGAGAAACAACGCTTCGAGGCCTACCTGCAAAAGAAACTGGACCTGATTCAGCTGCCCAACAAAGATGAAGCTTTCCTCCGTCGGTGTATGCTGCAAATGTATGCCAATCCGGCCATCAACTATCTGAAAGCCCACGAAGCATGAAACAGCTCCGTATCCTTTTAAGTATATTCGCCTGCCTGCTACTGTTAGGATCTTGCAAGAAGGATGAAGAATATGTATATCCCAATGTGATAAGCACGTTCATCGATGTGAGTACAGACAGCAGTGGCACTGTAGAGAAGCTGATTACCGACAAAAAGGAGACACTGCAGATTCTCAACCAGGAAGGGCTGGATGGATTAACACCCGATTCGATCTACCGGACGGTATCCATCTATGAACCCAAGGAGATAGACACACAAGGCAATGCGACGGCCCTGCTGTATTCCTGCCAACTGATTATCTCCGTGAAGCCGGTGACAGTTGACAAGTTGCCGAACGGAACGGCCAAGACTGACCCGCTAAACATACAAAGTGTATGGCAATCGGGAGACTACATCAATCTGATTCTGCTACCCATGGCAAAGGACAAGAGCCATATCTTCCATTTCATGGAAGAAGGAATCACTGACGATGAGGACGGAAAACGGACACTTCACCTGACGCTTTATCACGACCAGAACGGAGACTATGAGGCATTTACACGCAAGAGCTATCTTTCTGTTCCCTTATGGGCTTATGAAGGACGACTGACATCGGGCGACCGGATAATCCTCCGTATCCACACATATGAGAAAGGGTTTGTCAACTACGAATTTACTTATTAAACAACGAGTTATGATCAAGACAATTTATTTCATGTTCTTTATATGCATGTTCGCCATCGCCATGGTAGCATGCAAAGGAAAATCAGGCGACGATTTCAAGAACCTGTCGGCCGACGAATTTGAACGCCTTATCGACGATGACCAGGTACAGCTGGTAGACGTACGGACCGTGGCCGAATACAGCGAGGGACACATCCCAGGCAGTATCAATATCAACGTACTGGATGAGAAATTCTCAGCCAACGCCGATGAGCTGCTGAACCCGTCACAGCCGGTAGCCGTATACTGCAAGAGTGGACGCCGGAGCCGGAATGCCGCCAAAGTATTGGTCAAGAAAGGTTTCAAGGTGTACAATCTCGACAAAGGTTTCGAAGGCTGGAAAGAACTGGGCAAAGAAATTGAACAATAATATAAGGCTCAAACAACTCACACCTATAAAAAATGCCGTGACCCGCAAGAGGAAACACCTCTGACCGTCACGGCATTTTATGTGATGTGCTGATTATTACATACTCTGAAGCATACGCTTCAATACGACCGTAGCCGAAATCTCCCGGTTGGCTGCTTCCGGAATGACCAGTGAAGTCGGAGCTTCAATCACGTCGTCCGACACAATCATGTTACGGCGTACCGGAAGGCAATGCATAAAGAACGCGTTGTTGGTCCACGACATGTGTTCCGTATCTACCGTCCAGCTCATATCCTTACTCAGAATCTTTCCATAATCTTCCGGACAAGTTACTCCCGGACAAGCCCAGTTCTTGGCATAAATGAACTCGGCTCCCTCAAACGCTTTCTTCTGGTCGTATTCCACCTTCGCGCCGCGCACAAACTTCGGATCAAGTTCATACCCATGCGGATGTGTAATTACGAAATCCACATTGGCCTCGTTCATAAAGTCGGCAAAAGAATTCGGTACAGCCTGCGGAAGTGCTCGCGGATGCGGTGCCCACGTCAGTACCACCTTCGGACGTTCGGTCCGCTTGTATTCTTCAATCGTAATCAAATCGGCAAAAGCCTGCAAGGGATGTCCCGTAGCCGCTTCCATAGAAAATACCGGCTTGCCGGAATACTGGATAAACTGATTCAGAATCTTTTCGGTATAGTCATCTTCCCGACTTTCGAAACGGGCAAACGAACGTACGCCGATAATGTCACAATAAGAAGCCATGACCGGAATAGCCTCCAGCAGATGCTCGCTCTTATCGCCATCCATCACCACGCCACGCTCGGTTTCCAGCTTCCAGGCACCCTGATTCACATCCAGCACGATGACATCCATTCCCAAGTTGCGGGCAGCCTTCTGCGTGCTCAGTCGCGTACGCAAACTGTTATTAAAGAATATCAGCAGACAAGTTTTATGCTTGCCCAACGCTTCGTATTTATAACGGTCCTTTTTTATCTCGAACGCTTCAGCCAAGGCGGTCTTCAAGTCGCCCAAATCGAATACATTGGTATAAGTTTTCATACGTAAGATTGTATATTAATTTATTTTTCTCCGCAAATATACCATAAAAATACAACACTGTTCCTTTTTTATTCATTTTTTTCGAATCTGCCCGTCGCCTTCCACTATCCATTTATACGTGGTCATTTCCCGCAACCCCATCGGACCACGGGCATGCAGTTTCTGAGTACTGATTCCGATTTCGGCTCCCAAACCAAACTGAGCCCCATCGGTAAAGGAAGTCGGTGCATTGACATACACACAGGCCGCATCCACTGCCTTTGTAAAGAAGTTGGCCGCTTCCGCATCTTCCGTTACGATGCATTCGCTGTGTCCGGAGCCGTATGTATAAATATGCGATACAGCTTCTGTCACATTCTCCACCGTCTTGACGGCCATCTTGTAGTCCAAGAATTCCGTCCCGTAACTTTCAGGAGTGGCCGGCCGCAAAAGTTCAACCGGATACTGTCCCGTCAGCGCCTCGTAAGCCGCTTCGTCGGCATACAATATCACCCGGCTTTCCTGTAACGGCGCACACAAAGCCGGCAAATCAGACAAACGCCCCCGGTGAATAAGCAGACAGTCGAGGGCATTGCAGACACTCACCCGTCGCGTCTTGGCATTGTGGACAATAGCCGTTCCCTTGACCAAATCGCCTGCCCAATCAAAATACGTATGACAGACTCCCGCTCCCGTTTCTATGACCGGCACAGTAGCCTCCTCACGCACATACCGAATCAGGCTGCTGCTTCCGCGAGGGATGATCAAATCGACCCATCCTTCGGCATGCAATAGGGCCGCCGTCGCCTCCCGGCTCGAAGGAAGCAGTTCCACCACGTGCGGATCGACCCTGCACTCCTCCAGCACCTCCTGAATCAACTGCACAATCGCCCGATTGGAAGCATCCGCGTCACTTCCTCCTTTCAGGATAGCCGCATTCCCACTTTTCAGGCACAACGCAAACACATCGAAGCTGACGTTCGGACGGGCTTCATAAATCATTCCGATTACGCCAAAAGGCACACTCACCTTTTTCAGCCGCAGCCCGCTCGGTACCGTATAGCTCTCCAAGACACGCCCCAGCGGGGAAGGAAGAGCCGCCACTTGACGCATGTTGTCGACAATGTCGTCCAACCGCTCCCTGGTCAGTTTCAGACGGTCATACTTCGGATTGGATACCTCCATCCGTTGCAAGTCCTCCTGATTGGCCTCCAGCAGACGCTCCGTGTGAGTCTCTATCCTGTCGGCCACTGCACACAATATATGATTCACCTTTTCCGTATCCAGCATCGCCAACTTACGGGATGCAATCCGGACAGCTTGAAATATTTCAGTCAGATTCATTTTTAGCTCTTTCAAATTACAGTTTATCGCAAAAATACAACTTCAAGCAGACATTCAAAACATTCCGAAAGAAATAATCGGCCCGACCAAAGAAATATAGGCCCGAAAGCCTGTTTATTTCCGAAAGTTTGTTATCTTTGACATAGAATATATGAGAGAAACAAACTTCTAATTATTAACCCTTAAAACAAAAGACTATGGAAGCGAAAGATTACGATTCATTGATTGAAGTTTTCAGAGGAGACCTCTGGGAAGCTGAATTGGTAAAGGGCTTGTTGAGATCAGCCGGCGTGGACGCCATGCTAAAAGACGAAACATTGTCAGCGGTTACTTCTCCTTATGCCAACATGGGAGGACACGTATGCGTTTTGGTTAATAAGGAAGAAGAAGTTTACGCACGAAAAGTAGTAGCAGAACGAAAAGCATGAAACAGTTATTCTTTATCCTGATTACATTTTTTACCGTAGCCGTTCCGGCAGTCGCACAACAGTTGAAAACCACCCGATGGGATTCGTATGGAGTATCCTTCCAAGCTCCGTCCGACCTGACCGTAGAAGATGATTCTTCCGAAGGCTATTTGGCCGGAAACGATACCTACTACCTCACCATCCAGCTGCTGGAGGGAGAAGGCATGAAAAAAGAAGAATTAGGACAAGAACTGAAAGCCATCGCCACAGACGATGAAGTGACCTCACAGAGCGAAGTGCAACCTTTTGAGCTGCCACAGTTCTACGGCGCGCAGCTCAAAGGGAATTGCGAAGACGATAAATGTATCTATTGTTACCTGCTGGCCAAAGACGGAAGCTGTGGCTTCTACGTCTCCATTATCTTTAAACAGGCCAACGACAAAGTGCCGGAAACCATCCTGCACAGCTTTCATTTGGACGATTAAACCAACCGTTCCGCATCATTTTGTGAAATAATTTAAAAATACAACATACCACCTTTGTTTATTTCGTATTTTAGGGCAAAATTTTAGGCATCAAGACATTGACAAAGCTTTATTACAAAGAAAAACAAGCATTTTAGAAGAGGTCCTTAAATATGAAATTGACAAAATATGTATATATCCTGCCCCTTACGGCAGCACTTTCTCTGACCGGTTTATTATTGTCCGGATTTTCCGCTTCCTGCGCCGGTCCGGAAACCGAACCTTCCCCTACTTACAGTTGCATTGAAGTCCCCAAAAGCATCAGCTTCTGTGGCATCGACATCGACCTGACGCGCTACGACCGTCGCGAACGCATGGACCGGGAGCTGATGGCCTTCACTTACATGCACAGCACTTCGCTACAAATCATCAAGCGAGCCAACCGCTATTTTCCTATCATTGAACCCATTCTGAAGGAACAAGGAGTTCCTGACGATTTCAAATACCTGATGGTCATTGAAAGCAACGTCAATCCGCTGGCCCGTTCAGGGGCCGGAGCCGCCGGACTGTGGCAGTTCATGAGCGGCACCGCCCGCGACTTCGACCTGGAAGTGAACCACCATGTGGACGAACGTTACGACGTGGAAAAATCGACCGTGGCCGCCTGCAAATACCTGAAACAGGCTTACCGCAAGTTCGGCAACTGGGAAACCGTCGCCGCGTCCTACAATGCCGGGCAGGGAAGAATCAGCCAGCAGCAGGACAGACAATATGTGGACAATGCCCTCGACCTTTACCTGGTGGAGGAAACCTCGCGCTATGTCTACCGCATCCTGGCTGCCAAAATGTTGCTGACTAACCCGAAACAGTTCGGCTTTTATCTACGGTCAAGCGACTTGTATCCCCCTATTCCTTATCGGACCATTAAAGTAACCGAAGACATTGACGACCTGGCCCGCTTTGCCAAGGGACAGGGCATCAACTTCAGCCTGCTGAAGAGTATGAACCCCTGGCTCCGGGGCACTTCCCTTCCCAACCACAGCGGAAAGGAATACCTCATCCGTATCCCCGACCAGACCGAAATGCATTATAACCCAAGAGTCACCCTTCCGCATAATCCGGCTTGGGTGGTGGAATAAGCAATCATTATCACTAATATAATTATCCATGAAAAAACAAATCGTGTTAGGAATCTTAGGTGCTTGTGTGCTCTCGGCCAGCGCACAGACGTTTAAAGAATGGCAGGACCCGGAGGTCAATGCCATCAACCGGGCACCCATGCACGCAAACTTCTTTGCGTATGAAAATGCTGAAATGGCTGCCAAGGCAGTCAAGGAAGACTCCAAAAACTTTATGAGCCTGAACGGCACCTGGAAATTCTTCTGGGTACGAAATGCCGACGCCCGCCCCACGGACTTCTGGAAAACCGGCTTCAATGACAAGGGCTGGGACAACCTCCAGGTACCGGGCGTATGGGAACTTCAAGGATACGGTGACCCGATTTATGTCAACACCGGCTATCCCTGGCGCAGCCGTTTTGAGAACAATCCTCCCTACGTGCCGACAGCCGAAAACCATGTAGGCTCCTACCGCCGGGAAATTATGGTACCGGCTGACTGGAAAGGCAAAGACATCATCGCCCACTTCGGGGCTGTCAGCTCCAACATGTACCTGTGGGTCAACGGCAAGTTCGTAGGCTACAGCGAAGACAGCAAGCTGGAAGCGGAATTCAACCTGACTCCGTATCTGAAACCGGGCCAGAAAAACCTGATTGCCTTCCAAGTGTTCCGCTGGTGCGACGGTTCTTATCTGGAAGACCAAGACTTCTTCCGCTATACCGGTGTGGCACGCGACTGCTACCTCTATACCCGCAACCAGAAACGCATCGATGACATCCGCGTCACTCCCGACCTGGACAGCGAATACAAGAACGGCTCGTTGGCCATCACTCTGAACCTGAAAGGTAGCGGTAATGTCAGTCTGGAACTGCTGGACGCCCAAAACCAGACCGTGGCCTCTACTGAAGTGAAAGGTTCCGGCAAGGTATCGACTACGATGCAGGTGAACAATCCGCAGAAATGGAGTGCAGAAACTCCTTACCTGTACACCCTGCGTGCTACGCTGAAAGACGGCAGCAAAACCACTGAAGTGGTACCGGTGAAAGTCGGTTTCCGCAAGATTGAGCTCAAGAACGCACAGATTCTGGTCAACGGCCAGCCGGTACTCTTCAAAGGAGCCGACCGCCACGAAATGGATCCCGACGGTGGATACGTGGTTTCACGGGCCCGCATGATTCAGGACATCCAGATCATGAAGCAGCTCAACATCAATGCTGTAAGAACCTGCCACTATCCGGACGACAACTTCTGGTACGACCTCTGCGACAAATACGGTATCTATGTAGTAGCCGAAGCCAACGTCGAATCTCACGGAATGGGCTACGGGGACAAGACACTGGCAAAAGAGCCGACTTACAAGAAAGCCCACATGGAGCGCAACCAGCGCAACGTACAGCGTGGATTCAACCACCCGAGCATCATCTTCTGGTCACTAGGTAACGAAGCCGGCTATGGGCCGAACTTCGAAGCTGCTTACGACTGGATCAAAGCAGAAGACCCAAGCCGTGCCGTACAATACGAACAGGCCCGTCTGGAAGGAAAGACGGATATCTACTGCCCGATGTATGCCGACTACAAGTGGTGTGAAGAATACAGCAAGGACGACAAATACCAGAAACCGCTGATTCAGTGTGAATATGCACACGCCATGGGTAACTCCGAAGGTGGCTTCAAGGAATACTGGGATCTGGTCCGCAAATATCCGAAATTCCAGGGAGGATTCATCTGGGACTTTGTCGACCAGTCTATCCGCTGGACCGGCAAGAACGGCAAGATGATTTATGCCTATGCCGGCGACTTCAACCGCATGGATGATTCTGAAGACAAGAACTTCTGCGACAACGGCCTCATCAGCCCCGATCGTAAACCAAACCCGCACGCTTACGAAGTACAGTACTTCTACCAGAACATCTGGACCACTGCAGGCGACCTGTCCAAAGGTGAAATCAAGGTGTACAACGAAAACTTCTTCCGCGACCTGTCGGCCTACGCACTGGAATGGGAAGTACTGAAAGACGGAAAAGCAATCCGCAGCGGACGCATAGATAACTTGAACGTAGCTCCTCAGCAGACGGCCACCCTCAAGCTCGACCTGGGCAAGACTTGCCAGTGCGGTGAATGGCTGCTCAACGTGAAATACATCCAGAAGAACCGCGAAGGTTTGCTCCCGGCAGGTTCCGTAGTAGCCAAAGACCAGTTGGTACTCAATCCGTACAAGGCTCCGGCCATGGATTTGAAGAATGTGGCAGAAACTAATCAGCAGGTAGTTGAACCGCAAATCAATCCGAACTATCCGGATTACATTGCTGTGGAAGGCGACGGATTCTATATGGAATTCAGCAAGCGCAACGGTTATCTGGACAGATACGATGTGAACGGAGTAAGCATGCTCAAAGAAGGTGAAGCCCTGACACCGAACTTCTGGCGTGCCCCGACCGACAACGACTTCGGTGCCGGCCTGCAGAACAAGTATGCCGCATGGAAGAACCCGGGCATCAAGCTGACCGACTTCCAGTATAAGGTAGAAAACGGACAGGCCGTCGTTACTTCAACCTACGACCTGAAAGAGGTATCTGCCAAACTGTATCTCACTTACCAGATCAACAACCAGGGCGCTGTGAAGGTAACCCAGAAGATGGTAGCCGACAAGAGCGCCAAAGTATCGCCGATGTTCCGCTTCGGTATGCAGATGGTGATGCCGAAATCCTTTGAAAAGATTTCCTACTACGGCCGCGGCCCGATAGAAAACTATGTAGACCGTAACCACTGCACCGACTTAGGCATCTACAACCAGAACGTAAGCGACCAGTTCTATCCGTACATCCGTCCGCAGGAAACCGGAACGAAGACCGACATCCGCTGGTGGAGACAGCTGAACGTAGCCGGCAACGGACTGATGTTCGTGGCTGAAGCACCGTTCTCCGCTTCTGCCCTCCACTACACCATTGCTTCACTGGACGACGGTACGGAAAAGAAACAGAGCCACTCCTTCGAGGTAGAAGAAGCCGACCTGACCAACCTGTTGATTGACAAGGCACAGATGGGCTTAGGATGTGTCAACAGCTGGGGTGCCCTGCCGCAAGACAAATACATGCTTCCTTACGGAGACTATGAATTTACCTTCATCATGACTCCGGTGAAGAATTACATTCCCTGTGAATAATCCGAGAGACATATACTAAATGACTGTAACGCCCCGGCTTCTCCAAGTCGGGGCGTTCTTTTTATCCCTTCCCGCCCATATTCCACAAAGTCCCCCCACGGGCAGGCAAATCTGAAAACGCCTCAGAAAATTCACTGAAATCTCCCACTATATTCTACGTATCCCTTAAGAAAAACGTACGTTTCTCATGGCGGAAACGTACGTTTCGCGTAAAGGAAACATACGTTTTTGCGCCGGGAAACGTAAAATATATCCCTTAGTTTCCGAAAAAACAAAAGGAGAATAACCGATTTTACTCTGGAATCTCCCGACAAACGATGAGCAATTACCACAAAAAAATGGTCCACAAAGGATTGCTCCTCCATGAACCATTTTCTTCATTTATACCCTATCAGCAATCAGCTGAATGCTCAGTTCTGTTCTTCCATTGATTTGGCGATACCCATTTCCAGTCCTCTCAGTTCGGCCAGTCCTCTCAGACGGCCCAGGCAAGAGTAGCCCGGATTGGTTTTCTTCTTCAAGTCGTCAATCATCTGATGGCCGTGGTCCGGACGCATCGGGATAGAGACTTTACGACGCTGCTGCATGAGCAGGAAGTTCTTCATCACGTGATACATGTCCACATCGCCTTCCAGGTGATTGGCCTCAAAGAAGTTGCCTTCTGCGTCACGCTGTGTACTGCGCAAGTGTACGAAATTGATGCGGTCGCCCCAGCGTTCCATCATGCCGGCCAAGTCGTTCTTGGCACTCACACCCAGCGAACCGGTGCAAAGGCACAAGCCGTTGGATTCGTTCGGCACAGCTTCCACCAGCTTGCGGAAATCCTCTTCCGTACTCATGATACGCGGCAAGCCCAAGATTGTCTGTGGCGGGTCGTCCGGATGGATCACCAGTTTCACCCCTACCTCATCGGCTACCGGACAAATCTGTTTCAAGAAGAAAATCAGGTTAGAACGCAGCTTTTCTGCATCAATATCCTTATAACGGTCCAGTTCATGCTGGAACTGTTCCAGCGTGAAGCTCTCTTCCGAACCCGGCAGTCCGGCAATCATATTGCGGGTCAGACGGTGGATTTCTTCTTCGTCCATCTGTTCGTAGCGAGCTTTGGCCTTGGCTTTTTCTTCCTCGGTATAATCCTTTTCAGCTCCCGGACGTTTCAGGATGAAGAGGTCGAAAGCCACGAAGGCTGCCCGTTCAAAGCGCAAAGCCTTGGAACCGTCAGGCATCGTATAAGCCAAATCCGTACGGGTCCAGTCGAGTACCGGCATGAAATTGTAGGTCACAATGTAAATGCCACATTTGGCCAGGTTGCGCAGGCTTTCCTTGTAGTTCTCGATATATTTCATGAAATCGCCCGTCTGCGTCTTGATATGTTCGTGTACTGGCACACTTTCTACCACACTCCACTTCAAGCCGACTTCCTCGATCATCTTCTTGCGTTTCATGATTTCCTCTACCGTCCAGACTTCACCGTTCGGAATGTGATGCAAGGCATTGACAATACCCGTGGCACCGGCCTGCTTGATGTCCCACAAAGACACCGGATCATTTGGACCATACCAGCGCCAAGTTTGTTCACATAAATACATAATGTTTCTTTTTTAAAGTTCGTACTCGATTAAATAGAGAATGCATCAAAGCCACCGTCGATAACGGCTACTGTACCGGTTACGAAGCTGGATGCATCGCTGATGAGGTAGTGGATGGTACCATACAGATCTTCCGGTACACCGAAACGTCCGAACGGAGTGTGGGCCAAAATATTATCGGCGCGAGGAGTCAGTGAGCCGTCCGGGTTCGTCAACAACGTACGGTTCTGTTCCGTCAGGAAGAAGCCCGGAGCAATGGCGTTCACACGCAAGCCGTCGCCGAACTTGATAGCCAGTTCACCGGCCATGTATTTGGTAAAGTTGGCAATGGCAGCCTTGGCAGCTCCGTAACCTACCACACGGGTCAACGGACGGAGGGCAGATTCAGAACAGAAGTTCACGATGGCTCCTTTTTTCTGTTTTACCATGACATCGGCAAAAACCATGGTCGGCAATACCGTACCGAAGAGGTTCAGGTCGACCACCTTCTTGAACGCATCAATCTGCAGGTCGAAGAAAGTCTTGTCCGGAGCAATGGTAGCACCTGCCATGTTTCCACCGGCAGCGTTCAACAATACATCAATGCGGCCATATTTCTCCAGAATATCTTTCTTGTTCTGTTCCAGCACTTCTTTCTGCAGCACATCAGTATACCAGAAAGTAGCTTCGTGACCCTGTGCCACGATTTCTGCGACCAATGCTTTACCTGCTTCTTCACTACGGTCAAGAATGACCATCTTTGCACCTTGTGCAGCCAAATATTTGGAAATACCTTTTCCTAACACACCGGCTCCCCCGGTCATGACGATAACTTTGCCGTCTACGTTAAATAATTCGTTTGCCATAATAATTAGATTAGCAATAAATTGGATACTTTATTATAAAATTGATAATTCTCTTTCAACAAAATGTCTATCGGCAGCAGGTTCACCACAGGCGGACGTTCGTTAAACAGCTGCAAGCGGCTCAAAGCCTTCACCGCGTTGTAACCCTGCAATTCCGGACGCTGAGCAATCAACGCCTGTACATATCCTTCGTTCAGCAACCGCACGTTGGGCGCAATCAGGTCATAGCCTACCAGCCGGATGTCTTTTCTTTCCTGCTTCTCCAGGTATTCCCCTAAAATGTAGCAGGAAGAATTGAACGTTACCGCCCCGCGAATGCCCGGATGATTCCGGAATGCTTCGTCCAGCACCTGCTCGTTGTGTGCCTTATCGCCCATCCACAGTTCTACTTCCACCAGCTGCAAGTTTTCACGTTGTCCGTCCAGGTAGCGGCGGAATCCTAAATAACGCTTCTCTCCTTGCGTGGAAAGCCCGCTTTTTCCGTGTTGAATCCGTGCTACCAGGATGTCGCCCTGAAAAGCCATGGAAGCCAACAACATCCGAGCCCCAATCTCACCACCGGCCACGGAATCGGTACCGTAATACGCCAAACGATGCGCCTCCTCGATGTCCGAATCGACATACACATAAGGTATGTCACGCTCATCCAGTGAAGCCGACAACCGAATCACGGCCTCCTTGAACAACGTCCCGACCACCACGCCGTCTATCGTTTCCGGCAGATTCAGCAAACGGGAAGCCGCCTCCTCGAAGCTGCTTTCACTATACTGGTCGAAAGTCAGTACCGTGACCTTTACCCCATAGCTTTCCAGTTCTTCTTCCGCCCGGCGGATGCCATAATCCATGGCACTCCAATAATCTCCTGCACGGAAGTTTGGAATCAACGCTACCAGATGACAGGGCTTCTTGACGGCCAGCGAGCGGGCAATCAGATTAGGCTTGTAGCCCACCTGCTCCATGATTTCCTTCACCCGGCGGATATTCTCTTCCGAAACTCTCCCCCGGTTGTGAATCACTCGGTCGACTGTACCTACCGACACATTGGCCAGACGCGCAATATCCGTCAGCCGTATGTTCTTGTTCTTCTGCATAGACAGGCTTTTTTCAAAAGTGTGTGCGAACACGCATTGAGTGAAAAAGAAAACGCGTTACCGCGCACACTTTCGATGAAACATTTCTTGATTTCTATGCAAAGAAGGGATTTATTCATGAGAAACACAAACAGATTCAATCTTTTAACAGATTTTTCAGCCAGCGATGTACACTTTTTCGTTCCTTTGCACCATCTACACAAATACAGACGTATGAACCCCAAAAACTACTACACCGAAAGACTGGCTCTGGCAGAAGGCCAGCTGCACAAAGTCAAACAACAAATCGCACGCATCAGTGCCTTACGCGTAATCCTATTCGTGGCCGGACTGGCCGGCATCTACTTTTTCTTCCATCAGCACGCCTTGCTGACGGCCAGTATCTGCCTCACCTTTCTGCCGTTTTTCATCCTTGTGAAAGTACACAGCCGGCTCTTCTACCGGAAAAAATGGCTGGAAACCCAAGTACGTGTCCAACAAGAAGAACTGCAAGCCCTCACCGGTGATTACAGCTGTTTTGACGACGGCCAGACTTACGTCCAACCGGAACATCCTTATACCTTTGACCTCGATGTGTTCGGGAAGCGTTCGCTGTTTCAGGCGATGAACCGCACCTGTACCTCCTTCGGAAAAGACTGCCTGGCCCAATGGCTGCAACATCACCTCTGTGAACCTTCTGCCATCCGTACCCGCCAGCAAATGGTGCAAGACATGAGCCGGCGTCCGCTGTTCCGGGAACAATTCCGAATCACCGGACTCGTACACCAAGGTACAGCCTCCGACGGAGAAAAGCTGCGTGCCTGGAGTCAAAGTCCAGCACAATACCTGCACAGCACTTGGGTAAAGGCTTTTACGTGGGGAGTTCCTCTCCTCAACGGCCTCCTGTTGCTGACATCCCTCGTGGGATGGACTTCCTTCACCTGGCTGGGTCTCTCATTCGGACTCTTCCTGATTCTCAGCTTCGGTATTGTCAAACGAGCCACTTACGTACAGGAAACCTATGGCACGCAACTGAAAAGCCTCAACGGTTATGCACAGCTCATCGCACTGGCAAAGAAAGAGCAATGGGAAGCGCCCGGCATGCAACAACTGATGAACCGGTTGGATATGGACGGAACTTCTCCCATCGAAGCCTTGCAACAACTCTCCCGCGAACTCGACCGACTGGACTTGCGCAACAACCAGTTTTTATATGTCCTGTTAGAGGGCAGCATCTTCTTCCAGTTGCAGGAAATTGTCCGCATCGAACGCTGGAAAGCCCGCTACGGACAGCACATCACCGGCTGGCTGGAAACCATCGGGGAACTGGATGCCCTCTGCTCACTGGGCACCTTTGCCTACAATCATCCCGACTACACTTATCCTGAACTGGCCGAGAAACCATTCTGCTTCCTGGCCACCCGGATGGGGCACCCGCTCATGCCACCTGCCCAATGTGTGAAAAATGACGCCACCCTTCCGTCGCGCCCGTTCTTCCTGATCATTACCGGTGCCAACATGGCCGGAAAGAGCACTTACCTGCGTACCATCGGAATCAACTACCTGCTGGCCTGCATCGGCGCACCCGTATGCTGTGAAAAGCTGGTCCTCTATCCGCACCAGCTGATGACCAGCCTCCGCACGTCCGACTCGCTGTCCGACAACGAATCGTATTTCTTCGCCGAGCTGAAACGGCTGAAACGCATCATCGACCTGCTGAACCAAGGACAACAACTCTTCATCATCCTGGACGAGATTTTGAAAGGTACCAATTCCATTGACAAGCAGAAAGGCTCTTTCGAACTGATCCGCCAGTTCATGCGACTGAAGGCCAACGGCATCATCGCCACCCACGACCTCCTGCTGGGCAGTCTCATCGAACAGTTCCCCGACGAAATCCGGAATTATTGTTTCGAAGCTGACATCCAAAACAATGAACTGACCTTCTCCTACCAACTGCGGGAAGGTGTGGCGCAGAACATGAACGCCTGCTTCCTGATGCGGAAGATGGGTATTACCTTGCCAGAATAGGACAAAAAGAAAACGGCCTTCCAAAAAAGTATATGGCATACTTTTTAGAAGGCCGCTCTTATCAAGAAAAGTGTATTAATCTTCTACTACCTGGAAATCTTCTTTTCCTACTCCACAAACCGGGCAAACCCAGTCTTCTGGAAGATCTTCAAAAGCAGTACCCGGTGCAATACCTCCGTCTGGGTCACCCACTTCCGGATCGTAAACCCAATCACATACTGTGCAAATGTACTTTTTCATAATCAATTCTTAATTCGTTAGTATTTGTTCTTAGTTTAAAATGATAACAAATATAGAAAGAATTTGTTTACTCTGCTTCATTCAATAACATTTTTTTTAATTCTTCCATTCCTTCGGAAGCTCCCTTGCGGATAACCTGCACCGGGCGCCCTGAGGCAATGCGCACTTCTTTCGGGTCAATCAGGTAAACCGGCACCCCGTCGCGCACATAATTCAATAGGCCTGCTGCCGGATATACGTTCAGAGAAGTCCCGATAATCACAAAGATATCAGCCTTCTCCACATACTCGATGGCTGTTTCAATCATCGGCACCGCCTCGCCGAACCAGACAATGAAGGGACGCAGCTGGGAACCGTCGGCCGCCTTGTCGCCCATCTTCACCTCATACTCTTCCGGACGGAGTTCCTTGATATAGCGCGGGTCGTTGGGATGGTAACTGGATGTCACCTTGGTCAGTTCACCGTGCAGGTGAATCACCTCGTGACTTCCGGCACGCTCGTGCAGGTTGTCCACATTCTGCGTGATAATGGTCACATGGAAATCTTTTTCGAGTTCCGCCAGCAGTTCGTGTCCCCGGTTCGGTTTCACCTCCAACAACTGTTTGCGTCGTTCGTTATAGAAATTGATGACCAGTTCCGGATTCGCCGCATATCCTTCAGGGGTAGCCACCTGTTCCACCGGATACTGATCCCACAGTCCTCCTGCATCGCGGAACGTACTGATACCACTCTCCGCACTCATGCCCGCACCTGTCAATACAACCAGATTTTTCATATTCTTGTCCTCCTTTATGTTAGATACATGATTCGTTATCGCGTTCACTCGCCAAAAATAAGAAAATTTATCAATCAAAATTCCTCATATTCACAGAAAAAAGATACCTTTGCTCCCCGTTAATTCACATTTTAATACAAGATTTATTTATGGATAAATTTAGTTACGCCATTGGTCTGGGGATTGGCCAAAACCTGTTCAGCATGGGCGCTCGCTCTATCAATGTAAATGACTTTGCACAGGCTATCAAAGACGTATTGGAAGGAAATCAGACTGCTATTTCTCATACAGAGGCACGTGAAATCGTCAACAAGTTCTTCATGGAACTGGAAGAGAAAACCAACGCAGAAAACATAGCAAAAGGAAAAGCATTCCTGGAAGAAAACAAGAAGAACCCGAAAGTAGTGACCTTGCCCAGCGGATTGCAGTACGAAGTAATCAAGGAAGGCAACGGCAAGAAGCCGAAAGCTACCGACCGCGTACGTTGCCACTACGAAGGTACACTGATTGACGGAACGCTGTTCGACAGCTCCATCAAGCGTGGCGAACCGGCTGTATTCGGTGTAAATCAGGTCATCAAAGGTTGGGTAGAAGCCCTTCAGCTGATGTCGGAAGGTGCCAAGTGGAAACTCTACATCCCGTCGGAACTGGCCTATGGGGCACAGGGAGCCGGTGAAATGATTCCGCCTCACAGCACACTGATTTTTGAAGTAGAATTAATTGAAGTATTATAAATAAGAAGCAAATGAAAAAAGGTACATTTTTTATGATGCTTGCCGCTGCAGCCAGCCTGGCATCATGTACAGCACAAGGCCCGAAAGCCAACTTGAAAAGTGACGTAGATTCTTTGTCTTATATGATGGGTGTAACTAACACTCAGGGTTTGATGGAATATGTACAAGGTCGTCTGGGCGTAGATTCAGCTTATGTAGCCGACTTCATCAAAGGTTTGGAACAGGGCTGCAAGGAAACCGATGCTAAACAGAAAGCTTATCTGGCAGGTATGCAGATTGGCCAGCAGATCAGCGGTGACATGTTCGACTACAACAACCGTCAGATTTTCGGTCAGGACTCTACACAGACTTTGAGCAAGGAAAACTTCCTGGCTGGATTTATCGCTGCCGTAAAGAAACAAGGCTTGGTTTCAGTAGATTCTGCTGCTGTATACGTACGTTCAAAAGCTGAACTGATCAAATCTAAAGCTTTGGAAGCCAAATATGCTGACTACAAAAAACAGAACGAAGACTTCCTGGCCAAGAACAAGGGCAAAGAAGGTATTCAGACTACTGCCAGCGGTTTGCAATATAAAATCATTACCAAAGGTACAGGTGCTATCCCAGCCGATACTTCACGCGTAAAAGTTAACTACAAAGGTACCCTGATTGACGGTACTGAATTCGACAGCTCTAAAGAACCCATCACATTGGCTGTCAGCCGTGTGATTCCGGGATGGACAGAAGCCCTGAAGATGATGCCGGTAGGTTCTAAATGGGAATTGTACATTCCGCAGGAACTGGGATACGGTGCACAGGAAGCTGGTAAGATCAAACCGTTCTCTACGCTGATTTTTGAAGTAGAATTGGTAGATATCGAGAAATAATACACATCCACTGTGTCACATTACTTCGGGAAATCCCCCGCTTGTTCAGAAAAATGACAAGCGGGGGATTTTCATTTTCTTTTCTCCACATATTCACATAAGAAAGGCCATCCTCTCACCCGGAGAACGGCCTTTCTGTATGGAGAGAGATTCTTCACTTAAATCTTTCCGTATGCCTTGAAGTAAGATACCTGACAAACGCCAGTGTCGTTATTGGTTTCTGTGATAACCAGTTTGACATAACGGGCTACTACCGGTTCAGTCAATGTGATGACTTCTTCAGCCGGAACCAACGGACTGTTTCCCTCTACGATAGTGCCATCAGGGGCTTGCCATGGCAAAGCAAATGTAAATCCACCCACCTGAGTGAAATTCTCATTGTCTGTGCTGACCCACAATTGCAAAGTTTTCACCGAAGGATAATTATTTTCCCCATTTACACGACGGCCGATAGCAAAGCTGACACATTCCAACTCTTCCTGCATATCGATAACCAACGTGTGAGGAAGCGGTGCATTTCCACCGGTATAAGCACTGTGCCAGAATTGAGTACGATCATCAGTGAACAGACTAGGATAACCACCTCCGTCACCAGTTTCTACGTCAGAGCCTGTAGCTGTCCATGTGGTCCAGTCGTATTGTAATGTAGTCTGACCTTCATACTTCTGCAACACGGTAAAAGAAGTGGTACGATAACCGCATCTCACCTGAACGGTAGCAGTACGATAATTGGAAGGATCCGGATTGGCCTGAGTAGCTTTCACAGTAATCTCCTTACCGGAAGCAGACACCGTGCACCAATCCACTCCGTCTTCCATGGTAAAAATCATTTCAGAAGGAATATCCGTATCAGCCGTGATTGTAGTAGTAGAACCTTCAGCTGCGTCGAGTACGGCCCGTTCAATAATAATGTAACCCACATAAGGTTGTTCTTGCTCCTTACAGCCACAGAACAATGCCAGTAAGAGAAGCGACAAAAAATAAGATATTCTTTTCATTTTACAGTTTCTGTTATGTATATAAATTATGATCTTCAGATGCTGCCTGCCTCTCTACGGGAAAGGCAGGCAAGCCCTATTTCCCAGTCTACCAATTTATTCTATTAGGGGTTCTGTCCTAAATCATAAGGATAGGCATCATACTGAGCCTGCGGGATGAACTCGCATACAGAAGGAGAGTTGTAAGGAATTTCCAAATAGCGGTCACCCTGTCTCAAGGTATGTCCACCCGGATATTTGCGGTCGAGCGTATGACGCCAACGGAACACGTCGAACCGACGGAGACCTTCCCATGCAAATTCCAACATACGTTCTTCTTCAATGATTTTATGTATATCCTTCGGCTGGCCGTTTTCAGCAGTCTGGATATTTTCCAGTGTCCATTCAGGAATACCGGCTCTCTTACGAATCACGTTCACGTCGTCAAGAGTGGTCTGTGTAGAGCCACCTTTCTCCAAATTGGCCTCTGCACGAATCAGATACATTTCAGCCAGTCGAGAGATAATGGGTGACCACAAGTGGTAATACTGTTCCTGATAAGAGCATTTATTAATGGCATAGACCAAGAACATAGCTTCCTTCTGACGAAGAGTTCTGGCATCGTATACACGCGGTTCGATACGGCCTATATATTTCGTTCCGTCTGAAGCTTGCACATAGTAACGGGTTCCCAAGTTATAAGGTTCCGATTGGATGGTCGCACTTTGGAAATTAGCTGCATCTTCTGCACCCATGGCATACGTTCCGTCGTTCTGTTTGGTGACAGAAATCTGACGGTATTCATAATTGGCATTAGCACCTGCCCGCTTGGCTGCATACACAAAGGTCCAATCCTTATAGTTCCGCTCTGGATTGCCGGTAATAGGATATTTGGAAGTATCCGTTCCATCCTCTACATAGCGTTTGGTAATGAAGTTACTACGCAAATCCTTGGGATAACCCTTATCATCCAAATACAACTCCAGCAAGTTCAGGTAAGGAGCAGAAGCATATACTTCTTCCCAACCACTGTTGTCCACTTGGATGTACAGACCTCCCATTCTTTCATATCCACCGTCGTCTTTCAGTTTTGTACGACGTACGGCAAAAATGGTCTCAGAGTTGTCCTCAGGAACGAACTGAGAATAGATTTTATAATCATCACCCTGCAACAGATTAAAACGACCTGAATTAATGACCTCATTGGCCATATTCCAAGCACCGTCCCAATTTTCCATGTACAGATACACGCGAGCCAATAACGCCTGAGCAGCTTCCTTAGTGGCATAGCAGCTGTTCTTCGGAGACATACCAGCTGGCAGTGTCATATAAGTGATGGCATCCTGCAAATCCTTTACTACCTGATCGTAAACTTCAGCTACCGTAGAACGAGATTTAGGCAGGTCGTCCGGATCGCTGGTCAGCTTCAATGGCAGACCTGGATTCTGTGTAGGATTATTGGAATAAGGCTGAGCGAATTCGTTCACTAACAGGAAATAAGACAAGGCACGAAGGTAGTAATTCTCACCTACAATGACCTTTTCCTCGTCGGTGATGTTCGAACCAAGTTCAGCTCCCATCTCAATCACCTTATTACAATTACCGATGGTACGATAACCCAACTCCCAGGTATATTCCGTAATTGAACTGTTAATGTTACGGCTATAGTCATAAATATCAAACTTCGCATCGCTCGAAGTCCCCCCCCATGAAAGGTCGTCCGCACCGTAAGCCCAGAAAAAATATCCATAATCAATCAGTCCGTCATCGTATTTCAACATGCTGTAACTGCCTTGCGACAATTCCACAATGTTACGGGCTGTTACGTCCTCACCCGTCACACCGTCGTACATATTCACGTCCAAGCTACAGCCTGCCAAGGCAAACGCAGCCGACAAGGTACCTAATGTATATTTCAGTTTCATAGTTTTATCTTATTATTTATCATTACTTAGAAGTTAACATTCAATCCTATGGTGAAACGTCTTACGGTAGGATAGCCGAATTCGCTGGCATTACCTTTGTAAGAAGAGGACAACAGAATTTCAGGATCCTGACCCGAGAACTTAGTAATCGTAAACAGATTTTCTCCGCTCACATTGATATTGGCTCCCGAAATCTTCAACGAATGCAACCATTTCTTGGGAAGGCTGTACGACAGCGTCAAAGTCTTCAATTTAAAGTAGTCACCATTTTCCAGGTAACGGGTAGAAGTGTTAGAAGCGCCATTATTACCACCGGCCTTCAACTGCGGATGCGTAGCGATGTCACCCGGTTTTTCCCAACGGGTCCATCCGTCAGGTAATCTCATAGCGGGCTGAGAAGGACGTTCTGCATCACGGTCAAGAGCCCCGGCACGCATACCGTTGTAAATCTTAGCACCGGCACTAAAAGTAAAGTTCGCGTTCAGTGACAACCCCTTCCAACTGAGATTAGTACTCAAGCCACCAGTCACTTTCGGAGTAGGCGAAGCATCGAGCAATACGTTGGTAGCGTCATTGTAGTTACCGGTCACGGTCTTCACACCAGTCTCAGGATCAACCTTAAACCAAAGCGGTGTACCTGTCATGGTATCTACTCCGGCCCATTCTTTCATATACCAGTTCATATAAGGATAACCAACTGCAACTGCCTGCATCGTCAAATCATCACCATCGGGCAGATAAGTTACCTCGTTGCGGTTATAACCCATATTGAAGCTAATGTCCCAATACCAGTCTTTGGTCTTAATCAATTCAGGAGTAATAGTCAATTCCACACCAGAGTTTTCCATCTTACCGTTGTTAGCCGTCTGACGGTTGAAGCCCGTTACAGCAGGCAAGTGACGCAAGTAAATCAAGTTCTTCACTTTCTTCAGATAGTAATCGAAAGTAATGTTCACACGGTCGAACAGACGGATATCGATACCGGCATCGAAGTTGGCTGTTTCCTCCCAAGACAGGTCAGGGTTACCCTGATAGTTGGACAAGAAAGCAATTTCGTTGGCGTACTGAGAAGTGTAGCCAAAGATGGTGGCCCACTCATAAGCCCCGCCCGGCTGGTTACCACTAATACCATAGGATACACGTGGCTTCAATTCGTTGATCCATTCTACCCCGCTGAGGAAGTTTTCTTTGTGCATATTCCATCCGGCACCGACTGACCAGAAGGTAGCCCAACGCTTGTCACTACCGAATTTAGAAGAACCATCGCGACGAATCATACCCTGAATCAAGTATTTGCTATCGAATGAATAATTGACATTCAAATACACAGCCGCATTCTTCGATTCTGTCTTCGTACCACTGGCAGTAGGATCATCCGCACCTGCATTGATAATTTCAGCTCCTTGGAAAATCTTATACGCCGTAGCCGAAAGATTCCAGTAACGATATTCATCGTAATCATATCCCAAATAAGCATTGATTTCGTGTTTTTCACCGAAAGTCTTCAGGAAACGAAGCAACTGGCTGGTGTAGATAGAACGGGTATTTGACTGTCCGTCATCGTAAGAACCATTGGTTCCCGCACCCGAACGGCTGTTAGGATCTACGTAGGAATTAGAATAGTTATTACTGAAACCAACACGGTTATTAGATTCAAAAGTCAGTCCGTCGATAATCTTGAAATCAAGACCGAGACCCAAATCGATACCGTTGCTACGAGTCTTGCTCCAGTTCAAAGATCTATCATACAAGAAGTTGGATCCTCCATCAGAATACCAGTAATCATCTGGGTTGGCAGTTGGAGCATCTGCAGCTGTCGGCACACCCTGCGTACCATCCTTTATGTTTCCATGAGAATCCCACGGAGTATCCCACGGTGTATAGCTGGTATGTGCCAAAGAGTATTCCTGATTGTTAGTCTCCTTGTAGCTGGCAGAAATCTTAGATTTCAAAGTCAAACGGTCATTAACCACATAATCAGTGTTCGAACGGATGGTGAAACGATCATAATCAAATCCCTTGATGGTACCTTCTTCAGAATAATAATCGGCCGACAAATATGCCTTAATTTTTTCATTACCATAACGGTAGCCAAGATTATAATTCTGTGTCAAGGCATTCTGAGTAGCCAAATCCCACCAGTCAAAGTTCCGATCGCGCAGATAAGGCTGTAACCATCCCTGGGCATCCAGTGTGCCGGCATTTTCGTATGCTGTACGCACATAATCGTAATACTCAGCACCTGTCATCATCTCCAAATTACCTTTCTGCAACTGAGAAATACCAAACTTAGCCGACAAATCAATTTGTGAAGGGCCCGAAGTGGCACGTTTGGTAGTCACCTGAATGACACCGTTAGCACCACGCGAACCATAGAGGGCCGTAGCCGAACCATCCTTCAGAATAGAAATAGATTCAATATCATTGGGGTTCAAATCGGCAGAAGAAGCTCCCACAACCCCATCAATTACCCACAAAGGCTCTACATTACCACGGATAGACCCAATACCACGCACACGGATGCTCACTCCGTCACCCGGACGACCAGAAGTAGGAACTACTACCGCACCAGCAATTTTACCCTGCAGCATATTAGCTACACTCGGTGTAGTAATGTCTTTCAATTTATCCGCTTTAACAGAAGAAATAGAACCCGTGATGGAGCTTTTACGCTGCATACCATAACCCACAACTACTACTTCGTCGAGTGCTTCCGAATCTTCACTCAATTTAATAGTCTGGTTATGAGCCGTCGCTGTCACTTCAATAGATTTGTAACCCACAAAAGAAATGACCAGTTTGGCACCTACCGTACCTTCAAACTCATAATTTCCATCAAAATCAGTGATTGTACCGACAGCCGTACCTTTAATCAATACATTCGCTCCGATAATCGGCTCACCTGTCTTTGCATCTAATACAACACCCTTAAGTTTGGTTGTTTGTTGAACAACTGAAGCCATTGATTCCGGTACAGTGGATGTGGCAAATGTTGGAAGAGATGCGCAATACAAAGCACTTGCTAACACCATCAGCCGGCTAACATTGTTTGTTTTCCTCATTTTCATAATATTATTGAGATTAATAGAATAGACATATATTTAATCTCCGCAAATTTATAGAAAAAAATCAAATACTTTCACAATATCTCTAAAATATTTTAGTATCAAATCATTAAATCTTATTTCAAATACAACTTGTGAATAAAATAAGCAAAATAATTTATTATACATCATTATTTATACATTCCTCCATTACGCATAATAGGGTCCGACCAACCATATTCTCCCTATGCCAATAAACTACTCCACTAAAATTTACAATAAAAGAAGAAAACACTTACCTTTGCCATTAATTATAGTGCTAAATACTTAATTCATAAACTATGAGAATAAGATTAGGATGCCTGCTGCTGGCCACGGTCCTTTGCCTACCTGTATGTGCCCAGCAAGTGTATAACATGGCTCGGTTCGGCATTACTCCCGAGAAGAAAAGCAACATGTCGGCCCGCATGGAGAAAGCGTTGGCAAAAATCAAGAAAGAAGCCAAGAAAGGTGAGACACTGGTGCTGCGTTTCCAAAGCGGTACTTATCATTTCTATCCAGAAGGTGCAGCAGAACGCACGTATTATATTTCTAACCACGACCAGACCAATCCCAAGAAGGTGGGTCTCGCCCTGGAGGACTTGCAATCCATCACGCTGGAAGGTAACGGAGCCGAATTTGTCTTCCACGGACAGATGATTCCACTTTCCCTCCTGCGCAGCACAAACTGTACATTGAAAGACTTCAGCATTGATTTTGAGAACCCGCACATTGCCCAAGTACAGATTGTGAAGAATGAAGGCGACAAAGGTATCACTTTCCGCCCTGCTTCGTGGGTGAAATACCGCCTGACCAAAGACTCCATCTTTGAGACTTACGGTGACGGATGGACTTTGCACCCGATGTCGGGCATCGCCTTCGAAGAGAAAAGCCACCACATTGTATATAATACCAGCGACATCGGCTGCCCCACCAAAGGTTGCGTCAAGGCGGGTGAGGGACTGGTTTATGCGCCCCGATGGAAAGATAAACGACTTCCCGAAGGTACGGTGGTAGCCATGCGTTCCTGGGATCGCCCTACTCCGGGCATCTTCTTGTCACATAACACGCACACTACCCTGAAAAACATACAAGTGCACTACGCACAAGGCATGGGACTGCTGGCACAGCTTTGCGACAGCATCTACATGGACGGTTTCAGTGTCTGCCTGAAAGGAGACAATGACCCACGCTACTTTACGACACAGGCCGATGCCACTCACTTCTCGCAATGCAAAGGCGAAATCGTATCGGTGAACGGAATTTATGAAGGAATGATGGACGATGCCATCAATGTACACGGCACTTACCTGAAGGTGACGAAACGGGTGGACGATCATACCCTCTTAGCACGCTACATGCACGAGCAGGCCTGGGGATTCGACTGGGGATTTGCCGGCGACGAAGTGCAGTTCATCCGTTCCCAAACCATGGAACTGCTGGACGGAACCAATCGCATTGAAAGTATCACGGCGCAAGACCAGCCGACCGCTCATGGGGCCAAGGAGTTCCGTATCCGTTTCCAGCAACCGCTTCCCAAGGAACTGGACGACCAGGAAGCCTTCGGCATTGAGAATCTGACCTGGACCCCCGAGGTGTATTTTGCCCACAACACCATCCGGAACAACCGCGCCAGAGGCTCTCTGTTCAGTACACCGAGAAAAACTGTGGTAGAGCACAACTTATTTGACCATACCTCCGGAACTGCTATCCTGTTGTGCGGCGACTGCAACGGCTGGTATGAAACAGGAGCCTGCCGCGAAGTGATTATCCGTCACAACCGGTTTGTAAATGCCCTGACCAACATGTTCCAATTTACCAATGCCGTAATTTCCATTTATCCGGAAATTCCCGATTTGGAGCATCAGGTGAAGTATTTCCACGGAGGAAAGCCGGGCGCCATCCAGATTACGGACAACGAGTTTGAGACCTTCGACTTGCCCATCCTCTATGCCAAGTCGGTAGACGGACTGGTATTCAAACGCAACCGTATCCACACCAATACTGACTACAAGCCCTTCCACTGGAACCAGAATCGATTCCTGCTGGAAAAAGTGAACCGGGTGGAAATCGCAGAATAATATATAGAGCAGAATAATATATAGAATAGTAATCCCCGCAACGGACGATGCACGTCTGTAGCGGGGATTACTGTTTATTTGATTGACCTCTTTTTCAGGCTTTCTTCTCTTTCACGTCCCGATGGGCCTCTACCACATTCACCACATAGTCGCCCAGTTTCTCACACTCGGCAATGATATCCATATAATGTACTCCCATCTGGTAGTCGTATTTCTTTTCATTGACATCAATCACATTCTGGTTTTTCAGCTGATTCCGGTAGTTATTGATTTCCGTCTCAATGTTGAACGACTTGTTCACATCCACCTGCTGATGGGTATCTCTCACCAAATCCAACATCTGCGTCAAGGCATTGTCTGTCAGTTGGAACATCTGAGCAATATGCTCATATTGTGCTTTCGTGAAATCTTCGTTCCCCCGGCGCTTCCGGTTAATCGTACGGGCCAGATTGTAACAGCTGTCGCCGATGCTTTCTATCTCTGTCACCTCACGGAGCATTCCCCGGATTTGCAACTTACTTTCCGAACTCAAACGGCCTTCGGACACCTGTGTCAGGTAGTTGGCAATCTCCAGCTCCATATTGTCACTAATATTCTCATACTTCTCCACCCGGCTGAACAGCTTGTTGAAATCCGTTTCATTCTCGGTATGAAGCAAGTCGCGTACCATGCGGAACATGCGCTGAATACGTTCAGCAAAGAGGTTAATCTCCTTCCGGGCCTGCAGGATGGACAATTCAGCCGTAGAAAGCATACCACCGGTGATGAACTGCAAGCGATATTCCTCTTCCTGTTCCTTCTGCGGAATAATCTTGCACACCGTCTTTTCGATGAAGTGTACGAACCAGATCAGAATCAATACGTTGCACACATTGAAACAAGTATGGAAGGCCGACAGTTTGAAGGAAACAGCCACTCCGTCCGCTTCACTCACGTGCATAAAGTCTGTAATAATCCAGTCTACCATCGCCAGGAAAGGCTTGAACAGAATCAATACCCAGATTACACCAAACACGTTGAACATCAAGTGTGCCATGGCCGCCCGCTGCGCCTGCGTATTGGCCGTCAGAGCCGCCAGATTGGCCGTAATTGTGGTTCCAATGTTTTCCCCTAACACCAAAGCCGCTCCCAGTTCAAAACTAATCCAGCCGTTGGCACACATAATCAAGGTAATTGCCATGGTGGCCGCCGAAGCCTGTACAATCATGGTCAATATTGTACCGATGAAGACAAACAGCAGCACGGAGATGAATCCCATATCCGTATAGTTCTGCACAAAGGCCAGCATGTCCGGATTCTGGCTCAAGTCGGGCGCATTGGTCTTCAGCAAGTTCAAGCCCATGAACAAGAAAGCGAAACCGAAAATAAATTCCCCAATGGATTTTCGGGTACTTTTTTGCGAAAACAATAAAGGAATACCAAAGGCCAGAAGCGGCAGAGAAAAGGCGGAGATGTCTACCTTGAAACCGAGAGCCGAAATAATCCACGCTGTCACGGTGGTTCCGATATTGGCTCCCATAATCACTCCGATAGACTGGGAGAGTGTCAACAAACCGGCGTTTACGAAGCTGACCACCATCACGGTAGTGGCAGACGACGACTGAATCAAGGCAGTAATCAGCATTCCGGTCAGAACTCCAGTGACACGGTTCGTAGTCATTGCGGTTAAGATACTGCGAAGTCGGTCGCCCGCAAACTTCTGAAGTCCCTCACTCATGATTTTCATTCCATAAAGGAAGAGCGCCAACGAGCCGAGAAGCGCTAAAAAATCATAAAAAGAATATTCCATTTGTAATTAGTTAAATAGGAAAGAGGCTTTTAATTGTTTAATGAGTAAATTAACTGCCTATTCACACGGTTAGTAACACATATTACATTTATGCTACAAATATATTGCAAAAATAATAATTTAACAAAAGATTTCCCTGAGGGATGCTCACTTTTGGATATTTATAACGGTTTTAATCTGTCTATGCCCTACGGCCCAGTCAGCGCCAAAGTAAACAATAAGGTAGAAAGTCTCGACTTCCGAGTGTACTACAACAAAGACGTAGAATTTCTGGACATTACCAATCCATCGGGTATGCGGACCTATGTCCGTTCGCTGTTTTTCATCTTGGTAAAAGCGGTGGAAGAACTTTATCCGCAAGGAAGCATTTCCCTGGAACATCCCATCTCAAAAGGCTATTTCTGTAAACTACATATTGACCGTACCATCGGACTGGACGACGTGCAGCGCATCAAGCAAAAGATGCAGGAAATCATTGCAGCCGACATTCCTTACGTGCGTACCGAAAGTCACACGGACGAGGTAGTCCGGCTGTTTGAGGAACGGGGCATGCACGACAAAGCCCGACTGCTTGACACCTACGGACAGCTGTATTCTTATTACTACCACTTGGGCGACACCATAGACTGCTACTACAGCAGCCTGGTACCCAGTACCGGATACATCCGCCTGTTCGACATTGTGAAATACTACGACGGACTGCTGCTCCGCATTCCCGACCATCACAACCCGACCAAACTGGAGGAGGTAGTGAAACAGGAAAAGATGCTGGAAGTGTTTCAGGAGTATCACCGATGGAACCAGATTTTAGGCATCAGTACGGTAGGCGACCTGAACGTGGCCTGCAACGAGGGGCATGCCACCGACCTGATCAACGTGTCGGAAGCCTTGCAGGAAAAGAAAATCGCGCAAATTGCCGATGAAATTACTCACCGCAACCAAGACGGCAAACGGGTGAAACTGGTACTGATTTCCGGACCATCCTCTTCCGGAAAGACTACCTTCAGCAAGCGGTTGAGTATCCAGCTCATGACCAACGGAATCAAACCCTACCCTATCTCATTGGACGACTATTTCGTAAACCGTGAAGATACTCCGCTGGACGAGAACGGGAAACACGACTTTGAATCCCTCTATGCCGTAGACCTGCCTTTCTTCGAGAAACAGCTCACCGCCTTACTCAATGAAGAGGAAGTGGAACTACCTCGCTACAATTTCACAACCGGAAAACGGGAGAAAAGTGGCAAGAAACTCCGGATAGACGAACATACCATTCTGGTGATTGAAGGAATTCATGGCCTGAATCCGGCCCTGACCCCGCATATTCCAGCAGAAAACAAATACAAAATCTACGTGTCGGCCCTGACCACCATTCTGCTCGACAACCACAACTACATTCCGACCACCGACAACCGGTTACTCCGACGCATTATCCGCGACTACAAGTACCGCAACTATTCGGCCGAAGAAACCATCGCCCGCTGGCCGAGCGTAAGAGCCGGAGAAGAAAAGTGGATTTTCCCCTATCAGGAGAATGCTGATGCCATGTTCAATTCGGCCCTGCTCTTTGAACTGGCCGTACTGAAAGATTATGTGGAACCCGTCTTGCGAAAAGTCCCCAACCGCTGTCCAGAATATTCTGAGGCTCATCGTCTGTTGCGATTTCTGAACTATTTCGTATCGGTACAGGACAAGGAACTTCCCCCCACTTCCCTGTTGAGAGAGTTCTTGGGAGGCAGCAGCTTTCAGTATTAAAAATTTTTCCTTTTGCTGTGTTGTTCATTTAAATTATTATTTTTGCACGCAGTTCATCAGATTTAAGTAGAAAAATGGTACAAGGTTCACGTCAGGTGCAGACACAAGCACAACAACAGGTACAGACTTTATCTCCACAACAGATACTGGCTGTCAAACTGTTGGAGCTCCCTACGCTGGAGTTGGAAGAACGGATTCACGCAGAATTGCTGGACAATCCGGCATTGGAAGAAGGTAAAGAAACTCCCGACACTTCCGATGACCTCAACGAGGATTACAACACCACCGACGAGGACGGAGAACCGAATACTGACACGGGAGAGGACATCTCGCTGGGCGATTACCGCACGGAAGATGATATCCCAGACTATAAACTGCAGGAAAACAACCGCTCGAAAGAGGACCAGGCAGAAGACATTCCTTTTTCAGACAACGTGTCATTCTACGAAACCCTGAAAGAACAGCTCGACATGCAGCACCTCACGCCGGAAGAGAAACAATTAGGAGAATATCTTATCGGCTCACTCGACGACGACGGTCTACTCCGCAAGTCAACCGAAACCTTGCTGGACGAACTGGCCATCTACCAAGGTATCTATACCACGGCTGAAGAACTGGAGCATGTGCTTTCCATCATTCAGGACTTCGATCCGGCTGGTATCGGAGCCAGAAGCCTGCAGGAATGCCTTCTCATCCAGATTCGCCGAAAAGAAGACTCGCCCTTGAAACAAATCGAGTTGGACATCATCGGGAAATGCTGTGACGACTTCACGCGCAAGAACAAGGAGAAAATCATCCAGAAACTGAATATCACTGAAGAACAATATAATGCGGCTACGGCCGAGCTGACCAAGCTGAACCCACGTCCGGGCAGTTCCATGGGAGAAGCTATCGGAAAAAACCTGCAGCAGATTATCCCGGACTTCCTGGTGGAGACGGAAGACGACGGCACCATCCATCTGAGCCTCAACAACCGGAACATTCCGGAACTGCGTCTGAGTCGGGAATTCACAGAACTGCTCGACGAGCATACCCGCAACAAGCAGAACCAGAGCAAGGAATCGAAAGATGCCCTGATGTTCCTCAAGCAGAAAGTGGATGCCGCCCAGGGATTCATCAATGCGGTAAAGCAACGCCAACAGACGTTGCTCAGCACCATGCAAGCCATCATTGACCTGCAACGCCCGTTCTTTGAGGAAGGCGACGAGTCTTTGCTCCGTCCGATGATTCTGAAAGACGTGGCCGAACGTACCAAACTGGACATCTCCACCATTTCACGTGTGAGCAACAGCAAGTATGTGCAAACCAATTTCGGCATTTATCCACTAAAATTCTTCTTCAGCGACGGCTATACCACCGAAAACGGCGAGGAACTTTCCGTCCGCGAAATCAAGCGCATCCTCAAGGAGTGCGTAGACAGCGAGAACAAGGAAAAGCCCTACACCGACGACGAACTGGCCGACATGCTGAAAGAGAAAGGCTACCCTATTGCCCGACGCACCGTAGCCAAGTACCGTCAGCAGCTGAACATTCCCGTTGCAAGATTAAGAAGATAACTTATTTGATATGGAAGAAACCAGTATTCCTGATGAACTGACTTATCACGATCCGGCCTCCCGCGACCCAGAAAGGCCGAAGGATGCCTTGTTCACGGCAGCACGCATCATCTCGATGATTTTTACCCCGTTCATGGTACCTTTCGTGGCATTCTGCCTGCTCTTTTTCTTTACCTATCTGAGCATCATGCCACTCCAGTACAAGCTGACCATACTGGCACTCGTGTACTGCTTCACCATCCTGATGCCTATGTTAGGCATCTACCTGTTCCAGAAGATCAACGGATGGACACTCCATGAACTGGGACACCGCGAAAAACGCTTCATTCCCTATGGCATGACCATCCTAAGTTACATGGCCTGCCTGCTCACCATGTACCATATCCATCTGCCCCGCTACATGAGCGGCATCATCGTGGCCACCCTGATTTGCATGGTCATCTGTACCCTGATCAATACTCGGGTAAAAATCAGTACGCACATGGCCAGCGGAGGACTGATGATAGGCGGTCTGCTGTCCTATAGCTTTATCTTCCAGTTCAATCCGGTGGAATGGCTCTGTGTGTTCATCCTTCTGTCCGGCATGCTCGGTTCGGCCCGGATTATCGTCAAACAACATACTTTAAAGGAAGTGGCCGGTGGGTTTTTGGTCGGTTTATTTTGTGGTATCATCGGAATTTTGTTTATTTGAAGACAGATAATTTTAAACTTTAAATTCACTCAATATGGAATTCCCAACTAACATCAAGTACACCAACGAACACGAATGGATTCGATTGGAAGGCGACATTGCCTATGTAGGCATTACAGACTATGCACAGCAACAATTAGGTGATATCGTATTCATCGATGTACCGACTGAAGGTGAAACACTGGAGAAAGGTGAAACATTTGGTACTGTAGAAGTAGTAAAGACCGTTTCCGATTTGTTCCTCCCCATCGGCGGCGAAGTGATGGAAGTCAACCCACAACTGGAAGAACATCCTGAACTGGTAAACCAAGATCCTTACGGCGAAGGCTGGATTATCAAATTGAAACCGACCAATACCGACGAAATGAACGAACTGCTGGATGCGGCAGCCTACAAAGAGATTATTAACGAATAATTAAAACAGATTCACGAATGACACCAATCGTAAGTATCATTATGGGCAGTACATCTGACCTTCCCGTCATGGAAAAGGCTGCTAAACTGCTCGATGAAATGCAAGTTCCGTTTGAAATGAATGCCCTGTCGGCTCACCGCACTCCAGCTGAAGTGGAGAAATTTGCGAAGGAAGCTGCCGGACGTGGCCTCAAAGTCATCATCGCAGCTGCCGGAATGGCTGCCGCACTGCCGGGAGTCATTGCAGCCAACACCACCCTCCCAGTCATCGGAGTTCCCGTAAAAGGTGCGGTACTCGACGGCGTAGACGCACTCTACTCCATCATCCAGATGCCTCCCGGAATCCCCGTGGCTACAGTTGCCATCAACGGTGCCATGAATGCGGCTATCCTGGCCGTACAGATGCTGGCCCTGAGCGATGCGGAACTGGCCCAGAAGTTTGCAGCTTACAAGGAAGGTTTGAAGAACAAAATCGTCAAAGCCAACGAAGAGCTGAAAGAAGTCAAATACGCTTATAAGACCAACTAACTGAATGAATTACTTCAACTATTCTCGCCGACAGGCGAACGAGGTATATGTGGGCGCCACTCCTATGGGTGGCGCTTATCCTATCCGTATACAGAGTATGACGAACACCGTCACCATGGATACCGAGGCATGCGTGGAGCAGGCCAAGCGTATCATCGAGGCGGGAGGTGAATACGTGCGGCTCACCACTCAAGGCGTGCGTGAGGCGGAAAACCTGAAGAACATCAACGCCGCCCTGCGCGCCCAGGGATACCAGACCCCGCTGATTGCCGACGTGCATTTCAACCCGAAAGTGGCTGAGGTAGCGGCCCTGTATGCCGAAAAGGTACGCATCAATCCGGGTAACTATGTAGATGCCGCCCGCACCTTCAAGCAACTGGAATATACGGACGAAGAGTATGCAAAAGAAATCCAGAAGATACGCGACCGCTTCATTCCCTTCCTGAACATCTGCAAGGAGAACCACACGGCCATCCGTATCGGTGTGAACCACGGTTCGTTGTCCGACCGCATCATGTCGCGCTACGGAGACACCCCGGAAGGCATGGTAGAATCGTGCATGGAGTTCCTGCGCATCTGCGTGGAACAGAATTTCACGAACGTGGTCATCTCCATCAAGGCTTCGAACACGGTCATCATGGTACGTACGGTCCGCCTGCTGGTGGAACAGATGGAAAAAGAGGGCATGGCCTTCCCGCTCCACTTAGGAGTGACGGAAGCCGGTGACGGAGAAGACGGACGCATCAAATCGGCCCTGGGCATCGGTGCCCTGCTGTGCGACGGACTGGGCGACACCATCCGCGTATCCCTGAGTGAGGCCCCCGAAGCCGAAATCCCGGTAGCCCGCAAGCTGGTGGATTACGTGCTGAAACGCGAAGGACACCCTTACATTCCAGCCACCGAAGCTCCGGAGTTCAACTACACACATCCCAGCCGCAGACAAACCGTAGCCGTAGGTAACATCGGAGGCGACCAACTTCCGGTAGTCATCTCTGCCCGTCTGAACAACGATCTGGAAGTGAGCGAACAGTTCAAGCCCGACTACCTGTACTGCGGACAGCGCTTACCGGAAAACCGGAGAGCCGACATCGGCTACATCGTGGATGCCTGCGCCTGGGACGGCAGCGAGCATACCTATCCGGCTTTCAACTACCAGCAGCTCATCGAACTGCACCACCATCCGGCCAAGATGAAATTCCTCTTCACTTCCTACCTCGGATTGAACGAAGAGGTGATGGCGTGTCTGCGCCTGCACCCGGAAGTGGTCATCGTAGCCCAAAGCAACCATTACAACCGCCTCGGTGAGTTCCGTGCATTGGCCCACCAGCTGATGAACCAGGGACTGAAAAACCCGCTGGTATTCTTCCAGCTTTATCAGGAAAGTGAAACGGAAGACCTGCAAATCAAGTCGGCCGCCGACATGGGTGCCCTGATTATCGACGGGCTGTGCGACGGTATCCTGCTCTACAACCACGGCAACCAAATCAGCAACCTGAAAGTGGACGAAACCGCCTTCGGTATCCTGCAGGCAGGACGTATCCGTACTTCCAAGACCGAATACATCTCTTGTCCGGGCTGCGGACGTACCCTGTACGACCTGGAATCGACCATCGCCCGTATCAAGGCAGCCACTTCCCATCTCAAGGGACTGAAAATCGGTATCATGGGCTGTATCGTCAACGGCCCGGGAGAAATGGCCGATGCCGACTATGGCTATGTAGGTGCCGGAAGAGGTAAAATCAGCCTGTACAAAAAGAAGGAATGTATTGAAAAGAACATTCCGGAAGAACAGGCCGTGGAAAAACTGATTGAACTGATTAAGGCAAACGGAGATTATAGAGACTGATTCTCCACATCCATAATATTAAAAAATACAGAGGCCATCTCAATTCATTTTGAGACGGCCTCTGTTGTTTTATAAAGGAAACTGATTATCTGCCATACAGATGTAAAGCAGAAGGAATAAATATCACATTCAGTTCAGGATCGGGCATATCAGGATCCAGAGGGAACATAGGTCTTACAATATTCTTGTAAGGAAGCTTCTTGAAGTCCTGATCTACACCTCCGCGAGTCAGAGCCATTACCCAGTCAGCCTTCATGTTATACCAACGGCTTACAAGATAACCTTGTTTAACCATGACTATATCCATCTTTTTAGGATCGATACCGGAGCCTTCCAGGTTGGGTGTAGGAGAAGAAGTACCCACTACCACATAAACACTTCCTGTCTTTACAATCGCAATATTCCGTTTGTAAAAGCTCTTTTCATCGCTTTTCTCCTCAGGGCTGACATATACGACTGTTCCCGACAGTTTTACCGGGCCCTCATATTCCTTATCGGTCATCGCACCGACATAACCTTCTATCTGTCCACCTACTCCAACCTTACGGGCAGATTCAACCAGTTCATCTCCTGGTATAGAACAGTAAAGAAGCGTTTTACCTTTTGGGGACTGAAACTCAGGACGTTTCAACACTCTGGCCAGTGTCCAAGTGACTTCACCAGAGCCACCTCCACCCGGATTGTCTCCCATATCGCTGATAAAGAAGGGCTTCTTCTTGCTGGCCACAGCCAAATCCAGACACTTGTCCAATTCATACCCTGGAGCTTCCAACGAGAATTGCCGACGAACATCCCAGAACTTCTGAGCCAGTTTCTTAGCGCCCTTTTCCACCTGTTCCTTATCATCTCCATACACCATTACAACTCCTTGATTACGCCGGTCGTCTCCCCATACATAACCAATCCAGATACCTACATCTATTACTCCCGGCATTGCTTCTACTTCCGGAATCATGGCATACAATGATTTTGCAGGTTCCACACGTGTACTGGTCCATTCACCTGAAAGCAAAACCGGAACTGCCACCCATGCCTTATAGGCTGGACGACCTTTACCAGATTCCAGTCTCTCCAATAAATGAACGACACCGCGTCGGTGAGATTCCCTTGCATCATCATGAGGAGCCTTCCGATAAGTCGTTATCAAGTCTGAATTTAATGCCACAAGCCAAGAAGCATTGCCGTGCAAATCCATAGTGGTAGTCACCAGCACATCATTACCAATCAAGCTGCGCACTTTTTCCATAAATTCACCTTCCGGATCGGACACTCCTTCCACACTACATGCTCCGTGGTTATAAAACCAGAAAGCATCGTACGGCATATTGGCCTTTATAATCTCAAGAGACTTCTCCACAAACGCATCATACGACTCTTTCGTGACCGGACCTCTGCCACCTCCCCTGCCTATCAAGGCGGGAAGCCATGTGGCCGACTGACCCATCACAGAATCAGGACTTAAATAGTCGGGCATCCTAACCGGCATGCCCACTATGGATTGCCGGTTAGGCATGAACACACTGTTTTCTATCTGGATACCTGCAATTCCGATACGAGGTTTCTTCTTTTGTGCAAGCACCTCACCGGTCAATGATACTGCAATGAGGAACAAGCAAAACAAACATATTTTTTTCATATCTGTTATTTTAATAAGAATATAGAACAAAAAGATTCCACACAAACGACTTTCAAGAACGATACACCGTGCATCAATTCTTGATTACTCCGTTGCTGATGTCAATCTCAATCTGAGGTATAGGCAACACTTCTGCTCCTGCCTTAAACGGCTGGTAGTTGCCGATAGCACTCTTGAATCCTTCTTTGAATACCTGTTCGCCCCATCCTACACGTACTACATCAAAGAAACGGAATCCTTCCATCGCCAGTTCCAAATGACGCTCTTGCATGATAGCCTCAAACAAGTCCAGGTTGTCATCGCCAGGATTATTCGGATAATCCTGCAAATGTGCTCTATTTCTTATCTTATTGAGATATTCCGTTGCAGTAGTCGGATCATCTGTCTTACAGCAAGCCTCCGCATAGTTCAAATAGACTTCTGCCAAACGAATCAATCGGAGGTTGGTAGGCTGGTTGTTGCCCCTGTTTTCTTCTCTTTCATCAGGAGCAAGATAAAGTTTACGATTATACCAGCCTGTTCTGTCATCCGTAATGGCCGGAATGTCTTCTCCTTTCGCTGCCTTTTCTATCGCTATCGCCTCATCGTGAGACAACAAAGTGACATTCTTTCTCTCCGTATCACCTGCTGCGTCGTATGCATCGGCCAATGCCTGTGTAGGTTGTGCACAACCAAATCCGATGGTCATATTTCGAGGCATGGACATAAGTACATGACGGTTACCATTGTTTACATTCCATGAAGACTGGGTGGTAGAGTTATACATATTTACCTCCAAGATAGATTCTATGCAATGTTCTCCCGACAGTTTGAATATATCCGCATAATTAGGCATCAAATCATACTCTTGTGGAATTAAAGGCAAGATTTTCTCTTCGAATACTTTCTTCAACTCATTATATTTCTTTTCATAAAGGAAAACACGGGTTTGCATCGCATAAACAGCTCCGAGGGTGATTCGTCCTGCATACGTTTTCTCATAATTAGGAATCTCACTTTTCAAAGGAAGCACCTCAGCCGCATCCTGAAGGTCTTTCTCTATTACTGCATAAACTTGCTCAGGAGTAGAACGTCCCAATCTTTCATGATCCAATCCCAATACATCCGTATAAAGCGGAACTCCCCCAAATGTCTTTACCAGTTCAAAATAAGAATACGCGCGAATGAACTTTGCTTCTCCTATCATCTGCTCTCTGTTATACTCAGAAAACATCTCATCGGAAACAGCCTCCAAGTCACGGATAATCAAATTTGCCTTGTTTATGCACTGATAAGTCTGCTTGTATTTGTTCAAAATCTCATTATGATCCGCCGGATACTGAAAACTCTCCATCAGCTCAAAGGTAGCCGCATCATTGGCCGAGCCACTATATGTGGCATCCTCCGACAATACATCACCAAAGCACTGCATGGACCAGGTATAACGGAAATCCTTCATGTCTGAGTACACAGCCGCCAAACGCAGGAAAGCCTGTCGTTCATCTTGCACTTCGCCAGCCTCAAGACTACCCAATGGCGCCATATCCAAATCTACACAACTGCTGAATCCGCATATAGCGGCAAATGCAATTCCTATAATATATTTATTCTTTAACATAAGCCTGTACAATTAAAAAGTAATATTAATACCACCAGTAAAAGTTCTAGACTGAGGATAGATACCATAATCCACTCCTCTTGACAAAGATGTAGACTGACCTACTTCAGGATCAAGACCGCTATATCCACTTATTGTAAACAGATTCTGACCACTGATATAGAAACGTACATTCTGCATCTTCATCTTCTTGGCTATAGACGAAGGCAAGGTATAACCTATCTGCGCATTTCTCAGACGCAAATAAGATCCGTTTTCTACATATCTGTCAGAAATTCGGTCATTGTCATTGACGTCGGTACCAGTGAGACGAGGAATATCCGTATTCGTATTCTGAGGAGTCCAGTAGTTCAGCAAATCCCGGTCTTTATTGGTTATATCATTGGGGAAATAGGTGTAATAACGCATGGCATTGAAAATCTCGTTACCCAAAGTTCCTCCCAATTGGAAGCTCAGATCGAATCCTCTCCAAGCCATTGACACATTAAAGCCATATATCACATCAGGAATAGGATTACCTATCATGCATTTGTCGTTGGCATCCAGCTGGCCGTCACCATTCGTATCTACAAACAAAATGTCTCCCAATTCAGCATTAGGCTGTACCCCAGGTTTCTTCACGGCATCCAACTGTGCTTGAGTCTGGATAAGTCCGTTGGTCTTGTAGCCCCAAAACGCACCGATAGGCATGCCTTCATTGGTATAGGTTACATACTGCTGACGCAGTTCACCATCAGAAATAGGGGTACCTCCGTTCAGCTTGGTCATGCGGTTACGGATAGTAGACATATTGAAACCTATATTGTATTCAAATTCCCGAACCCGGTCTCTCCATTCCAGATTCAACTCAATACCCCGGTTATTTGCCTCTCCAATATTGGTATAAGTATTATCAAAATATCCCATATATACAGGCATAGGAGCTGCAAGCAACATATCTCTCGTAGTCTTATAATAATACTCAAAACTGAATATCATCCGGCTGTTGAAGAAACTAGCATCCAAACCGATATTGAACGACTCTGTGGTTTCCCATTTGATGTCAGGATTTCCCAGTCTTCTCACTGCAATACCCTGATACAACGTTTCGTTCTCACGTGCACCAAACAAAGCGCCATACTGTGCCCACAATGACAACAAACTACGGTCTACATAACTACCAATATTCTGATTACCAATCTGTCCCCATCCTGCTCTCAGTTTCAGAGATGAAATCCAGTTGGCTTTCATTTTCTTGAAAAATTCCTCATTGTCAATTCTCCATCCAAGTGCAAATGAAGGGAAATTACCCCATCGGTTGCTCTTTGAGAACTTGGAAGAACCATCCCGTCGGAAGGTAGCAGTAATCAGGTACTTGTCTGCATAGTCGTAATGAATTCTACCCAGATAGGAAATCAAGCCATATTCCGTAGCACTATTGTTTCCTGTTATCTTGTTCTTGTCCAAGGTAGCATCTATATACTGTAGATTTTCCGATTCGCCGATAAAATCATATCCACTTACTCCCAGGGTCTCTCTTTTTCCCCATTCGTTCGTGTAACCGATAATGGCAGAGAGAGAATGTTTGTCACCAAATTTCCGATCGTACGACAATGTATTTTCAAACGTATAATAACTTCCGTTTATATGGCTTTTCGACAGACTGCTTTCCAAGTTCTTCTGACTGTTGGAAACCTGATACACAGGAGAAAAACTCTTGCTGTCCACTCTTCTGAATTCCACGCCGAAACTGCTCTTGAACTTCAGTCCCTTGATAATCTGCCATTCTCCATACATATTGCCTATGACGGCCAGCTTATCGATATTTCTATCTCCATACATCACACTTGCCAGCGGATTATAGTAATCAATATAAGGAGAATATCCGTATGTGCCGTCCGGATTCTGAGCTGGAGTCACCGGATCCAAACGGATGGCATTACTCATCACTCCATAGTCGGCATCATACATTCCGCTAGACTTAAACTCGCTGATGCTTGTAGCAGCAGACTTTGCCACAGACAAGTTGGTACCCACCACAAGATGATCTTTCACCACAGTCTTTTCCGAACTCTGACGTACGTTAAACCTTTCATACTTAGTCCGTTTGATGGTACCCTCCTGGCTGATATAATTCAGTCCCAGATTGAATTTATAGTCGTCGGCCTTTCCGCCACTTACGCCCACACTGTAATTCTGCATAAATCCAGTCTGTGAAATTTCATCCATCCAATTTGTAGAGGTATTCCTGTTCACAAGTCCCAAATCAATAGGCGCGCTTCTATATTTGTTCAGTTCCGTCTGATAGTCATACCATTCCGGACCAGACATCAGGTCCAGATTGTTCAGAATCTTACTGGCTCCCCAGTAAGCATCCAACGTCACGGTCGTCTTGCCTACCGTACCCTTCTTGGTAGTGATAAGAATGACACCGTTGGCCCCACGAGAACCATATATGGCAGATGCAGAAGCATCTTTCAAGATTTCCATTGACTGAATGTCTGATGTACTCAAATAGTTAATATCTGTCACCGGCATTCCATCTACCACAAACAACGGTTCTGCATCGTTTACAGTACCGACTCCTCGGATTCGGATGGTAGCCGCACTGCCCGGTGCTCCAGAATTAGAAGTAACCGAAACTCCTGTGGCAAGTCCCTGCAATGCAGTTGAAATGTTGGATACGGGTTGTTTGGCCAGTTTCTCTTCACTGACAGAAGAAATAGCTCCCGTCACATCACTTCTCTTCATCACTCCATATCCTACTACAATTACTTCATCCAATGCCTGCTGGTTTTCTTTCAACACAATCTTGAGGGGAGAAGCCTGTTTGGCAGAAACTTCCAGGGTGTGAAAGCCTATGTAGGAAACAACCAACGTAGCGGAAGCGGGTACATTATCCAGGGTAAACCGTCCGTCTACATCGGTGATGGTTCCCACTGTAGTACCTTTGACCAATACGTTTGCACCAATGACAGGTATGCCTTTAGGGTCAATCACCACACCTTTTATACTTCGGTTCTGCTGTATGGAGGCCACTTCATCCGAAGGAAAAGCATCAGGAACGAATAAACTTGCTGCATTGACTACAGTCAGCGATGGTACGAGTAATAATGCGGTAAATCTTATACGCAAAAGATTTCGTACGTGGGGAAAATTTCTTTCTCGCATAATTCTTAATAGATTTTTAAAGGTAAACAAAAGTGTGCATTTTCACCTGTATTCCGCAACGAACATGTAGAATAGGAAACTGAGAATGACAGACTACGGATATCTTGTTCTCATAATCCTGTTAGGTTTAAGTTAAACAAATCTTTATTTCATCTTTCTGTGCATCCATTACTTCCAAAGACGGAGTTTCCACCTTGTCCATAACCGGACTTACAGAATTTTCAAAAAGAACTTATCCTGACTCGAAAGACAACAAGCCATTTTGAAAGGGTACGGACTGCGTCACATCGAGTAATTAAAAAATCATCAAATAGCTTATGAGGTCGGGGAAGTCATTTTCCAGGCACCCATACTAAATGTTCGTGTATTCAAGTATCTTAAAGGCTCGTGGCCCTGATTTATTTTTAGAATGATTTTCTATAGCAATTCACATTTACCCACCCTTCGAATCCAGTTTGCCTCATCATCTCTTATCCTTTGAAAATAAGAATTATCCACCATATAGGGCCGACTAGATTTGTCATCATCTGTCTTATCTTCGTGGGTCTTATGCCTAGAAGGTCACAAATAGGCTCTCACAAAGCTAAAAAATTATTTGAAATTTTCCAATTCTATCCGAAAATTTATTAACAAGAAACACCTGCTTCCAAAACGCCGAAGCGTTTCAACTCAAACGCCTTTACGTTTTCTCTAAAACGCAAGGACGTTTTAATCAAAACGCAAGTACGTTTTACTCCAAATGCACTTGCGTTTGAAACAAAACGTACTTGCGTTTTCCGGGCCTTCCTAGAAAGCCCTCCAGAAGCCCTTCTGAGGCCTTATTTCTTCACTTCTTCCTTCTTGACAGGTTCGTCTTTCTTTACCGGTGCCGAAAGAATTTCCCGATAACGGACGGGATTCTGCAATACTTCGATGGCTTTCTCCAGGTCGGTATCGTCTTTCAGACGTTCCATTACAGCTCCACGCTGGTAGAAATAGCGGGTCACAATTTCCTGTGAAAGATATTCCTTAATCGGTTTGGCAAAATAGTCCAGGTCGCGGTCCAGGTTGTGGTTGAGTTTCTTCTCCAAGGCCTTGAACTCTTCGGACGCTTCGGTCATGTAGCCCTCGAACTCCGCCACTTCCTTCAGACTCTTCAACAGCTTCTCGCTCTGGCGGTCGTAGGTGAAATTACGCGACTTCACCAGTTTCTTGAACGCCTCGTAGTCAGCATCGGTCAACTTGAAATCGTCTACCGAAGCCAGTGTGGGATGATCCCAGCAATATTGGGTGGCGTAATCGAAAATCAGGTCGTCGTTCATCAGATAGAACACGATGTTCGGAATCTTGTCGCCCTTCACTTCGATGTCGGGACGGATACCTCCCCCGTCGCGTACCTCACGTCCGGCGGCGGTGTGGAACACGGTGGTCAGGCTGTCGGGTGTACGAGCCACAGAACCGTCGGCGTTCTTCTTGGCATAGTCGATGGCCTGGATGCAACGTCCGCTAGGAATATAATATTTGGAGGTAGTCACTTTCAACGTACCGTTGTAGGGCAACGGACGGATGGTCTGCACCAGCCCTTTTCCGAAAGTACGTGTACCGATAATCACCGCACGGTCCAAGTCCTGCAACGAACCGCTCACAATCTCAGAAGCAGATGCCGTGGCGCCGTTCACCAGAATGGCCAACGGAATCTGGGTGTCGACCGGCTCGTTCTGTGTCTTGTAGGAGCCCTGTGCCTGACGCAGCTTACCTTTGGTCACCACAATCTCCTGTCCTTTCGGCACGTAAAGATTCACAATGTCTACCGCTTCCGACAAAGAACCACCTCCGTTGTCGCGCAGGTCGATAATCAGTGACTTGGCACCTTTCTGTTTCAGTTCGATGAAGGCTTTCTTGAAGTCCTTGGCAGAATTTTCGGTGAAGCTGGACAGGGCCAGATAGCCGATACTGTCTTTCACCATGCCGTAATAGGGCACGGGATTGGTACGGATGTTCTTACGGGTGAGCTTGAACTCCATCACCGTGCTGTCGTTCTTCAACGGGCGCAGTACTTTCAGCACGAACGAGGTGCCCGGCTCTCCACGCAGGGCTTCGCTCACTTTCGAAGAAAACTCCTGGGGCTTCATGTTGCCACGCACCATCTCCTTTCCTCCCACCGAGAGGATGATGTCGCCCGCCTTCACGCCAGCCTCAGCCGCCGGCATACCCTCGGTAGGCTCTACTACCGCGATGCGGTCTTTGGCTTCATAGTAGCGGATGGCCGCTCCAATGCCCCCGTATTTTCCGGTCGTCATCTCCTTGAGGCTGCTCACCTCTTCTTCAGGATAGTATTCCGTATAGGGGTCGGTCAGCGAAAGCATGCCTTCCACCCCGGTCTGAATCATTTTTTCGGCATTCACGGTATCGACATAGAACATGTCCAGTTCCTTGAAAATGGAGTTGAAGATGTCCAGATTTTTCGATATCTGAAAATTGCGGTCGTCTTCCTTGAAACTGGCCATCCCCATGCCCAGCATCACAATGAAGGCTCCGGCCAGCATTTTTCTTGCATTCATACGTCGTTTGTTTTCAATTTATTTCTTCCTGCAAATAAACACATTATTCCGGTCAGACTTGCAGAAGTGCGTCAATATTTAACTTAATTTCGTCCCATTTCTTTCCGGGCAGGGTGGTGCCTACCTCCTGAATCACGGCCGTGGCCAGGATGGTGCTGATTTGCACGCATTTTTCCAGTGAATAGCCGCAGGTCAGGCCGTACATGAAACCGGCGGCATAGAAATCGCCGGCGCCGGTGGTATCCACCACGCCTTCAATCGGACACGACAACAGCTGGATGACTTCGGTACCTTTCTTCACGAGAGAGCCTTCTTTTCCGGTCTTCACCACGGCAATGCTGCACTTGGAGGCGATTTCTTCCAAAGCTTCATGGGGTTCCTTACCTGTATAGGCCCGCGCCTCGCTCTCGTTGGCAAACACGATGTCTACGTATTTCACAATCAGATGGTCGAAGAAGTCGCGCTCGGCTTCCACCACATTGTAGCTGGCCATGTCGAGACACACCTGAAGGCCTTCTTCCTTGGCCAGCTGCATGGCCCGCAACATGAGGTCGTGGTCTTGCAGCAGATAACCTTCGATGTAAAGATAATCATAACCGGTAAACATATCGCGCGACAAATCCTCGGCATACAAGGTGGCAGCTGCTCCTAAATAGGTGCCGAACGTGCGTTCTCCGTCGGGCGAAATGAACGTAGAGGCAATACCGGAAGGTAAATCGCAGGTTTTCAATGCAGTTTTCACTCCCCGCTGCCGGAGGGTGTCATCGAAGAAGCGCCCGGTTTCATCCTTTCCTATCTTTCCGATAAATCCGGGAGTGGCCCCTAAGGCAGCCAAGGCACTTACCGTGTTGCTGGCCGAACCGCCCGTGGCCCGATGTATCTTCATGCCGGCAGTGGATTTACGTATCTCGGCCAGCGTATCTTCCTGTATCAACTGCATGCTTCCTTTTGGCAGATGGAGCTTCTCCAATAAAGAATCGTCATCAATTCTCACCAATACATCTACCAATGCATTGCCCATTCCTAATATTTTATCCATTTTGCTTTATTTTTTTTGCAAAGATATTGCATAATTCAAAATATCCTACTACCTTTGCAGCGCAATTAAGGAAAAACCTTCTTCAGTAGCTCAGTCGGTTAGAGCATCTGACTGTTAATCAGAGGGTCGTTGGTTCAAGTCCAACCTGAAGAGCTCCTTTTTTGAAAAAACATGTTTAAATTTTCTTCAGTAGCTCAGTCGGTTAGAGCATCTGACTGTTAATCAGAGGGTCGTTGGTTCAAGTCCAACCTGAAGAGCTCCTTTTTAGGAAAACATGTTTAAACTTTCTTCAGTAGCTCAGTCGGTTAGAGCATCTGACTGTTAATCAGAGGGTCGTTGGTTCAAGTCCAACCTGAAGAGCTTGAGAGTTCGTTTGCTAAAAACGAACTTTTTTTATACCCTAAAACGAAACGATATGGACGATTCTTACTCGCGAACGTATTATCATTATTTTAACCACTTCCTGAAGGAGTGTCGTGAGTAGATTGTAGCTTACTCTGAAGATGCTCCTCCGGGCTTAAAACGAAGGAAAGGAGCAGAAACATGAGAAAGTATCTTTTTTGTGAAGCAGGTTTCGTAGAAAAAACGAACTGGCAGCCCAACTGCTGGATTAATGTGGAATGTCCCGATGAGTCGGATTTCCGCTTCCTGCAAGATGAATTGAAAGTTCCCCGATCTTTCTTGAACGATATCGCCGATACGGACGAAAGGCCGCGTACGGATACGGAAGGCAACTGGCTGCTGACCATCTTGCGTATCCCCATGCAGACGCCCGATTCGAAGGTGCCTTATGTCACGGTGCCCATCGGCATCATCACGAACAATGAACTGGTGATTTCGGTGTGCTACTACTCTACGGAGATGCTGCCCGACTTCATTGAACATACGCAACGCAAGGGTATCAACGTGCCCAACAAATACGAACTGATTCTGCGGCTGATTTACTCTTCGGCCGTGTGGTTCCTGAAATACCTGAAACAGATTAACAATGAGGTGAACTGTGCGGAAAAGGAACTGGAGCGGAGTATCCGTAACGAGGACTTGCTCCGGTTGATGAACCTGCAGAAGAGTCTGGTGTACTTCAACACGTCCATCCGTGGCAATGAGGTCATGATAGGCAAGCTGCAGAACATTTTCAATGAACAGGATTACCAGAACGCGGAACTGACCGACGACGTGCTCATCGAACTGAAACAGGCTCACAACCAGGTGAACATCTACAGTGACATCCTCACGGGTACGATGGATGCCTTCGCGTCCATTATCTCCAATAACGTGAACACCATCATGAAACGCATGACCAGTCTCTCCATCATCCTGATGGTGCCTACGCTGATTGCCAGTTTCTACGGTATGAACGTGGATATTCACATCGAAGGCTTGCCCCATGCGTTTGCCCTGATTGTCTGCTTCTCGATTCTCTTATCGGCAGCCGCATTTGTCATTTTCCGAAAAATCAAATGGTTCTAAGCTAAGATGAAGTACGGAGTTTCTTCCAATACCCTATTGCTGACGGCTGGCGTGGTGTGGCTGGTGGCAGGCCTCAACATCCTACATATAGGCCTCTCCTGCTGGATTACGGACACGCACTATTGGCTTCTGAAGGTCTGTGAGGCCAGTCTGGTGTTCCTGCTGTTCTTCTGCATGGTTTTCCACAAGCTCTACCGCAAGCATACGCAGCGTATCACTTCGGGAAAACGGGAAAAGCATTGTCCCTTCTCTTTCTTCGATGTAAAGGGGTGGATTGTCATGGCGTTCATGATTGGGATGGGCGTCACCATCCGCAAGGCACATTTGCTGCCGGAGAGTTTCATTGCCGTATTCTATACCGGCCTCTCTCTGGCACTCATTGCCACCGGAGGGCGTTTTATCCGGCTCTTCTGGAAAAGGAAACGAAACCGCTGACGCAGGATGACAAGCATAAAAAAAAGCCGCCTCAAACGAGACGGCTTTTCTTTTTATATTCGGTTGAGTTATTCAACTTCGCTATAGTCCAATACGTTCTTCTTGTTGGCCAAGATGCGGTCGTATTCTTCTTTAGAACCTACCACAATCTTTTCAAACTCACGCTGACCTGTACCCGCCGGAATCAGATGACCGCAGATTACGTTCTCCTTCATACCTTCCAGCTTGTCCACCTTACCGTTGATAGCAGCTTCGTTCAATACCTTCGTTGTTTCCTGGAAGGAAGCAGCCGACATGAAGCTTGAAGTCTGCAATGCGGCACGTGTGATACCCTGCAAAATCTGAGTAGAAGTAGCCGGCACTGCATCACGTACTTCCACCAATTTCAGGTCACGACGCTTCAACATACTGTTTTCGTCGCGAAGCTTACGAGCTGTGACAATCTGTCCCGGCTGCAAGTTCTGAGAATCACCGGCATCTACTACCACTTTCTTACCCCAGATACGGTCGTTTTCTTCATTGAACTCAATGCGGTCAACCACCTGCTGTTCCAAGAAGCGAGTATCACCCGGTTCATCAATCTGTACCTTACGCATCATCTGACGAACGATGATTTCGAAGTGCTTATCGTTAATCTTCACACCCTGCAGACGGTATACGTCTTGGATTTCATTTACGATATATTCCTGAACGGCCGTAGGACCTTTGATAGCCAGGATATCAGCAGGAGTGATAGCACCATCAGACAACGGAGTTCCGGCACGTACGTAGTCATTTTCCTGAACCAGAATCTGCTTAGACAATGCAACCAAGTACTTACGTACATCACCTGTCTTGGAAGTCACGATGATTTCACGGTTACCACGTTTGATCTTACCCATTGTTACCTCACCATCGATTTCAGATACGACTGCAGGGTTAGACGGGTTACGAGCTTCAAACAGCTCAGTTACTCGCGGAAGACCACCGGTGATATCACCAGCCTTACCAACGGCACGCGGAATCTTCACCAAAATATCACCTGCTTTCACGGTCTGCTTGTCTTCTACGACTACGTGACCACCTACCGGCAAGTTGTATGTACGGATAATTCCACCATTCTCATCCAAAATGTGCAAAGAAGGAATCTTGTTCTTATCCTTAGATTCAGTGATGATGATTTCACGCAAACCTGTAGCTTCATCGGATTCTACCTTGTAAGTGACATTTTCAATCACAGATTCAAAGTCAATCTTACCGGCAGCTTCTGTTACGATAACGGCGTTGAACGGGTCCCACTTCGCAATCAGCTTGCCCTTTTCTACGACTTCACCGTCTGAAGCATACAATTTAGAACCGTAAGGTACGTTGTGAGTAGACAATACGATACCAGTATTGACATCTACGAAACGAACTTCTGCCAAACGGCCTACTACAATCTTCACTGGTTCGCCAGTTTCTTCTACAGCATCAACTGTACGCAATTCTTCGAATTCCAGACGTGCATCGTTCTTCGCTACGATACTTGCATTGGCTGCCATGTTACCAGCGATACCTCCGGCGTGGAATGTACGCAGAGTCAGCTGAGTACCCGGTTCACCGATTGACTGTGCAGCGATTACGCCGACAGCCTCACCCTTCTGAACCATACGGCTGGTAGCCAAGTTACGTCCATAACACTTCGCACATACACCCTTCTTAGACTCACAAGTCAATACGGAACGGATTTCTACGCTTTCAATCGGAGAATTTTCGATTTCTTCCGCGATGCTTTCCGTGATTTCTTCACCGGCAGCCACAATCAGCTTACCAGTAGTCGGGTGGATGATATCGTGTACAGATACACGGCCCAAGATACGTTCGTACAACGTAGCGATTACTTCATCGTTGTTCTTCAACGCTGTGCAAACCAGACCACGCAATGTACCACAGTCTTCTTCGTTGATGATAACGTCGTGAGAAACGTCTACCAAACGACGAGTCAGGTATCCGGCATCGGCTGTCTTCAACGCGGTATCGGCAAGACCCTTACGAGCACCGTGGGTTGAAATAAAGTACTCCAACACCGAAAGACCTTCCTTAAAGTTAGAAAGAATCGGGTTTTCAATAATCTGAGCACCTTCGGCACCGGCTTTCTGCGGCTTGGCCATCAAACCACGCATACCAGACAACTGACGAATCTGTTCCTTAGAACCACGGGCTCCGGAATCCAGCATCATGAATACAGAGTTGAATCCCTGGTCGTCGTTCTTAATTGTTTTATATAGAATGTCTGACAAGTCACTGTTTACGTGTGTCCAAGTATCAATTACCTGGTTGTAACGTTCGTTATCAGTGATGAATCCCATGTTATAGTTCATCATGATCTGTTCGATTTCTTCGTTACCACGTTTTACCAGTTCCTCTTTCTCCTTCGGGATAATGATATCGCCCAAGTTGAATGACAGACCACCTTCGAATGCTTTCTTATAACCTAAGTTCTTGATTCCATCCAAGAATTCGCAAGCACGAGCCACACCCACAGCCTTGATTACATTGCTGATGATGTCACGCAGAGACTTCTTAGAAATAATGGTATTCAAATAACCACATTCATCAGGAACCAGTTCATTGACAATCACACGACCTACAGAGGTTTCCTTGATCATCTTCTTCACGATGTTGCCGTTTTCATCCAAGTCATTGGCAACAACGCTGATGATAGCGTGAATATCTACCTTACCTTCGTTGTAAGCAATCATTGCTTCTTCCGGTCCGTAGAAAATCAAACCTTCACCTTTAGCACCCTTACGCAGTTTGGTAATGTAATACAATCCCAAAACCATATCCTGTGCAGGCACGGTGATAGGCGCACCGTTGGCCGGGTTCAGAATATTGTGTGACTGCAACATCAGCATCTGTGCTTCCAATACAGCCTCATTGCTCAACGGCAAGTGTACGGCCATCTGGTCACCATCGAAGTCGGCGTTGAACGCGGTACAAGCCAACGGATGCAACTGGATAGCTTTTCCTTCAATCATCTTCGGCTGGAAGGCCTGAATACCCAGACGGTGCAATGTCGGCGCACGGTTCAACAATACCGGATGACCTTTCATTACGTGTTCCAGGATATCCCAAATCACAGGTTCCTTACGGTCTACAATCTTCTTTGCAGATTTCACGGTCTTCACGATACCACGTTCAATCAGCTTACGAATGATGAACGGCTTGTACAATTCGGCAGCCATCAGTTTCGGAATACCGCATTCACCCATCTTCAGTTCCGGACCTACGACGATTACGGAACGAGCTGAATAGTCGACACGTTTACCCAACAGGTTCTGACGGAAACGTCCTTGCTTACCTTTCAAGCTGTCTGACAAAGATTTCAACGGACGGTTGGCATCTGTCTTCACTGCACTCGACTTACGAGAGTTGTCGAACAATGAATCGACAGCTTCCTGAAGCATACGTTTTTCATTACGCAAGATGACTTCCGGAGCCTTGATTTCAATCAGTCGTTTCAGACGATTGTTACGGATAATCACACGACGATACAAATCGTTCAAGTCGGAAGTAGCGAAACGTCCACCATCCAACGGGACCAACGGACGCAGTTCAGGCGGGATAACCGGTACGATACGTACAATCATCCACTCTGGTTTGTTGCGGCCACGTGAAGCACGGAAAGATTCCACTACCTGCAAACGTTTCAAAGCTTCGTTCTTACGCTGCTGAGAAGAATCGCTGTTTGCCTTGTGACGCAACTCGTATGACAACGCATCCAAGTCCAGTCCTACCAACAAATCGTAGATAGCTTCCGCACCCATCTTTGCGATGAACTTGTTCGGATCACTGTCTTCCAAGTACTGGTTGTCCTTTGGAAGTGTATCCATGATGTCCAGATATTCTTCTTCAGACAACAAGTCATATTTACTTACTCCGTCTTCAGCCTTTACACCCGGCTGGATAACGACGTAGCGTTCGTAGTAAATAATTGCATCCAGCTTCTTGGTCGGCAAACCCAACAGATAACCAATCTTGTTCGGCAGAGAACGGAAATACCAGATGTGAGCCACCGGCACTACCAGTTGGATATGTCCGCTACGTTCACGACGTACTTTCTTTTCCGTTACTTCCACACCGCATCGGTCGCAGACGATACCTTTGTAGCGAATACGTTTGTACTTACCACAATGGCACTCATAGTCCTTTACCGGACCGAAGATACGTTCACAGAACAAACCGTCACGTTCCGGTTTATAGGTACGGTAGTTGATGGTTTCCGGTTTCAACACCTCACCATAAGAATTTTCCAGAATCTCTTCGGGTGATGCCAGACCGATCGTAATCTTTGAGAAATTACTTTTTATCTTAGTATCTTTTCTAAAAGCCATACTTTCTATTTTATGATAATGAAGAATTTAATCAGGAAGAATGGGAATCTATACCCCATTCTTCAGTTGAAAAAAGTTATTCCAGCGTAATGCTCAAGCACAAACCTCTAAGTTCATGCAACAATACGTTGAGAGATTCAGGAATACCCGGCGTAGGCATTGGTTCACCTTTCACAATTGCTTCGTATGCCTTAGAACGTCCAACCACGTCATCAGACTTGATGGTCAAAATTTCCTGAAGTACATGAGCCGCACCAAATGCTTCGATTGCCCAAACCTCCATTTCTCCGAAACGCTGACCACCGAACTGAGCCTTACCACCAAGCGGCTGCTGAGTAATCAAAGAGTACGGACCGATTGAACGGGCGTGCATCTTGTCTTCAACCATGTGACCCAGTTTCAACATGTAAGTCACACCGACCGTAGCCGGCTGGTCAAACTGTTCACCTGTACCACCATCATACAAATAAGTCTTGCAATAACGAGGCAGTCCGGCTTTGTCTGTCCATTTATCCAAATCTTCCAAGGTAGCACCATCGAAAATAGGAGTGGCAAACTTCACACCCAATTCTTTTCCGGCACGTCCCAATACAGCTTCAAAGATCTGACCGATGTTCATACGAGAAGGCACACCCAACGGATTCAATACGATATCTACCGGAGTACCGTCAGCCAAGAACGGCATGTCTTCCTGACGTACTACACGTGAAACGATACCCTTATTACCGTGACGACCGGCCATCTTATCACCGACACCAATCTTACGCTTCTTGGCGATGTAAACCTTCGCCATCTGAATAATACCTGAAGGCAGTTCATCACCGATTGTCAACGCAAACTTCTTACGTTTCAGTTCAGCATCCAGCTCCTTGTATTTCTTCAAGTAATTCATGATAAGGTCACGAATCATATCATTCTTGTGAGCATCTGCTGTCCATTTGCTCAACTGAATGACTGTATAATCCAATGATTCCAAATCATATTTCGTAAACTTAGCTCCTTTGGCAATGACTTCAGTTCCCAGATAATCCTTCACACCCTGAGAAACCTTATCAGCAGTCAGAACCAACAACTTATCAATCAAGATAGTCTTCAGAGCTGCAGCCTTTTCTTCAAATTCTTCATTCAATTTCGGCAGGATTGCTTTGTCTGCATTCTTTTCACTACGTGTCTTGATTACACGTGAATACAGTTTCTTGCCAATAACCACACCACGCAGTGACGGAGAAGCCTTCAGAGAAGCATCCTTCACATCACCAGCCTTGTCACCAAAGATAGCACGCAACAGTTTTTCTTCTGGAGAAGGATCAGATTCACCCTTCGGTGTGATTTTACCAATCAGGATGTCACCCGGTTCAATACGAGCACCTACACGTACAATACCGTTTTCATCCAAATCTTTAGTAGCCTCTTCGCTGACATTCGGAATATCAGAGGTCAGCTCTTCCATACCGCGTTTGGTTTCACGTACTTCCAGGATATATTCATCCACGTGTACAGAAGTCAGGATATCTTCACGTACCACGCGTTCGTTCAATACGATAGCATCCTCATAGTTGTAACCCTTCCACGGCATGTAAGCAACCAACAGGTTCTTACCCAAAGCCAACTCACCATTTGCAGTAGAATAACCTTCAGTCAGGATATCTCCCTTCTTCACGCGCTGACCCTTGTTACAGATCGGACGCAAGTCGATAGTCATGCTCTGGTTTGTTTTACGGAACTTCGGAATGCGATATTCCTTCAAGGCCGGTTCGAAGCTTACAAATTCTTCATCTTCTGTACGGTCATACAGGATACGGATAGTCGTTGCATCTACGAAGTCAACCACACCATCACCTTCTGCGGCAATCTGTGTACGTGAATCTTCGCACAACTGTTTTTCAATACCTGTACCTACAATCGGAGCTTCTGTCTTCAACAAAGGAACCGCCTGGCGCATCATGTTAGAACCCATCAACGCACGGTTCGCGTCATCGTGTTCCAAGAACGGAATCAAAGAAGCAGCGATAGAAGCAATCTGCTGAGGAGACACATCCATCAAGTCCACCTGATCCGGAGTAACCACCGGATAATCGGCATCACGACGAGCCTTTACTTTATCGCGGATAAATGTACCGTCATCATTCAGCGGTGCATTACCCTGAGCGATAATCTTGTCTTCCTCCTCTTCAGCCGACAAGTATTCAATACCTTCAGGAGACAAGTCTACCACTCCATTCTTCACCTTACGATAAGGAGTGACAATGAAGCCCAGATCGTTGATCTTTGCATATACACACAAAGAAGAAATCAAACCGATATTCGGACCTTCAGGAGTTTCAATCGGACACAAACGACCGTAGTGAGTATAGTGTACGTCTCGAACCTCAAAGCCTGCACGGTCACGTGACAAACCACCAGGACCCAGGGCAGACAAACGACGTTTGTGTGTAATTTCAGCCAGCGGGTTCGTCTGGTCCATAAACTGTGACAAGGCATTGGTACCGAAGAATGAGTTGATAACAGACGAAATGGTCTTCGCATTGATCAAATCAATCGGAGTGAACACCTCGTTGTCACGTACGTTCATACGCTCACGAATGGTACGAGACATACGAGCCAAACCAATAGCAAACTGATTTGACAGCTGCTCACCCACCGTACGTACACGACGGTTGCTCAAGTGGTCAATATCATCTACGTCTGCCTTTGAGTTAATCAACTCAATGAGATATTTGATAATCTCGATAATATCTTGTTTAGTCAACACTCTGACATCCATCGGAGTATCCAGATTCAACTTCTTGTTGATCCGATAACGACCTACATCACCCAAGTCGTAACGTTTTTCAGAGAAGAACAGGTTGTTGATAACCTCACGTGCACTTGCGTCATCGGCAGGGTCTGCGTTACGCAACTGACGGTAGATATACAACACTGCTTCTTTTTCCGAGTTACTCGGGTCTTTCTGCAAAGTGTTGAAAATAATAGAATAGTCAGAAGCATTTGCCTCTTCATTGTGAACGAGGATATTCTGTACACCTGATTCAAGAATCAGATCAATGTGCTCAGGTTCGATCACTGTTTCACGATCGATCACTACCTCATTACGTTCAATAGAAACAACTTCACCAGTATCTTCATCTACGAAATCTTCTGTCCATGTTTTCAACACACGGGCAGCCAGTTTACGTCCGATGATTTTTTTCAGGTTTGTCTTGTTGACTTTTACATCTTCAGCCAGGTTGAAAATTTCAAGAATGTCCTTGTCGTTTTCAAAACCCACAGCTCTCAACAATGTAGTTACCGGAAGTTTCTTCTTACGGTCGATGTACGCATACATCACATTGTTGATATCCGTAGCAAACTCAATCCAAGATCCTTTAAACGGAATGATACGGGCAGAATACAATTTCGTACCATTCGCATGGATGCTTTGTCCAAAGAATACACCCGGTGAACGATGGAGCTGAGATACAACGACACGCTCTGCACCGTTAATCACGAAAGTACCTTTCGGAGTCATATAAGGGATAGGTCCCAGATACACATCCTGAATCACGGTATCGAAATCTTCGTGATCGGGGTCTGTACAATAAAGCTTCAGTTTGGCTTTCAAGGGAACACTATAAGTCAGTCCGCGTTCCAAACAATCGTCAATAGTATAGTGAGGCGGATCAATATAGTAGTCAAGGAACTCGAGCACGAAGTTGTTACGTGTATCTGCAATCGGGAAATTTTCAGCAAACACCTTATACAAACCGTCGTTCTTTCGTTTTTCGGGTGGGGTATCTAATTGCAAGAAGTCCTGAAATGACTTCAACTGTACTTCCAAGAAGTCCGGATACTGCATCGGATTCTTGATAGAAGCAAAATTAATTCGTTGATTTTGAGTTTCTGAAGACATCTGTATGGAGTTTAAAATGTAAAAACTAGGATAATTACAGTCGGGGAACTCTCACAGTTCCGACAATTGAAACCTAGTGAACTTAATATAGACGCAAAAAGGTTAAGAATCCTCTTTACAGAGGACTCTTAACCGAACTACCTGATTTACAGGATAATCTTATTTAAGTTCAACTTCAGCTCCAGCTTCTTCCAAAGTTTTCTTCAAAGATTCAGCTTCGTCTTTAGCCAAACCTTCTTTTACTGTGCTAGGAGCACCGTCAACCAAGTCTTTTGCTTCTTTCAAGCCAAGACCACAAGCTTCTTTCACTGCCTTAACAACCTGCAGTTTAGCAGCACCTGCGCTCTTCAAAACTACATCGAATGAAGTTTTTTCTTCAGCAGCAGCTGCACCAGCAGCAGCAGGACCAGCAGCAACAGCTACAGCTGCAGCAGCAGGTTCAATACCATATTCTTCTTTAAGGATAGTTGCAAGTTCATTAACTTCTTTTACTGTCAAGTTAACTAATTGTTCTGCAAAAGCTTTCAAATCTGCCATTTTTGTATGAAATTTAATTGTTTGTACTATTTAAATATTAAAGTTGTTTTGGTTTCCCGACTCATGCACACCATGCAATTATTCTGCACGTTCTGCCAAAGTCTGAAGAACACCGTGAATGGTGTTGCCACCTGATTGAAGAGCTGAGATAACGTTCTTTGCAGGAGACTGCAGCAAAGCCACGATTTCTGCAATAACTTCGTTCTTGCTCTTGATTGTTGCGAGAGCTTCCAACTGGTCTGCACCTACGTAGAATCCTTCTTCTGCATAAGCAGCTTTCAAGGAAGGAACTCCATCTTTATATTCCTTCAACAGTTTTGCCGGAGCATTAGCTGTTTCACAGAACATTACAGAAGTAGTACCCTTCAAAGAATCAAACAACGGTGAGTAATCCACATCCAAGCTCATCAAAGCCTTGTGAAGCAAAGAATTCTTCACAACCATCAGTTTGATACCGGCTTTGAAACATTTCTTACGAAGATCGCTGGTAGCAGCTGCATCCATTGCAGTTGTATCTACCAAGTAGAAATGTCCATATTGTTTTACGGTATCAGCCAACTGACCAATAATTACGCCTTTATCTTCCTTTCTCATGATTCCTCCTTAATTATTAGATTTCGTCTACTGATTTCGGGTCAATCTTGATACCCTTACTCATAGTACTTGAAAGATAAATACTCTTAATATAAGTACCTTTAGCTGTGGTCGGTTTCAGTTTGATGATAGTAGCGATAAATTCTTTCGCATTGTCACGGATCTGGTCAGCAGTGAAAGATACTTTACCGATTGAAGTATGAACAATACCGCTCTTGTCAACCTTAAAGTCAATCTTACCTTGCTTAACTTCCTTAACAGCTTTAGCTACATCCATAGTTACAGTACCGCTTTTCGGGTTCGGCATCAATCCACGAGGACCGAGCACACGACCCAGCGCACCAATCTTACCCATGATAGACGGCATAGTGATGATTACATCAATATCGGTCCATCCACCTTTGATCTTTTCAATATATTCATCAAGACCAACATAGTCAGCGCCAGCTTCTTTTGCAGCAGCTTCAGCATCCGGTGTACACAGAACAAGCACACGTACCTGCTTACCTGTACCATGAGGAAGAGATACCACACCTCTTACCATCTGGTTAGCCTTACGAGGGTCTACACCTAAACGTACGTCAATATCTAATGAAGCGTCAAACTTAGTGAAAGTGATTTCCTTTACCAGTTCAGAAGCTTCCTTCAGTGAGTATGCTTTCCCTGCTTCAATCTTTTCTGCAGCCAACTTTTGATTTTTTGTCAGTTTACCCATTATCAATTGAAGTTAATTAGTTATTACCCGGGAAGTCACCTTTTACAGCGATACCCATACTTCTAGCTGTTCCTGCTACCATTGACATAGCAGATTCGATAGTAAAGCAGTTCAAGTCAACCATCTTATCCTGAGCGATTGCACGAATCTGATCCCAAGTCAGTTCAGCGACTTTCTTACGGTTCGGTTCAGCAGATCCGCTCTTGATTTTGGCAGCCTCAAGCAGCTGAATTGCTACAGGAGGAGTTTTGATTACGAAATCAAAAGACTTGTCTGTGTAGTAGGTAATGATTACAGGTAATACCTTACCTGCCTTGTCCTGGGTTCTGGCGTTGAATTGCTTGCAAAATTCCATGATATTGATACCCTTAGAACCCAAAGCAGGTCCAACGGGAGGTGATGGATTTGCAGCGCCTCCTTTAATCTGTAATTTGATTAGTCCAGCAACTTCTTTAGCCATTTTCTTTTGTTATTTTTATATAAGTATTTAACGAATGGAACAATTACACGTAACAAAATGTATTATTCCTTTTCCACATCCGTAAAGCCTAATTCCAACGGGGTTTTCCGTCCGAATATTTTGACCATTACTTTCAGCTTGCGCTTTTCTGCGTTCACTTCTTCAATGAGTCCACTGAATCCGCTGAACGGTCCCACGCTAACTTTCACTGTTTCTCCAACGGTGTAAGGGATATTCAAATCCTCGCCACCTTCTTGAAGTTCATCCACCGTACCCAGAATACGATTCACTTCCGACTGTCTCAGAGGAACTGGATGATCCATTCCTCCCAAGAAACCGATTACGTTCGGGGTGTTTCTCAAATGATGAGCCACCTCACCGACCAAAGCAGCTTCCACCAGCACATAACCAGGGAGGTAAGTTCTCTCTTTTACGATTTTCTTACCATTGCGCACCTGATATGTTTTTTCGGTAGGAATCAACACCTGAGATACATAATCACCAAGGTTACCATGCTTGATATCAGCATCAAGATACTCTTTCACCTTGCTTTCTTTTCCACTTACGGCACGCAATACGTACCATTTTTTTTCAATCTCAGACATTCTTTATACTGTTTATTAGTGCGGATAGATAACATCTTCCATGATGAACTGGAAGGCAGAATCCATTAGAAAAACGACGAGTGCAATGAGGAGGGAAGCAGTTAAAACAACCACTGCACTGCTAGAAAGTTCTGAACGAGTAGGCCATGATACTTTATGGACTAGTTCGTCATAAGATTCCTTACAATAATTCGTTATCTTCTTAAACATATTCCTTTAATTTTGGCACGGGAAGAGAGACTCGAACTCCCGACACTCGGTTTTGGAGACCGATGCTCTACCAACTGAGCTATTCCCGTAAAAATAGTTCCCGAATGACTCCGGGAACTATTAACTATTTATTCAGAGATTGTATTAGTCGAGAAGTTCAGTAATCTGACCAGCACCTACTGTACGACCACCTTCACGGATAGCGAAGCGCAGACCTACGTTCAATGCAACCGGGTAAATCAATTCTACAGTGATAGTTACGTTATCACCCGGCATTACCATATCTGTACCTTCCGGCAAAGTGATTTCACCTGTACAGTCCATAGTACGCAGATAGAACTGAGGACGATATTTGTTGTGGAACGGAGTGTGACGACCACCTTCTTCTTTCTTCAGGATATAAACCTCAGCTTTGAATTTAGAGTGAGCTTTAACCTGACCCGGGTGACACAGAATCATACCACGTTTGATTTCGTTCTTGTCGATACCACGAAGCAACAGACCTACGTTATCACCAGCTTCACCTTCGTCCAAAATCTTACGGAACATTTCAACACCAGTTACAACTGATTTCTTGTCTTCACCAAGACCCAGGATTTCAACTTCGTCACCAACTTTAACGCGACCAGCTTCGATACGTCCTGTTGCTACAGTACCACGACCAGTGATTGAGAATACGTCTTCAACCGGCATCAAGAAAGGTTTATCTACATCACGCGGAGGCAGAGGAATCCAAGTATCAACTGCATCCATCAGTTCGATAATCTTATCTTCCCATTCTTTTACACCGTTCAATGCACCCAGTGCAGAACCACGGATGATAGGAGTATTGTCACCGTCGAAATCATAGAATGACAACAATTCACGCATTTCCATTTCAACCAGTTCCAACATTTCTTCATCATCAACCATATCACACTTGTTCAAGAATACAACCAAGCGCGGTACGTTTACCTGACGAGCCAACAGGATGTGTTCACGAGTCTGAGGCATCGGACCATCAGTTGCAGCAACTACGATGATCGCACCATCCATCTGAGCAGCACCAGTTACCATGTTCTTTACATAGTCGGCGTGTCCCGGACAGTCAACGTGAGCATAGTGACGATTTGCAGTTTCATACTCTACGTGAGAAGTATTGATGGTAATACCACGTTCCTTTTCTTCCGGAGCGTTATCGATCTGATCGAAAGACTTGATTTCGTCAGCTTTAGTGAAACCTCTTTCTGCCAATACTTTAGTGATAGCAGCAGTCAAAGTTGTTTTACCGTGGTCAACGTGACCAATCGTACCAATGTTCACATGCGGTTTGGTGCGTTCAAATTTCTCTTTAGCCATAGCTTTACTTATTTATTTTGATTAATAATCAGCTTTACAATTTCACGAGCTGTTACCGGGACTTGAACCCGGGACCTCTTCCTTACCAAGGAAGTGCTCTACCGCTGAGCTATAACAGCAAAAGAAGAAAAAGAGAGCGGAAGACGGGACTCAAACCCGCGACCCTCAGCTTGGAAGGCTAATGCTCTATCAACTGAGCTACTTCCGCAAATTCAAGTGGGCAAAGATGGATTCGAACCACCGAAGGCGTAAGCCAGCAGATTTACAGTCTGCCCCATTTGGCCACTCTGGTATTTGCCCCACTCTCAAGACGACTTGCATCGCCTCATTTTCTTCGAGCCTCTTGTCGGATTCGAACCAACGACCCCGAGATTACAAATCACGTGCTCTGGCCAACTGAGCTAAAGAGGCGAGATTCAAAACTTTGCAGCCGCTTCACTTTTCGCGACTTAGCGGCTGCAAAGTTAGCTATTATTTTTTAATCACAAAACTTTTACGCAACTTTTTTATTTACCCTGAAGTTTTTCTTTGGTTTTCATCAGTTGCTTAGACAGTGCATCCATGCACACATCTATTGATTCTTCGAATGTATCACTTACTTTTTCTGCGTAAAACTCTGAATTAAGCGCCAACAGACGCACACCAGCTTCCTTATTCATAGCCGTTTCAGGTTTCACTACTTTCAAAGACACCTCTACTTTCTTTATATTGTCGCAAAACTTCTCGAGCTTCTCGGCTTTCTTCTGAATAAAAGCCTGTAATTTTTCAGATGCATCGAAATGAATGGATTGAATTCTTACTTCCATAAAAACCTCCTTTTCTTTACGCTCTGGGATGAGCTTGTTCATAAACTTGTTTTAACTCTTCAAAGGTTGTATGCGTATACACTTCCGTAGTAGTCAAACTCTCATGCCCCAGCAACTCCTTCACTGCTTCCAACTCTGCATGATGATTCAGCATCGAAGTGGCAAAAGTATGTCGCAGCACATGAGGACTTTTCTTCTTCAGTGTCACCACCTTCGATAGATATCGCCTCACTATATAGTTTACAGACGAAGGAGACAAGGGTTTTCCTCCTTTTCGGATGAAAAACGTCCCACATTCACCTGCATAAAAACGATTCCTTTCCGCCAGATAGGCTTCCAGCACCTCCCTCAATTGTTCCCCAAAAGGAATCAACCGCTGTTTGTTTCTTTTCCCCGTCACTTTTATCATCAAGGAAGAAAAATCCACATCCGCATCTTTCAGTGCAATCAGCTCCGCACGACGCATGCCAGTCGAATAAAACACCTCCAGCATCGTTCGGTCACGAACACCTTCAAAAGTCTGCGCAAAGCCTTCTTCCTTCAGCAATGAATCCATATCTTCATCCCTCACGAAAACCGGCAATGGTTTCTTCTTCTTCGGACCAGTTACCTTAGCAGCCGGATCCACCGTCATTACTTTCTGACGCAGCAGATAGCGATAAAATGACCGGAGCGAACTTAATTTCCGGTTCACTGTAGTTTCCGCACAACCTTCTTCCATCAGTGAAAGCATCCACCCCCGGATTATGTCGGCATCCACCCGCGTGAAATCGAGTTCTTCATCCACTCCTTTGAAATATGCCTCAAATTCGTCCAAATCTGTTCGGTAACTTATAATCGTTTTTTCCGAATAGTTCCTTTCGAAAAGAAGATACTTCAGAAAAGAATCTTTCCACATAGAGACATCGCTTTTATTCTCAGCAACGAATGTATGAAAAAGAATTCAATAATTCAAATGTTTCGCGAAATTATTAATCTTCGTTCTGATGCATTTTCTGAACGTAAATCGCACGTTCCATTTTAAGTCTCTTCAAAACAGACGGTTTGTCATACTGCTGTCTGCTTCTCAGTTCTTTTACAACACCTGTTTTTTCAAATTTTCTTTTGAATTTCTTCAGCGCTTTTTCAATGTTTTCGCCTTCTTTTACTGGTACTACAATCATGTTTTTTAAATTAAGTATGTTGTTATTAAATTATTTCGCAGTCAATTTGGGCGCAAAATTACGCATACTTTCTTTATTTACAAAACATTCCAGTATATTTTATTCAAAAATAAAAGATAAGGAACTTACAAAGACCTCCTTTCTCACAGATTTATTATTTTTGTCCGATAGGTTTATATTTTTATTTAATCCATTTATACCATGAATTGTATAGCTGAAAGAATTGACTCCTTACGTAAGCTAATGGCTGCGGAAGGGGTTTCTGCCTTTATTGTTCCCAGTACAGACCCGCATTCAGGTGAGTATGTACCGGCATATTGGGAAAGCCGGAAATGGATCTCCGGATTTACGGGTTCGGCCGGCACGGCGGTCATTACCACATCCGACGGTGGATTATGGACCGACTCCCGTTATTTTCTGCAAGCAGCCGACCAGCTGCAAGGCAGTGGACTTACTTTATTTAAAGACCGTTTACCAGAAACACCTTCAATTGCCGAATGGCTGGGAAGCGTATTAAAAGCAGGAGACAAAGTCGGCATCGACGGATGGGTGAACAGCATCGCAGAAGCTAAACAATTGCAAAATGCCCTCCAGCCCTATGGCCTGGAACTGGTGACCATCGACGACCCGTTCCGTACATTATGGAAAGACAGACCTTCTCTGCCGCTCGACCCGCCTTTCGTTCTTCCCTTGGAATATAGTGGTGAATCGTGCGACCACAAAATTGATCGTATCAGAAAGTCCCTGGAAAAAGAAGGGACAAAAGGTTTGCTGGTTTCAGCCTTGGACGAAATTGCCTGGGTTTTGAACATGCGCGGTACCGACGTGCACTGTAATCCAGTATTTGTCAGTTACCTGCTGATTACCTCCACCTCTGCCACCTTGTATATCCATCCCGACAAGCTGACGGAAGAAACCCGAAGTTACCTCACAGGACACCATATACAAATCAAAGCCTACTCACAGGTTGAGAAGGACCTGGAAGAATATAAGGAAGAGAACCTGCAACTTTCCGGCTCTACCAATTATGCCCTTTATCAGGCGGCCAGTCGTCACAGCCAGGTTGTGCTCCACGATTCTCCGGTTTTATATATGAAAGCCATTAAAAATGACACGGAAATTGCCGGTTTCCATCAGGCGATGCTGCGCGACGGTGTAGCTATGGTACATTTCCTTTGCTGGCTGGAAGAGGCAGTAAAGAGCGGAAAAGAAACTGAAATCACCATCGACCAAAAGCTGTATGAGTTCCGCGCTGCCCAAAAAGACTTCAAAGGTATCAGCTTCGATACCATTGCCGGATATCAGGCACATGGAGCCATCGTACACTATGAAGCCACACAAGAAACGGCCGCCACACTTCAGCCGGAAGGCTTCTTGCTGCTCGACAGTGGCGCACAATACCTGGATGGCACCACGGATATTACCCGTACCATCTCCCTGGGACCTGTCACCGAAGACCAAAAGAAAGATTATACACTCATTTTGAAAGGATTTATCCAGCTTTCCATGGCTCACTTCCCGTATGGAACCTGTGGTACACAACTGGATGTGCTGGCTCGTCAGTTCATTTGGAAAGAAGGTATGAACTACGGACATGGAACAGGACATGGAGTCGGCCACTTCCTCAATGTACACGAAGGGCCTCATCAGTTCCGCATGAACCACATGCCGGCCTTGCTCCTGCCGGGAATGACGGTAACCAACGAACCGGGTGTGTACAAAGCCGGACGCTACGGAGTACGTACAGAAAACACCATGTTGATTGTCAACGACCAGACGACGGAATTTGGTGAGTTCTACAAATTTGAACCACTCACCTTGTGCCCTATCGACCTTAAACCACTCCTCCCGGAATTGCTCAGTCCGGAAGAAAAGGAATGGCTGAACAATTATCACCAGCAGGTGTACACATCACTTTCTCCGCTCCTGCCTCAGGAACAAAAAGAATGGCTGAAAAAAGCCACGATGGCTGTCCGCTGACAAACCCACATAAAAAATCTCCCGACCGATTTTCCTTCCTAAGAAAACCAGCCGGGAGGTTTTATTTTTCCACTCAAGATTTCTTCAATCAAGCAAACATCTGGCTCACCCGCAGAATTCCTGCCACCAGTGCGTCCACTTCTTCCTTCGTATTATATAGTCCGAAAGAAGCACGAACAGTACCTTCAATGCCCAATCTATGCATCAGCGGTTCTGCACAATGATGTCCGGTACGTACGGCAATACCCAGACGGTCAAGCAACGTACCCATGTCAAAATGGTGAATATTGCCCACCAGAAATGAAATCACACCGCCCTTCTGCTCCGCTTCTCCAAAAATCCGCATACCCGGAATTTCCTTCAAACGCCCCATCGCATACTGGGTCAGTTCATGTTCATAAGCCGCTATATTGTCCATACCGATAGCAGATACATAATCCAAGGCTTTTGCCAATGCGGTAGAACCGATATAGTCAGGTGTACCAGCCTCAAACTTGAATGGGAGTTCATTAAAAGTGGTCTTTTCAAAAGACACATTCTTGATCATCTCCCCTCCTCCCTGATAAGGAGGCAGTTTCTCCAGCCAAGCTTCCTTTCCATAAAGTACACCGATTCCCGTAGGGCCATATACCTTATGTCCGCTGAACACATAAAAATCAGCATCCAGTGCCTGCACGTCCACTTTCATGTGCGGAATGCTCTGTGCACCGTCTACCAATACAGGAACCCCCTGTGAATGGGCAAACTCAATGATTTCCTTCACCGGATTGATGGTTCCCAACACATTGGATACGTGTGCCACAGAAACCAATTTCGTCTTTTCTGAGAAAAGTTTCTTATATTCATCCAGCAACAGTTCGCCGCGGTCGTTCATCGGAATCACTTTCAGCACAATCCCCTTTCGGGCTGCCTGAAGCTGCCACGATACAATATTACTATGGTGCTCCATGACCGACACAATGACCTCATCGCCCTCCTTCATCTGACTGTCCACAAACGAAGAGGCCACCAGATTGATGCTCTCCGTAGTGCCTCGCGTAAAGACAATCTCCGAAGTGCTGCGCGCGTTAATGAACTTACGCACCGTCTCGCGCGAGGCCTCATGCAGGTTTGTGGCTTGCTGTGAAAGGAAATGCACGCCACGATGCACATTGGCATTCACCGAATAATATTCGTCTGTAATGGATTCCACCACACAACGAGGTTTCTGGGTCGTAGCCCCATTGTCCAAATAAATCAGCGGCTTCCCGTATACGGTCCGTGAAAGGATGGGGAAATCTTCCCTTATCTTGTTGACATCGTACTGCATAAATTCTCCTTCGATATAACTATATTATTTGCCTGTGTCTTCCTGCTTATTTGCAGATAGCACAACCCTGACATTTGTTCAATTCACCGCGGAAACGCTTTTCAACCAGCAGATGCAGACGGTCTTTCAGCGCCTCCATACGGATATGATCAATCACTTCGTTCACAAACGCGAACATCAGCAACAGACGGGCTTCCTTCAAACTGATACCTCGTTGCTGCATGTAGAACAGCGCATTCTCATCCAACTGTCCCACAGTAGCTCCATGCGAACATTTCACGTCGTCGGCATAAATTTCCAACTGCGGTTGAGTGTACATCCGCGCTTCACGGGTTGCACACAAGTTGCGGTTGGTCTGCTGTGAAGAGGTATGCTGTGCCCCTTCGCGTACCAGTACCCTGCCGGCAAACGCTCCTACAGCCTGCCCGTCAAGCACATACTTGAACAGCTCGTTGCTAGTACAATCGGGCACCTTGTGGTCGATGAATGTATTATTGTCTACCTGTTCATTCGCGTCGGCGATGGCCATTCCACAGAGATTGATTTCCGCCCCCTTCCCGGCCAGTGTGACTTCCGTCGTATTGCGGGTTGTTCCGTTGTGCAGCGTCATACCGTTCAACAACACATTGCTGCCGGCCTCCTGATGTACATACAGATTGCTGAAACGCACCGTACTGTTATGCGTTTCTTCCAGTTCATACAGGTCAAACACCGAATTCTCTCCGGCAAAGACTTCCACCACCTGTGTAGAAAGGAAGTTCACATTGTCCATGGCATGATCACATACCAGCAACTTGGCCTGTGCACCTTCTTCCAGGATAATCAGCACCCGTCGGTTCACCATAAAATCGACATCCGCACGCAAGATGTTCACCAGCTGTATCGGACGTTCCACCACCACGTTTTTGGGTACATACATGCACACACCGTCTTGGGCAAACATCGTGTTGAAGGCAGCCAGCGCGTCTTTCGACGTATCGGCCAGCTTTCCGTAATATTTCTTTACCAGCTCCGGATGCTGTTCGGCCATATCTTTCAAGCTGCCGAAATACACTCCTTCCGGCAACTGAGCCGAAGGATGCACATGCTTGTCAAACGCATCGTTCACCACAAAATAGAGCGACGTACTCATGTTGGGCACATCACACTTGAACACTTCATACGGATTGACCGGAATTTCCAGACGATTCAGATTCAGTCCATAATTCGGGGCAAAATACTTGCCCACCTCCGTGTATTTATACTTTTCCTGCTTGCGAGTGGGAAAGCCCAACTGTTCAAAGTCGGCAAAAGCTTTGGCACGAGGCGCATTCAGCACCTCGGCACTATGCCGGCAAATCATCGCCTCGCATTGCGTGAAAAGGTCAATATATTGCTGTTCTGCTTTCATGCTTATTCTCCCAGTTCTTTCTTAATCCAATCGTAACCTTTTTCTTCCAGTTCCAGTGCCAGTTCAGGACCTGCTGTTTTCACGATGCGTCCCTTGTAAAGTACGTGCACGATATCCGGTTTGATGTAGTCGAGCAGACGCTGATAGTGTGTAATCACGATACAGCTGGTTTCCGGTGTTTTCAACTTGTTCACTCCTTCAGCCACAATACGCAGGGCGTCAATGTCCAGTCCGGAGTCTGTTTCGTCCAGGATGCTCAATTTCGGTTCCAGCATGGCCATCTGGAAAATCTCATTCCGTTTCTTTTCTCCACCTGAGAAACCTTCATTCACAGAACGATTGGCCAACTTGCTGTCCAGTTCCACAATTTCTCTTTTCTGACGCATCAGCTTCAGAAACTCGCTGGCAGTCAGTGCCGGCAGTCCTTTATATTTCCGCTGCTCGTTAACAGCTGCACGCATGAAGTTCACCATGCTTACGCCCGGAATTTCCACCGGATACTGGAAGGACAGGAACAATCCTTCATGGCTACGGTCAGCTGGACTCAAAGCCAGCAAATCCTTACCGTCGAAGGTTACCGAACCTTTTGTGACTTCATAAGCCGGATGTCCCACCAGGACATTGCTCAACGTACTCTTTCCTGAACCGTTCGGTCCCATAATCGCATGAACCTCACCCGACTTTACGGTCAGGTTAATTCCTTTCAATATCTCTTTGCCATTGATGCTGGCATGTAAATTCTTTATCTCTAACATAATATTTTGATTTTATATTTATCCCACGCTGCCTTCCAACGATACAGACAGCAATTTCTGCGCCTCTACGGCAAACTCCATCGGCAATTTGTTAAGTACTTCCTTCGCATAACCGTTCACAATCAGTCCTACGGCATCTTCCGTAGTAATTCCTCGCTGGTTGCAATAGAAAATCTGGTCTTCCGAAATCTTCGAAGTGGTCGCCTCATGCTCCACTACCGCCGTTTCATTGTGAATATCCATGTAAGGGAAGGTATGTGCTCCACACTGGCTTCCCAACAGCAAAGAATCACACTGGCTGTAGTTACGGGCATTGTCTGCCTTTTCAGATACCCGCACCAGACCACGGTAAGAGTTCTGGCTCTTCCCGGCACTGATACCCTTGCTCACAATCGTAGAACGGGTATTCTTGCCCAGGTGTATCATCTTGGTACCTGTATCGGCCTGCTGGAAATTGTTGGTTACAGCCACAGAATAGAATTCAGCCGTAGAGTTATCTCCACTCAAGATGCAGCTCGGATATTTCCATGTAATGGCAGAACCCGTTTCCACCTGCGTCCACGACAATTTGCTGTCTACCCCTTTGCAATTACCTCGTTTGGTCACAAAGTTGTATACACCTCCTTTGCCTTCCGCATCACCCGGATACCAGTTCTGTACGGTAGAATATTTTACTTCCGCACGGTCAAGCACCACAATCTCCACGATGGCTGCATGAAGCTGGTTCTCATCACGCATCGGCGCCGTACAACCTTCCAGATAAGACACGTAACTATCATCATCGGCCACAATCAGCGTACGTTCAAACTGTCCCGTATTGGCCGCATTGATACGGAAATACGTTGAAAGTTCCATCGGACAGCGCACCCCTTTCGGAATGTATACAAACGAACCGTCGCTGAATACTGCCGAGTTCAATGCCGCAAAGAAATTATCCCGGTAACCTACTACCGAGCCCAGGTATTTCTTCACCAAATCCGGATGCTCACGGACTGCCTCACTGATGGAACAGAAGATAATACCTTTCTCCATCAAAGTCTCCTTGAAAGTGGTCTTTACAGACACGGAGTCCATGACCGCATCCACCGCCATGCCGCTCAGTGCCATACGTTCTTCCAAAGGAATACCCAGCTTGTCAAATGTTTTCAACAGCTCCGGATCCACCTCATCCATGCTCTTCGGCCCGTCTTTTTTCTTGGTCGGATCGGCATAATATGAAATGGCCTGATAATCTATCTCCGGAATATTCAAATGCGCCCATGTAGGCATCTCCAGCGTCTGCCAGTAGCGGAACGCTTTCAAACGGAACTCAAGCAGCCAGTCGGGTTCTCCCTTCTTGGAAGAGATCAGCCGCACGACATCCTCGTTCAGTCCCTTCTCTATGATATCTGTGTGTACGTCCGTAGTGAAGCCATACTTGTACTTCTCCTGCGTCAGTTCCTTCACATATTTGTTGGGTTCTAATTGCATATCAAATCTGATTATTATCTGTTTCTATAAATTTCTCTTTTAGGTTTTCTACCACCGGATAAAAGAATCCCGAGAGGTCCTTTACCGGATAATACAACAATGAACTTCCCTTAGTGGTTGAATGTATTAAGTTATCTTTAGAGTCGGCAAAATCGATAAAATGAATCACGACACTGACTAACAGCGCATATTTCAACGCACCCAGTCCGGCACCCAGCCAGCGGTTGACAAATCCAAGACTTACCCTGTCTACGATTTTAGTCAATGTGGAAGCGACCACAGACAATACCAGCGGCACCACCAGCCCAATCAGCAGAAAGGCCAGTATCTGCCCTACCGTCACGGAAGTTCCTACTTTCACGGCCAGTTGTTCACCCAAACTGGCAAACAAAGCACGCGCCACCAGCAAGCCGGCCACCAGTCCTACCATGGAAGCCAGTTGCTTGAGCAAGCCTTTCATGAAACCTGAAACGGCTCCCATGGCCAGCACCGCTACGATGATCCAGTCAAGTGTTTCCATTCTTCCACCGCATCTATCAAAAGACAAAGCGAAGAACTTGTGCCCATCCTGATGGGTGAATACAAGATTCTTCGCTTTGCTCTGAATGACAAATGTATTTATTTGCACCCAAACAATGGTCAGACGTATGTCCTTACAATGTCTGTTTTACTTCCACTTCTTCGTAAGTTTCAATCACATCACCCACCTTCAGGTCGTTGCAATTCGTCAAGCTGATACCACATTCAAAGTTAGTACCGACTTCCTTCACATCGTCCTTGAAACGTTTCAGGGCGTTGATGGAACCTGTAAAGATTACAATACCGTCGCGAATCAAGCGAGCCTTGTCTGTACGTTTTACCTTTCCGGTCTTTACTACCGCACCGGCAACCATACCCACCTTGCTGATGTTGAACACCTCGCGCACTTCGATGGTGGCAGTCACCTGTTCTTTCAACGTCGGGGCCAACATACCTTCCATGGCCGACTTCACTTCTTCAATGGCATCGTAAATAATAGAATACTTACGGATATCCACACCTTCCTGCTCTGCCAGTTTCGCGGCATTTCCTGACGGACGAACCTGGAAACCTACGATAATGGCATTGGAAGCGGCAGCCAATGACACATCCGATTCGGAAATCTGTCCCACACCTTTGTGGATGACATTGACCTGAATCTGTTCGGTAGACAGTTTAATCAACGAGTCGCTCAAGGCTTCTACAGAACCGTCCACGTCACCTTTCACAATGACATTCAGTTCGTGGAAGTCACCCAAAGCCAAACGACGGCCTACTTCATCAAGGGTCAGCATCTTCTGGGTACGCAAACCTTGTTCACGCTGCAACTGCTCACGCTTGTTGGCAATTTCACGGGCTTCCTGCTCTGTATCCAATACATGGAACGTATCACCGGCAGCCGGCGCACCGTTCAATCCCAAAATCAGTACCGGTTCAGAAGGACCGGCCTCTTTCATCCGCTGGTTACGTTCGTTGAACATGGCCTTCACCTTACCGTATGAAGTTCCTGCCAGCACGATATCACCTACATGCAAGGTTCCGTTGGAAACCAGTACCGTAGCTACATAACCACGTCCTTTGTCCAAAGAAGATTCGATGATAGAACCCGTAGCCTTGCGGTTCGGGTTGGCTTTCAAATCCAACATTTCCGCTTCCAGCAATACTTTTTCCAGCAATTCGTGTACACCTGTACCCTTCTTGGCTGAAATATCTTGTGACTGGTATTTACCGCCCCATTCTTCCACCAGGAAGTTCATGGAAGCCAATTCTTCCTTGATTCGGTCCGGATTGGCATTCGGTTTATCAATCTTATTGATGGCAAACACGATAGGCACTCCTGCTGCCATGGCATGGTTGATGGCCTCTTTGGTCTGCGGCATCACATTGTCATCGGCAGCCACAATGATGATAACCACGTCGGTCACCTTCGCACCACGGGCACGCATGGCCGTAAACGCTTCGTGTCCCGGAGTATCCAGGAAGGTAATGCGTCGTCCGTCTTCCAATTTCACGTTATAGGCACCGATATGCTGCGTAATACCACCGGCCTCACCGGCAATCACATTCGCCTTACGGATGTAGTCCAGCAAAGAAGTCTTACCATGGTCTACGTGTCCCATCACGGTAACAATCGGCGCACGCGGCTGCAAATCTTCTTCTGCATCAGCCTCCTCTTCTACGGCCTGTGCCACATCCGCACTCACATATTCTGTCTTAAATCCAAATTCTTCAGCTACCAGGTTGATGGTTTCCGCATCCAGACGCTGGTTGATGGAAACCATGATACCGACACTCATACAGGTAGAAATAACCTGAGTAACAGGTACGTCCATCATGTTGGCCAGCTCGTTGGCCGTTACGAATTCCGTAAGCTTCAATACCTTGCTTTCTTCCTGTTCCAGTTCTTCCTGTTCCAGCTGACGGTTCTGGATATTTTCGCGTTTTTCCTTACGGTACTTGGCAGCCTTGTTCTTTCCTTTATTGGTCAGGCGGGCAAGCGTTTCCTTCACCTGTCTGGCTACATCTTCGTCGCTGACCTCCTGTTTTACTACCGGCTTTTTAAAACGGTCCTTGTTATGCTTTCCACCTTGAGCCTGAGCCTGGTTCGGTCTTCCGCTCTTCTCGTTGCGAGAAGCGCCTCCTACATTCACCGAAGGATTGTTGATATCCACTCGTTCTTTGTTAATCCGGTTCCGTTTTTTCTTTTTCGAAGCCTCATCGTTCAGGGCACCCTTATCAGTCGTTTTGTCATCACTCTTTCGGATTTCCTTGATAATGGCATCTTTCATCTGCTTGCGCTGTTCCTGACGCAACTTATCTTTTTCCTCTCTCTCTTTCTTCTTCTCCTCCTTCGATTTCTTTCTCGGGCGGGTTGACTGGTTCAATGCAGCCAAATCAATCTGGCCTACTACATTAATCTTTGATTTAAATTCTGTCGGGCGAATTTTAAATACTTCGTCTTCTTTGTTTTCCTGAACGGATTGTTGCTTTTTTTCTTCTTCCATCGGCTCTGGTTTCAATTCTTCTGCCTTTAACTCCGGCTGTTTCGTTTCTTCTTTCTCTACTGTCTGAGGCTGCTGTGAAGCTACATTTTCCTTTTTAGTTTCTACTTCCTTCACCTCAGGGTCTTTATTCTCAGGTTCTGGCTTAGCTGGCCCTTCCTGCGATGCAGGAACTTCAGCAGGCTCAACCACAGCCGGTTTCTTCTTCCTTTTCAGAGTATCCAAGTCTATTTTTCCCACAGGCTTGAATTTAGGCCGCACATCTTCTGGAACCACTGTTTCTATCACCTCCGGCTTTTTCAGCTCCGGATGGATGTCTTCAATAGAAACAGAAGCCTTGTTACGATCCTTATTTTGCCGTTCCTGAATAATTTTCTCCGACTCTATTTTCAAATCTTTGTCCTTGCTGAACTCTTTCACCAGTACAGCATACTGCTCCTCCGTAATTTTCGTATTTGGATTAGCCTCGACCGTATATCCTTTTTTCTGCAAAAAGTCTACCACCGTGGTTATTCCGACATTCAAATCTCTTGTTACTTTATTCAATCTTATAGTCATAATTCATCACTTTTTAATAGAGTTCAGGGGAAAATATTATATCAGTCACAGATAAATAAGCAGACGAGAATGGAGCCCCATTCTCCCCTGTTTACCGCCTCAAAGCGTTATTCCTCAAACTCTGCTTTCAAAATTCTCAGGACATCATCCACCGTATTTTCTTCCAGGTCTGCTTTTTCAATCAGCATCTCACGAGGAGCGTTCAATACCCCTTTCGCTGTATCAATGCCGATACCCTTAATGGCGTTGATGACCCATTCGTCAATTTCATCCTTAAATTCGTCCAGGTAGATATCCTCGTCGGTACCCGCATCTTCACCCAGCTCACGATATACATCGATGGTATACTCTGTCAGCATGCTAGCCAACTTGATGTTCAATCCGCCCTTACCGATAGCCAATGAAACTTCTTCCGGTTTCAGATAGACTTCGGCTCTCTTCTCATCTTCGTGCATGACGATAGACGATACCTTAGCCGGGCTCAAGGCACGCTGAATGAACAGCTGGATATTGGATGTATAGTTGATTACGTCGATATTTTCGTTGCGCAACTCACGGACGATGCCATGGATACGAGAACCTTTCACACCGACACAAGCACCTACCGGATCGATACGTTCGTCATATGATTCTACCGCAATCTTGGCACGTTCACCCGGGATACGGGCAATCTTCTTGATGGTAATCAGTCCGTCGTTGATTTCCGGAACTTCCTGTTCAAACAGACGTTGCAAGAACACAGGTGAAGTACGGCTCAATATAATTTTCGGGTTGTTGTTCTTGTTATCTACACGGGCCACTACCGCACGGGCTGTTTCTCCCTTCCGGTAGAAGTCACTCGGAATCTGCTCGGTCTTCGGCAACAGCAGTTCGTTACCCTCATCATCCAACAGCAGGATTTCTTTTTTCCAGATCTGGTAAACTTCCGCACTGATTACGGTGCCCACCTTATCAATGTACTTGTTGTACAAGCTGTCCTTTTCCAGCTCCAAAATCTTTGAAGCCAAAGTCTGACGAAGATTCAGGATAGCACGACGGCCAAATTTTTCAAAAATCACCTCATCCGTCACTTCCTCTCCTACTTCGTAGGATGCATCGATTTTACGTGCCTCAGACAAGGCAATTTGCAGGTTCGGATTTGTCAGTTCGTCATCCGCTACCACCTCACGGTTACGCCAGATTTCAAAGTCCCCCTTATCCGGATTTACAATTACATCATAATTCTCATCTGTACCGAACATTTTCGCAATCACACTACGGAATGACTCTTCCAATACGCTCACCATAGTAGTGCGGTCGATATTCTTCAACTCCTTAAATTCCGAGAATGTGTCAACCAAGCTGACAGTTTCTTCTTTTTTGGCCATAATTATTTAAAGCTAATTAAGTATTTGGTGTATTTTATCTCATCATACGTAAAGGTTACATTCTGCTCCACCAGCTTCGGACGCTTAGCGCCTTCCGGCTTGATTTTTACCTCCACCGTAACCGTGAAATTTTCTTCATTGGCATCTGCCAGCACACCGGTCCACTTTTTCCCGGTCTTGTCCATCACTTCGACCTCGCATCCCACATGGGCCTGATACTGCTGCAGGACTTTAAACGGCTGCCCGATTCCTGCTGAACCGACTTCCAGTTCGTAGTCTTCTTCACGACTTAATTTTGACTCGATGTAACGGCTCAATTCCACGCAGTCGTCTATCCATACGCCTTCTGCATGATCTATTTCCACTACAATCTTGTCATCCGGACTTACACTCACGTCAACCAGGAAATAGCTTTTGTCTGCCAGCCATTCCTCTACAATCCGAGCTACAACGTTTTTATCTATCATGTATAAACTATTAAGAACAAAAAAAGGAGCTTAATCGCCCCTCCCCTTTTCATCCAATCACTTGCAAAGATATAAATAATCTCATGTCACACAAAATAATAACTGAATTATTTACATCGGGGAGGAGTATGAAAAAGCGGCAAATGATATGAATCATCTGCCGCTCTTCGTCGGAATGAGGCGACTCGAACGCCCGACCCCTACGTCCCGAACGTAGTGCGCTACCAACTGCGCTACATTCCGATTGCAACGTTTATTTGTCGTTTGCGGTTGCAAAGGTAGACATATTTTTAATACCTGCAAAAGAAAACATGATTTTTTTCATAAAAAATTATTTTTTCTCATTTTCACCCCGTTTATTTTGGAGATTCAAGTTTTTGACCTATCTTTGCACACGCAAAACCACGGTGCCATAGCTCAGTTGGTAGAGCAAAGGACTGAAAATCCTTGTGTCACTGGTTCGATTCCCGTTGGCACCACTTCCGCTCCCGGTTCTCATTGAGAATCGGGAGTTTTTTATCCCTATACCCAATTAGCCTACCTCGTCCTGCTTCCAAATCTCACCAGTTCTGCATAAAATTACAACATTAAGTCTACATAAGTCTACAGAGGTCTACATAAGTCTACAAAGCCTCGGCACATCTTCTTATATTCGCACTGGAAATTTTGATGTTTCCCACCAAGGAAACGTACGTTTTCCACAAGAGAAACGTATGTCTTCCGTGCGGGAATCCTACGTTTCCGCCTGCGAAAACATAAAAAACAATTATACATATCATCAAAACCATGGAAGCACAATATGATTTTCTTCCCGTACCGGGAACAAAGAACGAAGACAAGAACCCGAAGCTTTATCCGAAACTCGTAACCAGAGGGGCTGTACCCTTCAGTGAAATCATCCGGCAGATAGCCCGTTCTTCCGGATTCAAGGAAGGCACAGTCATCGGGGTGATGGAGGAAGTGGAAAAATGGACGGCTTACTACATCGCCCATGGGGAATCGGTGGAGATAGGCCACATGGCCTACGCTGTGGCCAACCTGAAAACGGAAAAGGAAGTGACCGACGAGGGCGAGATACATGCACAAAGTGTCCGCTTTGACAAAGTGAGGTTCCGCACCGCCAAAAACTTCAACCAGCGATGCCGCGGACAAGAACTCTCACGGGCCAAAGCCGGATGGAAGTTTCAGCAAAGTTCCGCACGCTACACGGAACAGGAACGACTGGGCCTGGTCATAGAATACCTAAAACAGTACCCGTTCATCACACGGACAAAGTACGGAGAACTGACCGGGCTACAGAAGTCGAAGGCCTGGAAAGACCTGAGCAAATGGGTAAAGGAAAAGAAACTGGACACGCAGGGAAGAGCGCCCCACAAAATCTATGTGCTTTTCACCGGACAGCTTATTTCGACAGCAGACGGCGGCTCAGGTAGCGCACCGGATACCACACCGACAGAAAGCCTACCGCCAACACGGTAACAAACACCAGCACCACGTCCTGCCAGTGTACGCTGACCGGATAAGCATCGACAATGAAACTGCCGGAAGCCCCCAGTGAAATCAATCCGAAGGTCTGCTGCAACCAGCAAAGCCATACGCCCAGCACGATACCTGCCACAGCCCCGATAAAGGAAATCAAACGCCCTTCGAACAGAAACACACGCACAATCTGCCGATCACTGGCACCTAAGTTGCGGAGGGTGACCACATCGTCACGCTTGTCGATGATGAGCATGGACAGGGAACCGATGACATTGAAACAGGCAATCATCAGGATAAAGGTGAGAAAGAGATAGGAAATGAATTTCTCGATTTTCATGATGCGGAACGTATCGGCCTGCTGTTCGTAACGGTCGAGCACACGGAAGCGTTCACCCAACTGTTTCTCCAACTTGCGCTTGAAGGCATCTACATCGGTGCCCGGCTTCAGCTTCAGGTTGACGGCACTGACTTCGGTGGTGTACTGAAACAGTTTGCGGGCAAACTGCAAAGAGGTAATAATATAAGACCCGTCGTATTTCTCCTGATTCACGGCAAACACCAGTCCGGAAGAGAACAGATTACCTCCGGTGAAGGAGGCAGCCGGATTGGCCATGTTCACCTTGGCCCCACGCTTGGGGGCATACACCTCCAGCGGGTCGAGGAAACGGATACCGGTGCCCAGATTGGCCAGCAACTGCACGCCGGGAATGGCATAGTCCGCCACCTCGTCGTGAAGCAGCAGGTCTCCTTTTCCAAAAAGAATGGTATCAAGCGGAGTCAGCTCGGTGAAATTATCTTCCATTCCCTTGATAACCGCCATGGCCTGCCGCCCCTGATACTGCACCAGGGCATTGTCTTCCAGCGACTCACACACCAAGGCCACTTCGGGCATCTTCCGGAGGGCCACAATGAACTTGTCCTGTCCGTCGAACACCTTTCCGGCAGCCGGCACGACTTTCAGCTCCGGATCGAAAGCGGTAAAAAGATTCGAAACCAGGTCCTGAAAACCGTTGAACACGGACAAGGTACACACCAAAGCCAGGGTAGCTAACGCCACTCCGCACACCGAAATGCCGGAAATCACATTGATGGCATTGTGCGACTTCTTGGAAAACAAATAACGCCGGGCTATGTAAAAAGGGAAATTCACCGTTATACCTTATTTATTATGGATAAAATAAAAACCCACAGAAGCTACAGGACCTACCGCGCACTCTTCTGTGAGCATTTACTCGTATCTTACATGTAATTATTTCTTCAACAATTCGTCAATCTTCTCCGCATAATCCAGCGAATCGTCCACAAAGAACTTCAGCTCCGGAATGATGCGCAACTGATGGCGTACGCGGTTACCGAGTTCAAAGCGGATGGACTTCATGTTGGCATTGATGTTCTTCACAATCTCTTCACTTCTCTCCGAAGGGAAGACACTCAGGTATGCACGCGCATAACTCATATCGGGACTGATGCGGACAATGCTGACCGAAACCAGCACGCCCGGCATGGACTTGGTCTGCAAAAGGAAAATCTCGCTCAGTTCCTTCTGAATGAGGCGGGCAATCTTGTTTTGTCTGGTTGTTTCCATATTACTTCTTTATTTTTTACGTATGATAGTCAGACCGTCGCGCAAAGGCAGGATCACTTTCTCCACCCGTGTATCAGCAGCCACCAGGTCGTTGAACTTCTTGATGCCGATGGTCTGCGTGTCGGTGTGATGCGGCTCCTCGAGCACATGTCCATCCCACAGAGTGTTGTCGGCGATGATGTAGCCGCCGGAATGCATTTTTTTTAGAATCATCTCGTAGTATTCCACATAAAAACGCTTGTTCCCGTCGACAAAGGCCAGGTCGAACACAATGTCCATCTCGGGCACCATCTGCAAAGCGTCTCCGATATAAAACCGGATTTTATCGGCATATGGGGAATTTTCCAACCACGGACGGGTGAAGTCTTCCTGCTCGTCGTTGATCTCGAAAGTGTGGAGCATGGCTCCGTCTTCCAGACCTTCTGCCAGACAAAGTGCAGAGTATCCGCTGTAAGTACCTATCTCAAGCACCTGCTTCGGACGTATCATCTGCACGAACATCTTCAGCATTCTTCCCTGCAAGTGACCCGAAGCCATACGGGGACGCAGGAGTTTCACGTGCGTCGCCCGGTACAGCGCTTTCAGGTAGTCACTTTCTTCATCGATATGCTGAAGAATGTATTCATCGAGCGCGTCTGTCTCTTTCATGATTACAAGTAACGGTTACGGTTGGGCAACACGTAATCTTCTGCGCTTTTCAGCACGTCGCCCACCTGATTGATTTCAAGGAAGGAAGTGTGAGTTCCCTGTTTACCACCGCTCAAGTAAGCCACCATTTCATTTTCTGACAGCACGCCGTCGTTGATCAGCTTGCGCAGAGCAGTGAAGTAGTATTCCTGTCCGTTGGCCTTTTCCGGCATGTAGATAGCTTCCACACCGTATGACAATGCCAGGTGACGCATGGTTTTTTCCTTGTAGCAGATAGCCAACACCGGATATTTGCCACGGAAAGCAGCCAGGTTACGGGCAGTCAGACCACTGAAGCTGTCGGTAATGATGGCGCGAATCGGCATCAGGTTCGTAGCACGTACCGCCTGCTTAGCCAGGAAGCTGGTTACGTCGGTATTGGCCGGAGTCAAAGGAATAGGAATATCGTTTTCTTCCATTTTGTCTTTTTCAGCCTGGGCTGCAATCTTCGCCATAGTCTTCACGGCTTCTACCGGATACTTACCGTAAGCTGTTTCGCCACTCAGCATCAGGGCATCAGTACGGTAGTAGATAGCATTGGCGATATCGGTTACCTCGGCACGAGTCGGACGCGGGTTGTTAATCATGGTGTGCAGCATCTGCGTAGCCACAATGACCGGTTTCTTAGCCAGGATACATTTCTTAATCAAGATACGCTGGATACCCGGGATACGTTCCTGCGGCACTTCGATACCCAGGTCACCACGAGCTACCATCACGCCGTCGGCCACTTCCAGGATTTCGTCGATGTTGTCTACACCTTCCTGGTTTTCAATCTTGGCAATAATCTTGATATCGCTGTGGTGTGCATCCAGAATCTCACGGATGTCCAACACATCCTGACGGTTGCGCACGAAAGAGTGAGCGATAAAGTCGATGTCCTTTTCGATGGCGTAAAGAATATTGTTGCGGTCTTTTTCTGTCAGTGAAGGCAGGTTGATGCGTACGCCCGGCACGTTCACACTCTTGCGACTTCCCAGTGTGGCATCGTTGCACACTTCACAGAACAGTGTATCTTCGTTCTTGTCAACAACTTCCAGTTCCAGTTCGCCGTCGTCCATCAGCACCTTGGCACCTACAGACAGGTCGTGTACAAATCCCGGATAAGTCACTGCAATGCATTCGCGTGTGGTTTCCTGTTCCGGTTTTCCCACAATACGTACTTTATCACCCGTCTTGAATTCAATCGGGCCTTCCGCACTGGCCGTAGTACGCACTTCCGGTCCTTTGGTGTCCATCAGGATACCGATACGATTGGAAACGGTACGCACATTATTAATCAACTTTTCGAAACCTTCGCGGCTGGCATGTGCCGTATTCATACGAACCACATTCATACCTGCATTAAAAAGGTCTCTGATAAAATCTACTTCGCAGCGCAAGTCCGAGATGGACGCAACGATCTTTGTTTGTTTAAGCATCATAATAAATATATTATAATTTGTTATTGACTAAAAAGGACTCTACGGCCAGACGATAGGAATCCAGGCCAAAGCCGCAGATAACGCCCACACAGGCGCAGGAAATCATGGATTTGTGACGAAACTCTTCCCGTTTGTGTACATTCGAAATGTGAACCTCCACGACTGGAGTAGTCACTGCACGGATGGCATCCTGAAGAGCGATGGAAGTATGGGTATAAGCACCCGCATTGAGTACAATGCCGTCGTACGAAAAACCAATTTCATGAATTTTGTTGATCAGCTCCCCTTCTACATTCGATTGGTAATACGCAAATTCAACCGACGGATACTTTTCTTTTAACTTTTCCAGATAACTTTCAAAAGATTCTGCTCCATAAATGGAAGGCTCCCGTTTGCCTAACAGATTAATGTTCGGGCCATTGATTATTTGTATTTTCATCTGTTTACTTCTGCTGAACTTTTAATACTTTTGTAGAAGAATTTGGCGCAAAGATACGAAAAAGAAATGAAAAAGGCCGATAAAAAAAACATAATAATAAAGTATAAGCAATACTTGAAGCTGGAAAAGTCACTCTCAGCCAATACGGTAGAGGCCTATCTCACGGATTTGGACAAGCTGTTTGCCTTCCTGGAACTGGAAGGCATCGACTTCAGCGACGTCACACTGGAAAACCTGGAGACGTTCTCGGCCGGACTTCGCGACATCGGCATCCATCCCCGCTCACAGGCCCGGATCCTGTCGGGCATCCGCTCCTTTTTCCGCTTTCTGGTACTCGACGGATACCTCGAACAAGACCCGTCCGAATTGCTGGAGTCACCGCAGATAGGCAAGCATCTGCCCGATGTGCTGAGCGTAGAAGAAATTGACAATCTGATAGGGGCCATCGACCGTACCTCACGCGAGGGACAACGCAACCGGGCCATCTTGGAAACCCTCTACAGCTGCGGACTGCGTGTATCAGAATTATGTAACCTCAAGCTTTCGGATTTGTACCTGAAGGAAAAATTCATCCGGGTGGAAGGAAAAGGCAGCAAGCAACGACTGGTACCTATTTCTTCACGCGCCATCCATGAACTGGAATTATATTTCGCCGACCGAAACCAAGGACTTATCAAGTCAGGCTACGAGGACTTCGTGTTCATCAGCCGGTTCGGGAAGAATATCTCCCGCATCATGGTATTTCACATCATCAAGGAACTGGCCGCACAAATCGGACTGAAAAAGGCCATCAGCCCACACACCTTCCGCCACTCATTTGCTACCCATCTGCTGGAAGGAGGAGCCAACCTGCGGGCCATCCAATGCATGCTGGGGCATGAAAGTATCGGTACCACTGAAATCTACACGCACCTCGACCGCAGACGGCTGCGGCAGGAAATCCTGGAGCATCACCCGCGTAATTTACATAAAAATGAATAAAATCCCCACTTTTTAAGCTTTTTTCCCAATGATTCTTCAAAAAAAAACGGATAAAGATTAACACATAAGGGAGTTTTTCTTATCTTTGCCCCAAATATGAATGGAATTATTCATTTATACAAACTAAATATTTAACATCATGATTAAGAAGTTGTATTTGCCGTTAGTGGCATTGTTAGTCCTTGCTTTCTCTTCATGTAGCAAGATGGGCGAATTGTCTCCTGACTACTTCACAACCAACCCTGAAGTGTTGGAAGCTATTGGTGGTAAGGTGCCTGTAACCATTACAGGTAAATTCCCGGAAAAATACTTCAAGAAAAACGCAACTGTAGAAGTCACTCCGGTTTTGAGATGGGATGGCGGCGAAGCTAAAGGTCAGCCGGCTACATTCCAGGGTGAAAAAGTACAAGGTAACGACCAGACTATCTCTTACAAGACTGGTGGTACTTATACAATGAAGGCCGTTTTCGACTATGTTCCTGAAATGGCTAAATCTGAACTTTACTTGGATTTCAAAATCAAGAAAGGTAGCAAAGAATACACTATTCCTTCTGTAAAGATTGCTGATGGTGTAATCGCTACTTCAGAACTTCCGACTGTAAACTCAGCTAACGCTGCTTACGCTCCGGATGCATTCCAGCGTATCATCAAACAGGCTAAAGAAGCTCAGATCATGTTCTTGATCCAGCAAGCTAACCTGCGTGCCAGCGAATTGAAGTCAGACAGCTTGAAAGCATTCCACAAACAAGTGGTTACTGTAGCTGGTGACACTAAGAACTACAAGCTGAACAACATCGAAATTTCTGCTTACGCTTCACCTGATGGTGGTGTTGAACTGAACACTACACTGGCTGAAAATCGTCAGAACAATACTGAAAAGTATATGAACCAGCAGTTGAAGAAAGGTAAGATTGAAACTGAAGTCGATACTAAATACACTGCTCAGGACTGGGATGGTTTCCAGGAATTGGTTTCTAAATCAAACATCCAGGATAAAGACCTGATCTTGCGTGTGCTTTCTATGTACAGCGATCCGGAACAGCGCGAAACTGAAATCAAGAACATTTCTTCAGTTTACAAGACTTTGGCTGACGAAATCCTGCCGCAGTTGCGTCGTGCTCGCTTGACTGCTAACTACGATGTAATCGGACGTAGCGACGAAGAAATCAACGCTGCATTTGATACTGACGCTAAGGTATTGAGCAACGAAGAATTGCTGTATGCTGCTACTCTGACTAACGACAACGCTCGTAAAGAAGCTATCTACAAGAAAACTGTAGAATTGTATCCGAACGACTATCGTGCTTACAACAACTTGGGTATGATGGCTTACGCTAACGGTGACCTCGCTTCTGCTGAAAACTACTTCAAACAGGCTGCAAGCAAGAGCGCTAACGCTGCTGAAGTAAACACTAACCTTGGTTTGATTGAATTGACTAAGGGTAATGTAGCTAACGCTGAAACTTACTTGAGCAAGTCAACTGGTGCTAACACTGCTAACGAAGCTCTGGGTAACTTGTACATCAAACAAGGTCAGTATGACCGCGCTGTACAGGCATTCGGTGACACTAAGACTAACTCAGCTGCTTTGGCTCAGATCTTGGCTAAAGACTACAACAAAGCTAAATCTACTCTGTCTGCAGTGAAGAACCCGGACGCTTACACTAACTACCTGATGGCTATTGTAGGTGCTAGAACAAACAACGCTGACTTGGTTAAGAGCAGCATGGACAAAGTAAAACAGCAGGATGCTACTTTGGCTGCTAAAGCTCAGAACGACCGCGAATTTGCAAAATATACAAACGAAATTAAGTAATCCAATAAATTACAATTCAAGAACCGGAGTCACTTCAAGTGATTCCGGTTTTTTTATGGCCTGACCGGAAAGAATAGGAAAAACATGCAAGATTATAGGATGAAAATATGTATTTTCGCATAAATAAAATTCCGTTTATGAAAAAATTATACTTGCTTCTCTTTTCAGTCTATCTGCTGTTCTGTCTGGATTCTTGTAAACAAAACCAAGAATTTGAACTGAAAGGCGAACTGGAAGGCTTTACTTCCACCATGATTTTAGTGGTCCATGATGACCCGGAAGCCAAGCTGGACACCATCTACCCAAGAGACGGCAAGTTCATTTATACCTTTACCCCTGATACGATAAGCACCTTCCGCCTGGTCAACGATTCAGGAAAAATAATACCCATTTTTGCCGACAAAGGCTGGCAAGTTTCTCTAAAAGGAAACTTCACCCACCCAGAAATTCAGGGTGACGGTCCCAATAACGAACTCCAGGAATTCCGGCAGAGTATTCAAACTCTCAAAGATCAGGTCCAAATCAGACGGCAGGCACAAACATTCATTCAAAATCATCCGGCCTCATATGCCTCTGCCTATATCTTGTGGCAATATTTCAGCCAGACCGAACAACCTGACCTAACTCTCATTGCTAAGCTGGCCGAGCCTCTGAGCGGGAAAGTAAAAGACTGCAGAATACTCAATGAGATATTGCAAAAAATGCCCGACAAAGAAAAAAACGGCACTACCTATCTGAACTACATTTCGGTGAAGAAAAGAAACGGAGAGTACCTGTCATGGAGCAGCAGCAACCAGAAACAATATTCCTTGCTTAATTTCTGGGCCAGCTGGGACAAAGAAAGCCTGAACCTCAAAGATTCCTTGTATGCCTTGTGCCAACGGTCGCTCAAAAAAGATTTCAGAGTCATCAACTTTTCGTTAGATTACCAAAAGACAGAATGGCTAAGAAATACAGAAAAAGACAATGAACAATGGATTGAAATCTGTGACTACAAAGGATGGAATACCCCAGCCTTAAAGCAACTGCAGGTAGGGAACCTTCCATTCAATGTCTTGGTAGACCGTAACCGGAAAATCTTGGGACGTAACCTTTACGGGAAAGAACTGGAAGAAAAGCTGGAAGCCTTGACGGCAGAAAGCAAAGAACAAAAATAACACGCCTCTTAAAATAACCTTAAATGCTAGTAAAACTCTTCGGCGCTGCGGTACAAGGAATTGATGCGACGATTGTCACCATTGAAGTAAATTGTTCCCGCGGTATAAAATTTTATTTAGTGGGACTCCCCGACTCTGCCGTAAAGGAGAGTCACGAACGAATTGTATCCGCCTTGCAGGTGAACGGATACAAATTCCCGACACGGCAGATTGTGGTCAATATGGCACCAGCAGACATCCGGAAAGAAGGAGCTTCGTATGACCTTCCACTGGCCATCGGCATTCTGGCGGCCAATGAAACCATCTCAGCTGAACACCTGGCAGATTATCTGATTATAGGAGAACTGAGCTTGGACGGCAGCCTGCAACCCATCAAAGGGGCCCTCCCCATTGCCATCGCCGCCCGCCAACAAGGATTTAAAGGCATCATTCTGCCACAACAGAATGCTTCGGAAGCAGCGGTCGTAAACAACCTGACCGTCTATGGCGTGAAACGAATCACAGAAGTAGTCGATTTCCTGAACGGTACATGCACCTTACAACCCACCATTGTACACACCCGAGAAGAATTCTATAAACATCAGTCTACTTTCCCGTTCGATTTTGCTGAAGTAAAAGGACAGGAGAATGTGAAACGGGCCCTTGAAGTAGCTGCTGCCGGTGGGCACAATGTACTGCTCATCGGAGCCCCTGGAAGCGGGAAATCCATGATGGCCAAACGCCTGCCCAGCATCCTCCCCCCTCTTTCCTTGGGAGAAAGTCTGGAAACCACGAAAATTCATTCGGTAGCCGGGAAGCTGAAGAAAGGTTCTTCCCTTATTGCGACCCGACCGTTTCGCAGCCCACACCATACCATCTCACAAGTGGCCATGGTGGGAGGAGGAGCCACGCCTCAACCCGGAGAAATCAGTCTGGCCCACAACGGAGTGTTGTTTCTTGACGAGCTCCCAGAATTCAGCCGCAGTGTACTGGAAGTACTCCGACAACCGCTGGAAGACCACCGAATCACCATTTCAAGAGCCAAATATACCTTGGAATATCCGGCGAATTTCCAACTTATCGCGTCCATGAATCCCTGCCCATGTGGCTATTATAACCATCCGACACGTCCCTGCGTATGCACTCCAGGACAAGTACAGCGCTACCTGAACAAAATTTCGGGCCCTCTGCTCGACCGTATCGACATCCAAGTAGAAATTGTACCTGTACCCTTTGAAGAAATAGCCAAGAATACCCCCAGTGAAAGCAGCGCCGCCATCCGGGAAAGGGTGATCCGCGCCAGACAAATACAAGCCCAGCGCTTTGCCGACCAACCAGGCATCTACAGCAATGCCCAGATGACGCCCAAGCTGTTGCATCGCTATGCCCAACCTGACGCATCCGGTCTGAATCTTTTACGAGCCGCCATGAACCGCCTGAACCTTTCCGCCCGCGCATACGACCGCATTCTGAAAGTCTCCCGTACCATCGCCGACCTGGAGAACTGTTCTGACATTCGCCCTGAGCACCTGGCCGAAGCCATCAGCTACCGCAACCTGGACCGTGAAAACTGGGCAGGATAGGATTCCACAACGCTGCAGACTATACGAATAATTATTCATGCCCTTTTCACACCATCAATCGTCTTGTCATTCGCCAGCACAAGATTTCCTACAAATTTTCTTGTAAATTCCACAAAAAGGATTTATTTTAGACAAGTCACCAACACCATTCTCATGAAAAGAACAGTCTTCTCGCTCCTAATCATGTTATGGGGAGCCACTGCATGCCTTCATGCACAAACAGAGACCGGCACCATCGACAGCCTGAAACAGCAAATCCAATTAGCTGAAAAGCAACAAACTTCACGGGAAAAACTGACTGAATTATATCAGTCACTCGGAGCAGAGTATGAGACTTTGAACCACGATTCGTCGTACCATTATCTGCAAAAAGGACTTGCTCTTTATCCGCAACCTGCATTCCACGAGGAAGGCTATCTGCAACTGGTTAACTCCTTGGCCAATTACTGGTTCATGGAGGGCAAAATGGAACAAGCCAAAGAAACATTTAAAACCGTTGCTGCCCATGCATGCAAACTTAAGGAAAGACAATACGATCTGGAAGGAGTCGTAGAATCTTCCATCGGGGTCTGCTATCGGAAATTAGGAATGTTCGATTCTGCTGTATATCATTATAACCGAGCCATTGATTTCTGTAAAAAAGCTGGGAAGCCAGAAGACGTGTCTTCTACCTATTACAACATTGGAGTACTTTACCATCTCCACAAGCGGTATGAAGAAGCATTGACACAAGGCCTTCTGTCAGCCGAGTATGCCCGGAAAGCCCACGATGAACTCATGGAACTCTACGCCAACAGCCTCGTCGGCGCCAGCTATAGTAAACTGGGGAAATACGAGGAAGCATGCCACATCCTTAAGACCAATATTCACAAGGCTCTGGCCATCCAGCAACCTTTGCTGGCTATGGGCTCCCTTTGCCCCTTGCTCAGCACCTATCAGTTATGGAACAAGAAAGATTCCGTCCGGACGGTCTTGCGAAAAGGAGAAGAACTCATCCGGCAAATACCTCGAAACAGTCCGACCGCTCTTGAATTCTACAGCACACAGGCCAGTCTTTACCAATGGATAGGAGAATATCAGAAAAGTCTCCAAATACTAACCGACAATCCCTTGATTCAGACGCAGGTGCCCTACGACAAGTTCCATACCCTCCTTGCCCGCAACTACGAAGGGCTGGGCAACTATCAGAAAGCATTCGAGCACCTGCAAGACGTATGCGTGTACCAAGACTCCATCTTCAATGGAACCATCAAGGACGAGCTATCAGAGCTGAACGAAAAGCTCCGGGTGAGTGACAAAGAGCTGAAAATAGCCCGCTTGGAAAAAGAGCAAGTGCAGGAAAAGGAAATCCGTCTGCGAAACACGGTTTATTTCAGCAGTGTCATCTTCCTGCTGCTGGTAATGATCTTCATTCTCCTCCATAAACGGAAATTACAAAAAAAGGAAACAGAACTGGTTGCCGCCCAACAATACATTGAAGGACTGGAAAACGAACGCAAACGGCTGGCCAAAGACCTACACGACGGCGTATGCAACGACCTGTTAGGAGCCATCCTGCAGATACAGCAACAGACCTCTTCGGAAGCACTCAAGATATTCACTCTCCACACTTTGGAAGAGATACGGAGCAGTGTACGAGCCATCTCTCATGAACTGATGCCCCCTAACTTCCAGTTTGCCAATTTAAACGAAATGCTGGCCGATTATTTCTCCAAAATGCAAGAGATATCCGGGGTTATCATCCACTACGTACCCCATCCGCAAATCAACTGGTTGCATATCTCAGAATATATCGGATATGAAATCTACCGCATCCTGCAAGAAACAATCGGCAATGTGTTGAAACATGCTCATGCAAGCTTCATCCACATTCAGCTGAATGAACAGGACGGAGAACTGCGTATCGACGTACAACACGACGGACAATGGGAGCAGCCGACAGAGCCCGCCAAAGGTATTGGACTACGCACCATCCATGACCGTCTGAAAACAATAGGAGGAAATTATGAACTGAAAACCCAGGGAAAACAAATAAGCATGCATATCCAAGTACACCTCCATGGAAAAAATCACGGTTTCCGGTGAGATGCGTTTCAATGAATCTCTTTTTCTTTGCAATATAAAAATATCCGCATGACAGGCACAAAAGCAAATATCCTATTAGTCGATGACCATAGCCTTATATTGCAAGGTATCCGACATGTCATCTCACAGATGTCAGAAATAGATAAGGTGTGCACCGCCTCTTCAGGCGCAGAAGCCCTGTCACTGATAAACAGACAACCTTTCAATCTGTATGTGCTGGATGTGGAACTGCCTGATACCAACGGATTCGACCTGATAGAAAAAATCCAACAAAAATATCCAGACGCCCGGATTCTGATCAATACCATGCACGAAGAGATATGGATACTTAAAAGACTGACCAAATCTCCTATCCACGGAGCCATATTAAAATCGGCCGATATCCACGAACTCACATTGGCCATCCAGACCATTCTGAAAGGCGGAAACTACCTCTGCAAACGATTCAAATCTATTTTAAACCGTCTGCAAGCAGAAGAGCAACTGAAGGAACAGCTTACGTTACGAGAGATGGAAGTGCTGCAAGCTATTGCCAAAGGATATAATACGAGAGAAATTGCGGATCTGCTCCATGTATCCGGCAACACCATCGAATCACACCGTAAAAGCCTCATGAGCAAGCTGGAAGCCAAAAATGCCGTCGATCTTGTACTGAAGGCCATCCATTTAGGCATCATCCCCTTGGATTGCAAATGATTCCCACAAAAAATCAGCAGTTTATGCAGACAACTATTCATTTTTCGTTATATTTGAGGACGTAAAGAAATCTTTGTATCACCTTAAAAATACACGAACTATGAGTTTGGAAAGAACACTCGTTATCCTGAAACCCAGCGCCGTACAGCGCGGGCTTATCGGGGAAATCACCCATCGTTTTGAACGGAAGGGCCTGCGATTGGCCGGAATGAAAATGATGCAACTCACGGAAGACCTGCTCAACGAACATTATGCTCATCTGGCCGGGAAACCTTTTTTCCCTCGCGTAAAGGCTTCCATGATGGCATGCCCCGTCATTGTATGCTGCTACGAGGGAGTCGACGCCATCCAAGTGGTACGTTCCATGACAGGAGCCACCAACGGGCGAGTAGCCGTTCCGGGTACAATCCGTGGAGATTATTGTGTCAGTTCACAGGAAAATATCGTTCATACATCCGATTCACCTAAAACGGCCGCAGAAGAAATCGCACGTTTCTTCAAGCCCGAAGAGTTGTTTGAATATGATAGAGCCATTGTCGACTTTCTCTATTATCCAGAAGAATACAAGCTTACCTAAGGGTAGAACAAAAAAACGTGACAGTCATACACTGCCACGTTTTTTATACCTTAAATCTTTTCGTTTATTTGCTCAGAGCCCGGGAACGCTCTCCCAAATACCCTCCATGATGACGTTTGCTGTATTCCTCAATGGTAAAGCCTGTCTTGCGCATAGTCTCCACCACCAGAATATCTCCTATCACCGTCATGACTGTGGTCGAGGTAGTAGGTGTCATTCCTAACAGACATACCTCATCAGGATGTCCTGTAGCCAAACAAATGTCGGCAGACTTTGCCAAAGGGCTATCCGGATTTCCCGTGATGACAATCTTCTTCAGCGTAGGGTCCAGCCGTGCCGCCAACTCTGTAAGTTCTACAATTTCACGGGTTTTTCCTGAATTTGAAATCAACAGCAACAAATCATTTTTCTGTAAAATTCCCAAATCGCCATGCTGTGCCTCACTCGGATGAAGAAAAACCGCCGGTATACCTGTAGAACAAAATGTAGTAGCTATATTCATGGCAATCTGCCCAGCCTTTCCCATTCCACTCGTCACCAGCTTTCCACCCTTTTCATGCACCTGCTGCACAATCAGCTGCACCGCTTTTTCGTATCCGTCGGTCACTGGGATATTCAATACAGCCTGAGCCTCACGCTGTAACAATTCTTTAATTGATGAATTCATATATAGAGTATGATTAAATGATAATTCTATTCCAACAAACGAGTAAGCTCGTCGAATGTATTGGCCACCTCGAAATAATTCTTTAACGGACGATGCGCAAAATGCGCTGCTTCCAGTCGCTCCAGAAACGCCAGCAAATCATTCCAAAAGCCATCTATATTATAAAAAATCACCCGTTTGTCATGGTAGCCGATGCTGCACGAAGCCATCACGTGAAACACCTCATCCAATGTGCCTATTCCGCCGGGCAAAGCCACCATAACTTCCGCCTCCTGCACCATGATGTCCTTCCGGTCACTCAGGTTTACCGAATGGAACGACACGTCAAGCAAGTCACTCACCTTTCCATTCTCTTCCAATTTGGTAGGCACCACACCCATAATCATAGCCCCGTTTTCCTTCGCACTTTTCGCCAAGACCTCCATCAAGCCCGTATTGGAACCTCCGTACACCAGCCATTTATGATGCTGCCCCAGCCATGCTCCCAACTCCTTTGCCTTCTCCATAAACACAGGGGCAATGGTATCCGAAGCTGAACAAAAAATTGCAATTTTATTCATATATTAGTTTTAATATCCTTCAGTGCAAATATCTGCATTTTTTGAAGAAAGGCAATAAGTATTTATTGTAAATTTGCGGCAAAATCGAAATTACACCTGAAAATGGCATATTCAACTTTCACCCTCCCTAACGGACTGCGTCTCATCCATACCACCAGCCCCACCAACGTGGCTTATTGTGGCTTCGCCGTTGATACGGGTACCCGCGATGAACTCCCGCAGGAACAAGGAATGGCACACTTCGTGGAACATCTCATCTTCAAAGGAACCCAGAAGCGAAAAGCCTGGCACATTCTGAACCGCATGGAAAACGTGGGAGGCGACCTGAATGCCTATACCAACAAAGAGGAGACCGTTATCTACAGCGCCTTCCTAAAAGAACATTTCAACCGAGCGGCAGAGCTGTTGACCGACATCGTGTTCCATAGCCTCTTCCCCACTCACGAGATAGAAAAGGAGGTAGAAGTTATCATTGATGAGATACAAAGTTACGAAGACAGTCCCGCAGAACTTATTTTCGATGACTTCGAAGAGCTCATCTTTCCCAATCATCCATTAGGACGAAATATTCTGGGCAATCCGGAACTCTTACGGAAATTTACCAGCGAAGATGCACAACTTTTTGTACGCACACATTACCAGCCAAAGAATATGGTATTTTTCGTCTTAGGTGACATCCCTTTCTCAAAAGTCATCCGGACCTTGGAAAAGCTCACAGCGGATATTCCTTCGAGTACAGATGTTCAACCACTACGTACACACCCGGCTCCATACCAACCTCGACAGCTGACTCTTCACAAGGATACACATCAAGCACACGTCATGATGGGAGGAAGAGGTTATCATGCTTACGACGAACGACGTACCGGTCTGTACTTACTTAATAATATCTTAGGAGGCCCTGGTATGAACAGTCGCCTGAACGTGTCTCTACGGGAAAAAAGAGGGTTAGTCTATACAGTAGAATCAAACCTGACCTCTTATACAGATACGGGGACATTCTGCATCTACTTCGGTTGTGACCCACACGACACGGATCATTGCATTTCCCTGGTCCACAAGGAACTGAAGAAAATCCGTGACAAGGCACTGACCAGTCTGCAGCTTCATGCAGCTAAAAAGCAAATCATCGGTCAGATAGGAGTAGCAGGTGACAACTTTGAAAACAATGCTCTCAATATGGGCAAATGTTTTCTTCACTACCAGACTTACGAAGAAAAAGAAGAAGTATTCAAACGGATTGAAGACCTCACTGCCTCCCAACTACTGGACATTGCTAATGAAATGTTAGCCGAGACCTATCTATCCACGTTAATCTATCAGTGAAATAAAGGCCGAATAATACATTTTTTCTACCATATAGTAACAAGATACTAATAGATATTCTCAAAACTCATTTTTTGTCTTTTCATTCATTTCCAAAACTTTCTACTTTCGAAGAAAAATGGGAATAATGAGAAAGAACGAAGTAATCAAAACCAGGCTGGCAGAATGGATTAACCAAAAAGGGTATTTAAATTCCCGCATCACCATCATACAGCTAAGCAAGATCATTGGAGTAAATAGGACCTATCTGTCCAATCACATCAATACCACTTATGGTACAAACTTCAATCTCTGGATTAACCGTATGCGCATAGCAGAAGCCAAACAACTTATCAAATTATCACCCAAGCGTAATCTGTCAGAAATAGCTGCCCAAATCGGATTTACTGATTTAGCACACTTCAGCAAGCAATTCAAGTTACAAGAAGGTGTGACCCCCTCCGAATGGAGAAAAAACATATAAGTTTTTCCGATTACTTACAGCCTTATCCAATGGATTGCTTATCATCATATAACTAATTGTGTTTATACACAACTTGAAGTATCTTCCCGCCTACGAGTCAGTTTTTTTAACCGAATAGTTACAAATATTGTCTGAATAAACATTCTTTCCATACCAATAGCATAAATTGACAAAAAAAGAGCGCTTTTAACTCTTGTCAATTTATTAAATTTACCTTTAGGAAACAAGAAAAGCACCGTCTTCTACCTCAATGACTTAGAACAAATTCCAGTCCAAAGCAGGAAATCTTACTTTGCAACAAGAAGACATTCTATTACTTTTTGAATGAAAAACCAACAGTTATGGAAAGAATATTTTTTACGATGGAGATTATTGCTGGTATTAGTAGCTTAGTATTAGCCATTTTTCTTCATTTCTCCGAAGTTCCTAAAGGAGAAATGAGCAAGCGCAGCAAACATAGCCGGATCTATGTAGAAATTGCCTATATCATCGTAGGGCTTGCCTCACTCGGTGTCGCATTCACCACCAACGCCTATCATGAAACATTGAAAGCCTTCTTCATCCAAAGCTTGGCTCCTATCCAGGCACTTCTATTTCTCTGGTCTATTACTTATCCTATATATATAGGCCACAAATTGCAAGGATTTATGCAACGGCAACTCATCTATACCATCCTGTTGGCTGCAGTCAATCTGATTTATTACTTCGGCATGGATGGGCGGACAGGAACTCTGCCTTATTATCTGCTGATGAGCTGCCACCTCCTTCTGCTAATTCTCTACATACGTGTGTTCCTTCGTATTTCCAAACGCTGGGCACAAGTACACCCCGAACGTGAGCCCTATTTGAAGAAGCGGATACACCCAATCTTTATCGGATTGTGCATCATGTTCATGCTTTCCGTCGCAGTAAATATTTATCCTTACTTCATCAGTCAGCTGGTATTCACAGGGCTATACACCATATTCTATATCATATTCGCTTTAGAATATCATAACTATGGCATTCGTATCGCCAACTATTCGTTCAACGAGGGAAGTCAACCAACTATAGAAGGGCAACATTCTACAACTGAAACGGTTTCTGAGGACAATACCACATCCACCAAAAAAGGCTACAAATGGAACTATGAAAAAATAGAAGAAAAACTACAAGAATGGATATCCAACAAAGGCTATCTCCACCCCAGTCTTACCATTCAAGACATGAGTAAAGAAATAGGTATCAACCGTACCTATCTGTCAAACTTCATCAATGAAACTTATCAAACCAATTTCAATGGTTGGATTAATGGATTACGAATTGAAGAAGCCAAACTCCGAATGCATAACAATCCAGATTTAAGTCTTGCCGAAGTAGCCGAACAAGTAGGCTTTGCCGACCTTGCCCATTTTAGCAAGCAATTCAAACTCAAAGAAGGCTGTTCCCCTTCTACGTGGAAAAAGAAAAGCCAAGAAACCGACATCTAACCCCGTAATGGGACAATTTCATTTTCCACGCCTACAAGAACAAGCTGAGCAAGGAACAGCAAGACGAATGCAGCAAACTGATGCAATAATACAAAATAGAAATAGAAGAAACACCCTGTCGGCAGAACAAAATAAATTCACTATCTTTTCATAAGATAGAATACGGCTCGGTATAGCCCAAACGAAAAACTTTATTTTTCGTTTGTCTCTACTCTCGCCTTTCACTATCTTTGCGCCATTGAACGGATTATCATAAAACTACATACACGCATGAAAATAGAAGATAAACTGACGGCGTCCGTAATCAACGGCGTGAAAGAGTTGTACGGGCAGGAAGTTCCCGCCAAGATGGTACAGCTGCAGAAGACCAAGAAAGAGTTTGAAGGCCACCTCACACTGGTTGTCTTCCCTTTCCTGAAGATTTCCAAGAAAGGTCCGGAACAAACCGCACAGGAAATCGGAGAATACCTGAAGCAGCACGAACCTGCCATCGCCAGCTACAACGTAATCAAAGGATTCCTGAACCTGACCATTGCTTCGAGCGTATGGATCGACTTGCTGAACCGCATCCAGGCGGACAGCCAATGGGGTATTCAGAAAGCTGCCGACAATGCGCCGCTGGTGATGATTGAATATTCTTCTCCGAACACCAACAAGCCGCTCCACTTGGGCCACGTACGCAACAACTTGTTGGGTAACGCATTGGCCAATATCATTGCTGCCAATGGCAATAAAGTAGTAAAGACCAACATTGTCAACGACCGCGGTATCCATATCTGCAAGTCCATGCTGGCTTGGTTGAAATATGGCAACGGCGAGACTCCGGAATCATCCGGGAAAAAGGGTGACCACCTGATTGGCGACTACTATGTGGCTTTCGACAAACACTACAAAGCCGAAGTGAAAGAGTTGATGGCAAAATACGAAGCGGAAGGCATGAACGAGGAAGAAGCCAAGACCAAGGCAGAAGCCAACTCTCCGCTGATGCTGGAAGCCCGCGAGATGCTCCGCAAATGGGAAGCCAACGACCCGGAAGTACGCGCGCTTTGGAAGAAGATGAACGACTGGGTATATGCCGGCTTTGATGAGACGTACAAGATGATGGGCGTCAGCTTCGACAAGATATATTACGAATCACAGACTTACCTGGAAGGAAAGGCCAAGGTCTTGGAAGGACTGGAAAAAGGACTCTTCTACCGCAAGGAAGACGGCTCTGTATGGGCTGACCTCACTCCGGAAGGGCTGGACCAGAAACTGCTGCTCCGTGCAGACGGTACTTCGGTCTACATGACACAGGATATCGGTACAGCCAAGCTGCGTTTCCAGGATTATCCTATCAACAAGATGATTTATGTGGTGGGTAACGAACAGAACTACCACTTCCAGGTGTTGTCCATCCTGCTCGACAAGCTGGGCTTTGAATGGGGTAAGGACTTGGTACACTTCTCTTACGGTATGGTGGAACTGCCGGAAGGTAAGATGAAGAGCCGCGAAGGTACCGTAGTCGATGCGGATGATTTGATGGAAGCCATGATTGAAACGGCCAAAGAAACCAGCAACGAACTGGGTAAACTGGACGGACTGACAAAGGAAGAGGCCGACGACATCGCCCGTATCGTGGGACTGGGTGCCTTGAAATATTTCATCCTGAAAGTAGATGCCCGCAAGAACATGACGTTCAACCCGAAGGAATCCATCGACTTTAACGGAAATACGGGACCGTTCATCCAATACACTTACGCACGTATCCAGTCCATCCTCCGCAAGGCCGCAGAAGCTGGTATCCAGATTCCGGCTGTGCTTCCGACAGGCATCGAACTGAATACCAAGGAAGAAGCACTGATTCAGATGCTGGCCGACTTCCCCAACGTGGTAAAACAAGCAGGTACGGACTACAATCCGTCTATCCTGGCCAACTATGCCTACGACTTGGTGAAGGAATACAACCAATTCTATCACGACTTCAGCATTCTGCGTGAAGAGAACGAAGCTGTGAAGATTTTCCGTCTGGCATTGAGTCAGAACGTAGGAAAGATTGTCAAGCTGGCCATGGGCTTGCTGGGCATCGAAGTACCTGAACGCATGTAATTCATTTGAAAATAGCGGGTGGCAAGGGAGCCACCCGCCTTTTTTAACCTCCTTATCTCTTTATGGCGAAAAAAAAATTCTATGTGGTGTGGAAGGGTGTGAATCCGGGAGTATATGCTTCCTGGACCGACTGCCAACTGCAAATCCAAGGATACAAAGGAGCCATCTATAAATCATTCGACACAGAAGAGGAAGCCGCACAGGCTTTTGCGACTCCCGCCCATGTATATTTACACCGCCACCGGAAACCAACGGTTCAAGAACCTTCCGCAAAACAGCTTCCGGAAAATTTTGACCTGAACTGCCTGGCAGTCGACGCGGCCTGCAGTGGAAACCCTGGTCCCATGGAGTACCGTGGAGTATACCTGCTTACCGGACAGGAGATTTTCCGTTTCGGACCAGTATATGGAACCAACAACATCGGAGAGTTTTTGGCCATCGTACACGGACTGGCACTACTCAAACAAAAGCAACTGAACATGCCGCTCTACTCCGACAGTCGCAACGCCCTCCTTTGGGTGAAACAGAAGAAATGCAAAACCAAACTGGAACGCAATGCCCGAACCGAAACGTTGTTCCAGCTGATTGAACGGGCGGAGAAATGGCTGAAGGAGAACACTTACACCACTCCCCTGCGTAAATGGGAAACAGAATCATGGGGCGAAGTCCCCGCCGACTTCGGACGTAAATAATCAGACCTAAACCAATGAAAAAGAGACTTGCTTACCTGGGATATATTTTTGCCGCTATTTTAGGCTATTTCCTGCTCCAGAAACCAATCTTCATGCTCTATAACGGAGCTTTAGAGAAAGGGATACCTTTCATGGACTACCTGAAAGTGCTGTATCACGGCTTCACCCTCGACGCAGCCACTACGGGCTACCTTACTGCCCTTCCCTGGCTGATTATTCTGGTAAGCATCTGGTTCAGCCGTTTCCCACTGCGAAAGATTCTCGTGGGCTACTATGCACTGATTGCGCTGGCTACCACCCTTGTCTTCATCAGCGACATGGCTTTATATCCGTTCTGGGGATTCAAGCTCGATGCCTCCATCTTCCTATACCTGGACTCTCCCAAAAATGCCATGGCCAGCGTGTCAGTCGGCTTTATCCTGATACGGATGATGTGTATCCTGATACTATCAGCCTTGCTCACATGGGGACTGTATAAAATAACGCCTGCCCAACTTCCCCAAGTACCGCAAGTCCGCAAACGTTTCACAGGCAGTTTGGTCACGATTCTGTTAGGAGGTATCCTCTTCATCATCATCCGAGGTGGTGTCACCGAATCAACCAGCAACGTGGGCCAGGCCTATTTCTGTGACAACGAATTCCTGAACCATTCAGCAGTCAATCCGGATTTCAGTCTGCTGTCGTCCATCAGTAAGACAACCGACTTTTCCAAGCAATTCAATTTCTTTGACGAAGAGAAACGGGCCAGCCTGTTCAACGGGTTGTATGCAGACACCGGAGAAAACGCCATATCCCTCCTGAATACGCAACGTCCCAACGTCCTGATTATCCTGATGGAAAGCTTCGGAGGCGTGTTTGTGGAGCCGTTGGGAGGTCTCCCGGATGTCAGTCCAAACTTGAACCGGCTGAGTAAAGAGGGCGTGTTTTTCACGAACTGTTACGCCAACAGTTTCCGTACCGACCGAGGTACAATCTGTACTTTCAGCGGCTACCAAAGCTTTCCTACCGTGTCGGTCATGAAGTCACCGGCCAAGAGCCGTACGCTGCCTTCAATTGCCGGGAAGCTGCGGGAACAAGGTTATGCCACCGACTTCCTGTACGGGGGTGACATCAACTTTACCAACATGAAGAGTTACTTACTGAGCAGCGGTTACCAGCATCTTACAGCCGATGTGGATTTCACACTGGAAGAGCGCAAAAATCCGTGGGGAGTGAACGATGACATCACTTTTGAACATCTCTACCAACAGATAAAAACACGCACTGGCAACCAGCCTTGGCACACGGCCTTTCTGACTCTCAGCAGCCACGAACCTTTCGAAGTACCTTATCACCGCCTGAACGAAAAAATTCCCAATGCCTTCGCCTTTACAGACGATTGTCTGGGGAAATTCATCGACAAGCTTAAGGCACTTCCGCAATGGAAGAACCTGCTCATTGTCTGTCTGCCGGACCATGGTTTCTATTACCCGGAAGAGGGACTGGTGCACGACCCGCGCATCCATCACATCCCGATGCTCTGGCTGGGCGGTGCCGTAAAGCAACCCATGGTCATCGACAAGCTGATGAACCAAAGCGACATGGCCGCTACCCTACTGGCACAACTGGGGCTCAGCCACAAAGAATTCAATTTCAGCCGTAACGTGCTGGGTAAGGATTACAAATACCCCTTTGCCTACTACACCTACAACAACGGCTTTGCCTTCTGCGACAGTACCGGTGTCACCCTGATTGACAACAACTCCGACAAGGCATTAATAGAATCCCCAGCTCCGAACGCACGACGCACAGAACTGGGGAAAGCGATTCTACAATCTTCTTACGATGATTTGGGAGCGCGATAACCATTACTCCACAAACATCACTTTCGATGCATCACGAGGCTTGGCAGCCGGCGATTCATCCGGATATCCGAAGGCAATGCAATACAACAGGTCATAGCCTTCGGGAATGTTCAGACGTTTCAGGTATTCTGCGGCTCCGGGGTCGGTCTTCATGAAACGTATGGGACCACCCAGACAGCAGGAACCGATGCCCATAGACCAGGCAGAAAGAATCATGTTCTCACCCAACAGTCCACAATCCACTTGTGAGAAGTCATAGGCAGTGTCGTTGGCAATAAACACCACTGTCGGCGCGTTGCGGAACATATTCCGGAAATTCGGATCTTCCGCCACTTTCGGGTTGGCTTTCTTATACACCTCCGTCAGACCATTGATAAATTCCGGATTGTCTACTACCCGGATTGCCCACGATTGTTTGTTCTGCCCATTAGGCGCATTAATACCACAATCCAGAATCACCTGCATCGTATCCCGGTTCACCGGCTGCGGCAGGTACTTCCGCACGCTGCGACGTGCCATGATGGTCTCGATTACTTGATTAGTACTGTCAGCCTCGTTAGCAGCTGCCGGCTGTGATTGCTGTGTTTGACCGCCACAGCTGGAAAGACAGAGCAAGCCTGCTCCCAGCATTGAATAAATCATCTTTTTCATACTCTTTATCTTTGATTAGTCCCATTCATACCTCTTCTCATCGGCCATAGAAATGGCCCTATGTCATCCTCTCCCGGCGAAAAAGATTCCTCCATCTCCGCCGCCATCCGACCAAATATAACAAAAAAAGCGGTTCCCCGAAGGAAACCGCTTTCATATTTAAGATTTTGTAAGTCTGAATTACAATTTCGGACCAGCAGCAACCAAAGCTTTACCAGCTTCGTTACCAGTGAACTTAGCGAAGTTCTTGATGAAGCGAGCAGCCAAGTCTTTAGCTTTTTCTTCCCACTTGCAAGCGCAGTCGTAAGTGTCACGCGGATCCAAGATCTTCGGATCAACACCCGGCAATTCAGTCGGAACAACGAAGTCGAAGTAAGGAATAGTCTTAGTCGGAGCTTTTTCGATAGAACCATCCAGGATAGCGTCGATGATACCACGAGTATCACGGATAGAAATACGTTTGCCAGTTCCGTTCCAACCAGTGTTAACCAAGTAAGCCTTAGCACCAGTCATCTTCATCTTCTTAACCAATTCTTCTGCATATTTAGTCGGGTGCAATGACAAGAAAGCAGCACCGAAGCAAGCAGAGAATGTCGGAGTCGGTTCAGTGATACCACGTTCAGTACCAGCCAACTTAGCAGTAAATCCTGACAGGAAGTAATACTGAGCCTGTTCTTCGTTCAAGATAGATACTGGAGGCAATACACCGAATGCATCAGCTGACAAGAAGATAACTTGTTTTGCGTGAGGACCTTTAGAAACCGGTTTAACGATGTTGTTGATGTGGTAGATAGGATAAGAAACACGAGTGTTTTCAGTTACGCTCTTATCAGCGAAGTCAATCTTACCGTTAGCATCTACAGTAACGTTTTCCAGCAAAGCGTCACGTTTGATAGCATTGTAGATATCCGGTTCAGATTCCTTATCCAAGTTGATAACCTTTGCGTAGCAACCACCTTCGTAGTTGAATACACCTTCGTTATCCCATCCGTGTTCGTCATCACCGATCAACAGACGTTTCGGGTCAGTAGACAAAGTTGTCTTACCTGTACCAGACAGACCGAAGAAGATAGCTGAGCTCTTGCCTTCTTTGTCTGTGTTAGCAGAACAGTGCATAGAAGCGATACCACGCAACGGGTTGAAGTAGTTCATCATAGAGAACATACCTTTCTTCATTTCACCACCGTACCAAGTGTTCAGGATAACCTGTTCCTTAGTAGTCAAATTGAAGACAACTGCAGTTTCTGAGTTCAGACCCAGTTCTTTGTAGTTTTCAACTTTAGCCTTAGAAGCGTTGTAAACAACGAAGTCAGGTTCGAATGATTCCAATTCTTCTTTAGAAGGACGGATGAACATGTTAGTTACGAAGTGAGCCTGCCATGCAACTTCCATGATAAAACGAACTTTCAAACGAGTAGCTTCGTTAGCACCGCAATAACCATCTACTACATACAGTTTCTTGTTTGACAATTCTTTTGCAGCCAAAGCTTTCAAAGCATTCCAAGTTTCTGTAGTAACAGGTTTGTTATCGTTTTTGTATTCTTCAGAAGTCCACCATACAGTGTTTTCACTTGTAGCGTCTTTTACCAAGAATTTATCTTTAGGAGAACGACCAGTGTAGATACCAGTCATTACGTTTACTGCACCCAGTTCAGTTACCTGACCTTTTTCATAACCTTCCAGACCAGCTTTTGTTTCTTCAGCGAATAATACGTCGTAAGAAGGATTGTGTACGATTTCTACGGTTCCAGTGATACCGTACTTAGTAAGATCTAATTTTGCCATTGTTCAAATGATTAATTTGGTTATTATATCAAATGTTTATTCTTTTTCTCTACCTCACTAAACGCCTAATCTATCCTCATTTCTGTTCTTCAACATCTCTTTGTTTTAGGCGCTACAAAAGTAGTAGTTATTTTTTTATTCAAAGAATTTATTACTGAAAAAAATCCGTAATCATTTAAAGATTTATACTTGTATAACAAATTTGCCAAATCTACATTACAAATCAATTTTATTTTGTTTCTTTGCAGGCCAATAATCTTAACTAAATAACTCCTAAGCACCTGAAAATGTTTATGAAAATAATCAACTTTAACCAAACCAATACCCTCTTCAACCAGTTCTTATCTGAGATTCGCAACATACATGTACAAGGCGATTCACTCCGCTTCCGCCGAAACATGGAACGAGTCGGTGAAATCATGGCTTACGAAATCAGCCGCACTCTTCCGTACCATCCAGTTTCAATACAGACTCCGCTGGCCACAGCCGTAGAAAACGTCCCCGCAGAACAGCCGGTGGTAGCCACCATCCTCCGAGCCGGACTGCCACTGCACCAGGGATTTCTCAACTATTTTGACCATGCCGAAAACGCCTTCGTGTCGGCCTATCGCAAATACATCGATGAAGATCACTTCGATATTCATATCGAATATATCGCTTCCCCACGACTGGACGGCAAAATCCTGATTCTCACCGATCCGATGCTGGCTACCGGCAGCTCCATGGAATTGGCCTACGAAGCTTTGCTCACTAAAGGAGAGCCTTCTCATATACACATCGCGTCGGTCATTGCCAGCCGCCAGGCCATCGAACATATCAAAAAAGTATTCCCTGCAGAAAAGACGACAGTGTGGTGCGGTGCCATTGACCCGGAACTGAATGCACATTCGTACATCGTACCAGGACTGGGTGATGCTGGCGATTTGTGCTATGGAGAAAAAGAATAAGAAATAATGGAGGATGTGCATGTACATCCTCCACACTATCGTAATCAATATCCCGGATTTTGCTGTTTAGCTATTACAGGATTGCCCTGAAGTTCACTCAAATGTTGCTTTTATATCACATTCTATATCTTGCAACGAATAATGAATAGTATCTACCAAACAATGCTATCCGACGGAGAATCACACAAGGATACTTTCATGATTTATTTGCTTCTGCTTGTAAGTGAATAAGGTTTATCTTCTGCTTTCAAGCCTCTTTTTTTGTCGGGAGAGGCACCCATCTTAAATTCCCACACACACCCTTTCATCAGGTCGGCATGCGTCACATACAGTTTCTCGTATTTTTTCCCGTTAATGGTAAGCGATTGTACATAGCGGCGTGTATCATCTACTCCCGGAGCTTTGATTTCCAGTACATTCCCATTGGGCAAGTTCAACTTGAGATACGAAAAATAAGGAGCTCCCAATACATACTGATCAGTTCCCGGACACACAGGATAAAATCCCATAACCGTAAACATATACCAAGCTGACATCTGCCCGCAATCATCATTTCCTCCCAAACCATTTATATCATTCCGATACATTCGGTCTATAATCTCTCTAGTCCAATATTGTGTTTTCCAAGGCTGTGAAGTCCAGGCATACAAGTAAGGGATATGATGACTCGGTTCATTTCCATGCACATAACCACCTATCAATCCTTCTTCCGTAATATCTTCATTCTTTTCATAATATTTTTTCGGAAGATGCATTTCAAACAACTTATCCAAACGGTTTAAAAAGACTTTCTCACCTCCCATCAAATCCATCATACCATATACATCATAAGGAACATGGAATGAAAAATTCCATGAGTTTCCTTCAATGAACCCTTCACCATGTGTCTGTAAAGGATCAAAATCCTTCTTAAAGCTTCCGTCAGCATAGCGTGGACAAGCAAATCCACACGATTTATCGAATACATTACGATAATTCAGAGCCCGTTGATAATACTGATTGGCTATTTCTTTATTTCCCAGTCGTAAAGCGGTCTGATAAATGGTCCAGTCATCATAAGCAAATTCCAAGGTAGAAGAAACAGCCGTACTACTTTCTTCAAAAGGAATATAGCCCAACTTTTTATACTCACCCAGATGGTCATAATAATCCACATTCGACGTTTCCACCATGGCCTGTAATGCAGATTCTTTTTGACCGGTAAATACATTTTTAGCTATCGCATCCGCCAAAACAGACACGGCATGGTATCCACTCATACACCAGTTTTCATTTCCCATCAGGCTCCATACCGGTAACATCTTATGCACACTTTGCTGTTGGTGGTAAATCATGGATTTTACCATATCATTACTCTGTTGCGGAAAAGCCAGGTTCAAGAAAGGATGCTCTGCCCGATAAGTGTCCCACAAAGAAAAAATGGTATAATTGGTAAAACCTTCCGCCTTGTGAATGTTATGGTCCAACCCCCGATAAAGTCTGTCTACATCCATATACACAGAAGGATTAATCATCGTATGATACAACGATGTGTAGAACATGGACTTCTGGTCTTCAGTCCCTTCTATTTCAAACAAATTCAATTTCTGGTTCCATAACTTGGAGGCTTCATCCGCCACTTGTTCAAAAGTTTTCCCTTCAGCTTCTGCCCGCAGATTCTTCAAAGCCCCTTCCGTACTCACGGGTGAAAGAGCCACCTTTATCACCAGTTCCTTATTGACCGACGTATCAAAATTAAAATACGACACAATAGACCGCCCCGTTATTTCCGGGAAATTACGCTCCAGCGCAAATCGCCTCCAAAACCCGATATAGTCCGGTTTCTTTTTATCCACATACCCATAATCTTTTATCGGTTGTGAAAAAGAAATCGCGAAATAAGTATAATTTGTCCGAGCCCATCCATCGGTTATCCGATACCCGGTCAACAATGTATCATTCTCGACTCTCAGGTTACTCCAAAGCACCTTTCCATCGTAATTGTAAATACTATGGTTTAAATCGAGAATAATTCGTCCTTCTTTGGATGGATAAGTATATTTATGCACTCCGACCCGTGGAGTGGCTGTCAGCTGAACCTTTATATTATAGTCCTTAAGAGTCACCTCATAATATCCGGCAGCAGTATGTTCTGTATCATGGCTGTAACGCGAACGATACCCTTCATCCGGATGAGTAGCACGCCCCGGATTCAGTTTCAAGTCTCCCGTCGTGGGCATTATCAACACATCCCCCAGGTCAGAATGTCCTGTACCACTTAAATGCGTATGACTAAATCCCACAATCGTTGAATCGGAATACTGATAGCCTGCACAATATTTATAAGCATCTGTCTGATACACCCCGTTCACACTATGAGGAATTGTATCTGTATCCGGACTAAGCTGTACCAAACCAAAAGGAACGCAAGCACCTGGAAAGGTATGCCCCATCCCATTGGTACCGATAATTGGGTTGACATAATCCACTACACTCTGAGAAAATGCCGGAGAAGACAGCAACCCGGCAAGCAGATAAAGATAGATTTTTCGAAACATATACATTAGGTTTAACATCGATTTTTATATAGGTAAAATTAAGAATCGCATTCTATTTCCTTATCCAGATTTTCTTCCACCCTTTCCAATCTGCATACGCCTAAACAGAATGATACCAGAAAGGTAAAATTTTAATTACCACTTTATTATTAAAACAAAAAGAAAAAGAGCCGGATGAAAAAACACCGGCTCCTTTTATCTTGTCTCGTTTATTTAATCTCCCACGTATCGTTCGTTTCGAGCAACTCGGCAAACGTGTGGTATTTTTTCTTGGCTGAAACCTCTTCTATCTGGGCCTCCACTGCGGCATCGTAGGTCGGTGCCTCCACGTCGCGGATTACTCCCAAGGCTATCGGGAAGTCCGGACCTTCCATCAGGGCCAGCTTCAACTGCAGGGTGTGGTCCTCACAATGGGCATCATGTACCAGAATGTCTTTCTCGGTCACCCCATTTTCTCCCAGCTTCACCACCTTCAGGCCAAAGCCTTCCTGCATCAGCCCGTATTCCTTGTTCGGGCCAAACAACATCGGCTTGCCATGCTCCAGGTAGATGGCATTGCGTTCACGGTCTTCCTTCTTGGCCACGGCATTATGCGTACCATCGTTAAAGATGACACAATTCTGCAACACTTCCACCACCGACGTACCTTTGTGACGGGCTGCAGCTTTCAGCACTTCGATGGAAGGACCGCCGTCGACTGCCGCACAACGGGCAAAGAAACGTCCACGGGCTCCGAAGCACAGTTCTGCCGGACGGAAAGGATCTTCCACTGTCCCGTAAGGGGAAGATTTGCTCACGAAACCACGGGCCGAAGTCGGCGAATATTGTCCTTTGGTCAGTCCGTAGATGCGGTTGTTCAACAACACAATATTGATATCTACATTACGGCGGATGGCGTGGATAAAATGGTTACCCCCGATAGCCAGTCCGTCACCGTCACCGGAAATCTGCCAGATGGTCAAGTTCGGATTGGCTACTTTAGCTCCCGTAGCAATGGCCGCCGCACGCCCGTGAATGGTGTGCATGCCGTACGTATTCATGTAATAAGGTAAACGCGAAGAACATCCGATACCGGAGATCACCGCAATTTCATGGGGTGGCACCCCCAGTTCGGCCAGGGCCTTGTGAAAAGAGTTCAAGAAAGCGTGGTCGCCGCAACCCGGACACCAGCGAGGTTGTCCGAACTTGTAATCTGCTGCCGTATATTTTGTTTCACTCATGATTATTCCTCCAGAACATTTATTGATGAATCATTAAAAAAGTTGGCTGAACGCCTCTACCAGTTCCTTCACGACGAACGGCTGGCCTTTCACCTGGTTGAACTGATGCAGGTGAATACCCTCTACTTTCATGCGGAGATAGCCTGCCAGCTGTCCCATGTTTTGCTCGGCCACCACGATGGTCTTGTACTTCCGCAGCACTTCTGCCGTATTTTTCGGCAACGGATTAATCACACGAAAATGTGCCAGTGCCGTTTTCTTACCCATGGCATTCAACTGGTCCATAGCGGAATGTAGGTGTCCGTAAGTTCCACCGAATCCCACAATCAGCAAATCCGCATCCGGATTGCCCTCTACGGCAAGCGGAGGAAGCGAATCGGCAATCTTTTCCACCTTCTCGGCACGCAGTTTGGTCATCAGGAAATGATTCTCCGGTTCAGTAGAGATAGCCCCGGTTTCGTTACTTTTCTCCAGTCCGCCGATGCGGTGCATGAAGCCCGGCATGCCCGGAGTCGCCCAGTAGCGTACTCCCGTCTTCGGATCACGTTGGAACGGTGTCCAAGAATCTGCCATTTCCGGTTTCACATAAGGCGGACAGATGAAAGGATAATCTTTCAGGTCGGGCAGACGCCATGCCGCCGAACCGTTGGCAATATACGCATCAGTCAGCAGTACCACCGGTGTCATGTGCTCCAAGGCAATCTTGCAAGCCCAATAAGCCGCATCAAAACAGTCGGTCGGTGAAGAAGCCGCGATAACGGGCATCGGACTTTCACCGTTACGCCCGAACAAAACCTGCAGCAAGTCGGTCTGTTCCGATTTCGTCGGCAGTCCGGTGGAAGGTCCGCCACGCTGCACGTCCACAATTACCAACGGCAGTTCCGTAATCACCGCCAGGTTCATGGCCTCACTCTTCAGGCAGATACCCGGTCCGGAGGTCGTGGTCACAGCCAAAGCGCCAGCAAACGAAGCCCCCACAGCAGAAGCACATCCGGCAATCTCATCCTCACACTGCACAGTCTTTACACCCAACGATTTGTGCTTTGCCAATTCGTGAAGGATGTCCGTAGCCGGGGTTATCGGATAAGAACCTAAATAGAGCTGCAAGCCTGCCTTCTCGGCTGCCGCCATTAACCCATAGGCCGTGGCCTTGTTGCCGTTGATGTCCATATAACGTCCCGGCTGTTTCTGTGCCTTACTCGGCACCGTGTAACTGATGGAGACCGATGCATGGGTATTTTCACCAAAGTGGTAGCCGTCGTACAACACCTTCACGTTGGCTTCGGCGATTTCAGGTTTCTTGGCAAATTTCTCGCGCAGGATTTTCTCGCCTACCGCAATATCGCGATGGAACAGCCAGCACACCAACCCTAAGGCAAACATATTCTTGGTACGCAGGATGGACTTGTTGTCCAGTCCACTGTCTTTCAGACTTTCCTTGCACATGGTCGTGATGGAAGCCGATATCACCTCGTTCTTGATGCCCAGTTCAGAGAACGGATTCTCGAGCGAAAATTTTGCCTTTTCCAGGTCGCGTTTGGTAAACGAATCGGAATCAATAATAATCACTGCCTGCGGTTTGCAGAACTTATATTGTGTTTTCAACGCTGCCGGATTCATGGCCACCAGCACGTCGCACTTGTCGCCCGGAGTGTACACCTTTCCGGAACCGATGTGTACCTGGAAGCCGGAAACCCCTGTCAATGAGCCTTGCGGGGCGCGAATGTCGGCCGGGTAGTCCGGGAATGTACTGATATCATTTCCTTCAGTCGCCGAAATATTCGAAAACATATTACCGGCCAACTGCATGCCGTCGCCGGAGTCACCCGAAAAACGGACAACCACATCGTCCAGCTCCTTGACAATCATTCCTTCTGCCATATCGTATTTATTTAAAGTTCACAAAATCAATTTTAGCAAAAATGGCGAAGTTCCAGAAAAAATCAAAATAAATCGGAAGTTATTTTAGAGTACTTTGAAAAAAACGTCCTTGCGTTTCAAGTAAAACGTAAAGGCGTTTTATTCTAAACGCAAGTGCGTTTGAGACAAAACGCAAAAGAGTTTTAGTTCAAACGTAAGTGCGTTTTTTCCAAGTCTTATTTTCTCCTCCAGACAGCGCAAATCCTCAAACAATACAAATAGGGTCAAGCAGCTATCTATCAGTAGATTATCAACAATCCCAGACAAGTTACAGAAAAGTATCAGCACAACTTCCCATTTTCTCCTTTTATATATTAATGATTCGCTTTGCTCCTGCGCTACCTTCCCTCTAAAAAGATGAAACCCTCAATTTAAGCAGTTGCATCTTTGTTTTTTCAGGCAAAAAGAATAACTTTGTTTATCAATCCTAAAACGACCTATCATGAAAGAATTTCTTCGAAGCACCCTGGCCACTATCACGGGTGTGCTGATTTGCGGGTTCATCTTTATTATCCTGGGAGTAAGCATACTGGCAGGAATCATGGCCTCCTCCGACCCAGAGACCATTGTCCCAGCCAATTCTGTCTTTACCCTCGAGCTGAAAGGAACCATACAAGAACGGTACCAACCCAGTCCTATCGACCAGTTCTTTGAAGACCAGATTTCCACTTACGGGCTGGAAGATATTCTGAGTGCTATCCAGAAAGCCAAAGAGAACAATCTTATCAAAGGTATCTACTTACACACGGGCGCATTCAGCTGTCCGGCCGCTTCCTTGCAAGCCATCCATCGTGCACTGACTGATTTCAAGAAAAGCGGCAAATTCCTGGTAGCCTACGCCGATTCCTATACTCAAGGCGGTTACTACCTGGCCAGTGTGGCCGACAAGGTCATCGTCAATCCCTCGGGAAGTCTGTCTTGGCACGGTCTGGCCAGCGAAACGATGTTTCTGAAAGACTTCCTTGCCAAAATCGGTGTGAAAATGCAAATCTTCCGCGTAGGAACTTATAAATCGGCCGTAGAACCGATGATCAGTACCGAGATGAGTCCGGCCAACCGGGAACAGACGCTGGCTTTTCTGGAATCTACCTGGAAGAGCCTTGTGAATGACGTGGCTGCATCACGCCATCTGTCGACTGACTCCCTGAACCTACTAGCCGATCGAAATATGGATTTCCAACCGGCAGAAACCTATGTGCGCTGCGGACTGGCCGACACGCTGATGTACCAAGACGAGGTGCTCAGCTACTTGAAATCGCTTACCGGACTATCAGAGGATGAAAATCTCCAGACCCTAAACCTCGACGAAATGACCCGCGTCAAGTCGGCTACTCCGACAAGCAAAACCCGCGATGTGATAGCAGTATATTATGCTTACGGAGAAATCGACAACAGCTCATCATACGATGAAGGCATCAATTCCGAGAAAGTAACTAAAGACCTGCGCGACTTGCGCAACGACAAGCACGTGAAAGCCGTGGTATTCCGCGTGAACTCTCCGGGTGGAAGCGCTTACGGATCGGAACAAATCTGGCGGGAGGTCAGCCTGCTGAAAGCAGAAAAACCGGTCGTAGTCTCCATGGGTGACTATGCCGCTTCCGGCGGTTACTACATCTCGTGTGCCGCCAACAAGATTGTTGCAGAACCGACCACACTGACCGGGTCCATCGGAATCTTCGGCATGGTGCCCGATGTCTCTGAGTTATTGAACGACAAATTAGGACTCCACTTTGACGGAGTCAAAACCCATAAGATGGCCGACATGGGCAGTATGGGCCGTCCGCTCAATGCAGAAGAATCGGCCCTGATGCAGCAGATGGTGAACCAAGGATATGCCCTGTTTACCAAACGCTGTGCCGAAGGGCGAAACATTCCACTGGAAGAGCTTTATAAGATTGCAGAAGGTCGTGTATGGACCGGCAGCATGGCTAAGGAACTGAAACTGGTAGACGAACTGGGCGGACTGGACACTGCCATCCAACTGGCAGCCCAACTGGGCAAGGTGAAAGACTACAAGCTGAAAAGTTATCCGGGCAAACAGGATTTCCTGACGGAACTGCTGAACACCCGTGCCGACCGCTACATTCACAGTGAATTGCAGGAAACTTTCGGGGAGTATTACCGCGGCTTCGACTGGATACGCCACATCCAACAGGCCGACCGTCTGCAAGCCCGTCTGCCGTTCGACCTGCACATCCAATAAAGTGACAGATTCATGAGCAGACAATGCAAGATATATTGGGGGCTGTGGCCCTTCAGTGTCCTCTACGGCATCGGGGTGAGGGTACGGAATCTCCTGTTCGACCGGGGCCTGCTCCGGCAGGAACGCTTTCCGCTGCCCGTCATCTGCATCGGCAACTTGACCGTAGGCGGCACCGGGAAAACACCTCATACGGAATACCTCATCCGCCTGCTGCACGAGTCGTTCCGGCTGGCCGTGCTGAGCCGGGGCTACAAGCGGAAATCGAAAGGCTTCGTGCTGGCCTCTCCTTCCTCCCGCATGGAAGACATCGGGGATGAACCTTACCAGATGGCCCGCAAGTTTCCCGACATCCGTGTCGCCGTGGACGGAGACCGCTGCGAAGGAATCCGCCGACTGATGGCCCCGAAAGGAGTGCCCGACACGGAAGTCGTGTTGCTGGACGATGCCTTCCAGCATCGCTACGTGCAGCCGGGACTAAACATCCTATTGATGGATTACCACCGCCCCGTGGAATGTGACCAGCTTCTGCCTGCCGGACGATTGCGGGAACCTGCCAGCGGCAAACGACGGGCCGACCTGCTCGTGGTGACCAAATGTCCGCCCGATCTCAGCCTGGAAGCCTGCGCACGCATCCGGAAACGCATCCAACCTCTTCCCCGTCAGGAAGTATGCTTCACCACCCTGGCCTACGGGAAGCTGTATCCGCTGTTTGCCGATACCCCTGCACAGTCGCTCGATTCGTTGAAAGAAAAAGAAGTGCTGCTGGTCACCGGCATCGCCTCACCGGCTCCCTTGCTGGAAGAAGTGGGTCGTCATGCCGCCAGGGTCACTCCCCTGCTCTTCGGCGACCACCACAATTTCGACGGTACCAACATGCGACAGATTGCACAACAGTTCCACCGGCTGCCCAAAGCCCAAAGCCTCATCCTGACCACCGAAAAGGATGCCTCGCGGCTCATCGGCCATCCGCAGCTCGATGACGAACTGAAACCCTATATTTATGTGCTCCCCATAGAAGTGGAGTTCCTGCACAAAGGAGAACTAGTATTTAACCCCAAAATTATTGAGTATGTTAGAAAAAATTCAAGAAACCGCCGCCTTCCTGAAGGCGAAAATGCACACTCATCCCGAAACAGCCATCATCCTGGGTACGGGCCTGGGCAGTCTGGTGCATGAAATCACCGACAAGTATGAAATCAACTATGCAGACATTCCAAACTTCCCGGTTTCTACCGTCGAAGGACACAGTGGCAAGCTGATTTTCGGGAAATTGGGCAACAAAGATATCATGGCTATGCAAGGACGCTTTCATTTTTATGAAGGCTATTCCATGAAGGAAGTGACTTTCCCCGTGCGCGTGATGCGCGAACTGGGCATCAAGACCTTGTTCGTATCAAACGCCGCAGGAGGCACGAACCCGAACTTTGAAATCGGTGACCTGATGATCATCACCGACCACATCAACTTCTTCCCGGAACACCCGCTCCGCGGCAAGAACATCGACTACGGACCGCGTTTCCCGGACATGAGCGAAGCATATTCCAAGGAACTGATTGCCAAAGCCCTGGAAATTGCCAAGGAAAAAGGCATCAAGGTACAGCAAGGCGTGTACATCGGTACCCAAGGCCCTACGTTTGAAACCCCGTCGGAATACAAGATGTTCCGCATCTTGGGCGCAGATGCCGTAGGTATGTCTACCGTACCGGAAGTCATCGTGGCCAACCACTGTGGCATTAAGGTGTTCGGCGTATCGGTCATCACCGACCTAGGCGTAGAAGGCAAGATTGTGGAAGTATCCCACGAAGAAGTGCAGAAGGCAGCCGACGCCGCACAGCCTCGCATGACCACCATTATGAGAGAACTTATCAACAGAGCGTAAAAATACTATGCACGAAGGAAACAGAACTGAAATCTCCACACTGGGTGAATTCGGCCTCATCAAGCACCTCACCCAGAACATCAAACTGCAAAATCCGGAAACGAAATACGGTGTAGGCGACGATGCCGCCGTACTGGAGTTTCCCGGCAAACAGGTACTGGTCACCACCGACCTGCTGATGGAAGGTGTACACTTTGACCTGGTCTATACCCCGCTGAAACACCTGGGATATAAATCGGCCATGGTGAACTTCTCCGACATCTACGCCATGAACGGTACACCGAAACAGATTACCGTCTCACTGGCTGTCTCCAAGCGTTTCTGCATCGAAGACCTGGAGGACTTCTACGACGGCCTGCGTCTGGCCTGCGAACAGTATCACGTAGATCTTGTGGGAGGTGACACCACCTCTTCCGTCACGGGACTGGCCATCTCCATCACCTGCATCGGGGAAGCCAACAAGGACAAGGTGGTTTACCGCAACGGTGCCAAGGAAACCGACCTCATCTGTGTATCGGGTGATTTGGGAGCCGCCTACATGGGTCTGCAGCTGATGGAACGCGAAAAAGCCGTGTTCCAAGGCGAAAAGGACGTACAGCCCGACTTTGCCGGAAAGGAATACCTGCTGGAACGCTTCCTGAAACCGGAAGCCCGCAAAGACATCGTAGAAAGCCTGGCCAAAGCCGGACTGCAACCGACCGCCATGATGGACATCTCCGACGGCCTGTCGTCCGAACTAATGCACATCTGCTCACAGAGCCACGTAGGTTGCCGGGTCTATGAGGAACGTATCCCCATCGACTACCAGACAGCGGTCATGGCCGAAGAGTTCAACATGAACCTGAGTACCTGTGCCCTGAACGGCGGCGAGGACTACGAACTGCTTTTCACCGTACCGCTGACAGCACATGAAACTGTAGCCCAGATGAAGGATGTCAAGATCATCGGTCACATTACCAAACCTGAACTGGGCTGTGCACTGGTCACCCGCGACGGCAACGAGCTGGAACTGAAAGCACAGGGCTGGAATCCATTGAAAGGATAAAGCCTCCTATAATCAGAATGAAAGACCTTCCTTTTTGGACTTTCCCGCTCATCTCGGGCCCAGAAGGAAGGCCTTTTTATGACATTATCCATGTATTTTATGCCCAAAAGGCCTCTTTTTACACAAAAACCGCATTTTTTCAGCTAAAATATTTGCAGGTTCCAAAAGTTTACGTACCTTTGCAACCGCAAACAAGAAACAATGGTGCCATAGCTCAGATGGTAGAGCAAAGGACTGAAAATCCTTGTGTCCCCGGTTCGATTCCTGGTGGCACCACTTTGAAGAAAAGCAAAAGAGAGTAAAATCCTGATTTCCAAGCGAAATCAGGATTTTTTGTTTTCCCCCGGCACGCAAAAAACGGCAAAATATTACCGTTCGAGGTGGAGCAAAAGGTGGAGATAAAAGGTGGAGCAAAAATCTTCACCGAATTAGGCTCTTTTTCACTGATTGTCAATATTTTGCATAGCAAGAAAACGGGGACGGTTTCCTACTTTTGTATAAACTAAAAACTGTAGGAAAAATGAAAAGAAGTTCATTCAATGTGCTTTTCTTCTTGAAGAAGACCAAGCTGCTGAAAAACGGAGAAGCATCCGTTTGTATGCGTATCACAGTAGATGGTACGCGAGTTGAAAACAACATCCGCAAGAGCATTGACCCGTCTCTCTGGAGTCAGGCAAAGGAATCTGCCAGAGGCAAAAGCCGCAAATCATGCGACCTGAATGCCTACATCGAAAATGCGAAAATCAAGTTACATCAGATTTTTTGTGAGCTGGAAGAACAGAACCAGCCTATAACGGCACGTCTGTTACAGGAAATATTTTTCGGACAGGACAAAGAACCGGAAGCGGTACGCACCCTCATCAGTACCATGCAGGAGCACAATGACCAATGCCGTGCCCTGGTCGGTAAAGACTATGCCCTGATTACCGTTCGCCGTTATGAAAGCTGCAAACGCTATCTTGCCGAACTTATCAGACAGAAATACGGAAAGGATGATCTGCCGCTGGCGGAAGTCAACGGTGAGCTGGTACGTGCCTTTGAATTTTATCTGAAGACGGAAAAGGAATGTCAGCAGAATACCGTCATCCGTTATATGAAATGTCTGAAGAAGATTACCAATCTGGCACTGGCCAATGAATGGATAGCCAAAGACCCGTTTATCGGTATCAAATTCCACGAAAAAGAAGTAATCCGTGAGTTTCTTAGCATGGATGAACTGCTGACCATCTACCACAAGGAGTTTCCTCTGGAGCGAATCACCGTAGTCCGTGATGTTTTTATTTTCGCCGCCTTTACCGGTCTGGCTTTCATTGACGTACAACAACTTTCTCCTGAGCATATCGTAAAAGACAACAACGGAAATCTGTGGATCAGGAAGCCACGTCAGAAAACAAAGAACATGTGTAATATTCCGCTGCTGGATATTCCTTTGGAAATCCTGAGAAAATATGCAGATTATCCTGCCTGCAAAAAGAAAGGAGTATTGCTGCCTGTTCCCTGCAATCAGAAGATGAACAGCTACCTGAAAGAGATTGCCGACTTGTGCCAGATAAAGAAGAACCTGACCACACACACTGCCCGTCACTCGTATGCTACATCTGTCTGTTTGGCCAATGGGGTAAGTATTGAGAATGTAGCCAAAATGCTCGGTCACTCCAATATCAAGATGACACAGCACTATGCAAGGGTACTCGACAGTTCCATTCTAAAAGATATGAACAATGTAAGGGATGTACTTTCAGGCAATCTTTCTCGTTTATAGCAACCCATTCAAACAATTCAGAAATAATGTTGAATCATTCTATCATACGGATAATAAGCCGCAAATTCTGCGGTTAATTATCCGCATGAATACCAGACAAATCTCCGAATCAAGAGAAATACCCATCAGTCGCCTATTTCCTCGCCGTCCATAGAAGTTAGTACAGACTCTCTTGAAAGCGAAAAGGTCTGGCGGCTATGCTGTTTCGGGCAGAATCTTCCTCCTTCAGAGCGTATTCAGCCCGAAAACCTTTTCCCTTTCACGTCTGTACAATGAACGCCGACGGCAGCGGAAACAAGCGACTGACGGAAAAGTCAGAAAATAAAACAGCATATAGATGGAAATTAAATCACGTCCGATTCTATATGCTGTTCTCATCACTTAAAGAAGGATATTTTTTTAGAAACACAATAAAATGGGCAGGCGATAAACTGCGCTCCCTCCAGAAAAGTTATTGTTACTTTGTACTCTCAAAGAATTGTCGTAACTTATCTATGCCAAGACGGTGTTTCTCCAGATTCTCCTTTTTCAATTTTGCAATATTCTGAAGTTTCCATTTTACGGATGGATATCCGCTCAGATCTCCAGCACAGCATTTACTCCAGTCAGGTGTACCATCCTCAAAGGATAGTAAGAACTCCCTGTCTGTATCGGTTAAAGCGTCATTGACTAAAGCGATCAGATTTTTCCGCGCTTCTTCATAATCTGAATAGTTGAACTCTACATCAGACATTCCTTTAAACTGTTTTTCAAGAGCTTCACTTTGATCAATCGGGTTCGGCTGCAAAGACTCTATTATCGGTTTATCACTGCCGAGCAAACAAAGAATAAAACCGGCTTTGACATCATCAAATGAAGACAAATCCATGTATTTACAGTCAAACAAATCTCTGGGATGCTGACGACTTAATGCAGCCGCAATCTTACCTCCATATAATTGGGAATATGACACAGTGCGGGCTTTACATGCCATACTGAATTCCTGTTGGGATCTCTCGCAAAGCATTCTCTCCTCTGTACTTCCTATAATGCCCCTTTTAGTACCATTCACTTCTATTTTTACAGTTGCACCATTCAATGTACACTGCAATTTCCATACATCATATTTGGGAATAACCTTGATTCCGGGTATGGATTTCTCGATATATCCTTTCAGCGTTTCAAGATGGCTTTTTATAGTTTTGAGACTTTCCTCCCTTCCTTGCACAGGAATATATGTCAGGTCAATGTCAACCGAATAGCGAGGCATATTCTTGTGAAAGAGGTTTATGGCCGTACCGCCATGTACGGCAAAATCCTTGATACGATAAACAGAGGGCATAATACGTATCAACAGTGCCACCTGTTTTTTATATAGTTCATTCATAATCAAACAATTCTTTAGGCACAGTTATTTTATACTTACTTATATATATACCGTTTTCCACCAGTTGCAATTTGGATGTTCCTATGTCTATTTTCACCATGTCCAGCATTTCGAACCAATAGTGACCGGCTTTCTCAGCCATATAAAGGAACATACGCTTTACTCGTAGATTTTTTATTGTTTCCAGCAGGGTCTGAACAACATCTGCACGAAGTGACGTCAGCTGTTCCATAATATAATATAAATCCATATAGCCATATCGGTCGGGGGCAAGCAACATGCATTCCATGAAAGCCTGTTCCGGAGAAGAGACAAGTAGGTTTACTCCTTCCACTTTAACAGTCGAAGTCTGAATTGTGGTAAACATATTCGTTTCAAACGGTTTTATTGTTCTGTCAAAATAATCGGCATTCATCCATTTGGGAATACTTATCCCTGAATATGCCACCATCAGAACTGGTTTTCCCATCGGGACATAGTGGTTGAACCCAAACAATTCCAAAGCGGAATGGGCTGCCACACGCAGTTGCCTGTTCAGTTGGTTATTATAACATGACACAGCGGCATACGCGGATAACTTATCACCAGTTCGATATACAACACCTTTTGCCAATGAAGTCAACCATCCTGATTGCCTATATTTGCTTATCAGCTGATCCGAATATCCGTTTTTTTTCAGCCATTCTGAAAAGTAAAGGCCGTTTTTTGTCCCCATTCGTAGCAGAAGATCTATTTTATTAGCCGATTCTATACTCATAGTTTATTATAAGCTCTTATATTCAACTACAAAGATAGCATAATTTCCAGTTATCACGCAATAAGAGTTGCTTTTATTCAATAATTATATACCTGTAATATAGTTATACCAAATAAAAACAACTCTTAAAGTTATGTTTACATAAAACACTTATAGTGTGTACGTCTCTTTGTGCCATATTGTTTATCTTGGAATCAACATCAAGCCGCTTTTCGAGAATCTTTCTCCCTACTTTTAATCTTTTTCTCCCCACTTTATTTGCATTTCTCCCTACTTATTTCAATAAAACAAATAGAATCTGCATCACCCACATGTTTGATAAGTGATACAGATTCCAATAGAGTGTACCGTTTTTATTCATTAAGTCGGTACGCTTCCTTGTACCCTTTCATCAGTGTCTTTTCTATGTCGGAAGCCCGGTAGAGAATCTTGCCGCCCACTTGGGTATAGGGCAGAATACCGTTGTTTCGGTAGTCTTGCAAGGTTCTTCGGCTTACTTTCAGCAGGTATGCCACTTCCTTGTCCGTCAGCAGTTCATCGCTATAAGCAGACGGTTGCCGTTTTTCCAACAACTTTTCGAGCATGGCCAACATCCTGTCGAAATTCGAGTGGAATGCCTTTACCCACTCGTGGTCCTTTTCTCTGATTTCATTACTCATACGCGTTTGATATTGGGTTATACATTATTCTTGAAACTCGTTCAAATGGTCTTGCCTTTCCAACGGGCTTCCTTACGTTTCTCCTCCACATTTCCGACCACACGCTCTACATCGTCAGGACGGTAATAAGTCCGGTTTCCGATTTTTGTAAAGGCCAACGTTCCGTTATCCCTCAGAGTCTGCAAGGTTCTAGGACTGATACGCAACCTGCGGCAGACATCGTGGTTGTCCATCCATTCACCTGTTTCCTTCCCACCGTGTTCACGGCACAGACTTTCCACCCGCTGCACGAAGCGATCCAGCTTGGCGGCAATCTCCTCGAAAGTCCTTTTTTCAAAGCTGATGATTTCCATTGTCTTCTTTATTTTCAGTTAAACATATATTCAAAAATCTGGAACAGAACAGTTCTTTTACAGCTGATATTCCATCATGTCTCGTCGTATTATTTTCAACAGGAAATATGACCGTTTTTTCTGTTCCCACTGCAAATAAAAGCAGTAGGAATCACATTACAATGGATTTTCAGACCGGTGACGATGCGTTGCCAGGAATGACATCATGTTACATATCAACTGCATACAATGAGCTTCCTTTATAAACGGAATCCGCTTGAATAATCCGGCATGGAGAAATCACTCCGGCAAATCAAGGCAGGCAGCACCGATCGCCCAATCGATATTGTGCATAGGGTAACATAATTGCCACGGTATCTCCATTTGCTTGATTCTGTTCACTATACACATTTCCTTTGCTCACGACAATGAGTCAAGGTGCGCACCGAGACCAGTGAGTAAACCGATTAAAATCAAAAATGTATGGCAACAAAAAAGAAATTGACCAAAGAAGAATGGGAGACCATGACAGGTACGGACATGTCACTCATACTCCCGTCAGATGGCAGTATTGAAACAGCCCGTGAATTATCCTTGAATGATACCGGAAAAGAGAAGTCAGAAGGAACGGTAGAACAGACCGACACCACATCCGAGTTCCAACAACCATCAACTGGAAAAGAGGAAGCTGTTTCCGCATTTCAGCGACGTATAAGCAGCAGGCAGAGAAAACTTTCTCTGGAGGGATATAGGAAAGCCTTTCTTCAGGTCCCGAGAATCGAAGACCGTAAGCCCGTGTTTGTTAGCGGTGAGGTACGTGACAGGCTGGACGAGTTTGTCCGCAGGTTGGGAGGACGTAAAATGAGCGTTTCAGGACTGCTTGAAAACATCGCCCGGCAGCATCTTGAAATCTACTCGGAAGACTTCGAGCAGTGGAGAAAACTGTGATATTTTCCTGAATCATAGACTTACTGACTTCAAGTATTATAGCATTCAGACAGTCAGTAGCCGCCCTAGCGGAGTAACGGACAAAACTTCAGTTTTGGGAGTTAGCGAGGTTATCTTTCGGGCATCCCGAAAACCTCGCTCCACTCCCAAAGAGTGGAGACAATCAGCTCCCGGTGGTCGCAGATTGTGAGAAAAAGAATAATCAAAAATCAAACGAAGAAAATATGAATGACAAAAAGAAAAACAGACCGAGAGGACGCCCCAAAGTAAGCGGAGTGTGCAAACTCAGCAAAGCCGTTACAGTGAAATTCTCCAAGATAGACTATGAACGGCTATGCCGACGCAGCAGACAGGCTAACCTCACGCTGGCGGAATTTCTCCGCGTATCAGCCTTTGAGACGACGATAACGGCCAGACACTCTGCCGAGGAAACTGCCGTCATACGCAGCCTTACGGGTATGGCAAACAACCTGAATCAGCTGACCCGTCTGTCCCATCAGGCCGGGTTCCACCGTACCCAAAAGACGGTGACGGAACTCCTGCAGAAACTCAAGGAGATTATCGTCCAGTACAGGCAAGGAGAAAGGAGGCCGTCATGATTGGAAAGATCAAGAAAGGGAAATCCTTCGGAGGCTGTATCCGCTACGTGATGGGCAAGGACAACGCGGAAATCATCGACTCAGATGGCATATTACTGGGAAATATCCGGGAAATAACGGACAGTTTCAACTACCAATATGAGCTTAATCCGAAGATAAAACAGCCTGTCGGACACATCGCATTGAGCTTCAAGCCTGAGGATAAGGCATTGCTGACAGATGAATTTATGGCTAAAATAGCCTGGGAATACATGGAGCTGATGGGGATAAAAAACACTCAGTTTATTCTGGTAAGACACCATAATACGGACAATCCGCACTGCCATCTGGTCTATAACCGCATCGGATATGACGGCAAGGTAATCTCTTCCCAAGGCGATTACAAGCGTAATGAAATCGTAACAAAATTGCTTAAGGACAAGTACGGGCTGACATATGCGGAGGGCAAGGGCAAGACTAATGTGGAGAAGCTCCATGCTTCGGAGCGTGTGAAATACGAAATTTTCAATGCCGTCAAGGCAGCTTTGAAGCATTCCAAAACATGGAAAGAGTTCAACGATTACCTGCTTCGCCGGGGTATCAGGCTGGAATTTGTAAAACGTACCATGGAGATAAAAAAGCCGGAGGACATACAGGGAATCCGGTTCACCAAGGACGGGCAGACCTTCAAGGCTTCACAGATCAGCCGGGAGTTCAGCTTTGCCAGGCTGAATGCCCAATTGAGTTGGAAGCCTTCGGAATCCCAACAGGAATCCGAACGGAAGGTACTACAAAGGATACCGGACGGAGGACTTCTTCTCGAAGGTACGGGACCGGGACTGTTCAGCCCGACAAACGGCACCGCTCCCGAAGAGCCGTTACCTCAGGAAGAACTCTTGTGCAGACGCAGGAAGAAGAAACAAAAGAGGAAAGGATTCGGATTGTAGTCCGTCCTTTCCCATTCAAATTATTCATAAACATTAAAATTGCAGGAATATGAAATTGGAAGAATATATCGAGAGCATCTTCGGATGTCTGGAAAGAATCGAAAACAAAATCAACGGGCTGTCTGCTCCCTTGCTGGAAGGTAATAGCCCGACAGTTAACAATGAAAAGGATGAGTCCGTGCTGAATGAAGTCCGGAATGGTCATGAGACATTTCGCAAATTGTTGGCTCGCATGTGCGAGGGTCTTGCCGCCATCAAGAACGATATGGTTTCCATGGACAGGAAGAACTCGTCACAGGAAAGACTTGGACAGGTCTTGTCGGAAATGTGTAATGAACAGCGGCAGCACCAGGAGAAAGTGGAAGCCTTGTTTTGTGAGACCAATGACACAATCAGAAAGAATGCCGTCAAGACAAGCAAAATCAACCATCATTTCAGCCTGAGTGTAGAATCCCCGTACACTCTTGGGAGTTTTTTCGTGATGTTCGTGACAATCGTGATTCTGTCCGTGGCTCTCTATTTTTCGGTGAGGGCAGATAACATGCAGGCCGATAATGATCTGAAATATCGTTATGTCAAGATGAAAGGAGAGGTTACCCCAGAACAACTTGTGGAACTTGAGAAACTCTTTGGACCGAACCGGAACAACGAACGGATAGAACAAATGCGTGAGGACGTGGAAGCCTACGAGGAAGCGGTACAGAGACAGGCCACCCTGACCGAGCAGGCACGGCTGAAGGAACAGGCCGCGAGAGAACTGGACAGCAAGGCGAAGTCCATCAAGGACAAGTCTATTACGGACGGACCTAAAAAGTAAGCCCATGGCCAGTGTTAAAGTGAAATTCAGACCTTCCACCATAGAAGGAAAGGAAGGTACCATCTATTATCAGATTATCCAGAGCCGTGTAATCCGTCAGTTAAAGACGTATTACCGGATATTTACAGATGAATGGAACGAAGCTGGAAGCTGTATCATTGCCGGTAGTTCAGAACGAAGTAATCTGCTCCTTTCCTTGCAGGAACGCATGGAGTGGGACTTGAAGCGGCTGGACATGATTATCCGACAACTGGATAACCGGAAAGCCGGATATACAGCAGATGATATTGTCGCTTCTTTTCAAAGCAATACAGAGGGACAGTCGTTTTTCAACTTCATGCAAGGCATCATAGCCCGTCTAAAACAGATGGGCAAGATACGCACGGCTGAAAATTATTCCTGTACTCTGAAAAGTTTCATGCAGTTTAGGGGGGACAGGGATGTTCTGCTGTCAGAAATTGATTCGGACTTGATGCAGTTTTATGAAGCCTACCTTCATGGGAAAGGTGCCGTACGGAATACCAGTTCATTCTACATGCGTATCCTTCGGGCGGTATATAACCGTGCCTTGGAAAAGGAACTGATGGAACAGCGTAATCCTTTCAGGCATGTCTATACGGGAGTGGACAAGACCGTCAAACGTGCCGTTCCCTTATCCGCCATCAAGCGTATGAAGAATCTGGACCTGTCCTTACAGCCTAATCTGGAATTTGCAAGGGACATGTTCCTGTTCAGCTTCTATACCCGTGGCATGTCGTTCATAGATATGGCTCACCTGAAAAAGAAAGATCTTCAGAACGGCTTCTTATCGTATCGCAGACGAAAGACCGGGCAGCAGCTGGTCATCAGGTGGGAAAAATGTATGCAGGAAATTGTCGGCAAATACCCGGAAGACAATCTCAGTCCTTATCTTTTGCCGGTATTGAAATATCCTTTTAAGGATACGCACAAGCATTACAGGAATGTCATGTCCGGAATAAACCGAAACCTGAAAGAAATAGCCAGACTGGCCGATATATCCGTTCCTCTTAGCATGTACTGTGCCCGTCATTCATGGGCAAGCGCAGCCAAAGGCAAGAACATTCCGATTTCAGTTATCAGTGAAGGAATGGGACATGATTCCGAGGCAACCACACAAATTTATCTGGCCTCATTGGATAACTCCGTAGTGGACAAAGCCAACGCACAAATTCTGAAAAGTCTGTAGGATTGGAGAACGTTTAGCAAAAGCATTCATTTCTTAGACAGAGGGAGATTTTGGACTATAAGGCTGATTTGCCGATGAATTATATGTAGAATTGCTAAACAACAGTTGAATTTCAATGACTTCCGGATGAAAATCCAACGGTTGAAATTGCAGGATTTTCAATAAAATGTATAACTTTGCACAAGAGTGAGTCCCTCTGTCTAAGAAAGACGCAGACATCGGGACTTTCTCATCCCCTTTACGCACAGAAAAAAGATGGAGAAAACAACCGGAGAAGCCGACATACAGGAGAACAGGCTGAAAGAACTTTCACCCGACTTACTGAATACCTTGCTCAAAGATCATACAACGAGTAAGGAAGGAAAACAGTGTAATATATTCTGGGCTACTTCCGATTATGAACAGCTCGGCAAAGGTTATGAATACGGGTCACAGATTCTCCCAGAGTTGATAACCGGAAAGAACGGGCATGTGGTCATGCCCCGTGTTCTGAAACACAGGGATACCCAAAGCACACGTTCTCGGGAAATGGCGGAGGTATTTACTCCGTCCTGGATATGTAATGCCCAAAACAACCTTATCGATGAAGCCTGGTTTGGCAGAAAGGATGTATTTAACCATGAAGTGACATCCAAAGACGGTACACATTCATGGGAAATCAATCCGGATAAGATTGCTTTTCCTGAAGGCAGGACATGGAAAGACTATGTACGGGAAAACCGGTTGGAGATCACCTGTGGAGAAGCTCCTTATCTGGTAAGCAGGTATGATACGACTACCGGAACATTCATTCCCGTGGAGAAACGTATCGGCCTGCTTGACCGTAAGCTCCGTATTGTCAGTGAGAATACTACGACAACGCGTGAATGGCTGGAGGCAGCCAAGGATGCTTACAGAAGCATCTATGCCTATGAATGGCAGGGCGACAGTCTTCTTCTTGCCCGTGAAGCCCTTCTCTTATCCTTCATCGAATATTACCGGAACAAGTTCGGTAAAGATCCGCAAATTAAATCCATCAACCATATAGCCTATATCATCTCCTGGAATGTATGGCAGATGGACGGACTGAAAGGTGTTGTTCCGGACAGTTGCGGAGAACGTGTGCGAATGGAACCGGGCCTGTTCGGTACGATTGAAAGACGGGAACCGTGCGAGGGCTGTCTGAAAAATGACCTGACCAAGCATAACGGAATTTACTGCATCATCAAGGACTGGCGGACTACAGACAAGGCAACAGGCAAAAAGGGGAAACGAATCCGATTTATCAACCTCATAAATGAAGAAGCATGAGATTCACATCGTCCCTGAAACTAAAACTGATCTATGTGTTCCGTATCAATGATGCGGCACACCGTGGATGCCTGAAGGTTGGTGAGGCAACCTGTGAGGATGAAAACGTGTTCGGTCTGTCTCCCAACAGCAAGGCGCTCAATGAAGCGGCAAGAAAGCGTATCAACCAATACACACAGACGGCAGGCATCGCATACGATCTGCTATATACGGAACTGACCGTTTACAACCGTGGCGGACTCCGTTCATTCAACGACAAGGAGGTACACAATGTTCTGGAACGCTCCGGTATCAAAAAGAAAGTCTTCGATACGGTTAACAAAGCCAATGAATGGTTCATCACCGATCTGGAAACCGTCAAGCGTGCCATTGCGGCTGTCAAGGAAGGCCGGAGTTCCCTTTCATCTGCCGAAGTTACCCGGGAACATTCCCCGATTGTATTCCGACCGGAACAGCAGGAAGCCATCAACAAGACCAAGAAGCAGTTTAAGAAAGGCAACCAGATGCTCTGGAACGCAAAGATGCGTTTTGGAAAGACCCTTTCTGCCCTGCAGGTTGTCAAGGATATGGAGTTTCAGCGTATCCTGATTCTGACTCATCGTCCTGTGGTGGATGCCGGATGGTTTGAGGATTTCGGTAAGATATTTTACGACCGCAAGGATTTTGCATACGGTTCCAAGAACAACGGGGAAAGTTACAGCAGTCTTGAACGGCAGGCAGAAAGCCACGGATTGCATTATGTCTATTTTGCATCCATGCAGGATTTGCGTGGTTCTGAACTTGTTGGTGGCAACTTCGACAAAAACAACGAAGTATTTGCTACCGATTGGGACCTGATTATCGTTGATGAAGCGCACGAAGGCACCCAGACCGAACTGGGTAAAGCGGTTATGGGAGAGCTGGTCAAGGAACAGACCAAAGTATTGCGTCTGTCAGGTACTCCATTTAACCTGCTGGATGATTTTAAGGAGGATGAAATTTATACATGGGACTATGTGATGGAACAGCGGGCCAAGGTGAGCTGGGACGAACTCCATTTTGGTGATCCCAATCCGTATGCCTCATTGCCTACACTCAATATCTATACCTACGATTTGGGACGGCTGCTTCATGAATTTGTAGATGAAGATGTTGCCTTTAATTTCAAGGAATTTTTCAGGGTCAATGAATCCGGCAGTTTTTGTCATGAAAAAGACGTGCGGGCTTTTCTGAATCTTCTTACCAAGGAGGACAAGGACAGCCTTTATCCATATGCCAACGAGGAATATCGGAATATTTTCCGCCATACCCTCTGGATGGTGCCAGGCGTGAAGGAAGCACGGGCACTGAGTGCCATGCTCCAGACACATCCGGCGTTCCAGCATTTCAAGGTGGTCAATGTAGCCGGTGACGGTGATCAGGACGAGGAGAGCCGTGATGCCCTGGAAGCCGTGGAACAGGCTATCGGAAAAGATCCGGATGCCACACGGACCATTACCCTTTCTTGCGGACGGCTGACGACCGGAGTGAGTGTAAAGGCATGGACCGCTGTATTCATGTTGTCCGGTTCTTATAATACAGCCGCATCCAGTTATATGCAGACCATCTTTCGCGTACAGACACCCGCCACCATCAACGGACGAATGAAGGAGCAGTGCTACGTTTTTGATTTTGCTCCGGACCGTACCCTGAAAGTGATTGCCGAAACAGCCAAAATATCGTCCAAAGCCGGAAAAACTTCACAAAGCGACCGTAAGGCTATGGGTGAGTTTATCAATTTCTGTCCTATCATATCTGTTGAGGGCTCACAGATGAACCGCTTTGATGTACCCCGTATGCTGGAACAGTTGAAACGGGTATATGTGGAACGTGTCGTCCGTAACGGGTTTGAGGACAACAGCCTTTATAACGATGAGCTGATGAAACTGGATGATCTGGAACTACAGGAGTTCGATAATCTGAAAAAGATCATCGGCCAGACCAGAGCCATGCCCAAGACCAACCAAGTGGACATCAACAGTCAAGGCCTGAACAATGAGGAATACGAGGAAAAGGAGAAACTGGAGAAGAAACCCAAGAAGGAACTTACGGAGGATGAGCGGAAACGGCTAGAAGAGTTGAAAAAGAAGACAAAGAACCGGGAGGCTGCCATTTCCATACTCCGAGGCATCTCCATCCGTATGCCACTGTTGATTTATGGTGCGGAACTGAGTGATGAAAATCAGGAAATCACGATTGATAATTTTGCCTCGCTCATTGACCCGCAGTCATGGGAAGAGTTCATGCCCAAGGGAGTGACCAAGCAGAAATTCAACAGCTTCAAAAAATACTATGACCCGGAAATATTCTGTGCCGCTGGAAAACGAATCCGTGCGATGGCACGTGCCGCGGACAAACTGAGTATAGAGGAACGAATCGAACGAATTACGGACATCTTCAGTACGTTCCGTAATCCGGACAAGGAAACGGTACTTACTCCGTGGCGCGTGGTAAACATGCACCTCGGTGACTGTTTGGGAGGCTATAACTTCTATGACACAGAGTATCAGAATGTAATTTCTGAACCACGGTTTATAGACAAAGGAGAAGTTACCGCAGAAGTTTTCTCCCCTGAATCCCGTATTCTGGAGATCAATTCCAAATCCGGACTTTATCCGCTTTATATGGCATACGGCATTTACCGAGCCAGAGTGAAGGCTTCTCTGTTCGCTGTAGAAACGATAGAGGAGCAGCAGACTGTATGGGACAAGGTCATAGCTGAAAACATCTTTGTCATCTGTAAGACTCCAATGGCAAAGAGCATTACCAAACGTACGCTTGCCGGATTCCGTAAAGCAAAAGTGAATACAAGATATTTTGAAGATTTAATCAACCAGATTAAGAACAAGCCGGAAAACTTTATAACCAAAGTTGCCAAAGGTCATTCTTACTGGAAAGCCATAGATAATGACAATATGAAATTCAATGCGATAGTGGGAAATCCACCATATCAAATTATGGATGGAGGTGCTGGCGTCAGTGCAAAACCTGTTTATAACTTATTTGTTGAAATAGCTAAACTTATAAATCCAACATACATTTCTATGATTATGCCTTCTAGATGGTTTGCGGGAGGTAAAGGGTTGGACTCATTTAGAGCGAATATGTTGTCTGATAAACGAATTCGTTATATTTTCGATTATATAAATGCAAAGGATTGTTTCCCAACATCAAGTATTGGTGGAGGTGTAAATTACATATTATGGGATGCTAATCACCATGGAGATTGTTCGATTACAACTGTCCAAGGATTATTACGTGATACTGTATCACGCCCATTAGATCAGTTTGCAGTATTCATCCGCTATAATCCAGCTATCCATATAATTCAGAAATGTCAATCAGATAAAACCTTTGCCTCCATAGTAAGCACACGTAATCCATTTGGCTTATCATCAAATATTAGAGGCGATAAATCTGGAGATCTTCGTTTAATATCAAGCGAAGGGGTATCATGGCTTCCTAAAACTGCTGTTTTAGCTTCAAATCAACTACTTTCTAAATACAAGATTCTTATGAGCAAAGTAACAGCTGAGCATGCTGGTGAGCCTGATAAAAACGGCCAATTCAGAATCGTTTCAAGGACAGAAATTATAGGGCCAAATGATGTTTGTACAGATTCCTATTTGATTATTGGTGCTTCGGAAGATAAGTCTATTGTTGAAAATGAATATAAATATATTCAAACTCGTTTTGCCAGATTTTTATTAATGCTGGCAGTATCTTCTATAAATCTTTCTCCTGATAAGTTCCAGTTCATCCCATTGCAAAATTTCACGGGAAGATCTGATATTAATTGGAATAACAGTGTTTCGGATATAGACAAACAGTTATATATTAAGTAT
>NZ_JACJKA010000029.1 GCF_016900355.1 Bacteroides mediterraneensis | reverse complement strand
TTATCCTCTGAGAACATAGTGGTAATCGCTTAAATGTTATAACTTGACACTATAAATTTAATGCTTTTATCGCTATGTTCCTAATTATCAAACGAATAATTTTATTCCTTATATCGAACTCACGTTAAAATAGATTGCGTGATGAAACAAATCTTGATTCTTTTGTGTGCCCTGTTGGGATTGGGCAGTTGCCAGGGCGGAAATTCCACCCAAATAGACAACCAGACGGTGAAACAATTTGATGTGGCCCGCTTCATGGGTAAATGGTACGAAATAGCCCGTTATGACCATCGTTTTGAAAAGGGGATGAGCCGGGTGACAGCCACTTACACTTTGCTCCCGAAGGGCGTATCGAGGTACTGAACGCGGGATACAAGGACGGGAAGTACAAGGAAATCAAGGGCAAGGCGAAACAGCCTGACCCGAACGACCCCGGCAAACTGAAGGTATCGTTCTTCCTGTGGTTCTATGCTGATTACTATGTGCTCGACATTGACCCGGATTACCGCTATGTGTTGATTGGTAGCAGCAGTGACAAGTATCTCTGGATCATGAGCCGGGAAGAGAAACTGCCTGACGATGTGCTTCAGAAACTCCTCGACGAACTGCGGAAACGCGGATACGACACAGATAGGCTGGTGTTCAATTAATGGAAGGATATTGATGGCGGAAAGCGCTTGTAATATAAAAAATCTCCTGCTTTGTCTTGATGAATAGGACGAAAGCAGGAGTTTTTTTTGTGGGTTCCAATCAATAAGATGGTTGCTTTCATGGTGCTGTGTTGAGGCACCCTTTTGTGGTTAGTGTCTCAGGCCCGGAAGCCGATGCGGCGTGTGGGCTGCGGTTCCAGTTTCAGCACCCGGTTGCCGAAGAGGTGACGGCTGGCAGCCTGTACGTCTTCCACCTCGATGGTACGGAACAGGAGGGTGTCGTCGGGCAGGGTAGGCAGTGACATGATGCGCCGGGCCATGCTCTTGATGAGGCCTTGCTCTATCAGGTTGTGTACCCAGCGCCCGTTGCCGAAATGTTCGTCGCGGTGGGTGGTAGCTTCCACGATGAGGCGGTACAGGGCCTCGCCTGCGGCAAGCGTCAGCTGGAAATTCTGTTTCTCCAGGTAGCGGTGCGCCATCTCCCGCAGCTCGTCCGCCGTGTAGTCGTCAAAGTGGAATTGGAGTGGGAAGCGGTCCTGCAAGCCCGGGTTGGTGCGCATCAGCAACTGCATCTTGTCCTCGTAGCCGGCCAGGATGACAATCAGGTCGGGATTGGGTTCCGAGAGTACGGGAAGCAGTGCATGGATAACCTCCTTGCCAAAGTCCTTTGTTTCCTCCCGGGTGGTCACTAAGGTGTAGGCCTCGTCGATGAAGAGTACGCCGCCCCGTGCTTCCTGGATGGCCTCTCTGGTCTTCTTTTCCGTCTCTCCGATGAATTCGCCCACGAGGTTCGTGCGGCAGGTCTCCACGGTATGTCCCACGGAAAGCAGTCCCATCCGATGGTACATCTGTCCGATGAGCTTGGCCACCGTGGTCTTTCCCGTTCCGGGATTGCCGAGGAACAGCATGTGGTGTCGGTTCTCGTGCGAGGTGTCGAGTCCCAGTTCCTGCCGTTTCTTGGTGAAGCGGGCCAGCATCCGGGCTTCCTCCAGATCCTCTTTCAGTCGCGTCAGTCCCACCATCTCCTGCAAGGCCTGTTCGGCATCGAGAACCTCTTCGGTGGATGCTTGCGTTGGCTGGTCGTCAGAATCTTCCAACTTGAGGGTATCGGTTCCTTCCGGCGTGAGAATGTCGGTTTTCAGCAGCATGTCTTCCTCGTCAAACGGTAGGGCAAGCAAGCCGGCCGGAGTTTCTTCATCCGGGTCGGCATCGGCAGGGCGGTCGGGAGTATAAATCGTATTCTGCTCGGTAAAGAGCCGTTCTATCCCCTCACTGTAGGTCCGCAGCTGGCAGGTGGCCGCTAACAGTCCGTAGAAGATGAAGCGGGGGCCAGACGAGGCGTTCTGCTCCAGCCACTGTCCTAACAGGTCGACCAGAAGGGTATCCTGGTCGGAGTAGGTCAGGTAGGGCACTTCCACTAACACCACCTTCTTCTGACTGATTTTCTGCTGCAACTGTTTCCATGACAGGGAGCTGTTCAGCAGTTCCCGCAAAGAAAAATGATAGCAGAGCGATGCCTTCTTCTCACAGAAATGGAAAGCTAACAGACGGATGGCACAGGTACGGGCCTGGTCGCCTGTCACGAGCAAATGGGGCACGGGAAGCTGACGGCTGTCGAGGGCGTGGAACAGCTCGATGAACTGCCGGATATAGTTGCCGTCGCTTCCCTCCCGCAGCAGTCGGTCGAACAAGGGCAGGAAGCAGAATTTTTCGGCAAAGTATTTTTCTTCGGGTCGTCTCTGGAAATCCTCCACCTCGGTCTTGTCCCAGCGTTCGTAGCCGGCATAGAGTTCCACGAGGGCCCATCCCATCGGGTGCCCGTTACGGTAGACATAGATGCGGTAGAGGCCGACACCCCATACCTCATCAGAACAGATGTCGAAGCGGACTTTGCGGAGATTTTTTCTCGGCAGTTCGCGGGCGTCGCAACCTAAGAAGCGGTATTCATCGGAATATACGCGGATGGAAAGTTCCTGTGTATCGGTAAAGCCATCGGGATGAGAGAGTTCCACAGCGAGGTGGTTCTGAGCATATTCGGGAGCATAAAGTTCTTCAGAAAAAGTGCGGGAAACACGTAACATAAGATTTTTCATATACAACAAATGGATTTTAAAGTGAAAAAATAAATGAAGAGAGTTGAAACCTGCAGGCACGAACGGTCTGCGGGAGTAGGTAGAGTCCCTCTCGTTTCCCCATTGAAAGAGAGGTACGCGGCTGGTACGTCAAAGAGCACAACAATCCCGGCCTCCTTGTCGGAAGCAATCGTTCATTCGATTCCTAAGCTGAGAAAAATCCGGTCAGGACCTCAGCGGAACGTAACGAAAACTTAGTGTGACTTCTTTAACGATCATTTGTTGTATATCAAATCAAAGTGCGATAAATCTCCTTTAGACGGAGGTTCGGAGGCAAAGATAGATATTCTTTTGGGAATAAGCAACTAAGGACACTTTTAATTTTCAACTATTCACTGAGAATCTGTTCTTTTGTGCTTATGTCTATACTTAAAAGACAGAAGAACATAAGAACAAAAAATTAAAGAACGACGGAGTGGGGTGCACACAAAAAATATGTTCTTTTGTTTTTCTGTCTGAAAAAAGAAAACATCCACAAAACAAAGAAAAAAGAATGCAGGTAATGCGTTTGTAGAATTGGAAGATTATCCCTAATTTTGAGTGTAGATAAAAATGAAGAATATGGGTGACACAAATTATAATCTGCAACGATTTTTGGATGCCCAGGAAGACATGTATCCCGTAGCATTGAAGGAAATCCGCAAGGGCGGCAAGCAGAGCCATTGGATTTGGTATATCTTCCCTCAGGAGAAGGGGCTGGGCTATAGTTACAACTCCCAATTCTATGGATTGGATGGCGAGGAAGAGGCACGGGCCTATCTGGCACATCCGGTGTTAGGAACTCGTCTGCGGGAAATCACTCGTGCTTTGTTGGCGCATCGCGGACATCGTACGGTACGGCAACTGATGGGTTCGGAGGTGGACGTGTTGAAACTGCGCAGCTCGATGCAGCTGTTCGACAAGGTCTCCCCGGACGATGTGTTTGCCGAGGTGTTGAAAGCCTATTTTTCTACTAAATAAGAAGGAGGAAGCCATGAAAGATATCCGAATAACCGTGATGCGCAAGGCGTGCTACCGCGACTTGATGGCGCTGTATGAGAATCCCCTTGAACATCCCTGTGATATGGAAGAAGGGCAGGTGTTCATCGCCCACGGCTGGGAGAAGCCCGAGGGACTGTGTGAGAGTGCGTGGCAGAGCATGTCGCCTTTCGTGATGGCACTGGCGCATGGGGGAAGTAATTTCTACGACGGCTGGATGAAGAACGAGCGGTCGGCCATGATTTCGTGCAACGACGGTTTCCGTCCGGTAAGTTTCCTGATAGAAGTAATCGATTAATACCGAAGAATATGTTAGCTTATACCTATATGAAGCAGGGGCAGTTTGCCTTGTTGGAGAAGCCGATGCCTGTGCTGAAAGACCCGAAGGATGCCTTGGTGCGCGTCACCTTGGGAAGTATCTGCACCAGCGATTTGCACATCAAGCACGGCAGTGTGCCGCGGGCCGTACCGGGCATCACGGTGGGCCATGAAATGGTGGGCATCGTGGAGCAGGTGGGAGCGGAAGTCACGACCGTAAAGCCGGGCGACCGGGTGACGGTCAACGTGGAGACTTTCTGTGGAGAGTGTTTTTTCTGCCGCCACGGGTATGTGAACAACTGCGAGGACCTCGACGGGGGTTGGGCATTGGGTTGCCGTATCGACGGCGGTCAGACGGAATACGTGCGGGTGCCGCATGCCGACCAGGGACTGAACCGTATTCCCGATGGGGTGACGGACGAGCAGGCGCTTTTCGTGGGTGACATTTTGGCCACCGGCTTCTGGGCTGCACGTATCTCGGAAATCACGCCCGACGATACGGTGCTGCTGATTGGGGCCGGACCTACGGGAATCTGCACGCTGCTCTGTGCCCGCTTGAAGCATCCGCGCCGCCTCATCGTGTGTGAAAAATCGGAAGAGCGCATCCGTTTCGTGCAGACGCATTATCCCGAGGTACTGGTTACTACCCCGGAGCAGTGTCAGGCATTCGTGAAAGCCCACAGTGCGCACGGTGGAGCCGACGTGGTCATCGAGGTGGCCGGAGCCGATGACACCTTCCGTCTGGCTTGGGAATGTGCCCGTCCGAATGCCATCGTGACCGTCGTCGCCTTGTACGACCGTCCGCAGGTGCTTCCCTTGCCCGACATGTACGGCAAGAATCTCACCTTCAAGACGGGAGGGGTAGACGGCTGTGACTGTGCCGAAATCCTCCGGCTGATTGCGGAAGGTAAGATTGACACCACGCCGCTCATCACGCACCGCTTCCCCCTCAACGAGATAGAAGAGGCTTACCGCATCTTCGAGAATCGTCTGGATGGGGTGATTAAGGTGGCGGTAACCCCTCGCAATGACAAATGATTGTACCACATAAAAATATACAGACTATGCGAAAGAATTTTGGAGTAAACACATGCTTGTACCCGATGCCCGTCTTTATCGTGGCTGCGTACGACGAGAATGGAAAGCCCAACGCCATGAATGCCGCGTGGGGTGGAGTTTATACGGATAACATGGTGGGCATCTGCCTGTCTGAGGGCCATAAGACGACCCAGAATATCCTGGCTACGAAGGCTTTCACCGTGAGCATGGCGACAGTCGGTCAGGTAGTGGCTTGCGACTATGTAGGTCTTGTTTCCGGAAAGAGAGAGCTGGACAAGTTTGCCAAGGCGGGCTTCCATGCCGTGAAGTCGGAGTTCGTGAATGCCCCGATTATCGAGGAGTTGCCGATGACCTTGGAATGTGAACTGGTTTCGTACGACAAGGAGAGCAACCACCTGGTAGGCCGTATTGTCAATGTGTCGGCCGCAGAAGAGATTCTGGACGAGAATGGAAAGATTGATCCTGCCCGTCTGAAACCGATTACTTTTGACCCGATTCATCACCAGTATCTGGCCATCGGTGAGAAAGTGGGCAATGCCTTCTCCGACGGGAAAGCATTGAAGTAGAATCAGTGAAGTAAAAAGAAGCCGCCACGTGTCTTCAGCAGGATGCGTGGCGGTTTTTTCATTCTGCCAGATTAGGAATTGCGGCAGATAAACCTTACCTTTGTGTAGGTATAAAAACGAAATGGCCATGAACAGACTTTATCCGGTAGGCATACAGAATTTCGAAGATCTCCGCAGCAGGGGATATATTTATGTAGACAAGACCTCTCTTTTATATAATCTGGTACAGACAGGAAAGTATTATTTCCTGAGCCGTCCTCGTCGGTTTGGGAAGAGCTTGATGATTTCCACATTGGAGGCTTACTTTCAGGGAAAGAAGGAACTTTTCAAAGGACTTGCCATGGAAAGTTTGGAGAATGACTGGACGGTGCATCCCGTACTGCACATGGATTTGAATACGGAAAAATATGATACGGAGGCAAGTCTGGAAAACAAGCTGGAACTGACCCTGAAACAGTGGGAGGCGGAATATGGCTATAATCCGGATGAGTATTCCGTGGCGACCCGTTTTGAGGGAGTAATCCGCCGGGCAGCGAAGAAAACCGGACAGAAGGTCGTGATTCTGATTGACGAGTACGACAAGCCGATGCTTCAGGCCATCACGAACCCGGATTTGCAGACCAAATTCCGCAACACGCTCAAGGCGTTTTACGGGGCGCTCAAGTCGTGTGACGGTTCCATTTATTTTGCGATGCTGACGGGCGTGACGAAGTTCAGCAAGGTGAGCGTGTTCAGCGACTTGAACAACCTTATGGACATTTCTATGGATAACCGTTATGCGGAACTTTGCGGTATCAGCGATGCGGAACTTCATGCGTATTTTGAGGAGGACATTCACGCGCTGGCGGACAATCTGGGTGTGGATTACGCAAAGGCCTGCGCTTTGTTGCAGGAAAACTACGACGGCTATCATTTCTGTTATAAATCGGTGGGGATGTACAATCCCTTCAGTCTGCTGAATACCTTTGCCAAGAAGCAGATTGGGAGCTATTGGTTCGAGACGGGTACGCCGACCTACCTGGTGGAACTGATGAAGCTTCACCATTACCGGGTGGATGAAATCGAACACATCGTGACCAGCGGTCCGGTGCTGGACTCCATCGATGCGGCCTCTACCGACCCGGTGCCGGTCATCTACCAGAGTGGGTACCTCACCATCAAGGACTACAATGCGGAGTTTGAAAACTATACGCTGGGTTTCCCGAACCGGGAGGTGGAGCAGGGCTTCTTCCGCTTCCTGCTGCCCAACTATGCGTCAGTGAGCACCAGCAAGTCGCCCTACGAGATTCAGTGCTTTGTGGGCGAGGTGCGCAAGGGGGATGTGGACGGTTTCCTGAGCCGGCTACAGACGTTCTTCGACGATACGCCCTACGAGCTGGCCCGCGACCGGGAAGTGCATTACCAGAATATCCTCTACATCGTGTTCAAATTGATGGGTTTCCATACCGAGGTGGAATATCACACATCACGCGGCCGGGTGGACCTGGTGCTGAAGACTGCCGATTACATCTACGTGATAGAGTTCAAACTGAACGGAACCGCCGAGGAGGCTCTGCAACAGATTGAGGAGAAAGGTTATGCTTCCGCCTTTGCAGCGGACGGTCGTAAGGTGATTAAGGTCGGAGTGAACTTCAGTGACGAGACCCGGAGCATTGAGCGGTGGATTGTGGCGTGAAAATTACGTTTCAATTTTGAAAATATAGGATGAATAAGGCCTGATTCCATTCAATGGGGTCAGGCCTTATTGTTTTGTGAAATCTATGATTCATCCAATTTATTTAGTAGAAACAATGGGTTTTCAGTAAAGGCCTGTGTGGATGAGATAGTGGATCCGTTCTCTGATTTTTGTATGAGGGTCTTGGAAGATAAGGAATGTATACAGCGCCTGAAGGCACGCAAGGGACTTCATCCTCTAGACTCATTTATTTCCCTCCAAAGAACTTCTTCTTGTAATACGATTCGGCGGTATAGAGTGCCGCTGCCGGATTGTTGCCCGTCACACGGTCCTTGGTGACGAGGGTAGTGACATACGCTTCCGAGTATTTGTAGAACAGGCTGTCGTGTCCTACGCAGAGACCGATGACCACGTTCAGGTCGGTGTGTGCCTTGTTCAGCAGGCGGGCTTGCAGAATCGGATTGCACATGGCGGCCCCGATACTCTCACACTGGGCGGGGATGCCCACTGATGTCTTGGGTTGTCCGGCTACCTTGCAGATGACGGAATACGCCTCGAAACCGTTGGCGCGGAGGATGCGGGCGAAGATACGTGCCTCGCGGATGAGCCCGATGCAGTTGGCAATGCCGATGCGGTGTGCACCGATTTTCCGGGCGAACTCCATGATTTCCTGTACGCGGGTCCACTGGCAGTAGCCTTCGTATTCCACTTCCGCACTGGCAACCATGATGTCGTGGTTGCGGCCCTCTTCGTAACGCTCCAGTGCCCATTGGCGGTCTTCCTCCTTCAGGTGGGTGGTCAGGCAGAAATCAGGATAAGTGCGGTCTTTGAATTTGCAGTTCTGTGTGCCGCAGTCCACACAGGTAGGTGTCGTTTCTTTTTCCATGCGACGAGTGTGATTGGTTAAACTGGGGACAAATATACGAGATTTCTTTCCAATTGGTAGATAGAAAACCGCATTTGGTGGATTCTATTTTCAGAAATGGGAACAGATGTCTACATTCGCTTCCGATTAGTTTTCATTTAAATTGTGTGTAAGATGAAGAAATTGATGTGGATGGCTTGTGGACTGGCTTTGCTGTGTGCCCCGATGGGGGCCAATGCCATGAACCGCTTTGACGACCCGCAGGAGAAGGTGCAGAAGAAAGAAGTGCCCAATCCGGAAAAGGCGGCGCAACGTCGGACCGACGAGATGGACAAGATGCTGGACCTCACGGAGAAGCAGTACAAGAAGATTTACAAGCTCTTTCTGAAGGAAGAGAAGGAAAAAGTGGAAGCCCTGATGGAGCGTCATCCCGAGGGAATGAACGGTGAGTCTCCCATGGGAGGGAGACCGCCTATGGGAGGAGGACGCCTGCCCATGGGAGGAGGTATGCCTCCGCAAGGTGGAGGATTCCCTGGTATGGGAGGAGATATGGACGACATGACGCCGGAGGAGCGGATGAAAGCCCGTGGCGAAGAAATCCAAAAAGAGCAGGAAAAGCGGGAGAAGAAAATCCGCAAGATTCTCACTGACGAACAGTATGAAATCTGGCAGACACGGAAACCGCAGATCCTGCCGCCGATGCCGAAGGGCGATCGGCCGGGACCGGGCCCCCGTGAACGAGAAGAAGGGGAGACTCCGTTGCAGGAGGCCCGTGCGTTCTGAACTGTGTTTTCACATTTCAGATCGTTTCATTGGACGGGAGAGTAAAAGGGGAATTTCCTCTCCCGTCTATTTTTGTAAGAAATAATAAGAGGAAGTAGACTATGGAAGAATTGAAGGCACTTGATTTTTCAAATATGTTGAGGGAGAGTTATTTCACCGACGATTGTCCGTGTGCGCATCACAACTGCGAGCATACGTTGATTTATCTCTGCTCGGGCAAACTGGAGATTGAACAGGAAGGACGAAGGACGGTGCTCCACGAAGGGGAATGTGCGTTTATGCGCCGCGACTACCGGATGAGGTTACAGGAACGGGTGCAAGCGGGGAAACCTTACCGTGCGGTGGTATGGGAGTTCTCGCGGAATTTCCTGCGCGAGTTCTACCAGACACTGGATAGTGGGGCATTGCCTGTGCATGCGGAACGTAACCGCGACAGCCTGTATTTGCTACCGGCCAATCGTCCCGACATCCGGAGCCTTTTCGAGTCGGTCTTGCGTTTATTCGAGGCGGAGGTGAAGCCTTCGGAGGAACAGCTTCGCCGCAAGATGGTGGAGGGGCTGTACGTATTGCTGAACACGGACAAGAATCTGTATGCGTCGCTCTTCGATTTTACAGCCCCCTGGAAGATTGATCTCATGGATTTCATGGAGCAGAATTACATGAACGACCTTTCACTGGAGGAGATGGCCAGTTATACGGGCCGCAGTCTGTCTACGTTCAAGCGTGATTTCCAGAAATACAGTGAACTCACTCCTCAGCGGTGGATTACCCAGCGCAGACTGGAGGCGGCTTGTGAGCTGTTGCGCACTTCGCGGCAGAAGGTGTCGGAGGTATGTTGGAAGGTGGGTTTCAAGAATTTGTCGCATTTTTCCAAGATTTACAAGGAAAGGTATGGAGTGTCACCTACGGAGATGCGGGTCGAGCGTTGAACGCAGTGCAGCAGAAGCAGGTGGAATTCTGAGTCGGAAACCGTAAACGGGGTAGTTTCCGCAGTGAAACGGGTTGTGGGGATGAGAAAGAAACGGACTATCTTTGCCCTATCACCAATGAAACGAGGAAGAACTATGAAACAGATTTTGATGGCACTGGCCTTACTTTGCGGCGTGAACCTGACGGCCTGTGCCCAGAAACAAAAGACTCAGCCTATGACACATGATGCGAAAATCCTGGTGGCGTATTTTTCGGCCACAGGCACTACTGCCGAGGCAGCAGCGAAACTGGCCCGCGTGACGGGTGGGGAATTGTTTGCCGTGACTCCCCAACAGGCTTACACGGCAGCCGACCTCGACTGGCACAATAAGCAGTCGCGGAGTTCGGTAGAGATGAACGACGAGAAGGCGCGTCCGGCCTTGAAGACGAAAAAAGCGGATATGGCGGCCTACGACGTGGTGTTCATCGGTTATCCCATCTGGTGGGGCGTGGCACCGAGAATCATCAATACCTTTATCGAGAGCCATGACCTGAAGGGTAAGACGCTCGTGCCTTTTGCCACTTCGGGCGGCAGCGGTATCGCTTCGAGCGTGAAGGCCCTCAAGGCGGCGTATCCGTCACTGCAATGGACGGAAGGGCGTTTGCTCAACCGGGCCAGCGAGAGTGACATCCGCTCGTGGGTGGAGAAACTCGGCTGCCTCCGCTGACAGGCGACACGTGATTTTCCGGCGGGGAGATTCGCGGAATGTGCGGCAGATGTCGTAACTTTGCCGCACATTGAAAACAGACTGTGTTATGCCCGTTATCGAAATCACCTCGCTGACGCATCCCGGAGTGGACGTGTTCAGCACCCTGACCGAAGCCCAGCTGCGCAACCGTCTTGACCCGCAGCGGGGTATCTTTATTGCCGAGAGTCCGAAAGTCATCCGGGTGGCCCTGGAGGCCGGATATGAACCTGTGTCGCTGCTTTGCGAGCGGAAGCACCTCACGGGCGATGCGGAGGACCTCGTGCGGCGGATGGCCGACCTGCCTGTCTATACGGGCGACCGGAACTTGCTGGCCCGGCTCACGGGCTATACGCTGACGCGGGGCGTGCTGTGTGCCATGCGGCGTCCGGCTTTTCACCCGGTGGAGGAGGTCTGCCGCGGGGCCCGCAGGGTGGTGGTCATCCACGGGGTGGTCGATACCACCAACATCGGAGCCATATTCCGTTCGGCAGCCGCACTGGGCATCGATGCCGTGCTGCTCACCCCCGATTCGTGCGACCCGCTGAACCGCCGGGCGGTGCGGGTGTCGATGGGTTCGGTGTTTTTAGTACCCTGGACGTGGGTCGACCGTCCGCTGGAGCGGTTGAAGGCACTGGGTTTCCGCACGGCTGCCATGGCGCTGACCGACCGTTCCGTGCCGTTGGACTATCCGCCGTTGAAGGAGGAACCGCGCCTGGCCCTGGTGATGGGTACCGAGGGCGACGGACTGCCGGAAGCAGCTATCGAAGGAGCCGACTACGTGGTGCGTATTCCCATGGCGCACGGGGTGGATTCGCTGAATGTGGCGGCGGCCTCGGCCGTGGCTTTTTGGGAGTTGCGGAGCCGGGAATAAATCTTCAAACTGACAATTATTTTCAGTACATAAAAAACGCCTTGACGTTCGGGGAAACGTCAAAGCGTTTAGACTAAAACGTCCTTGTGTTTTGATTCAAACGCAAGGACGTTTTGTATGAAATGCACTTGCGTTTTCACTGAAACGCAAAGGCGTTTTTTCAAGGTCAGATTTCGTCCGGCCAAGGGCAGGGTTTTCCGGTCTTCTTGAACGACGGACGCTGGGCTCCCGAGCTGCGGAGGAACTCCCCGAGGTTGGCCGAGAGGGCTTTCACTACCTCCGGATACTGCTGGGCCAGGTTGTGCTGTTCACTGATGTCCGCCGGGATGTCATAGAGTTCCTTCTTTCCCGTTTCGTAGAAATAAATCAGTTTCCATTTTCCTTGACGGACGGTGCAGGTGGCGCCGATGCCCGGGCCTTGTTCGCCCCACAGGTTCGGACAGTTCCAGTAGAGGCTTCTGCCTTCCGAGGGGTCGCCGGTCTGCTTGAGCAGAGGCACGAAGCTCACGCCGTCCACGGTCTGCGGCACTTTCCAGTCGGTGATACCGGCCATCTCGAGGATGGTGGGATAGTAGTCCTCAATGATGACGTACTTGTCGCAGCGGGTGTTGGGTTTCGTCACACCCGGCCAGCTCACAATCATCGGTTCGCGGATACCGCCCTCGTAGGCCGAGCCTTTCCCGCAGGTGAGGGGCGCATTCTGCGTGTAGAGCGGTTCGTCTCTCCATTCCTTGCCGGTGGCATATCCGCCGTTGTCACCGCAGAACAGGATGATGGTGTTATCCGCCTCACCGTTCTTCTCCAGCCAGTCCATGATGTCGCCCAGGCTCTTGTCCATGCCTTCGATGAGGGACGCATAAGCTGCCTCTTTGTCCGACATGCCCCTCTTCTTGTACTTGTCGAAGAAGCGCACGTCCTTGTCAATCGGGATGTGGATGGCATAGTGCGACATGTAGAGGTAGAACGGCTGGTTGTAGGCCTTGGCCTTGTCGAGGGCCTTCAGGGCTTCCTGCGTCAGGGCCTCCGTAATGAACGTGCCCGTCTTCCAGTAGTGCTCCAGTCCTGGCACCGACATGAGCGAGGTAGGGTTTCCCTTGTCGTCGTGTCCGTAGCTCAGCTCGCTCAGGTACGTGGCCAGTCCCCCTGCTGCATGTCCGGCGATGTTCGTCTCGAAGCCGAAGTGACAGGGATTCTCTCCCGGGGTGTCAATGGCCCCCCAGTGCGCCTTTCCGCAGTGGATGGTGTGGTAGCCGCTGTCTTTAAGGAACTGCACGAACGACTTGGCCACGAAGGTGTGGTTCGTGCCCTCCACCTGCGCGATGCCGTTGTAGTTCCAGTCGGGCAGTTGCAGCACGTCACTTTGGGCGTCAGTGGTCTTGTCCTTCTGCAAGGTCCAGTTGGTCACCCGGTGACGGGCGGCGTTGGCTCCGGTCATCAGGCTGCAGCGTGTGGGCGAGCTGATGCTGGAGGCGTAGGCCTGAGTGAACATCATTCCCTGGCGGGCCAGACGTTCCATGTTGGGAGTTTCGTAACGCTCGTTGTACATCGTCTTCTGTGTCCAGAAAGGCAGGGAAGTGTCCTGCCATCCCATGTCGTCCACCAGGAAGAAGATGATATTCGGACGCGGGTCGGGACGGTCGTTGGCCATGGTATTCAACGGGGAAAGAATGGGAGCCAGTCCCAAGAGTGCGAGTAGATTTTTGTTCATAATATATTGCTATAAATTAATTGTTTACATGATAAATGCTAAAGTTTCGGATGAGAGGTTCTGCGGTACATTCCTCCACCACCAGCCGGAAGGATTGGGCTTCGACGGCAGGGAAGGATTCGATGCGCTTGTGTCCCACGGAAGAGCCTTTGGCCACGGTGGTCCACTTGCCGTTCACCTTTGCTTCCACCCGGTAGGCCCGGATGCGTTCGCCGCCGTTCAGGTCTTCCTGAATCTGGTAGTAGTTCACGGGTTGCGCCTTGTCGAGCGAGAGCGACAACCGCTTCTTTCCAGTGGCCGAAGTGGCTGCCAGCGGCTGGCCGAAACGGCGGTTGATTTCCGCGCCCCATTCCTTCAGACGGCGTACGTCGCCCTCCGGAATCAGACCGTCGGGGTTGGGAGTGAGTCCCACCATCAGCGTGGCGTTGCGGCCCACCGATTTCTCGTACATCTCCATCAGGTTTTCCAGCGGATAGACTGCCTTGTCGTCATCGCCCGGTTCCCAGAACCATTCGTGGCGTCCGTTGTAGCCGCGCAGGGGCGTGTCGGCCATGGCTGGCACCCAATATTTGCCGTTGGGGTCACCGTGGGCCAGCAACTTGTTGTGGTCAGTCACGCCGTCGGTAGCGTTGCTGTGGCTGTACGGGTAGGGGAAGCTCGACCAGCAGGGATAGCCCACGGTACCGCTTTCCGAACCACCCCAGCGCAGGTCGGCCCGGTTCACGTTATGATAGAACAGACAGTCGGGCTGGTATTCGTTCACGATGGGTTCCACGTCGGGACCCAAGCCTTTCGGGTCGTCGGCACCCCCGTCGAACCAAATCATGAAGAGGTCGCCGTAGCGGGTGCAGAGTTCCTTCACCATCTTTTCACACAGTCGCTTGTACCATGCCTGACGGTTGCGGGCAAACTCGCCTTCGCCCTCCGCCTTGAAGTTGTGGATGCCCAGCAGGGAGTTCCAGCGGATGCCGATGTAGATGCCCGGCTGCAGGCCGTATTTGCGGCAGGAGTTCACGAAGTCGCGCACGATGTCGCCCTTTCCGTCGCGCCATTTCACGGCCTTCAGGCAGTAGGGGTTCACGTCGCTCTGCCACAGTCCGAAGCCCGTCTCGTGGGTGGCGGTCAGGATGGCAAACTTGGCGCCGGCCGCCTTGGCCGACTGAATCCACTGGTCGGTGTCGAGGTGGTCGGGATGGAAGATGTTGTAGTCTTCAATCGGGTTGATACGGTTGTTGTCTTGTCCGTACACCTGTCCGTCGAACACGTGCAGGTCGTAGTGGAATACCACGCCCAGTTCGGCCTCGTGCCATTTCATCTGGCGGGGAGCCGGTTTCGGTCCTTCGGGTTCGGTGTTCCGGGCGTGAACGGCTGCACCGCAGGTGGCGAGCAGCATCAGTAGGGTAAAGAGTGTTTTTTTCATATTCAATGTGTCAAGTATTTTACAAACGGGTCATGGGTCTTTCCAAGCCATTGGATAAGGGTCTGGTGCAACGAATCGCAGAGCGTCGGCTGGCTTTCCGCCACGTTGTGCAGCTGGCCGGGGTCGGTGGTCCGGTCGTACAGCCAGGTCTGCGTCACTTTCCCTTTCTGCACATCCACCACGTAGGTGTAGCGGGCGGTACGGATGCCGCGTCGTCCGGATGTGGGGTCGGAAGGCACACAATAGTAATAAGGCTGGAAAGCGTCTTCGGGTGTCTGAATCTGTTCCTGCAGGAAATACCGGCTCCAGTCGTGTGTCTGCACGGTGGACGGAATCTCCGCCTTCTTTCCCATCAGCGAGAGCAGGGTAGGATACAAGTCGGCAAAGGCCACGGGCAGGTCGCTCCGTTGCGGATGGAGTCTGCCTTTCCAGCAGCATATCATCGGGATGCGCATCGCTTCCTCGTAGAACACGTTCTTGCCTTCCACTCCGTGTCCGCCCATGCAGACGCCGTGGTCGGACGTGAAAACGAGGAGGGTATTCTCAAACAGTTTGCAGTCTTTCAGGGCCTGTACGATGCGTCCCACCTGTTCGTCCACTCCGGTGATGCAGGCGTAGTAGTTGCGGATATTTGCCCGGAAATAGTCGCCTTCGGGAGTTCCTTTCTCCGGAATATACGGTTTCTGCCGGGCCAGTGCTTCCACGTCGAGCGAGTCGTACAGCCGTTTGTATTTATCGGGTACCAGCTCGTAGCCTGTGTGCGGGGGATTCATGGAAACCACCAGGGCAAAGGGGCGGTCGGACTGCACGCTTTCCGTGCGGATGAACTCGATGGCACGGTCGGCCTCGTAGACCGGTCCCCACTGGTTCACGTAGTGGAACTCGTCTCTTCCCGCCAAGGTATCCCAGTACATCGGATGCAGGTGGTTGTCGTAGGTGCCGTAGGCTATCCAGCGGTCGAAGCCGTGGCGGCGTTCGGGCGGACACCATTCGTTCCAGGCCACTGCCCCCCGGTTGTTGTAGGTATCCACGTAGGGAGGATGCGGCGCGTCGAGGTGCCATTTGCCGATGTAGGCCGTGGCATAACCCGCCTGTTTCAGTACGTCGCTCCAGCAGACCGCCTCGGTGGAAAGCTCCACCCCGTAGGGCGTGTTCAGCGAGTTGCAGTTGCCCGTTACCCCGTTGGCCATGGGATACATGCCCGTCATAAGCATGGCCCGGGCGGGCGAGGATACCGGATAGCTGCTCACGGCCTCCGTGAAGAGGATACCTTCGCTTGCCAGCTGGTCCAGATGAGGAGTCTGCACCGGTTCCTGTTGCAGGCAGCCCAGCGCATCGCCCCTGAACTGGTCGGCCATGATGAAGACCAGGTTGGGCTGCGAAGGGTTTCCTTGTGCGGACGCAGCTGCTGGAAGTGCGGCCAGTGCGGCGGATGTGTAGAGTAGGTGTGTCAGTTTCATAATCGGTCTAAAGATAGTGATAAAAAGGAGAAGTTTCCTGTTTCCAAGAATCTTCTCCTTTCATTATTCATACGCCGAAAAGATTATTCACCTTCCGGCAGGCTATTGGTCTCAATCTTCCATCCCGGATTCTGGTAGATAGGAGAAGAAGCATAATCGCCGGAGCCTTCCACGTCGGTGGTCAGACGGAAATGGTCGAAGGCAATCGGATAAAGATAACGGTTCGGGTTCCAGTTGTAGCCGTTGTAGGCGATGTTGGTCGAGATAATCCGATACGGCAACAGATAGTTGCCATCGCTCTTGGCCGATACGTTGGCTCCGTCAGTGCCAGCTTCTTTCAGTTCGATGACCGTCAGTGCCTTGTCGAAGCTCTTTCCGTTGATGCCCGTATCCGGAGTCGTATAACGTTTGTAATTCTCTTCCCACAGGTTGAAACCTTCCACTCGGTAGTTCTGCATCTTGTCGAGTGCACACCAGCGGCGGAGGTCACGCAGACGGAATCCTTCGGCAGCCAGTTCGATGCGGCGTTCGCGGCGGATGTTGTAGAGAGTTTCATCTACCAGATTGTTGCCAGAGTAGCGTGCCAAGTCGATTTCCTGATCCAGTTTGGTGTTTCGGATGGTCTTTTCAAAGTCCGTATCCATTCCGGCACGTTCGCGGATGGCTTTCCAGTATTCTTTACTTTTGGCATCGAGTGAATGGTTCAGTTCATAGTCGGCTTCCATGTAGTTGAGGTAAGCTTCTGCAGCACGGAAGATGACACAAGCTGTGGTAGCCGGCAGGGTAGGACCTTGCGACGGGTCGGTGGTCAGTCCTTTCTTGACCGAATATCCTGTCGTGCTGCGGTTTTCTGCCATTTCCGTAATCGGGGCACGGTAGTAATAGCCTGCGCCGTCGATGATGGCCTCGGTCATAGCCGCTTTTTCAGTCAGCATGTCGCCCGGCATCATCGTGTTGTAAGTCAGACGCGGGTCGCGTCCGTCGGCTACGTCCTGATAAGTGCGGTCGCCTTTGTAGTTGGCTCCGTCTGCATAAATCGGAAGTCCGTTTTTCATCAGGTAGGTATTGATCATACTGCGGGTATAACCGCTGTTTCCACCTCCGTTGCGTTGCAGGTAGCCCACCACAAAGTGGTTGACCGCCGGAGTCAGTTTGGCATCGTAGGCTCTCCAAAGCAGCACTTCCGGCATGCCGCTCAGTGAGTTGCTGTTGAAGAGGGCAGGATAGTCATTGTACAAAGGATGGTTGTCGGCCACAATCTGTGCGGCTTTCTTGGCTTCTTCCAGGAAATAACGGCTTTCAGCATCGATGTCGATGGTGAAGTCCTTCAAGTAATCCTTTTGTGCACCCGGCCATCCCGGTCCTCCTGGTACACGTGCCGTTCCTTTGTGGTATTTTTCCCATGTACCTTCAAACAGGGCTACACGGCTTTTCAGCAGGGCAGCACAATCCTTGGTCAGGCGGTTGCTGGTCGGAGGGGTACTTGCCATGAAATAATAGGCTGAATCCAGATTTTCGATGATGAAACGGGCCACTTCGTTGCGTGGACGGCGCTGGCTGGCCTGTTTCACCGCCTCGTAATTATCGGCTACAGTGGTTTTGATGATGGGGAAGTCGCCCAGTGAGTCCAGTTTGTTGGCATAATAGAAGGCCCGGAAGAAATAAGCTTCTCCCAAATAATGCTTGTTGTTGGCTTCATTGCCTCCCAGTTCGCCGGCTTCCAGCAGCGGACGTACCCGGTTGATGAAGTAGTTGGTTGAGCGGATGCCGCCGAACTCCCAGGCACCTCCCGACTGTGGCACACGGTTTTCACCGTTTACAAACAGTTTCTCCGGATTGGATGCCGCCTGGTTATCACTGTTGTTGTCGGTGGCAAACACACCGATGCTGTAAACTCCCGGCTGATGTGAAGGAAGAGTCTCATACAAGTTGGCTGTATAGGCTGCCAGGTCGTTTTCGCTGAGCAGGTATTTTTCTACGGGCACTGCATCCAGTGGCTCTCTGTCCAGAAAATCGTTGCAGGAGCAGGCCAGTGCCGTCATTCCGATGGCGAATAATATATTCTTTTTCATGGTTTATTCGAATAGTTAAAGGGTTAAAGTGTCACGTTGATACCGAATGAGAAGGTCTGTGAAAGCGGATATGTTTTACCGTTAGACCAGCCGTTGGCGGCAATGGCTTCCGGGTCGAACATATCGGCAATGCCACTGATGGTAAACAAGTTTTCGGCACTGAAATATACGCGTACTTTTTCAATGTGTGCCTTGTTGGTCCATGCTTTGGGGAGAGTGTATCCCACCTGCAGGTTCTTCATACGCATGTAGGCACCGTTCTGAAGGTAACCGGTCTGCGTCAGCTTGTTCTTGTTTCCCTTGTCGCCGATGTAAGCTTTCGGGTAGTAAGCGTTTGTGTTCGGGCCGAAGATGGAAGTGGTGTTTTCCGGACGCCAGTAATCGAGGTGCTCTTCGAAACCGACAGACTGCCATTCGCCTCCGTCAACTCCCCAGAACATCGGACCGCTGAGCCAGAGGTCACGTTTCAATACGCCTTGGAAGAACATCTGGATATCGATGCCTTTCCAGTCGGCACCAAGGTGAAGACCGAAATTGAAACGTGGTTCGCTGTTACCGATGACTCTCAGGTCGCCGTGATCGTCTACAGTCTTGGAACCGTCGTCCACCACTTTGTCGCCATTCAAGTCTTTGTACATGATATCGCCTGCACCCCATTGTGAACCCAACTTGCTCTGGTCGTTCGAAGCCAGCCATTCCTGCATCTGTTGGTCGCTCTGTGCGATGCCCTGAGTTTCATATCCCCAGATTTCACCGATGGTCTTTCCGTCATAGTAAGCGTAAGTGGAACCGTCGGACTGGAAGATGGCTTTGGATGCATTCGGGTATTTCTTCACTGTAGCCCGGTTGTCGGAAAGGTTGAAGCCCAAGTCGTAGTTCACCTGTCCGATGCGGTCTCTCCAGGAGATGTTCAAGTCCCATCCCTTGTTTTCCAGTTCGGCGTTGTTGGTGTTCGGGAGGGAAGTACCCAGAGCGGCACCGATTTCAGCCGGAGGGCCTACCATACCTTTGGTACGGCGGATGAAGTATTCGAATGAACCGGTCAGGCGGTTATTGAGCAGTCCGAAGTCGAAACCGATGTTCGTATTGTAAATCTTTTCCCAGGTGAGGGTACTGCTGACCAGTCCCGGCACGCCGGAAGTGGTAGGACGTACACCGCCCATCAGCCAGCTTCCTCCGTTGGCCACTACATTTTGTGTCAGGTAGAACGGATAGAAGGCATCGGTGTTCTGGTTACCCAGCATACCCCAGGATACGCGCGGCTTGAAGGTGTTGATGACCTTGGTCAGCGGTGCGAAGAACGATTCGTGTGCCATGTTCCATCCGAAAGAGAATGACGGGAAGAGGTTCCAGCGCTGGTCGCGGAGGAAGCGTGAAGAACCGTCGTAGCGGAGGTTGGCTTCAAACAGGTAACGTTCTTTGTAAGAGTAGTTGATACGTCCGAAGAAACCGGCAGTAGCCCAGTTCTTATACTGAGTAGGGTTGTTGTCGTCGTTGTTGATTTTGTCTTCACCTACGGCTGCGCCGATTTCCGGAATCAGGCTGGTGATGACGTCGCTGCGCTGTGCGGAAAGAGAACGCACGATGTATTCTTCCGTATTCATACCCAGCATCACCTTCAGGTAGTGGTCGTTTTTTTCGAGGGTATAATCCGTATAGAAAGAAGTGGTATAGAAGTTGCTGTTCAGGTAGTTCATGCGGGCAAAGGTTGCTCCCGGTGCATAACTTCCGCTGAATGCCAGTTCTACCGGATTGTTGTTGATGTCATATTCATAAATCTTGTTCAGGTTCACCTGCTTGTTTTGGTTGATGACGCGCATGCCGGCCTCTGCGTAGATATTCCAGTTCTTGAGCGGATGGAGTACCAGTTGGCCCTGCAGGTAAATATCATCGTTGTGGGTCTTCGAACGTCCGCCGTCGGTCAGCTGTGCCAGTTTGCCGTTGCGCATGTAGTGTCCGTTGGGGTCCTTGAACGGCATCATCGGCCACATGCGGGCGATGTCGTGATACAACAAGCCACCTTCTTCCAGGTAAATCGGGTTGTCGAGGTCGTAGCGGATGAACTTGGTACTCAGGTTGAAATCAATATATTTATTAATTTTTGTGTTGATTTTCGCGCTCAAGTTGTAACGCTTCATGTTATCGTTTCCGTAACGCAGGTTACCGTTCTGGTTCAGGTAACTTCCGGATACATAATATTGCAGCTTTTCGGTTCCTCCGCTCATGCTGAGGTTGTGTTCGTTGCTCCATGCCCAGGCGAAGTGAGTCTTGTACCAGTTCACGTTGTCGTTGGCCTTTTCATGGAAATGCCAGTTGGTTCCGTTCGGGATGGTGGTTGTGGTGATTTTTCCCGCCATGTAGTCCTGAATACGGCCGATGGTTTCATCATCGAAAATGATTTTCTCTCCCTGGTTCACCGAAGCCTCGTTGAAGTAGTTGGCAAAGCGGTAGGAGTCGAGCTGGTTCGGCAGGTTGGTCGGACCGGAGTAACGAAAACTGTTGTTATAATTGATGGTCATTTTTCCGGCCTTTCCTTTTTTGGTGGTAATCAGGATGACACCGAATGCCGCACGTGAACCGTAGATGGAAGAAGAGGCTGCATCCTTCAACACGGAGATGCTTTCAATGTCTTCCGGGTTCAGGGTGTTCATGTCGCCTTCCATTCCGTCAATCAAGATCAGCGGTTCTCCTTTGGAGCCTGTACCGATGGTACCTGTACCGCGGATGTTGACTTTCATGGACTGTCCGAGCTGGCCGCCCAAATCGGCTGCCGACAAGTTCAGGCCCGGTACGGTTCCCTGCAAGGCCTGTCCCACCTGTGATACCGGACGTGATTCCAGTGCTTTGGTATCGACAGTAGCTACGGCACCGGTCAGGTTCACCTTCTTCTGTGTACCGAACCCTACCACTACCACTTCGTCGAGTGTCTGGGTGTCTTCCGACAGGGCTACCTGATAAGAGGTCTTGCCTTTCTGTACCGGGATTTCCAATGTCTGATAACCGATGTACGATACGACCAGCGTACTTCCGGCAGCCACGTTGTTGAGCTGGAAGTTTCCGTCCAGGTCGGTGATACCGCCGTTGGTCGTACCTTTAATTACTACTGACGCCCCGATGATGGGTTCATTCAGCTTCTTGTCTGTGACAATTCCGGAGATGCTCATCTGTTGCGCGTGTAGCGGTAGCAAACCTGCCAGCACTGCGATGAGCAGAGTGATGAATTGTGTCTTCATAAGGTTCCTTTTTAGATTAAGTTATTAATTAGATGGTTAAATAAATTGGGTGTCTTCACCTTTTGCAAAGCTATGAATTTAAAGGATTTGTCAAGGTGGGTAAACGTTGCATTCATAGGGGGTATTCTTCTTATTTGTGCTTTTTAGGGGATAAAATCCTTTTTTTCTGCCTTGTGGAGGATGTTTTGTAGTGGATTTTTGTTTTCTTTGCATTTGTTTACTAGGCTAAATCTAAAGAATGAAAATTTACACACTTATAGTCCTCTTTTTTGTCGGAATCGTGCTTCCGTCTGGAGCCCAAAGGTTGCTGGAAAAAGATTTTCAGGTGCTGAACATGAACGACGGAATAGCCGACAATGACATTCATTCCATTGAAAAGGATGCCGAAGGCTTTATCTGGTTTGGTACCAGCAGCGGATTGAGCCGCTACGACGGGCAATCGTTCAAGACCTTCCGTATCACAGATGCTCCCCATCGCACAGTGGAGAAGGTGGTTTCACTTAATAAGGATTATCTGTTGCTCCGTTCGGAGCAGACCCTGTTTCTGTTCGACAAGCAGCGGGAACGCTTCCTTCCTCTTTGGAACGAGGAGCGGAATCAGACCGTGGCCTTCACCCGTTTTGTGGCAACCTCCGATGGGCATTGTTGGGGAATAACCGGTTCTGCACTTTCGGAAATGGACCTGGCTGAGGCTTCTTTTCGGGAAGATACGGCCTTCGTCCATCTGCAATCGACAGCGGAGGCCAATCCGGCATGTGAATTTCTGTCACTTTGTGTCGGCGAGGATGGGAAAAGTCTTTATTGTATCGGCAAGGGAGGAACAGTCTGTCGTTATGACCGCACAACCAGGAGGATGATGACCCTTTGTGTCCGGCAAATGTCGGAAGAGGTCCGGATTACTTCCGTTCTTCAGGGCGACGATTTTCTTTGGATTTCTACCATTGGCGACGGACTGTATGCTTACGACCTGACCACCCGTGTGATGCATCACTGGCGCTACAATCCGGCCAACCCCAACGAACAGCTCTCGCACAACGATGTGTTCCAGCTTTTGCCCCTGGGGGACTCCCGCTACATGGCCTTGACATGGAACGGCTATACGCTGCTTACATTGACCCCGGAGCGGGAATTGAAGATGCGGGCTTTTCATTCTTTCGAGAACAGCGGTAACCAGTACATCGAGACCCGCATGGTGACCGGCTATTACGACCCCGAAGGATTGCTGTGGATTGGAACGGAAGGAGGGGGCGTGCTGTTTTCTGACCTGCGCCAGCTTTTCTATCAGCAATATGCACAGGCACATTCCAACGAGCTGTGCGGTATCCAGATGGATAAGGAAGGCTACCTCTGGCTGGCCACTTTCCACAAGGGACTGCTGCGCAGCACGCGGCCTTTTGATGCGGCTGTGCCCGTGGATTTCCGCTCGGTGGAACCGGGCGTGGCGGTGGTACGTACCGTGTTGTGCAGTGCCGCAGACGTCCGTGGCGGACTTTGGTTCGGCTCTCAGGGTGGAAAAGTGCTCCGTTATGGAGAGGACGGCAGCTGGCAGGTGGTGGAAATTGTTCCGGAAAAAGGAAAATCACCAGAGGTGTGGAGCCTGTTGCCTCTGTCGGAAAATGAGGCCTGGGCGGGTACCAGCAGCGGACTTTACCGCGTGAATCTCCGTAAAGGAACTTCGGTGAAGGTGGAATGGAAGAATTCCCAGATTTCCAATCGTGTGCATGTACGGGCATTGGCTCGTAGTGATGCCCACACGTTGTGGCTAGGTACAGCTCGCGGCCTGTTGCGCCTCACGATGGAAGGAAACCGGGTGATGCGCTCGCATACTGGTTATGAAAAAGAAGCAGGCATGCCGGTAACGGACGTGGAAGTGCGGGCACTCCTATGGGGAAGCGACCGGAAATTGTGGGTGGGGTATGCCGGCAACGGACTCGGCGTATGTTCACCAGAAGCAGACCGCATTGTATGTCGTTACACCACCGAGGAGGGCTTGTGCAGCAATTTCGTGACCACTTTGGCCGAAGACGGCGATCATTCCTTGTGGGTGGGTTCCAATTCCGGTATCTCCCGTTTGAGTCGTCATTTACAGTCGTTCTACAATTTCTATATCTCGGGCAGCAACCGTTCTGTCTTTTTTGGAAAAGATTGTCTGTTTTGGGGAAACCACAGTACGTTGACCTATTTCCGTCCGTCGCGGCTTCGGTTTCATTATCCCATTGAGAAGGGAAGAGTGGTGTTTACCGACTTGGAAGTCAACCATGCTTCGGTACAGATTGGCGAGCATGTGAACGGACAGGTGGTATTATCACATTCCTTACTTTACACGAAGGAGCTACACCTGAACCATGCCAACCGCAATTTCTCGCTTTCGTTCTCCAACCTGCTTTACCTGAATAAGCTGCAGAAATACCTCTATCGCCTGTACCCGTATCAGGAGGATTGGATTATGGCCGATGAGGGTGATAAGATTTCCTACGACCGTCTGCCAGCCGGCAAATATACGTTTCAGGTAAAGACAGTCTTTCAGGACCAGAGTGAGGGAGAGGTGAGCAGTCTGGACATCGTGGTTGCCCCGCATTGGAGCGAGACCTGGTGGTTCCGTCTGCTGGCTACTTTCGGACTGGTGGGAATATTGTTGGTCTATATCCACCGCGTACGGCTGAAAGAAAAGCGCGTGCAGTATGAACTGCGGCTGGAACATGAACTTTTTACGGTGAACATGGAGCGCAACAAGGAAGTTGAACTCCGCAAGGAGCGTGAGAATTTCTTCACGATGGCGGCTCACGAGCTGCGTACCCCGCTTACCCTGATTCTGGCTCCTTTGCGTGAGCTTCTGTCCAAGACGCCGGCCTCAAATCCTTCCTATGCCAAACTGTCTATGATGTTCAAGTATGCCGAAGGACTACACACTCTGACCGACCGTCTGCTCTACGTGCAGAAGGCTGAAGCCGGGATGGTAAAGCTCCGTTTGTCAGAGGTGGATGTGGAAGCCCTGCTGGTAGACGTGGCGCAGGGGTTCCAGTCGCTGGCGGCCGAACGGAAGATAGATTACGTTTGGAAACTGGCGCCCGACTGTGTGCCGGTATGGGCCGACCGCGAAAAGCTTTCGTCGGTGGTGCAGAACTTGATTTCGAACGCCTTCAAATACACGCCGGAAGGAGGAAGCATCCACCTGAAGGTAGAACGGAAAGAAATAGACGGAGAGCATTTCTGCTGCCTGTCGGTGAGCGACACCGGAAAAGGCATTGATGCGGATCTGTTGCAGCATATATTCGATCCTTTCGTGACTGGAAAGGAAGCGCCCGCTGTTTCTACGCATGTGGGTATCGGCCTGAAAATCGTGAAACACATCGTCGAAATGCACCACGGACGGGTGACCGTGGACAGTGAGCCGGGCAAGGGCAGCCTGTTCTGTGTGTACCTGCCCGAAGGAAAATCGCATTTCAGAGAAGACGATTGTACATGGGAAGAAGGTTCAGCGGCCGCCGTTGCTCCGGAAGTCTCCTCTGTTGTACCGGAAATGATTTTCCCTGTGACATCGGAACATGTTGCAGAGGCGAAGGAAGAAAAGCCATCTGCCGCCCGTCAGACGGTGCTCGTCATAGAAGACAATACCGACATGCGTCACTACTTGTGCGAATTGTTGCGGAAGCAGTATCGGGTGCTGGAAGCCGAAAACGGAGAAGAGGGTTTGAAAACAGCCGTAGAGCAGGTGCCTGATCTGGTGCTGTCGGATGTGATGATGCCCGTGATGGACGGGTTCACCTGCTGTGCCGAACTGCGCAAGCGGAAGGAAACCGCCCACATTCCTATTCTGCTGCTCACTGCCAAGGCCGAGGATAAAGACAGTGTGGAAGCTTCCCGACGGGGAGCCGACGACTACCTGCGCAAACCGTTCAATCCGGAAGTGCTCCTGGCCAAAGTGGCCTGTCTGCTCGACATGCGTCGCCGTCTGAAACAGATTTACACCCGTACGTTGCTGCATGCTTCGTCTGCCGCGTCAGCTTCGACGGAGAAAGCGGAAAGCACGGAAAGCGAATTTATGCAGAAGGTGTGGGCTTGCATCGAGGCGAATGTCAGCAATCCCGATTTCAATGTCAAGGTGCTGTCTGGGGAACTTCACATGAGCCTGGCCACCCTCTACCGCAAGCTGAAGCAGCATACCGACCTTTCGGCCGTGGAACTGATTCGCCACATCCGCATGACCAAGGCCGCCTTGCTGCTGATGGAAACCAGTCTTTCGGTGACGGAAGTGGCCGAGCGCGTAGGTTTCAACGACCTGCCCACCTTCCGCAAGCATTTCACGGACATGTTCGGTGTTTCCCCTTCCAAGTATGCCGAGAGCGGGCAGGGCGGAAACAACAAGTCCCAGCCAGAGGCCGGGACCGGGGTGTGATAAATCAATCAGAGAAATATTGTGCGGATAAGTTTATCCGCACAGGCTCCGGTATTCGTTCGGGGTGTGTCCCACCAGCCGCTTGAACATGCGGCTCATGTGCTGCGGGTACTGGAAGCCCAGGCTGTAGGCAATCTCGCTCATGGGCTTGGTGGTGGAAAGCAGCAATTCCTTCGCTTTTTCAATCACCTTTCCCTGAATGTATTCCGAAGCCGTCCGTCCCGTCTGCTTGCTGATCATGTCGCCGAAATAGTTGGGTGAGAGGAAGACCTTTTCTGCGAAGTATTTCACCGTGGGCAGTCCCTCTTCCTGCGGTGCCGGACTGTCGAAATACTCGTCGAGCAACTGTTCAAAGCGCACGATGACGTCTTTGTTGGAAGCCTCGCGTGTGGTAAACTGCCGTTCGTAGAACCGCATGCAATAGTCCAGCAGCAGTCCGATGTTGGCCGTAATCAGGCGGCGGCTGTGCTTGTCGGCCGGACGCCGCAGTTCCGTGTCAATCTTTTGCAGACAATCCATCACCGTGCGCCGTTCGTCTTCCGACACGTGCAGGGCTTCGCGGGTTTCGTAGGAGAAAAAGGAGTAATGCTTGATGTCCCGTCCCAACTGCGTGCCTCGGATAAAATCCGGATGAAACAGCAGTCCGTGGCATTGGGGCAGCGTACCTTCCTTCATGCGGAAAGAGGCTACCTGCCCCGGAGCGAAACAGACAATCGTCCCCTCCTGGTAGTCGTAGGGCTGGCGTCCGTAGGTGATGTCTCCGCAACAGATTTCTTTCAGGAACAGGGCATACACTCCATAGTTGACTTTAAACTCCTGCGGCCACCGCGTAGCCTTCGACAAGTCGACCACGCTGACCATCGGGTGCAGGGTCTCCAGTCCGAAGAGCTGGTTGTATTTTTCCACTGAATCCAGTTCAATCACTTCTTCTTTCATCGTCTTTCCTCCGTTTATTCTCTGGCAAATTTACGATTTATTGTTGGAAACCGCAATATTCCCTTGGTGGCCTTTCCTTACGCTATCCCCAACAATTCAATCTCAAAAATCAGGGTGGAGCCTCCGGGGATGCCGGGTTGTGAGAATTTGCCGTAGCCCATCTCTGCCGGGAGGTAAATCTCCCATTTGTCGCCCACGCACATCTGCTGCATCGCGATGATCCATCCCTCAATGAGGTCGCTCAGGCGGAAAGCGGCAGGTGCACCTCCGCGGCTGCTGTCAAACTTCTTCCCGTTGATGGTCCATCCCGTGTAGTGAGCGGTGACGATGCTCCGCGGCGTGGGATGCTTGCCGTCGTTCGCTCCCGAAGCCAGTACCTTGTAATAGATTCCTTTGGGGAGCGCCTGTACTCCCTCTTCCTTCGCCTTTTCGGCCAGCCAGTCCTTGTTGGCCTGCATGTATTCTTTCTTTCCCATTTACAAATGATTTTGGGACAAAGGTACGGATTTTCCCCGGAAAGTTAAAACAGTCCCTGAATCCATTCCCACAGCTCCGTACTGAGGTAGACCACCGCTTGGGCGAGCCAATAGATGAGCACGCACAGCAACAGGATGCCCACGGCGGTGAGTACGGCCTTGCGGTTCACCTCCCGGATGATTTCCTGGTCGCCCTCCACGAAGCCCACAATCAGCCGGAAGTTCTTGGTGTACGAGCGGCTGAAAATGTCCAGCAAGTCGCCAATCCAGAGTGGGATGATGCCCAGCAGCATGTCTGTCAGCATGTTGTAGACGATGGCTAAGGTGAGAGGAATAGACTTGATTCTGAACAGGGACACGGCGAGGAAAGGCAGCGTCATGACAGACGAGAAGATATCGCCCGCCGTCGGAAAAAGCAGACCGATGAGAGGGTCCAGGAAATACCGGTCCATCACGTTCTTGATGGTCCTGATCAGTCGGTAGAGCGGGTCGGTTTCCCACTCCATACGTTGGATATTTTGTCTTGTAGTCTTCATTGGGTGGCTTGTCAGGTACAAAGATAGTAAATCCCGGCAAAAACGCTATCTTTGCATAAACTATTCAAGAAACCTATGCAACTCACCTATATCTTCCACAGCGGCTTTGCCCTCGAGACCGACCGCTGCATCCTCGTGTTTGATTATTGGATGGACCCTGCCGGCGTGATGCCCCGTCTGCTGCGGTCGCCCAAGCCGATGTACGTTTTCTCCAGCCATTTCCACGAAGACCATTTCAACCGCGACATCTTCTCCTGGCGGACCACGAAGACGGACCTCCGCTACATCCTTTCGAAAGACATCCTGAAACACCGCCGTGCGCAGAAGGACGAAGCCGACGCCTGGCTGGGCAAGGGGGCCACGTGGGCAGACGAGCTGGTGCACGTGGCCGCCACCGGAAGCACCGACAGCGGCGTGTCGTGGGTGATTGAGACCGGCGGCAAGCGCATCTTCCATGCCGGCGACCTGAACAACTGGTACGCCCGCTTCCTGACCGACGACTACCACGGAGGTATGGTCTACAGTCCCGATTTCGGCATGGACATCGACCCCTTGAAGGAAGAGAAACGTTACCTGGGCGAGCTGAAAGACATCCGCAAGCTCACCGACCGTTTCGACGTGGTAATGTTCCCCGTAGACGGGCGCATCGGCAACGGCTACACCCGTGGGGCCCGTCAGTTTCTCGACGTGTTTCAGGTCGGTCTGTTCGTGCCCATGCACTTCGTGGCCAGCGGTTTCGAATCGGCCTGGCGGATGAAAGAGTTCACCGACGCCAAGTCCGTCCCGTTCTGGAGCATCCGGCAAGAAGGAGAGACGTATGTGGTGGGCAAGCGCATCGAAGTGGTGGCGGCGGTCATCGTCCGCGACGGGAAGTACTTCGCTACCCAGCGCGGCTACGGCGAGTTCAAGGACTACTGGGAGTTCCCCGGCGGGAAGATGGAGCCGGGCGAGAGCAGGGAAGAGGCTCTGGTGCGGGAAATCCGCGAGGAGCTGGACACGGACATTCGGGTGGATGCCTTCCTCACCACGGTGGACTGCGAGTATCCGTCGTTCCATCTCACCATGCACTGCTACCTTTGCTCGGTGGTTTCCGGTAGCCTGGTGCTGAAGGAGCACGAGAATGCCGCTTGGCTGAAGCGGGAGGAGCTGGAGAGTGTAGCGTGGCTTCCGGCAGATGTGAGGGTGGTGGAGGAGATAAAGAGTCAGTTAGCTTCTTCCAGCCGTAACTTTATTCATGAGTGACTGGATTGTTTGTTGGGGGAGTAGTGTGATAGGTATCTTCTGTATCTTCCGCAGCCATAAGTGGTTTTTCTTCCTCGATGGAGTAGCTCACGGCGTGGTCTTTCAGGTAAATATGGTTGAGCGTATATTCCAGAGCCAGTAGCGTCTGCTCTCGTTTCTGAGGCTTCAGCTCACATTCCCATATCGTCATGCAATGCCAGCCCATTTGTGCCAGTTTCTGCTGCACCTGCTTGTCACGTTCTATGTTGCGTGTGATTTTCCGTGTCCAGAATTCCGTGTTGGTTTTGGGAATAGTGTAATATTTGCAGTTTTCATGTCCGTGCCAGAAACATCCGTTGACGAAGATGCAGGTGCGGTATTTCCGCAGCACGATGTCCGGACGTCCTGGTAGACGCGGATGGTTCAGCCGGTACCTGAATCCGTGGGCGAGCAGGTACTTTCTGACTATCATTTCCGGCTTGGTGTTGGCCGCGTGAATGGCAGCCATGTTTTTGTGCCGCTGGTCTTGAGAGAGGGTGTCCATGATTCTGTTTTGCTATTTTATGTAATTATACATCTTGATTACATCCTCAATGGAGATAACCTCTCCCGGGCGCATTATCTCATAAATAGATTTCCAGGTATCTCCGATATGAATATATTTCCCCAGCTTGAACTTCAGGCAAGGTTGTGTATTACCTTCTTTGTCTTTGTAACTGCCGAACTGTAGTTTCTCTATTTGATAGAAGCCGTCAATTTTTCCGCTCACCATAGGCAGGAAGTATTTGACTTCAATCAGATTAGTTGGCGGAATTTTTTCCATCGTGTATAGTTGGGCCTGATGGGTGCGGAAAGTTTTATAATTCTCATCCTTGACACGGATAAGTCCTGTAAACACATTTTTTACAGAGGTTACCATTTCCGTTGGAATTGCGCTATGTGTTTCCGAATCATACTGTTCAAACATCGGTCTCGGATTTTCTCCCATTTTACATTCCTGAATGACAAAATATTCATCCAATTTATCCAGGAGAATCCTGTTTTCATCTGGAAAGTCTTTGCTGAGAGCCAGAGAATAAATGTCTTTTTCTGGATAGGGAGTATAAATCTTTCCGAGCAATTCCTGGAAGTGCTCTTTGATATAGGATGCTGCGTTTACTCCGCTACGAGCTTTCATGGCGTGGAACTGGAAATTATCTTCTAGCATTTTCTGTATTTCCTGTCGGAATTTCTCTCTGACTGCGGCTTTCCATGAATCTTTTTGTAGGGTATTGTTTCGGGCGTACAAAGAAACCACATAAAGAAAGTTCACGTCATAATGGCATACAAGCAAGGTGTCGCGGTCGAACAGTCTGTTGTCAAATTGCTTGTTACAGAAATAAGTGTGCTGTTTGTCAGTGATTTGCAACTCTTCTTTGTAGTTTAGTTCCTCATTCAGACGGGCACTGATAAAGAAGTTTGGAATGATGTTATAACCTTCAGTTTGGTCATCCCGCAGTTTGGAGACACCTTTTGCTTTGGACAGGTTGACTTTCTCGTCCTCGCCATTCATGAAGAGGTTTAGGTTCCATTGAATCACATTGCGTGCATAAGTGAACTGTTTGTACACAGAGTGGCGACCTATAACATTGCCTCTCTTGTAATATTTAGAATCACCTATGTAGTAGATAGGCTGTTCCTCGGTAGTTGTCAGACTCTTGTAGGTGTACATGTGGTCTACCAACTTGCCGTCTTCCTGCTCCTTCAGTCCGTCAGGAATATTCTTGTCACCGATAAGTTCATCAATAATCGCTTCGAAAACGATGTTGAAATTCTTTACCAGCAGGTATTCCTGCAAATCCGTATTTATCTGTACCTGTCTTGCCGCATCAAAAAAGGCATAGCAAAGATTCCATAATTCCAGTGCCTTGTCGGAGAAATATTTGTATTTGATTTGCAGCAGGCGTGTTTTACCGATTCCGTTCAAGTATGTTTCAAACTGTTTCCCCTTGATCAGATTAAAGTGGCAGTCTATTTCTTTGGCAAATCCGTAATGGTCACCGATGTAGTTCAGGATGGAGAAAAATATAATCAGAAGTTCCTCGTCAAAGTTTATCTGCCTTTTTTTGTTGACCGGATTCAGGTATACAGGACGATTGTTTTGAACGATGGCTGTGGTTGTACCTATGGTACGTGTCCAGTTTATCTTGTTGTATCCTGAATGCAGGTTTTTCAAGATGAAGAAAAAAAGTTTCGGTTGTTCTTGTTGAATTGGATAAGCGAGAGCAGTATGTCCAGGAACGTGTTGCTTAACCTGCGACTGCCTTTTCCTATTTGAATAATCTTTTTGTGATATACGATGTCCGTCTGGTTGTTTCGATCTGTTCTGAATACATCAATCGTGCGGTAAATCCATACGGAAAACTCATAAATGAAGTCCTTTTCCTTCTGGGTAAGCTGGGTGTTTTTATCAAGATGAATGATGTCCTCCGGCTTATATTTACCGAAAACCATTTCTTTCCCATCTATGTCTTCCAGAAGAACCTTGGGCAAGATAAATACGCAGTCGTGCAGTTGGGTATTGTAAAAATAACCCACGTAATTCAGAACCACGTAGCCCTCCACATTTTCCAAGGCATCAATGCCATGGAGAATGTCTTTTACGCTTGCCGCAAGATATTTATGTCCTTCTATGATAATTCTCATCAGTATTCGACTTTTAGGTTAAGGCCTAATTTGTTAGATATAGCCTTTAAAATATTGCACATTGCTTTTCCATTCATTCCTTTTATGAAATAGAAACCATCAGATTCAATGTATGAATATTTTCCAGTATTATTTTCTATTTTCTCATATTTGTTGGAGCTTATTATTGGACAGCCTAAACGTGAATATTTCAAATCTGGAATTATCGGTGCTATTTGTGTCATTCCAATCTTCTTTATGGTATTGAGATAGGCATCAAAACGAGTTTTTCCGACAATCTCAGTTCCATCTGGGAATCGAACTTTCAGCCTGCTATTCCCATTTTTATCAATTCCCTCATCATCGTTCTCTTCTGCATCTACTTCAAGGTCATTGTTGGAAACCTCAACACCCAGATTGCTCAGGAATAAGTCAATCTTCTCATTCTGCACAATAGCTTTACCGCTTCTGTCAGCCTTATAGAACTTGTCAAAAGAAAGTGTACCTCCGTCTGTATCCTTGAAGATGGTTCCGTCGAATCCATAATCCTTGAATACATCATTCCATAGATAAAAGATGACTTTTCCCACAAAAGTTTCTGCACTGATATAGCCGTTTTCGGCTTTGCAGAAGAAAAAACCTAGTTTTTTGTCTTCTGAATTAGTGGTTGAGCCAATCTGAAGATTGATTTTTTCGATGAATGACCACCAGTCGTATTCGTTAGTACCTACACTGATTTTCCAGTTCAGCTCGTTTCCATTATCATCATAACCTTTTCCTATAGGCATGTACTGCCATTCCCAGCGGCGTTTGAAAGCTGAATCCACAGGGAAGAGTGACTGGTCGCTGGTGTTCATGGTTGACCATATATAAAGATTGTTCGGCAAAAGCAGAATTTCTCCTTTCAGCACTTGTTCTGTAATCTGTCGCCCGTTGTATAAGTTATTGATTCGTTCCGACTGAGGAATGGAAAGCCCATTGAACGCTTTGAAAAGCTGCTTTTTCATGTCGGTGTCTGTATAGATGGGGTAGTCAGAGAATCCTGTAGAATTTCGGTCAAGAAGTTGAAACAAATCGCCGAATACTTGGGCGCAATTACCTCTGTTGATTTCTTCGATAATGAGATATTGCTTTTGAGGTTCTGCGTCCTCAGCCGTTTCTGCATAGAATTTCCATGCCTGTATGTAGGCTTGAAGAAAAGCCTGATTGACAAATTCATATACAATCCGGTCTTCCTTGACTTCTTCTCCTCCTTCGATAATCTTATGACCAGCTACGTCACGCATCGTTACTTGGATGGTCGTAGGTTTGTAGGCACCGACAAATGTGGAATAATCACTGTCTGGATGGAATGTGGTACGGATAACGCTTTCATCCTTGGTTGTTTCATTAATGGTGTATGACTTACCTGTACCCGGAGCACCGTAAAAGATAATCTGGTGTGGCTTTTTGTCTTTGTGCGGTACTCTGTTGTTGGTTGCAGTATTGATGACTTTCTCCTTTCCTAAAGCCATTTTGGCCATTAATGTCAATGTGGAAGTATATCCATATTCAAACTTATCAATTTGGGTTAGTCCAGACAGGGCATTACGAGCATCAGTAGGTGAAGCATCAGGGTGTTTCTCAAAATAGTCGATATATTCTTTCAGGAGAGATTTTGATATAGTGCGCAAACCGTATGCTCCTTTACTTGTAGACTCTACAAGATAGCAAAGCCTGTCTTCATCTATTATTCGTATTTGTCCGTTTTCGGATGAATCGTTCTTGTGGAGTGGTGTATATTGTGACATAATGGTTTTATTTTGATAGATAATTCATTGAGTTATGTAATTACAAAGGTATTATAAAACACAATAATAAATGACAGAAATATTCTTTTTTGTGTTGCTTTATCATTGTTTTTTCTTGAAAAATTTTGTAAATTTACCTCGACACGAACGTGACGAGGTCTTGACACGTTCGTGCGGATGTCTCGTCACGTTCGTGATGAGGTCTCGGCAGCTACGTGTCGAGGTATTTTTGTGGAAGAGTTTGGAAAGGAAGAGTGAAACGATAAAACAGATACGGTTATGGCTATTAAATTTGACTTGTTTGAGAATCCGGTAAAGGACGGAATTGCTGCCCCGAAGCTGCATGCAAAAGTGATTACAAAGGATGTGGTGACCACCCGCGAAATCCGGGAGGCGATACACAGGAAATGTACCGTGGCCCCGGCGGATGTGGCTGCCGTCATCACGGCCCTGAACGATGAACTTTATGAGTACCTGAGCAACGGGTACGCTGTGCACTTGGACGGCATCGGGTATTTCAGTCTGAGCCTGAAATGTGCGCCGGACATTAACCCGAAGTATGTGAAGGACGACGATGTAGAGGTGAGAAGTATCAAGTTCACGCCCGACAAAGACTTGATTGACCGTTTCCGGAGTGTGTATCTGGAGAGGGAGGTGGACGAGGCACATCATTCTGCCAAGTTGGACGAAGAAGAAGTGCAACAGAAGTTGGCGGAGTTCTTCAAGACTCATTCTTTCCTGCAACGCCGCGACTTTGAACGGCTCACGGGTTTCAACCAGTCGAAGGCTACGCGGGTGATTCGGGAGCTGGTGCAGAAAGGGGTGTTGAAGAATGCGGGGACGAAGTTTCAGCCGGTGTATTTGAGTATATATGACAGTTTGGTTGGTTGATTTCGATACTTGCTAACATAATTTTGATAATATGTTTTGACAAATTTTATTGTGTGAATTTGTACTAAATAAAATAGAAGCCCATATGTTAAAGTTTTTTGCAGTGTGGAATAATAATTTAATTGGGAAAAAGGTTAAATTTGCGAAGTAATTTTTGAATAACAATAATGAAGAATAGCTGTTCATTAAAAGCAATTGATTTTTTTTGTGGAGGAGGCGGTATGACGTATGGTCTTCGCCAATCGGGTGTTGATGTAATTGCCGGCATTGACTTTGCTAAAGAATGTAAAGAAACTTATGAAATAAATAACCCAACTTCAAAGTTTGTATATTCAGATATAAAACAGTTGGAAGTTGATTATTTTGAAAAGCATTTTTCTATTCAACGAAATGATGATAATTTAGTATTGATAGGGTGTAGTCCCTGTCAGTATTACAGCATAATAAATACAAGTAAAAATAAATCAAGAGGTAGTAAGGATTTATTAAAAGAATTCATAAGGTTTGTTGATTATTATAATCCAGGATTTGTTTTAGTAGAAAATGTTCCTGGCATTCTTTCTAAATCAGATAGCGTTTTCCCTGAATTTGAACAGTTCCTTAAAAGTAAAAATTATTTATACAAATTTGAAATTGTAAATATGTGCTATTATGGGGTTCCACAAACAAGGAAGAGATTTTCCCTTATTGCTTCAAGATTAGGTGATGTGGAGCTACCTAAACCAGATGAAAAGCCATCTTTATTATGCGAATTTATAGGCCCGGAGAATGGATTCCCATGTATTGAAGCTGGACATAAAGATGAAACAGAATTTATGCATACAGCTTCAAAATTAGCTCCAATCAATGTTAAAAGGTTGGAAATAACTCCTTTGAATGGAGGTTCACGCCTGGTGTGGAAGGATGACCCGGCTCTTCAACTTAAATGTTATGTAGGTAAAGATCATAGCTTTACTGATGTATACGGTAGACTGCGTTGGGATAAACCTTCTTCTACTATTACCACAAATTTTGTAAAAATTACAAGTGGACGTTTTGCACATCCAACGGAGAATAGAGGATTATCTATACGTGAAGGTGCTACGTTACAGACTTTTCCTAAAGATTATAAGTTTTGTGCAAATAGTATTCTAGCCAATGCAAGAATTATAGGAAATGCGGTACCTCCTGAATATGCAAGAAGATTAGGAATTTTATTATATGAATTAAAAGAAAAGTACAATGGCACAATTTAGAACAAAAGCGAGAGCTGTTGATTTATTGGGAAAAGGTCAGATTGCAGATTTGCCAACAGCTATTTCTGAGTTATGGAAGAATGGATATGATGCTTATGCAAAAGAGTTAAATTGTGATTTGTATTTACCCGGTTATGCAGACGTTGAATCTCCTATTTTTAGTTTGTCGGATGATGGTTTCGGTATGACGCAAAATGACATATTAACAAAGTGGATTGTTTTAGGCACAGATTCGAAATCAAGAGGAAAAACTTTTTTAACGGATGAACAACGTTTTAATTTAAGCCCAAGAACACCTATGGGTGAGAAAGGTATTGGTCGTTTGTCTGTAGCATATTTAGGTTCTCCAATGTTGATGTTAACCAAAAAAAAAGAAGAGCCTTGTCAAATGCTTTTAATGGATTGGCGAATTCTTGAAAATTATAATCTATTTGTTGATGATGTAAATATTCCTCTTTCTGAGTTTAGAAATATTGAACAATTTCGGTATAATCTTCAAATTATGAAATTGGAATTTTTGAGTAACTTTCAAAATAATATCAGTGCTTGGAGTGAACAAGAAAGTTTGCATCAAAATATTGTAGATAGTGTTACTTCCGTTAAAGTTCCTAATGTAATAGAAAAAGAAATAGAGGATTTGTTTCTTTCGCAAGATAAACATGGAACACGCTTTCTCATCTTTCAACCTGATGAACAACTTTTAGATTTGGCTTATTACAATGCTAATGATGATGATAATTCTACACTGTCTGAACTTAAACGTTCTCTCAGTGGAATATATAATTTGTTTATGCAGCAAAAGCCTGATTTTAATACAGCTTTTAATATTAGGGACGAAAATGGTAAGTATGATATAATTCGCGATTTTTTTGATCATAGTGATTTTGAAAAGGCTGACCATTATATAAAGGGATCTTTTAATGAAAATGGCGTTTTTGATGGTATTGTGCGAGTTTATAAACAGACCTTTTCTTATAAATTTAGACCTGTTCGATTGCCAGGTAAAACACCTTATGGCCCATTTGAAATAGAACTTGGTGAAATTGAAGGACGTCAAAAATATTCATTGCTGTCCCCTGAAGAATATGACGTCATGGATGAAAAAACCAAGAAGTTTGGAGGACTATATATTTATAGAGATAATTTTAGGGTCCTACCTTATGGTAGAACAGATTACGATTTCCTTAAATTTGAGGAACGTAGATCTAAAAGTGCAGGGCACTATTTCTTTAGTCATCGTAATATGTATGGATATATAGCTATTACGCGAGAGAAAAATAAAACTCTTACAGATAAAGCTGGGAGGGAAGGGCTTATAGAAAATAAAGCTTATAAAGAATTCAAAAAGAATTTAATAGATTTCTTTACTGATATAGCTAAGAACTTTTTTGCTTCCTCTAAGGATGATGTCACAGCTCATTCTATCCAAATGGATGAGATTGCTCGAAAAAATGAAAAAGTTCTAGAGGCTGAAAAGAAAAAAGCTAAGCAGACAAAAGCAAAGTTAAATTCAGACTTGAAAGCTAATGAAGTAAAAATTCTTGAGTTACAGAATGAGATAATAGAACTCCATCTCCAATTAGAATTGAAATCTAAATCTTTGGAAACAACTTATAATGAGTACCAGGATTTAGCGAAGTTGCTTTCTCAAAAGAAAGAACAGCTTCGAAGTTTGAAAATACAAAAGCCGTCGCGTATAAAATTAAGTTCAATTCAGGAGAAAAAATATACAGAATATACTGGAGTATATAATCAGATTATAAAGTCATTGATTGCTTGTGATAATGAAATAATAAAAGTAAGGCAAAAATTTGATGTTGAGAATCTTAGAAAGGATTATGAAAACAATTATCTTGCAGTATTAAGAGAAATAACAACTACTGTCAATTCATATGTGAAACGTACATCTTTAGCATTTGAAAATATTCGTAACAATTTTATGGAGGAAGGTAAATCATATAGTGACTCATTTAAAGAAGAGATTTCAAATATGATTAGTACCTTAAACACAAAAGAAGAGTATGAAAAGGCTATAGAGTGTATATTGTCAAGTAAAGAATCTATTTTAGCACAAATTGATTCAAGATATTCATCATTTGTTACACATATTGAAAATCTGAGTTTTGATATAGATGATGACGTCTTAATTGGATGGTATAAAGAACAACATAAAAAATTAGAAGAAAAGTTGGAGGCTACTGATGAATTGGCTCAACTAGGTATTTCTGCTGAAATTATAGATCATGAATTAAATGTGCTCCATTCCCAAATGGCTGCATCTATTCGTTATTTAGGAGATTATGCAGCAAATCATTCTGAAATATCAAATCAATATAGTCAATTAAAAGTGGCATTTGAGCATATGGAGGCTAATTATAAAATGTTACAGCCTCTATATAGAATGTCACGTAGGCAAAAAAAGACTTTTACAGGTTTGAATTTGTTAGAATCTCTAAAATTGTTTTTTGCTTCTAAAATTAGAGATTTGGAGGTCAATTTTGATGCTAGTGATGATTTTAAGAATTATACTTTTTTTACATTTGAATCGGTGATTTATTCGACATTTATCAATATAATAAATAATGCATTGTATTGGCTGATTCCTGTTTCTGAGCGTAGGATATATATTGAATATTGTACTGAAAATGAAGAAATTCTTGTAATGAATAATGGTGAAAAAATAGCTGACAATTTATTAGAAGATATATTTACTTTATTTTTTACAAGAAAATCTAATGGGCGTGGAATAGGGTTATACTTAGCTAGAAGAAATTTGAATTCTATAGGTCTGGATATTATCGCAAGTAATGACAAAGAGTATAATAAGTTAAATGGAGCTTGTTTTGTCATTAGGCCATATAAAAAATAACAATTATGATAAGTACAGAAGATAAAAAAGCTGTTATATATAATGCAATTAATTCAGCTATTTGTATAGATGATCAATATGAGTCTCCATATTGTGACATCCCTGAAAATCGGAAATATTTTGATGATTCAAAAGAATTGTATATTTCATTTAGGAAAGATGGAAAATGTGATCTTGACATATATAAATTTCGAGGTTATGATGGATTTGATAACGATAAAGACTTTTTGCTGAATCATAAAGACTTGATGATTCTTGATTGGGAATTAGATGCTACTTTCCGAATAAAGCATGAGAGCACATTAAAGATTTTAGATAATGCAGTTGCTAATAAGTATATAAGATGGGTAGCAATATATACTAACGAACAGGATGATTATAATATTTTATTAAATATATACGCTTATTTTTGTATTAGGAAAACATCTGATGAACTCAAGGCGGAAATTAATGATAAATTTTTTGAAGTATTGGGAATAGTTGAGGAAAAATCAGAAGCAGAAGATGTTGAAACTGATTTTATGAAAAAACTTAATGATATTGTTTCAGCTTTTACGCTAAGTCCTAAAGAAGAGCAAGACTGTATAATTAAAGAATTTAAGCATTATATTTATAGTTTGTTCCCTCAAGAGGATAGTCGTGAATGTTGTAAGAAGTTGAGGGATATAGTAAAAGATGATTTAAATATTTTATTGACATATTATGAGATTGTTAGTAAAAATTTAGAGATATTACACAGGGTGGATGAAAAAAAATACTCTGTCCATATATTGGGTAGAAATTATCTTTTAATTAATGGGACTGTCATTTTTGTCTTGAAGAAAGAGATAACTCCTGATGATGTTTATGGAAAAGTAACAGATGCTATTTGTAATATTCCAAATCAACGTACATTGTTGTTGTCTTTAATGTTGAAGAATATACTTTCTGAAGAATTAGGCATAGGTGGAAAAGGTTTAGGTGGAATAACTGATCGAATGTTATTACATCATTGGGAGTCTTATGAAGAAAAAAATATTGATAACCTCATTGAGTTTCTTGTGTTGTGTATTAAAGAGGATATAGCGGAATCAATGAGGACATACATAGATACCGGAAAAATAGAAAGCCTTTTTGGGAGAGGTGATGACGAGAAAAAAGATATAGTAAAAGATTGTGAATTAGCTCTCTTTAATAAGATTATAACATTTGTGGATAAAAAGAAATTATCAAATCAAGAGCGCCACCAAATAAAAACTGGAGATATTTTTAGATTGAAGACGAAATTGTATCCTATTTCTAAAGATGGATCTGGGAATGCTGAGTTTGAGGAGTATATTATTTGTGTTTCACAAAGCTGTGATTGTTTACATCCTAAGAAGATTCATAATAACTATGCTTTTACATATGGAAATACTTATGACGTTAAACTTAGCACTGCTTTACGAAATATTGAGAAAGAAAATTGTTATTCTATCATTTCAGAAAATCAGGCTATTAAATGGAATGATAACTTCTTGACAATTTATATAGAAAATAATGTATTTAATGTTGAGGAGGAAATTACTGTTAAAATAGAAAATAAGGATATACAATTAGAGTATATTGGGGGGCTAAAAGATTTTTATGCCCAGCGCATTGTAAATAAGATTTTTAACCATGCCCTTAGAATTGGAGTTGATTTACCGCATATTCAGTAAGAGTTTTATGGCAGATAATTGATTGTATGAAATAGAGGTGGTATTTCCCGATGTGAATAATAGTAAGCTTCCAAAATTGGCGTATTGACTAGCATGGTTCTTTCCCATACCTTCGTGCTAAACTTAAAACTTGAAAGATTATGTTTAGCGAAAAAGACTTTGAAAGACTGTGGTTCCTATACAAAACCGAGGGTGAGCCCAAAGGGGTTTCCATCAACTCATTCTGCATTAGCAACAATATTCCATACACGGCATTCTATGACTGGTTCAAGAAGGCACAAAAGAAGGTTGTACCTGTAGAAGTGGAAGGAATTCCGGAAGAGTTGATTCGGACAGGTAAGCTTCCAAAATTGGCGTATTGACTAGTATGTCCCTTTCCTTTACCTTCGTGCTAAACTTAAAACTCGAAAGATTATGTTTAGCGAAAAAGATTTTGAAAGACTGTGGTTCCTCTACAAGACCGAGGGCGAACCCAAAGGAGTTTCCATCAACTCATTCTGTATTAGCAACAACATTCCTTACACGGCATTCTATGACTGGTTCAAGAAGACACAGAAGAAAGTTGTACCTGTAGAAGTGGAAGGTATTCCTGAAGAGTTGATCCAGGCAGGCAATGAAGGTAAGCATTCGTTAAACTACAGGTATTGAACTTTATATACAACAATAGCGACTGTCACTATAAACCTAATAGTTGCAGTCGCTATTATTTTGTTGAACCTATATGTTGCAGTCAGCACCGGTTG
>NZ_JACJKA010000028.1 GCF_016900355.1 Bacteroides mediterraneensis | reverse complement strand
ATCTACAGCACATTATACCACCAAAAGGCATGGACATAGGAAAAACATAAATCATACTCTATGAAAAATGGCAAAACGATGATTATATAACGAAAAAGAGGATGCATCATTTTGACACATCCTCTTTTTATTTGTCGAATCGTAATTTTTTTATGTAAAATATTGTGTAAAAAATTGTTGTATATACAAATTAAAGTCTTATATTTGTTGTCAAAATAAAAGATTTTTAAATAATTGATTAGCCTTAGGTCTTCTTGAATTGTTCTTTAAATCTATTATTTGAAATTCACTTTTTTGTTAACCTTCTTACTTTTTGAGTGAGACTGAAAGAGTAAGATTAAATGTAAGAGAAATGAAAAATCACACTCATTTTTCCGGTTCCGGTGAAGATATTTCAGAGGAACCAAGTGAAGAAGAACGGAGAAGAAAGATACTTTTCCGTCAATGTATGCATATCGTGGAAACATATGTAAGTTCTCATGTCCGAAATTCGGATGATGTCTCTAACCTACAACAAGAAGCCTTGTTGCGAATTTGTGAAGCTTTTTCTTTATCACACTATGATGAGCGTGGGCATTTTGAATCATGGGCATTGACTGTTACGATGAATGTGGTGCGTGATTTTTATCGTAGAAAGCAACGGTCTCCGGTAATGGTTTCTTCTGATAAAGATTTGATTGCCTTAATTGAAACGGAGGTCTCTCAATCCTCTAATCCTCTTCTGCTGGAAGCTTATTATGAAAAAGAGGAAAAAGCGGTTTTGGAACTTTCATTGGACGACCAAAGTTTGATTCACGATATTATCTATTATAAAATGAGTTTTCGTCAGGCAGGGGAAAAAAGGGGAATCAGCAAATCGGCTTGTTTCAAACATTATCAAAGAATTTTAGTTGAACTTCGAAGAAAGTTTATAGATGAGGGCATGGACTTAAAGTCGTTTGATGATAATTTGTAAAGTGAGAAGCATTCAGATGGATTTTTCTATCTGAATGCTTTTTTTCTTATTTATCGGATTTATTCTTTTAAAATCCAATGTTTTTGTACATTTGCACACGAAAACAATAAAAGAATATCATTATGTTAACATTGGATTGTATTTATCGGGCTTCATTTGCCTTGAAAAATGTAATACGAAGAACAGATTTGATTTATGCTCCTCAAATAAATCCTGAAAGCCAGATTTATTTGAAGCCGGAGAATCTGCAATATACCGGGTCTTTTAAATTGAGAGGGGCATGTTATAAGATATCTCGTCTGACAGATGAAGAAAAAGCAAAAGGTGTAATTGCCTGTTCAGCAGGAAACCATGCTCAGGGAGTGGCTTTGGGAGCCACCAAGCATGGCATAAAATCTTTGATTTGCCTGCCGGAAGGTGCTCCGATTTCAAAGGTGGAGGCCACCAAACGTTACGGGGCAGAGGTTTGCCTGGTTCCAGGCGTATACGATGATGCGTATAAGAAAGCATTGGAACTAAAAGAGGAAATGGGATATACTTTCATTCATCCTTTTGATGATGAATACGTCATTGCCGGTCAGGGTACCATTGGTTTGGAACTGTTGAATCAGCTTCCGGATGTGGACGTCGTGATTGTTCCGGTAGGAGGTGGCGGATTGATTTCAGGTGTGGCCTATGCCTTGAAATCATTGAAACCGAGTGTGAAGGTATATGGTGTGCAGGCCCAGGGTGCACCGAGCATGCTGCGGTCTATCGAACATGCCAAACGTGAGTGTCTGGCTTCAGTGGCTACAGTAGCCGACGGCATTGCAGTGAAAGAACCGGGAGAACATACGTTTGAACTGTGTAGCAAATACGTGGACGGTATTGTCACAGTAACTGAAGATGAAATTTGTGCGGCTATCCTGGCGTTGATGGAACAGCAGAAACTAATTGCGGAAGGAGCGGGAGCTGTATCAGTAGCGGCTGCGATGTTCAATAAGGTACCGGTGGCTGGAAAGAAAACCATTTGTGTAGTTTCCGGAGGTAATATCGATGTGACGATTTTGAGCCGTGTGATTAGTCGAGGATTGAATATGTCGGGCCGTTCTTATACGGTGACACTTGATTTGCACGACAGACCGGGAGAACTGATGGGGGTAGCTGCCGTCATCGCTCGTCTGGGTGGAAATATCATTTCCGTTTTGCACGAACGCAACAACAATACCAGTAATGTGACCGCTTGTTTCCTGCGTTTAGTGATGGAAACACGTAATGCGGAACATATCGCACAGATTCGGAATGCATTGTTAGAGGCGGGATATTCCATCGTGGATTGAACCAAAGGGGCTGGGGTGGTTCGTTTTGAGTAAGACCACCCTTGTAAATTTACTTTTTTTAAACAGAATTTCTCCGTTAGCGTTACCAACGAAACAATATTTATCGTACATTTGCCACACATTTGTAATGTGTGGTTTACAAAAATGGCTAATACAGTAAAACATCTAGGTATTGTGGAAAGCATCAACGGTTCTTACTTGAAAGTAAGGATTGTACAAACGTCTGCCTGCTCTTCATGTAGTGTCAAGGGGCATTGCAGTGCAGCAGAGTCGAAAGAAAAACTGATAGATGTATATAATAAGGACGGGCTGGATTGTCAGGTTGGCAGTCAGGTTACGATAAGCGGAGCGACATCATTGGGTATGAAAGCAGTTATGTGGGCTTTTGTTTTTCCCTTTGTGGTGTTGCTCGTTTCACTTTTTATATCCATGTCTGTGACGGGAGGTGACGAGGCTGTTTCCTCACTGGTGTCCTTGTGTATGCTGATACCTTATTATCTGATACTTTTCTTGTACCGGGAGAGGTTCAGACGCACTTTTGTTTTTGTTCTAGAATCAATTAATAATTAATAAACTAACTTTATATTATGAGTTTAATTTTAGTTGCAGTAATTTCATTGGGTGCCATCGGTTTGGTTTCGGCCGTTATCTTGTATGTGGCTTCTAAGAAGTTTGCTGTGTATGAAGATCCGCGCATTGGACAGGTGGCACAAGTGCTTCCTCAGGCCAACTGTGGCGGATGCGGTTTCCCGGGATGTTCCGGTTTTGCCGCAGCTTGTGTAAAAGCCGGTTCCTTGGAAGGAAAAATGTGTCCGGTAGGTGGTCAGCCTACAATGGACAAGGTGGCAAGCATCTTGGGATTGGAGTCGGTAGCTTCTGAACCGAAGGTGGCAGTAGTAAGATGTAACGGTACTTGTGCCAACCGTCCGAAACTGACCCAGTATGACGGCGTTCGTTCTTGTGTGGTAGCCAATACGACCTTCGGAGGCGAAAGCGGATGTACGTTTGGCTGTCTGGGATGCGGTGACTGTGTGTCTGCTTGTCAGTTTGATGCTATTCACATGAATCCGGAAACCGGTCTTCCGGAAGTGGATGAATCGAAGTGTACGGCTTGTGGAGCTTGTAGTAAGGCTTGTCCGCGTCACATCATCGAAATCCGTCCGAAAGGAAAGAACAACCGCAGAGTGTATGTACAGTGCGTCAACAAAGACAAAGGAGCTGTGGCCCGCAAAGCTTGTGCGGCAGCTTGTATCGGTTGCGGAAAGTGCGTGAAAGTCTGTCCGTTTGAAGCCATCACGTTGGAAAACAACCTGGCCTACATTGACCCGGCCAAGTGTAAGTCTTGCCGTAAGTGTGAAATGGAATGTCCGCAGCATGCCATCGTAGCTGTGAACTTCCCGCCACGCAAACCGAAGGCTGACACTCCGGCTGCTGACAAACCGGCAGTGGAGAAGCCTGCTGCTGCTCCGGTAAGCCCCGAAGCTGCAAAGAAGGTTAGTCCGGCTGAGACTCCGGCTGCAGAAGCTCCGAAAAGTACAGAAGCTTAATCTTATAATTGTATAATACTAAATAACATAACAGTGAAGACATTTAGAATTGGTGGAGTTCATCCAGCAGAAAATAAATTGTCAGCCGGAAAGGCCATTGAAACGCTTGCGCTTCCCAAGCAAGCGGTATTTCCGTTGTCCCAGCATATTGGAGCCCCAGCTACTGCCATTGTAAAGAAAGGCGACGTAGTGAAGGTTGGTACCAAGATTGCGGAAGCAGGAGGCTTTGTTTCGGCCGTTATCTTCTCTTCCGTTTCCGGCAAGGTGAACAAGATAGACAGTGTGATTGATGCAAGTGGTTATCGTAAACCTGCCATCTTCATCGATGTGGAAGGTGACGAGTGGGAAGAATCGATTGACCGTAGTACGGAGTTGGTCAAGGAATGTAACCTGACTCCGGAAGAAATTGTTGCTAAAATTAAGAATGCCGGTATTGTCGGTATGGGTGGTGCCTGCTTCCCGACACATGTGAAACTGACTCCTCCTCCCGGATGCAAGGCTGAATGTGTCATTATCAACGCCGTGGAGTGTGAACCTTATCTGACTGCTGACCACCGTTTGCTGTTGGAAAAGTCGGATGAGATTCTGGTCGGTGTACAGATTCTGATGAAGGCAGCCAAAGTGAACAAAGCTTATATCGGTATTGAAAACAACAAACCCGATGCCATTCAGCTGATGACGCAGAAAGCAGCAGCTTATCCAGGCATCGAAGTGGTTCCGTTGAAAGTGAAATATCCGCAAGGAGGTGAAAAACAGTTGATTGATGCCATTATCGGTCGTCAGGTGCCGGCTCCTCCAGCTATCCCTATCAATGTAGGGGCTGTGGTGCAGAACGTAGGTACAGCCTATGCCGTATATGAAGCCGTACAGAAGAATAAACCTTTGTTTGAACGTGTGGTAACCGTGACCGGTAAGTCATTGAAGAACCCGTCTAACTTCCTGACCCGTATGGGGACTCCGATGAGCCAGCTGATTGAAGCAGCCGGTGGCCTGCCGGAAGATACCGGAAAGGTAATCGGCGGTGGCCCGATGATGGGTAAGGCATTGGTCAACATTGAAGTGCCTATCTGCAAAGGTAGTTCCGGCGTATTGATCATGAACGAGAAAGAAGCACGCCGTGCAGAACCTCAGCCGTGTATCCGTTGTGCAAAATGTGTGAGTGCTTGTCCGATGGGCCTGGAACCCTTCCTGCTGGCTACTTGTTCAGCTCACGGCGACTGGGAGCGCGTGGAACACGAAAAGATCATGTCGTGCATCGAATGCGGTTCATGCCAGTTTACGTGTCCTTCTCATCGTCCGATGTTGGACTACATCCGTTTAGGTAAAGGTAAGGTGGGCGGTATCATCCGTGCACGTAATGCAAAAAAATAATTTGAGAATCTTATGGCAAACAAATTAATAGTATCCTTATCGCCGCATGTACATAGTGGCGACAGTGTACAGAAAAACATGTATGGCGTGCTGATTGCGCTGATACCGGCCTTGCTCGTCTCTTTCTACATGTTCGGCTTGGGAGCAGTGGTGGTGACACTGACTTCTGTTGTGGCCTGTCTGTTCTTTGAATGGGCTATCACCAAATATATCTTGAAGCGTGAGCGCACCACCATTACCGATGGATCGGCTGCGTTGACCGGTGTGTTGCTGGCATTCAACTTGCCTTCCAATCTGCCGTTGTGGATCATCATCATCGGGGCACTGGTGGCTATCGGTATAGGAAAGATGACATTTGGGGGACTGGGATGCAACCCGTTCAACCCTGCGCTGGTAGGACGTATCTTCCTGCTGATTTCTTTCCCGGTGCAGATGACTTCCTGGCCGGTAGTCGGACAGCTTACCAGCTATACCGATGCGGAAACCGCAGCTACTCCGCTGGCCTTGATGAAAATGGCCGTTCATGGCGATGCTACAGCCCTGAGCAAGTTACCTGATACACTTTCTTTGTTCCTGGGAAATAATCCGGGATGTATCGGTGAGGTAAGTGCGCTGGCTTTGTTGCTTGGACTGGTTTACATGTTGTGGAAGAAGATCATCTCCTGGCATATTCCGGTTTCCATTTTGGTAACCGTGTTTGTGTTCTCCGGCCTGATGCACCTGGCTAATCCTACGGTGTATGCTTCTCCGTTTGCTCATCTGTTTACTGGAGGTCTGATGTTGGGAGCCATTTTCATGGCTACTGATTATGTCACTTCACCGATGACTCACAAAGGCATGTTGATTTATGGCGTAGCCATCGGTTTCCTGACCGTGGTTATCCGTACTTTCGGTGCTTATCCGGAAGGTATGTCGTTCGCTATTTTCATCATGAACGCATTTACTCCGTTGATCAATACTTATTGTAAACCAAAACGTTTTGGGGAGGTAGTGAAGAAATGAAAAAGTTAGAATCATCTTTAAAGAATATGGCTCTGGCATTGACCGGATTTTCCGTAGTGGCCGGAGCGCTGCTGGGCTGGGTGAACAGTGTGACTGCTGAACCTATTGCGCAGGCTAATGCTAAGACATTGAGCGATGCCATTGCCGTGGTGGTTCCGGGTTTTGACAACAATCCGGCGGAAGCTGCTGACACAGTGGAAGTCAATGGAGCTCAATATATCATTTACAAGGCCACCAAAGGCGGACAACCTGTGGGGGCTGCCGTACAGTCTGCTTCCAATGGATTTGGCGGGCCGTTGACTGTGCTGGTTGGATTCGACAATGATGGAAACATCATCGACTATTCGCTGCTGAGCCATTCCGAGACTCCGGGATTGGGTTCCAAGGCAGCTGAGTGGTTCAAGAAAGGTGCGAAAGGCGATATTACCGGAAAGAATCCGGGACAGGAACCGCTGACCGTCAGCAAGGATGGAGGTAAAATTGATGCCATTACGGCCTCTACCATTACTTCACGTGCCTTCCTGCTGGCTGTCAATAATGCGTATGCAGCCTATAAGAATCAACATGTGGACAGTGCCAGTGGAGCCTCTCAGCAGGCTAAACCGGCTGAAAAATGTGACACAGATACCACGAATGTAGAACCCGTAAAAGAATAGGAGGACAGGCTATGAATAATTTTAAAGTGTTAATGAATGGGATTGTAAAAGAGAATCCTACATTTGTACTCCTTTTGGGTATGTGTCCGACTTTGGGTACCACTTCTTCTGCCATCAACGGTATGAGTATGGGACTGGCCACCATGTTTGTGCTGATTTGCTCTAACGTGGTGATTTCCCTGATCAAGAACCTGGTGCCGGATATGGTACGTATTCCTATCTTTGTGGTGGTCATTGCTTCATTTGTGACAGTGTTGCAGATGGTGATGCAGGCCTACGTGCCGGCACTGTACGCTACTTTGGGCTTGTTCATTCCGTTGATTGTGGTGAACTGTATCTTGTTAGGACGTGCCGAGGCCTTTGCTGCCAAGAACAATCCGGTAGCTTCTTTCTTTGACGGTCTGGGTATAGGTCTTGGATTTACCATTGCCTTGACTTTACTGGGTGGTGTTCGTGAATTCCTGGGAACTGGCAAGTTGTTCAATGTGGCTATTATGCCGGAGAATTATGGCATGTTGATCTTTGTACTGGCTCCTGGAGCTTTCATTGTATTGGGATACCTCATTGCGATTGTAAACCGCTTGAAAAAAGCATAACCCTTAAAAATAGAAAGATATGGAATATATATTGATATTTATCACCGCAATCTTTGTGAATAACATCGTGTTGTCACAATTCTTGGGTATCTGTCCGTTCTTAGGCGTTTCCAAGAAAGTTGAAACGGCCATGGGTATGGGAGCTGCGGTAGCCTTCGTGCTGACATTGTCCACTATCGTGACCTACGCCATTCAGAAGTTTGTGCTGGATCCCTTCGGACTGGGATATATGCAGACCATTGCCTTTATCCTTGTCATCGCCGCCCTGGTGCAGATGGTGGAAATCATTTTGAAGAAAGTTTCTCCTTCTTTGTATCAGGCATTGGGTGTATTCCTCCCGCTGATTACCACTAACTGCTGTATTTTGGGTGTGACCATTCTGGTCATTCAGAAAGACTTTGATCTGCTGACAGGTGTGATTTATGCCTTCTCTACTGCCTTGGGTTTTGCACTGGCATTGATTGTTTTTGCCGGTATTCGGGAACAGTTGAGCTTGGTCAACATTCCGAAAGGCATGCGCGGTATGTCTATCGCCTTGGTAACAGCCGGATTGCTGGCCATGGCCTTTATGGGCTTCTCAGGGGTAGATAAAGGACTTGCCGTATTGTTCGGCTTGAACTGATTTTATCATTTTAATAGAATACCTTTTAAAAAAAAGTGTTATCCGGTGAGTTCCCGGGTAACACTTTTTTAATTTTTTAATAACGGGTTGGCGCACATTTCAATCTTTTTTCCTACTTTTGTGGAGATATAGTAAATGACTTTAATAAAGGAGTTAAATAAAAGTAAACCTTAGTGTTATGAAAAAAAGAATTCTCGTGACAGGTGGAACCGGATACATCGGTTCTCATACTGTGGTTGAATTGCAGAATAGCGGTTACGATGTCGTAATTGTAGACAACCTTTCTAATTCTCGTGCAGATGTAGTAGATAGTATTGAACAGATCACAGGCATACGTCCTGCATTTGAAAAGGTTGATTGCTTGGATCAGGCTGGTTTGGATGCGGTATTTACTAAATATCCGGGTATTGAAGGTATCATTCATTTTGCGGCAAGCAAGGCTGTAGGTGAATCCGTACAGAAACCGTTGCTGTATTATCGTAACAACTTGGTTTCATTGATTAACTTGCTGGAGCTGATGCCTAAACATGGCGTGAAAGGTATTATCTTCTCTTCTTCTTGTACTGTATACGGACAGCCGGATAAACTGCCTGTCACTGAAGAAGCTCCTATCAAGAAAGCTGAATCTCCATACGGTAATACCAAGCAGATTAATGAGGAAATCATCCGCGATACAGTGGCTTCCGGTTCTCCAATTCATGCCATCATGTTGCGTTACTTCAACCCGATTGGCGCACATCCTACTGCATTGATTGGTGAACTTCCGAACGGAGTGCCGCAGAATCTGATTCCGTATTTGACGCAGACTGCCATGGGTATCCGTGAAAAATTGAGTGTATTCGGCGACGATTACGATACTCCTGACGGTTCATGTATCCGTGATTATATTTATGTGGTTGACTTGGCAAAAGCTCACGTAATTGCTATGGACCGTATATTGAGTGACAAGCAGAAAGACAAAGTAGAGGTCTTCAACATTGGTACCGGACGTGGTCTTTCTGTATTGGAACTGATTCACAAGTTTGAAGAAGCTACGGGCGTGAAACTGAATTACCAGATTGCAGGACGTCGTGCAGGCGATATCGTTAAAGTTTGGGCCGACCCGACTTATGCTAATACAGAATTGGGCTGGAAGGCTGAAACTTCTATCGAAGATACCTTGCGTTCTGCATGGAAGTGGCAGGTTCACTTGCGTGAAAAAGGTATTATGTAATTTGAAGTGTTAATAGAATTGAAAATATTGAACTAAATACGTTTTTATAACGTTATATGTGATGTACAGCTCTTGTGACTATGGTCTATGTGAATAGATGATGGGAGCAGCTGACTTCCACTTGGAACAAGCGGGGAGTTGTATTTTTGCATAGTAGTTTTGTCGTGTTTTATTTTGTGTTTGTGTTGTGGCTGTTCTCCGACGAGAGTCGGGGAACAGTTTTTTTATGTTTCCAGATTTTTTATACCTTTGCATCCGATTTTCGAATCAAGGGAATGGGACTTCCCTGTGATAAACCGCTAATGAGTAGCTGATAGTTCCTGCCAAGGTGGGTCTTTCCCAGAGGACCGGCAGGACGAATTGTATCTGCATCCAGACTTTGTGGAATGCTTGCCACTTTGGTTTTAGTGAAAACCGCATTGGATGTAAGAAAATAACGAATTGTATGAAGACATTAAAAAATCGGAAGTATTGGTGGAAACTGGAGCAGTTTCCTTTGTTCTTGTATTTGCTCAAGTGGCTCTTTCTGTCCGCATTGTCGGGTGCCTGCATAGGTTCCGCCTCTGCGTTGTTGCTGGTATCGTTGGAATGGGCCACACAGTATCGTGAGCAGCATCTTTGGATCATTGCTTTGTTGCCCGTGGCCGGACTGGTCATTGGATTGATGTATCATTACCTGGCTGGGTCGGCTTCCAAAGGAAACAATTACCTGATAGAAGAAATCCGTTCACCCCATGACATCATTCCCTTTCGAATGGCTCCCTTGGTATATATCGGTACGGTATTGACGCACTTGTTCGGTGGGTCTGCCGGAAGGGAAGGGACCGGTGTGCAGATGGGTGGAGCGATTGCCGACCAGTTTTCCCGCTTGTTTCGCATGCGGCGCAGAGACCATCGGTTGATGGTGGCCATCGGTATCAGTGCAGGGTTTGCTTCTGTGTTCGGGACTCCGCTGGCGGGAGCTGTTTTCGGTCTGGAAGTTATTGTGGTGGGACGGATGCGCTACGAAGCCATCTTGCCCAGTTTCCTTTCAGCGGCTGTAGCCAGCATGGTGTGTCATGCCTGGGGAGTGGCACATACGCATTATATAGTAGCGGAAGTACCTACGCTTGATGGAGGTAAACTGCTGTGGACGGTAGCAGTGGGTATTCTTTTCGGCCTAGCTGCCATGTTGTTTTCGCGTTCCATCGGTTTTTGGTCGGGCGTGGCCAAACGTATCAGTTATCCGCCGTTGCGTCCGTTGGCAGGAGGGGTGGTGATAGCCGCAGCAGTATGGCTGATGGGAACCACGAAATACATCGGTTTGGGTGTGCCGACGATTGTTGCTTCGTTTTCCGAGCAGCAGATGTGGTATGACTTTCTGCTGAAAATTCTCTTTACGACCTTTACCATCGGTGTGGGCTTTAAGGGAGGAGAAGTAACTCCTTTGTTCTTTGTGGGTGCTACGTTGGGAAGTGCCTTGTCGGCCATCGTGCCTCTTCCCATGGGATTGCTGGCGGGTATTGGTTTTGTAGCGGTGTTTGCCGGGGCTACCAACACGCCGATAGCCTGTACGTTGATGGGTATCGAATTGTTTGGGGCAGAACCGGGAATTTACTTGGGCATTGCCTGTGTAGTGGCCTACTTGTTTTCCGGCCATACGGGTATCTATACGGCTCAGCTGATTGGAAGTCCGAAGCATTTGGCCTATCTTCGGGAGAAAGGAAAGACTTTGGCCGAAAGAAAATGATTCTCGGAGGTTCTTTTAAGTACACACAGTTATAGTCAAATCGCAGGGACAAATTTAGCTCGACGCGTTCGTGCGGAGACCTCGTCACGTACGTGACGAGAGGTCGACACGAACGTGTCGAGAGTTCATCACGTACATGTTGAGGTATGTCCTCTGGTATAAAAATTGCAGGAATCGTTTGGTCGTGAAGTAGAAAAATCCTATCTTGTGTGGTGAACCAATCAGAAATCATATGGAAATCAAGCATGACGAATCCCGGCAGGAGTTTTATGTGGAACTGGAAGGGCACCGGGCCCATGTAGCCTATCAGATTCACGACGGAGGACTGGACATACGGCATACCATTGTGCCGGAAGCGATTGGAGGCAGGGGTATTGCTTCTGCGTTGGTAAAGGCTGCTTACGATTATGGCCGTTGCAAGGGACTGAAGGCTATTGCCACTTGTTCATACGCGGTCATATGGTTGCAGCGTCATCCGGAGTATCAAGGGGAAGTGGGCGATGATTATGCCGGACAAGGAACCTGTGCCCTGTAAGAAAGGGGGCACAGGAATCTCTTGCATCAGTTACGGTAAATTTTCTTTTTCTTGATGAAGAACAGCCACCTCAGGAAAGAGGCGGCAAAGGTATGGCTGAATGAATTGACTTCATCGGTACGGTCGTCAATGTCATTCAGGAGTTTCTCTGCGTCTTTTTCAGACAGCATGCCGCTATTGACCATCTGCTTGACGGTACGCCGTTCGTTGCTCAGCAACATACGGATGGATTTGATGGTCAGGGCATGACCGTATGCCTTCGGGAAGTTCTGTGCCAGGTTGCTGATAAAGGCTCCCATGCGGGTCATGTTGTCATTGATTTCTCCCCGTAATACTTCGAGCACCGGCTGTTGTTCACTGGTAATCCAGTCGGAAGAGGCCAGGTCGTTCAGCAGTTTCAGACTTTCCTTTTGCAGGATGATGAATCCTCTGCCCAGGTCGTACACCACCGTAATGCGTTCGCGGAAATAGAAGGTCATCCAGTTCTGGAGATAAGGAAGGCCCCGCAGGCTGTTCAGCAGGTCGGTACGCTGGCAGAAGTTGAAAATGGAATGACGCATGTTCAGCGGGTAGTTCCCGTCGTGGTCATAGAGCTCGTCGAGCGAGTTCATGAGGCGCAGGAAGGCCACTTTTGAAATGACTCCTTCTTCATAAATCTGGCGGCAGACCGCTTTTTCTTTGTCCAATACCCGCAAGCGGATTTCTGGAAGCATGGCCTTGTTTTGAGGATTCTTGGCCGGTTCTTGAGGTTGGGCGGTCATGTAATTTTCCACCTTCTGCCAGTTGGCTCCATCCAATGCATCTCTCTTTTTCAGGCTTTCTAAGTATTTTTCAGAGTTCTCCCGAACTGATTTTTCCACGCGGTATGCCAGCAAGGTACGTGCCGAAGGAATGTGGGTCAGTCCCAGGCGGTTGAGCAATGCGCGCATGGTGGTGGCATTGATGCATAGGGTCAGGGTCACGATACCGGCCGTGAAGAACAATATCTGACTCCGGATATCCTCGGGAATAGCTGGGGTGTAGGACACCATCAGAGCCAGTGTCATGGCCAGTGCCCCGCGCAGTCCACCCCAAGTCAGGATGACCGATTCGCGTTTGGTCAGTCCGTATCCCAACCGTTTCATGACCGGATACAGCAGCATGATCATGGCAAAGCGAATCAGGTTGAGGGCCACATAGAGGAGTGCCAGCAGGCCGAATGCCCTCCAGGAGAAATCCACTTTTTCGGCAATGACGATACCTACAAGAATAAAAATCAAGGTGTTGGCGATGTAGGTGAGCAATTCCCAGAAATGTTCCATGAAAGTATTCACCTGTGGTTTCAGTCGCGGTTTGCCTACGTAAGTCACGGTCAGTCCGAAAGCCACGAGGGCAATCACGCCCGATACCCCGAGATAATACTGTGAGAGGATGAAGGTGAGGTAAGCCGCCAGGATAATGACACTGTTCTGCACCATTTCTTCCGAATTGATGCGGGTGATGAACCAGATGACAATACGTGCCAGGAAGAATCCTAACATGGTACTGATGCCCACTTCCTGAATAAAGGTGACCAGCGGAGAGGTGTGCTCAGTTTCTCCCGAAACGTAGGCACCGAAGAAAAGCATGAAGCACACGATACCCGTTCCGTCGTTCAGCAGAGATTCCGCGTCGACGAGGGTGGAGAAGCGTTTACTGGTTTTCAGTTCGTGCAGCAGGGCCACGACGGCTACCGGGTCGGTGGCACTGATCAGGGCACCGAACATGAGGGCAAATGCCCACGTCCACGATTCCAGTCCCGGAACAAACGTCGCGATGCCCATGAGGAAAGCTCCTGTCAGCAGCATGCAGATGACGAGTCCCGGAGCAGCCAGCAAGGTCGCATTGGCCAGGGTTTTCTTGAAAATATGCAGGTTGAGTTCATAGGCCGCATCAAAGATTAGGATGGGCAGGAACAGGTAAAGAATGAGGTCAGGATTGATGTTGGCTACGGAGTTGACCGCATTGTGCAGTTCCGGCAGAGACTGGAACACTCCGGTGCGGTTCAGCACGCCTACAAGAATTCCGATGGCAAACAGGCCGACGGTGTAGGGCAGACGGCTGTGCTTGAGCAATGCTTTCAGGATAGCTCCGATAATGAGTCCTCCGATGGTCAGCAACAGAGGGGCAAGAAAGGTGTATTCTTCCATAGGTTTGAGGTTCAATAAAAAATGAGCATTTGAATATTTAACAAAGTTAAAGAATCGAATGCTCATACACAAGCGGACAACCGCTTATTTCGTTTCTTTCTCTGCAATTTCTTTGGCCAGCTTGCGGGCTGTAGCTCGGTCGGGTTTGCCGGTACCGGTCTGCGGTAACTGCCGGATACGGAAAACCTGTTTGGGCCGCCAATAGGGGGAAAGGGTATGGAAGGCCTCTGTCAGCACAGATTCAGGACAAGCTGCTTCCGGGTCCTCCAGCAACAACACGATGCGTTCACCGAACTTGGGGTCGGGCACGGCAGTCACCTGAAAAGGACAGGAGAGAGTAGCCCGCAGTGCGTTTTCCACTTGCTCAATCTGTACCTTGACGCCTCCCGTGTTGATGGTGTTGTCTTTCCGTCCCAAGATGTGAAACTGTCCCTGCGCATTGAACTCGCAGATGTCGTTCGTGGTCAAAATTTCCGGACAAACAGCCGGTGCCTCGATGGTCAGGGTGTTTTCCGGGGAAAGAGACAGCTTGACGTGCTGGAAAGGCGTGTACCAGTCGGACGCTTCCGGTCCGTTGAGTCGTCGCAGGGCGATGTGCGACAGGGTTTCCGTCATGCCGTACGTGCTCCACACCGCGTGGGGGAATGACAACAGTTGCTTTCCCAAAGACGTATCGATGGCTCCTCCGCCGATGATGAGATGACGGATTTGCTGAAGGCGTTCTTTCTCTTCAGGTACCTGCAAGGAATTGTATACCTGCATGGGAATCATGGCCGCAAAAACGGGGGTGGTGCTTGTCTGTGCCAGTGGATGTCCGCTGGGAGTGACAGGCAGCAGGTCCAGTCCGGCTACCAGCGCCCGTACGACGACCATCTTTCCAGCGATGTATTTCAATGGCATGCAGAGCAGGGCGGTGTCGCCTGTATGTAATCCTAAAAAACGGACCGTCAGCATGGCACTCTGCATCATGCGTTGTTTCTCTACGCGCAGCGGTTTGGGGGTTCCCGTCGAGCCGGATGTGTGTACCAGTACGGTGTCGTGGTCATCGAACCATTCATGCAGGAAATCAGCCAAAGAGGCTTGGAAACTGTTTGCTCCGTATCGGGTATAGAAAGTTTCCTGCAGGAGGCTAAGTTGTCCTTCCTGGCGGGAACGGGCCTCTGCGGCCGAATAGTCTACTCCTTCTATCCGGATGTGCTGGCGGGCAATGTCGGTGATAAAGGTAGGATGGCTCATGTCAGATACGGTTCAAGAAAGTCAGAAAATCGGGTGTCTCTTCTTCAGGGTGGAACCACAGGCAGTCCCCCTCGATGTGCAGCGGATAGTCGAGGTTGTCGGTAAAGAGCAGTCCAGTGCCCAGTCCTTGCGGCATGGTGGGATGAAGCGTGGCACACCATTGTGCGATGGCATTCAGGCCGATGTTCGATTCCAGTGCTGAAGTTACCCAGTAGCCGATACCTCTTTCCTGGGCCAGGGAAATCCATTCTTCGGCTCCTCGGATGCCCCCGTGGAGCGACGGTTTCAGGATGATGTATTGCGGGCGGATGGTATCTAACAGTTCTTTTTTCCGTTCAATTTCGTTTACGCCAATCAGTTCCTCGTCCAGTGCGATGGGGAAAGGAGAGGCGACACACAGGGCTTTCATCGCTTCCCATTGTCCGGCCCGTATCGGCTGTTCGATGGAATGAAGTTGGAACTCGTTCAGCTGTGTCAGTTTTCGCAGGGCATCTTCCGGCCGGAAAGCTCCGTTGGCATCTACACGCAGTTCGATGTCGGAAGCGGAGAAATGTTGGCGGATGTGAGCCAGTAATTCCAGTTCTTGTTCAAATTCGATGGCACCGATTTTTACTTTGATGCACCGGAATCCGGCTTTCATCTTTTCTTCGATGCGGCGGTACATCTCGTCAAAGTTGCCCATCCAAATCAGTCCGTTGATAGGAATGCCTTGTGTACCCCGGCTGAAGGGGGTGTCCCAGAATCTCAGGCTTTGGGCCTGCAGGTGGGCAAAGGCTGTTTCCAGTCCGAAGAGGATGGAAGGATAAGGACGAAGCGCCTCGTAGTCGATGCGACCGTCGGCTGCGGTCTTTTCGCAGATTTCGGCCAGCAGGCGAGGGTAGTCAGGTAGGTCGTCACAGCTCAAGGCAGGCAGGGGGGCACATTCGCCCACACCGTACTGTCCGGTTTCTGTATCGGTAAGCAGGAGGTACCATACTTGCCGTACGTGATACACCCCACGGGAAGTACCGGCCGGTTGTTTAAAATGGAGGGTACGCGGAAATATTTTCAGTGAATACATGATAAACTCTGTAAGGGATGAAACAATAAGCGGACAGAGAGCAAAAGAGGGGTCTGCTTTCTGTCCGGCATATACTTATTCAGATAGTTAATCAGGGGAATTTAGGATACTTGCTCCAGTCGGGTTTCCGTTTCTCGAGGAATGCCTTTCCACCTTCCTGCGCTTCATCGGTCATGTAATACAGCATGGTGGCATCTCCGGCAAGTTCCTGGATACCGGCCTGTCCGTCCAGTTCCGCGTTCAGTCCGGCCTTGATCATACGCAGGGCCAGCGGGCTGTGCTGCATCATGGTTTCGGCCCATTCCACTACTTCGTCTTCCAACTGGTCGAAAGGTACCACCTTGTTCACCAGTCCCATTTCCAGGGCTTCCTGGGCAGAGTACTGACGGCAGAGGAACCAGATTTCACGAGCCTTTTTCTGTCCCACAATGCGGGCCAGGTAAGAAGAACCGAATCCGGCATCGAAGCTACCCACCCGAGGACCTGTCTGTCCGAAGATGGCATTTTCAGAAGCGATGGTCAGGTCGCAGACCACGTGGAGCACGTGTCCGCCCCCGATGGCATATCCGTTGACCATGGCAATGACCGGTTTCGGGATGGAGCGAATCTGTTTCTGTACGTCGAGCACGTTCAGGCGGGGTACCCCGTCGGTACCTACATAACCTCCGTGACCTTTCACGTGCATGTCGCCGCCGGAGCAGAAGGCCTTGTCGCCGGCTCCAGTCAGTACCACCACGTTGATGTCCTGGCACTCACGGCAGATGAGCAGGGCATCGCTGATTTCAGAAGTAGTCTTCGGGGTAAACGCGTTTCTATATCGCGGACGGTTGATGGTAATTTTGGCAATACCATGATAGAAATCAAACAGAATATCCTGATATTCTTTGATGGTTTTCCATTCTCTGGGTTGTGACATAATATGGTTATTTTAAGTTGTGATAATACGTTTTTAAATGCTCGATATCTTTGTCCTTCTCCGTAAACACTTCCAGCAGCACCGGTTGTGAAGTGATGGAAGGTTGGGTGAAGGTTTCTACCGCCCGGTCCAGTTCCTCGTCGTTATGGGCAGAAAGATACTGGAAGCCGCGGTCTTCGGCCCAAGCTTTGGCCGAGGTGCGGTGCGTAGCCGTAATGAAGCGGCGGCTGTTTTCCTGCATCTCCAGTCCCGGAAGGGCATGGAAGATTTCTCCTCCTTCGTTGTTGAGCAGGAGGATGCGTACGTTGCTTCCGTAGTTGGCATTCCAGAGCGCATTCATGTCGTAGAAGAAGCTCAGGTCGCCGATGAAGATGAAGTTAAGCTTGTCGGAGGCGGTAGCGTAACCGAGGGCCGTAGACAAGGAACCTTCAATGCCGTTGGTTCCCCGGTTGGACAAGACTTCTACTTCCTGAGGGAGAGGAAACAGTTGGGCATAGCGTACGGTGGAACTATTGGCCAGGTGCAGCGAACAAGGTGTCGGCAGGTGGCCGATGACTTTCCCGATGGCACTCATCTCGGAATAGGGGAATTCGGCCTGTGGAATCTGCTTGGACAAAGCCTCCCAGGCACGCGGATATTCCGGTGTACGGCTGTCCATCATCGGGGCAATCTTTTCAAGGAATTCAAACGGGTCCATCTCGATGACGGTAGTCAGGCAACCGAAAAGGTCGGCCACTTGTCCGTCGGGAGCCACGTGCCAGTGCTCTACCGGCGGATGACGGCGAAGGAATTTCTTGAGCCGTTTGGAAATGATGTGTCCGCCGTAGGTGATGAGTAGTTCCGGGCGCATCTTCTGCTGGGCTTCAAAATCCATGGAGCAAAGCAAAGGCTCGATGTTGCGGATGGGCTGTCCCGGAATGGTCTGGTTGCTGATGTTCTCGGTGAACCAGGCAAAATGCTTGTAGAGCATCTTGGTATATTTCTTGTCGAACAGGTATATCAGGTTCATTTGTCCCACTACCACCATGCGTCGCTGGTAGCGGTTCAGGCGGTCGATGAGTGGCTGGTAGTCCTTGTCGTACACGTTCAGCCCCTGGTAACGGGTAATCACCCGGGCCTCGGGAAGTTCTGTCACTGGTAATTTGAAGAAGGGCTCACTGATAGGCACGTTAATGTGTACGGGTCCTTTCCCATGGTGGTCGAGTTCCATGAGAGCTTCATTGATGAGGCGGTTGCAGTACCATTCGTCTTCTTCCGTCTGTACTTCCGGCAAGTTGACTGATTTCTTGACAAGATTACCGAATACGCCAGGCTGGGGAAGGGTTTGCCCGTCCATCTGTCCAATCCATGCCGCAGGACGGTCGGCTGAAATGACTACGAGCGGTACTTGCTGGTAGAAGGCTTCGGCCACGGCCGGATGCAGGTTCAGCAAAGCCGTACCCGAGGTACAGCAGATCGCTGCCGGACTGCCGCCGTTCAGGGCCAGTCCCAAGGCAAAGAATCCGGCACTCCGTTCATCGGTTACCGGATAGCAAGTGAATTCCGGCATGTTGGTCAGGGTTTGTACAATCGGAATGTTGCGGCTTCCAGGGCACAACACGATTTTCTGTATCCGGTGGGCCTTCAGCAAGGCCACCAGCTGCAGGATATTTTTTTTATCTGTGTACATGATTCTTTATACGTTTTAGGTTGACAGAATATTGCGCATGGTATTCATTTTCTGCTGCGTTTCTTCCCATTCGGAATCGGCCGTGGAGTCGGGCAGGATGCCGCCTCCGGCATAGAGGGTGGCCGTATTTCCTTCCAAATGCATGCAGCGAAGGTTGACGTAAAGGGTGGTATCGCCCTCTGGGTCTATCCATCCGATGATGCCGGAATAGAAGAGTCGGTCGTGCGGTTCGGTCTGTAGAATGAACCGATAGGCTTCTTCCTTAGGCAAACCGCAGACAGCGGGTGTGGGATGTAGTTCCTGAAGTATGTGGCCCAGATGGTCGGTATCCTTCAGGCAGAAATGAAAATCAGTTTTCAGGTGTACCAACTGGCCGGCGCGGGCTGTATAAGGTCCTTTCTCGGTCAGTTTGGTGCCGAACTTCTTGACGGTTTTGCGGATGTATTCTCCCACGAATGCTTGCTCTTCCTGGTTTTTCTTGCTCCATTCCGTCGGCATGGTTTCTCCCTGCATGGGCATGGTGCCGGCCAAGGCTACGGTGTGCCATTCCTTTTCGTGCCCACTGAGGATGATTTCGGGGGTACTGCCTATCCATGTACCGGTAGAAGGAGTGTGGCACAAGGAAATCATCATGCGCGGATAGCTGTTGCAGGCCTGAATGAATGTAGCCAATGGAGAGAATTGTGGGGGAAGCGCATGAGTGGTACTTCTGGAAAGTACCAGTTTACGGAATTGTTTTTCCTTCAGTGGTAAGATGAAGCGGCTGAAGGTTTCGGTATAGCGTTCCTTTTCTTCTTTTTCGGAAGGCTGTGTAACAGAAGCCGTATTCTCTGGCGGGAGAGCGGAAGATTCCACGGTATATTCCTTGTGGCGATTGCTCCATTCTTGCAAGGCCTGTTTGATATTTTCCCAGTCGTGCGCCACGATATCCGGCTGAATCAGTGCTGCCGGACGTGCCTCAGTCAGTTGGAAAGGGGCCAGAAGAAAGCCTTTCTTTTGGTTGAGGGCTTCTAAATTGGACAAGAAGGTAGGCTCTCCTTCTTCCTGCATGACCAGAATCGGTTCGTCTGTCCACGGGAGTCGGTACAAGGCAAAGCAGACTCCTTGTCGGGTAAATGAGTCGATGAGGTGGTGGTAAGTGGTTTCCGGCGTTTTCATGGACGTTTCTTGACTATTTGGTTGACAATACGTGCAGTGGAAATCAATTTCCCGTTGGAGTTGGTGATGTCTACGTTCCACAGATGGGAGGTACGACCTCGGTGAATCAGTCGTCCGGTCGCAATCACATAGTCGCCTTTGGGGACCATATGGAGATGATTGGCGCTGACCTGAATGCCACAGGGCATCTCTCCCGGGGCACACAATGGAATGGATCCGTGTCCGGCTACAATTTCTGCAAGAGCCAATGAAGCTCCTCCATTCAGTATGCCAAATGGCTGGCAGGTCTTTTCATCGACCGGCATTTGGGCTTTGACATATCCCTCTTCCATTTCGAGAAACTGAATACCTAAATGAGCTCCCATGGAGTGACTCAAATCAGGCAATTCGTAAGAGGTTTTATCATTCATGGGTGTGTCAGTTTGAAGTTATAATTGCAAATGTACACATTTCCTCGCAAAACATGGGAGGTTCGTTTGAGAATTCACTTTTTATGGGTAAGAGTTTTGTACGAAAAAAAAGTATCTGTTTTGTCTAATTTCTTTACAAATTTGTCTATCCGTAAAACAAGTTTGGATCTTGTAAGAAAGAATGGAATCTTTTTTGTTTATTGAAATATTTTTTTATATTTTTGTTATATAGATAAAGGAAACGAGTTTTTTATGAAGAATTGTTATAAAGGAGGAATAGGAATTGGTCTTTTTTTCTTGTTGTTGATGATGGGGTGTGGGGGAAAGGACCATAAAAATACGGTGGATTATTTCGAAAGGTTCTACCAGCAGATGGAAAGAATTTCTGCTGATTCTCCGGAACATGTCAGTCGGATGGTCGACCAGATTATGCCGTCTGTCAAAGATAGTCTGATGTATTATCGGTTGATGTTTTTGAAAGTAAGAAGTTGTTTCCTGTCGTTCAGATTGGATTCTGCCTCTTATTTTATAAATAGAATCAGTGCCTTTTGTGACGCGCATGCCGGAAGTCCGGAAATAGCTCAGTTGTATGCGATGGCTTATAATGCAAGAGGAAACATTTATGTGCGTAAATCGCTGGCAGATTCTGCTTGTCAATGCTATTTGAAATCTTTTGAATATGCTACGCGAGGAGGTAGTAAGGGATCTTTGCCTGACATTTGTCTGAATCTGGCCGATGTGTACGTGAAACAGGGCCGTTATGATTTAGGGGCTTTGTGGTATAACCGTTCATTGTCTATTGCAGATTCGCTGGATATGCCTGATGAAAAGCGATTTCCGGCTTATTATGGGTTGGCGCAGGTGAATATGGAATTACGTGATTTTGCAGCATGTGATTATTATTATAATTTAGCTTCGCGGTATTATGACAAGATGCATCCTTTTGAGAAGCATATTTACCTGAACAACCGAGGTAACTCGTATTATTACCGGCAGGATTATAAGACTGCTTTAACTTATTTTCGTCGGTCGTTAAAGGTGGTCAATCAATATCCGGATATGAATTTTGAACGGAATCTGACCATGATTAACTTGGGAGAGATATTCCTACTGCTGAACCAGTTGGATTCAGCTTCTTATTACTTGCAGAAATGTCGTCGGTTCTTTGACTCCATCCAGCATTCAACGGCTTTGTATTGCATTGACACACAGCTGATGGAGTTGGCGCTGAAACAGGGAAATGTGCCGTTGGCCAGGGAAAGATTGAAAAATGCCCGGAAATACGATCAGGTGGAGCCCAATATGATTCATGTGCGTAATCGTTACCTGCAACGGTATTACGAGAAGGTGGGAGACTACAAGCAGGCCTATCATTATCTGCAAGAAAACCATCGTATGGACGACTCCATACGGAATGAGAGAGTGAAAATGCGGGCAGCAGAAATTGAACTGAAGTATGCGCAAGACAGTACACTGATGAAAAAGGAGATTTTTATCCGTGAGAAAGAAAATCAGGTACTTCAGTTGCACCAGTGGATGTATGTCATTGTGGGTGGTTGCTTTTTGCTGATAGCTGTAGTCTTTCTCATAATTTTATATCGGAAGCGTCTGCGCGAGAAGGAGCAATGGCGTATGCAGAATGCCATTACTTCGTTGCGTCTGGAGAATGTGCGTAACCGGATTTCTCCGCATTTTGTATTTAATGTCTTGAATCGGGAAATGAATTTGCATAAGGGAAAAGAAGAAAGTAAAAATCTGATTGGATTGACAAAGCTGATACGTCGTAACCTGGAACTGACGGATTGTTTGGCGGTGTCGCTGGCAGATGAGCTGGAGTTCGTGGATACGTATGTGAATCTGGAGAAGGATTCATTGGGAGACGATTTTCATTATCAGCTGGAGGTGGATGAACAGATAGACCTGCAAGCTGTGAAAGTACCTTCCATGCTGTTGCAGATACCAGTAGAGAATGCCATCAAGCATGGCCTGAGGTTAAAGGAAGGAAAACGACTGTTGCAGATAAAGGTACGTCGGACAGAGGATAACCAGGCTGAGATTACTGTTTGTGACAATGGAGGAGGCTACCGGCAAGGGAGTGTGAACCATGGTACAGGTACCGGTATGAAGGTGATTACTCAAACTATTCAGTTGCTGAATATGTATAATTCACGTCCTATTGCGGTGAGGATTAATAACGTGGAAATGGGAGAGGAGAAGGAAATGGGATGTGAAGTCCGGTTTGTGGTTCCTTTGAATTATTCTTATCAACTAAAGAAAACGAAGAAACATGAATGATAGAATGAAAGCGGTTATTGTAGATGACGAGGAAGCGGCTATTGATAATCTTTGTTTTGAGTTAAAAAAGTATCCGTGGATATCCGTGGATGGGGTAGCCCATAATGGTAAATCGGGCATTCGCTTGATTGAAAAAGAACATCCGGAGCTCTTGTTCTTGGATGTGGAACTTCCCGACATGTTGGGAATGGATGTGGCTATCAAGGTACGTGAGATTCAAAACTGGGACATGCATATTATTTTTTACACGGCCTACAATAAATACCTGATAGATGCATTGAGAAGTTATGCCTTTGATTTTCTGTTGAAGCCTGTCGACTCAGAGGAGTTGTCGAAGGCTTTAGGACGTCTGCGGGAAGCGGATGGCATGAAGAACCCTACGAATTTCTTGGTGACTAATGGGCATGAGGGAGAAAAATCTTTTATGGTGGTTACTCCGATGGGAGATTTACGGATATTGCGTGTATCGGAGATTGGTTATTTCCGGTATGTGTCCGACCGGAAAATTTGGGAAGTGGCTTTGACCAACGGTTCGTTTATTCCTTTGAAACGGAACACGAGAGCCGAAAATTTGTGTGCTTATGACGCCGCTTTTGTACAGATTCATCAGTCTTATATCATTAACATGAATTATTTGCTGATGGTGCAAGGAGGGAAATGTGTGATGTATCCTCCTTTTAATGAAGTGGATGAATTGCAGGTCTCTAAAAAATACCGGAAAGAGATGATGGAACGCTTTTGCCAACTTTAGTAAACAGTTTTTGACTATTTAGTTGCAAAAAACAAGCGCTTGGTGGTACATATCTGTCGTTTGGTTGCAAGAGTGCACTTTCCGCTTTCTTCTCTATGATGAATATTTTTATTTTTGTATTATATTTTAATCATAGAGGGTATGAAAAACTTAGGATGTAAAGGCTTGCTTCTGTTGGGGGGCATGCTGGTATGGGGAGGAACGTTACAGGCTCAGTATCTGCGTTCCTCCTATTTTATGGAAGGGACAAGTGCACGTTTACAGTTGAATCCGGGATTGCAACCGACAAAAGGTTATTTTAATATCCCTGTGCTGGGTTCGTTCAATATGTCTGCCTCTTCCAATGTGTTGGGTATGAGTGATATCATTGATCTGGTAGGCTCTGGGAGTGAACTTTATTCAAATGGGCAATTGTTTGATCGTCTGAAAGATGACAACCGGTTTAATATCAATCTGAATACAGATATTTTATCTTTTGGCTGGTATAGCGGAAAGGGTTTCTGGAGTGTCAATGCCGGTTTGCGTGCAGATTTTGGCGTAGCATTGGCAAAGGATATGTTTTCCATGATGCGTACCATGAACGGTTTTTCACTGGAAGATATTGCAGGTACCAGTCAGAGTTACAATATGTCTAATCAGACGTTGAATATGAAGATGTATGCCGAAGTAGGTTTAGGATATTCCCGACGGATTACAGAAAAACTGACTGTAGGTGCACGTGTAAAGATTTTGCTGGGATTGGCCCGCGCCGAAATGAATGTGAACAAGTTCAACGTGAATATGGAGGTTCCTGAATTGAATCGTTACGGATCCACATCGCGTGGAGAGTTGGAGCCTGAGAATTGGTATGGGACTCATTATGATTATGCGGCAGACGGCAATGTGATTACGACCTTGAAAGGGGGAGGCATGACATTTGACCGTGACGGAAGGATTGATGATTTTGATTTTGACGGGGGAGATTTAGGTATTGCAGGTTCCGGATTCGGTATCGATTTGGGTGCAAGTTATAAGGTTTGGGATAACCTGACTGTATCGGCTTCTATCCTCGATTTGGGATTCTTGAAATGGAAGGAAAGTGAAACCACCGTCGCTACGGTGACAGGAGGAGATGATGTGACGATTGATGCTACAAACTATGACCGCTATATTGGAGGCGATTTCTTGTCATTCGAACGGTTTGACTTTAAAGAAGGTTCTCCCGACAAGGTAAAGACGAAAACTCGCTTGTATTCCACCTTGCTGTTGGCAGGAGAATATGGGTTGTTGAATAATAAAGTGAGTGTAGGGGCAATGTATACCACCCGTTTTGCTCAGCCGAAAACATTGAATGAATTGACGTTCCTGGCTACGGTTCGTCCTAAGAACTGGTTGAATGCGGCCATCAGTTATTCTCCAATTCAGGCGGGAGGTAAATCATTTGGTTTGGCTGTGAAACTGGGTTCGTTGTTTGTGGGAACTGATTATATGTTCTTTGGTAGCAATTCTCGTGCTGTGAATGCTTTCCTGGGCATTTCTTTCCCGTTAGGAGGAGGTCAGAAGCCTTTCTCTGAATTGTAAAAATCATTATCTGTTGCTATAAAATAGAGACTGCCTTGCCAGCGTAATCGTGTGTTTGTCTGTGACGGGTTACGTGGGGGGCAGTCTTTTTCATGTCTTTTCAGAGGGAGAGTTCTTTTAATTTTCCTCCGTTCAGCTGGTAGAGGGTAATTTTTCCTTGTTCATAGCTGGCAAAGGTAGGAGGGTTTCCACCTTTGGGGAAAGTGATGGAGCCGGTGTTGCAAATGATGCCTTTCTCTGTTTTTTCCAATTTCCACAGATGGGTATGTCCGTAGAAAAAAGCGTCATATCCATTGCAGGGTCGTTTTTCTTCATGATAGACATGGCCATGGGTAAGGAACAGTTTCTTTCCTTCGTCTACTATAAGTGTATAGTCTGACAAGATAGGAAAGTTCAACAGCATCTGGTCGACTTCAGAATCGCAGTTGCCACGTATGGCTACGATTTGTACAGCCATTTCGTTGAGTCTTTCAGCAATGCCTTTGGGATTCAGCCCTTCTGGGAGTCCGTTGCGGGGCCCATAGTTCAATATATCTCCCAAGATGAGCAGCATATCGTAGTGATGTTGGTGGTAGAATTGCAGTACCTGTTCCAAAGCAGGCAGGCATCCATGGATATCTGAGACAATTAAATACTTCATATTAAAAAGGTCATTTTATATTAGAATTGTTGCAAACTTAGTGAAAAGCGGGCATTTGTCATAAAAAAACGGCCACCTTATGCAGGCAGCCGTTTCTATGATGAGGGCTAAATAAGATTATTCAGCTTTTTCGTCGCTCCAGTCCATTGCAGCCATACGTTTGTATGAATCGTAACGTTTCTTAGCCATCTTTTCGCAAGCGTTGAACAAGTCAGCAGCTTCGGTCGGATACTGTTTCATTACAGATGCAAAACGAACTTCACCTTTCAGGTAATCCTGGAACTTATCCCAAGCCGGTTCTTTAGAGTCGAGTGAGAACGGATTCTTACCTTCGTCTTCCAATGCCGGGTTGAAACGCCACAAGTGCCAGTAACCACATTCTACAGCCTTAGCCTCTTCAGCCTGAGATTTACCCATACCAGCTTTCAAACCGTGGTTGATACATGGAGCGTATGCGATAACCAATGACGGTCCAGGATATGCTTCAGCTTCGCGGATAGCTTTCAAAGTCTGAGCCTGGTCAGCACCCATTGCAATCTGAGCTACGTATACGTAACCGTAAGTAGTTGCAATCAGACCCAGGTCTTTCTTACGTACACGCTTACCAGAAGCCGCAAATTTAGCAATAGCACCCAGCGGAGTAGCCTTAGAAGACTGACCACCAGTGTTAGAGTAAACTTCTGTATCCAGTACGAGGATGTTTACATCTTCGCCAGAAGCGATGACGTGATCCAAACCTCCGTAACCGATATCGTAAGAAGCACCATCACCACCAATGATCCACTGTGAACGTTTGATCAGGTAGTCTTTGAATTCAGCGATAGTAGCGCAGTAGCCACATTTGTCTTTTGCAGCTTCTACCATCGGGATGATCTTTTCAGCAGCAGCTTTGCTCTTTTCTGCATCGTTGCGTCCGTCAATCCATTCCTGGAATGCTTCCTTGTATTCAGCCGGAGTACCTTCAGCAGCGATAGCAGCCTTCATAGCGTCTTCGATGCGGTTACGCAGCTTCTTGTTAGCCAATTCCATACCCAAACCGAATTCGCAGAAGTCTTCGAACAATGAGTTAGCCCAAGCAGGACCCTGACCTTTTTCGTTGGTAGTGTACGGAGTTGAAGGAACAGAACCAGAGTAGATAGAAGAACATCCAGTAGCGTTGGCTACCATTTCACGGTCACCGAACAACTGAGAAATCAGTTTTACGTACGGAGTTTCACCACAACCAGAGCAAGCTCCAGAGAACTCAAACAACGGAGTAGCGAACTGAGAGTTCTTCACGTTAGCCTTGATGTCAACCAAGTGCTGTTTAGACTTCACATTTTCTGAGCAGTAAGTCCAGTTAGCAGCTTCAGGCAACTGACTTTCCAGGTGTTTCATTGTCAGAGCCTTGCCACCCTTCTTCGGGTTACCCGGACATACATCAGCACAGTTACCACAACCCAGACAGTCGAGAACGTCTACCTGTACGCGGAAGGTCATACCGTCGAACTGTTTGCCGACAGCCTTCAGCATCGGGAAGTTTGCACCCTTCTGTTCTTCTGCGTTGAGTACGAACGGACGGATAGCAGCGTGAGGACAAACATACGCACACTTGTTACACTGGATACAGTTTTCAGGATTCCATTCCGGAACGAATGCAGCTACACCACGTTTTTCGTATTTAGCTGTTCCCTGATGCCAAGTACCGTCTTCGATACCCTTGAATGCAGATACCGGCAGCAAGTCACCATCCTGAGCGTTGATCGGACGAACTACTTCGTTGATGAATGCAGGATCGTTGTTAGCAGCAGCAGGTTCTACTTCCAAATTAGCCCAAGCCGGGTCTACAGTCAACTGTTTGTATTCACCACCACGGTCAACGGCAGCGTAGTTCTTATTGACAACGTCTTCACCCTTCTTACCGTAAGACTTCACGATGAACTTCTTCATCTGTTCAACTGCCAAGTCTACAGGAATAACGCCTGTGATACGGAAGAATGCAGACTGCAGGATGGTGTTGGTACGGTTGCCCAAACCAATTTCCTGAGCAATCTGAGTAGCGTTGATATAGTAAACAGTGATGTTGTTTTCTGCGAAATATTTCTTCACCTTGTTCGGCAGGTTCTTAGCCAGTTCTTCACCTTCCCAGATAGTGTTCAACAGGAAAGTACCGTTCTTGCGCAGACCACGAGTTACATCGTACATGTGCAGGTAAGCCTGAACGTGGCAAGCTACGAAGTTCGGAGTAGTTACCAGGTAAGTAGAGTGAATCGGGTGATTACCGAAACGCAGGTGAGAGCAAGTGAAACCACCAGATTTCTTAGAGTCGTAAGAGAAGTAAGCCTGGCAGTATTTATCTGTGTTGTCACCGATGATTTTTACAGAGTTCTTGTTAGCACCTACTGTACCATCAGCACCCAAACCATAGAACTTAGCTTCGAATACACCTTCTGCACCGAGAGCGATTTCTTCTTTCTGAGGCAGAGAAGTGAAAGTAACGTCATCCACAATACCGATAGTGAAGTGATCTTTCGGCATCGGGAGTTCCAGGTTTTCGTATACTGACAGAATCTGAGCCGGAGTAGTATCCTTTGAACCCAGACCGTAACGTCCACCTACGATCAACGGAGCGTTTTCCTGTCCGTAGAATACGTCTTTTACATCCAGATACAACGGTTCGCCGTTTGCACCCGGTTCTTTAGTACGGTCAAGAACTGCAATACGTTTTACAGTCTTAGGAATCTTAGCCAGGAAGTGCTTAGCAGAGAACGGACGGAACAAGTGAACTGCTACCAAACCTACTTTCTTGCCCTGAGCTGTCAGGTAGTCGATAGCTTCACGAGTAGCTTCTGTTACAGAACCCATGGCGATGATGATGTTTTCTGCATCTTCTGCACCATAGTAGTCGAACAGACCGTAGTTACGTCCTGTGATCTTGTTGATTTCGTTCATATATTCTTCTACGATAGCAGGAACTGCATCATAGAACGGGTTGCCAGCTTCTCTGTGCTGGAAGAAGTGATCCGGGTTTTCAGCCATACCGCGAGCTACCGGTTTGTTTGGAGACAAAGCACGGTTACGGAATTCAGCCAAAGCTTTCTGATCGATAAGCGGAGCCAAGTCTTCGTTGTCCAGTTTTTCAATCTTCTGGATTTCGTGAGAAGTACGGAAACCGTCGAAGAAGTTTACGAACGGAACACGAGATTTAATTGTAGACAAGTGAGCTACTCCAGCCAAATCCATGACTTCCTGTACAGAGCCTTCGCACAACATAGCGAAACCAGTCTGACGGCAAGACATCACATCCTGATGGTCACCGAAGATACACAGTGCGTGAGAAGCCAGTGTACGTGCTGAAACATGGAATACGCAAGGCAAGAATTCACCTGCGATTTTGTACATATTAGGGATCATCAACAGAAGACCCTGAGAAGCGGTATAAGTAGTTGTCAATGCACCAGCCTGAAGAGAACCGTGTACTGCACCGGCAGCACCACCTTCAGATTGCATTTCCTGAACCAATACAGTTTCGCCGAAGATGTTTTTACGACCTGCGGCAGCCCATTCATCTACATGCTCAGCCATGGTAGATGACGGAGTGATAGGGTAGATAGCAGCTACTTCCGTAAACATGTACGAAATGTGAGCAGCAGCTTCGTTACCATCACAAGTGATGAATTTTTTTTGTTTAGTCATATAATTACTAATTAAATATTGAGTAATACAGTTATGTTGTTATCAGTATAAAAAGCCAAACAGCCATAAAGGTATTTGGTCGCCGTGTCCTATTTCCATTTTGTGCATGGCATAGTAAATATTCGGATTGCTTCTGTATTTACTGCCTTCTCCACATATCCGGAAATGAAGGGTATCGTCTACAATGAAAGAGGTGCCCTTTTCTCCTTTATTTACCTTATGGTCTTTCCATAATGTATTGACAAAAAAAGTTTCGAGAACATCTTGCTCTTCCACCTTTACCGGATAGATACTATACATCAGATTCGTGTTGTGCATCATGATTTTGGCGGGCTTTTTCGGGAAGCTTTCGCCCTTGGGATAAACCATGTTGATCAGTCGCGAATCTGCCAGGTATTTAATGTAGTTCATGACCGTAGCACGTGAGGTTTGTATCTCACTGGCCAGCTGGCTGACATTCGGTGCAACCGGTCCGTCTACGGCGAGCAAATATAGTAATTTTTTGATTTTAGACAGATATTTCAGTTCAATTTGTTTGATGAGAAGAATGTCTACTTCAATCATCATATTCATGGTTTTCAGCAGGTTTTCCGAAAAGTTTCTTTTTTCCAGGAAGAAGGGGTAGAAACCATGATGAATGTAGTCTTGAAAATAATTCAGCGGGTTGATGTGAGGCAGAATCGTTTTTACGATGTGCTCATGGTTTTGCAGGATTTCATTGAGGGTATAAGACGAAAAATGATTTCCTGTTTGTAGATTCAGAAATTCACGGAAAGAGAATCCTCGCAAGTTATACGATTTGACGATGCCGTTCAGTTCCGGGTTTTCGTCTTTCAGTCGCATGACGGATGAACCGGTAAATACGATTTTAAGTTGCGGATACTTTTCGTAACATGTGCGGAGGTCATGGCTCCAGTTAGGAAGTTTGAACACTTGGTCGATGAGCAGTACTTTTCCGCCTCGTTTGACGAATTCTCCTGCAAAATCCACCAGACTGTATTCTGAAAAGTAGAAATTATTCATGTTGACAAACAGGCATGAACGGTCTGTCCCGAATTTTTCTTTTGCATATTGTAAAAGAAAGGTGGTTTTTCCTACTCCTCTTGTACCTTTAATGCCAATCAATCGGTCGTTCCAGTCAATCTCGTCCATCAGGTCACGACGTACAGGGGCATTGGTATGTTCTACCAAATAGCTATGTGTTCTGTAAAATGCTTCCATGAATTCTTTTTCTACGCTGCAAAGATACGAATACTTCATAATATTGCAAACTGGAGTTGTCAAAAATTCATCTCTTTAAAAAGATTTTTTGAGTCTTTTTTTGTCTGCCATTGGTAGAGAAAAAGGGGATAAACTTAAAAGCATCCTTGCTTTCCGGATTGAAAAACAAAGATGCTTTTAAGGAGTATTTGATAGGACTATATTGTCTGTTTGTCAAAACTGGTAGTTCTCTTCTACCCAGTTGATGAAGGCTTTGTTTACTTGCTTGGTTCCTCCTGGAGTAGGATAGTCTCCGCTGAAGTACCAGTCTCCCGGGTGATCCGGACAAGCTTCGTGCAAGCCATCCAAGGTCTGGTATACAATTTGAACTTTTGCCCGTGTCCCTGCAGGAGTCAGCAGGTCGGCAATCTTTTCGGCGATTTCTTCGTCGGTGAAAGGTGCATAAATTTCTTTTACGTAGTTGCGCATCTTTTCCTTCGGCAAAGCCAACTGTTCTTTTGATTTTCTGTAGGCATACTCAATGACGTGTTGCATGTCGCGCTCTTCCAGCAAGGCGATGGCTGCCTTGAAGGCGATGAATTGTTCCATGCTGGCCATGTCGATACCATAGTAGTCCGGATAGCGAACCTGAGGTGACGAAGAAACAATGACAATTTTCTTTGGTTCCAGACGGTCAAGAATGCTGATGATACTTTGTTTCAAGGTTGTACCGCGTACGATACTGTCATCAATGATGACCAAGTTGTCTTCCTTGGGAACTAAGCTGCCATAAGTAATGTCGTACACATGTGCGGCCAAATCATTTCTTGTGTTGCCTTCTGCGATGAAGGTTCTCAGTTTGATATCTTTGATGGCTACTTTTTCACTGCGGATACGCTGTGACAGGATTTTTTCCAGTTCCTGATGGTCTGGCTTGTGTCCAAGAGCCTCTATTTCTTTGATTTTTTGTTTGTTCAGGTAATTGTCGAGTCCTTGCAACATACCGTAGAAGGCTACTTCTGCCGTATTGGGGATGAAAGAAACGACGGTATGTGCGATGTCGTGTCCTACAGCCGAAAGAATGGGCTCTGTCAGCATTTCTCCTAATTTCTTTCGTTCGCGGTAGATATCTATATCACTTCCGCGGCTGAAATAAATTCTTTCGAATGAGCAGGGTCTCACCACAGCCGGTTTGTTGATTTGTGCTAGGCGGAGTTGTCCTTTTTTGTTTACCAGGAGGGCTTGTCCCGGCATCAGTTCATGAATGCTTTCTGCTGAAATATTCAACACGGTTTGGATAACCGGGCGTTCTGATGCCAATACCATGATTTCATCGTCCTGATACCAGAATGCCGGACGGATGCCCCATGGGTCGCGTACAGCGAAGGCTTCACCGCTTCCCGTCATTCCACAGATTACATATCCACCGTCCCATTTGGGGGAAGATGTTTTCAGCACGTTGGTCAGGTCAATCCGGTCTTCGATGACATGAGTGATGTCCATGCCTTTCAGTCCTTCTTCCTTGCATTGGTTGTAGAGGCGTTCTACCTCCCTGTCCAGACGGTGACCCACCTGTTCCAACATAATATAGGTGTCGGCATATTTCCGCGGATGTTGTCCGGCTTCAGTAATTTCAGCAAAGATTTCATCAACATTGGTCAGATTGAAGTTCCCGCATAATGCCAAGTTTTTGGCCCGCCAGTTGTTGCGGCGTAAGAAGGGGTGTACGTAAGAGATTCCGCTTTTGCCTGTGGTAGAGTAGCGGAGGTGCCCCATGTAAAGTTCACCTGCAAAAGGCAGACATTTTTTGGCAAATTCCGCATCGTGCAGTTGCTCTTCTGTCAGATCCTTGTATTGCTGATGTACATTGTTGAAAATTTCAGTAATAGCTCCGGCCCCTAATCCTCGTTCACGGAACATGTATTCTTCGCCCGGGTTGGCTTGTAGTTTTACGCAGGCTAATCCCGCTGCTTCTTGTCCTCTGTTATGTTGTTTCTCCATCAATAAGTACAGCTTGTTCAAGCCATACATCCACGTGCCATATTTTTCCTGATAATATTCCAGTGGCTTCAAAAGCCGTATAAGGGCTACGCCACATTCATGTTTTAATGTTTCCATTTATTATTGGGTTCCTATTATTGAAAAATTTTCCTTTTACAAAATAACAGACAATTCTTAAAACCCTAAATGCATGTAGATGAAAAAATAGATTTATTCTCACCTGATTTTATAATTGTAATAAAAACAATTAAATTCGGTTTTATATTGATGTTTTTTATAGGTTTATTTCTATAAATTGAAAGGTGCTCTATATAGTAAGGAAAATATTGCTATGAAAATTTGTCTGAAAGTGTCATATCGGAAGTAATATTCTTATTTTTGTGGACAAATAGAATGAAAAATAGTGAATTAGGTGCTAAATAAGAAAGACAAAATGAGGATAGCAGGAGATTTTATGAAGAAAGAAGAAAAAGCAGAAGTTGCGGAAAGTCGTCCGGCTTCTTCCGGCCTTTATCATCCGGAGTACGAGCATGATGCTTGTGGTGTAGGAATGATTGTAGACATTCACGGTAATAAATCGCATGATTTGGTGGATGCTGCCCTGAAGGTGTTGGAAAATATGAAACACCGTGGCGCGGAAGGAGCAGATAACAAGACGGGCGATGGTGCGGGTATTCTGTTGCAGATTCCGCACGAGTTCATTCTGCTGCAAGGAATTCCAGTTCCTGAAAAAGGTAAATATGGTACGGGTTTGGTGTTCCTTCCAAAAGATTTGAAAGAACAAGAGTCTATTTTAAGTATCATGATAGAAGAGGTGGAACGTGAAGGCCTGTCATTGATGCATTTGCGTTCTGTACCGGTGAACTCATCCATTTTGGGAAAGAGTGCGCAGGAAACAGAACCGGACATCAAACAAGTGTTTATCACCGGAGCCACCGATTTGGAGAACTTCGAACGTACCTTATATATCGTACGCAAGAAGATTGAACGTCGTGTACATCATAAAGATTTTTATATTGTTTCTTTGTCCAGCAAGAGCATTATATATAAAGGTATGTTGTCTTCCGTGCAGGTGCGTGAATATTTCCAGGACCTCACTCAACCATACTTTACCAGTGGACTGGCCATTGTGCATTCTCGTTTTAGTACGAATACATTTCCTACTTGGAGTTTGGCGCAGCCGTTCCGTTTGCTGGCACACAACGGAGAAATCAATACCATTCGTGGAAACCGCGGATGGATGGAAGCACGTGAAAGTGTGCTCTCCACTCCTTTGCTGGGCGATGTGAAAAAGATTGGTCCGATTATCCAGCCGGGAATGAGTGATAGTGCTTCACTCGACAATGTGTTGGAATTTTTCGTCATGTCTGGTTTGAGCTTGCCCCATGCCATGGCAATGCTGGTACCGGAATCTTTCAATGACAAGAATCCGATTAGTGAAGATTTGAAGGCTTTCTATGAATACCATTCTATTTTGATGGAACCTTGGGATGGTCCGGCTGCTTTGCTGTTCAGCGACGGACGTTATGCCGGAGGTATGCTGGATCGTAACGGATTGCGTCCGGCACGTTACCTGATTACGAAAAATGACATGATGGTGGTAGCCAGTGAGGCTGGTGTCATCAATTTTGAACCGGAGGCTATCAAGGAGAAAGGTCGCCTTCAGCCGGGTAAGATTTTGTTGGTCGATACTCAGGAAGGACGTATCTATTACGATGGCGAGTTGAAAGACCAGTTGGCAGCAGCCAAACCTTATCGTCAGTGGCTTTCTACTAACCGTATCGAGCTGGATACGCTGCGTAGTGGCCGTAAGATTTCCAATTCCGTGCCAGACTACGAGCGTCGTTTGCGGGCTTTCGGTTTTACGCGTGAAGATATCGAACGTACATTGACTCCGATGTGTATCAACGGAGCAGAACCGACTGCTTCCATGGGTAATGATACTCCGTTGGCAGTCTTGTCAGATAAGCCTCAGGTGTTGTTCAACTATTTCCGCCAGCAGTTTGCACAGGTAACCAATCCGCCTATCGACCCGATTCGTGAAGAGTTGGTAATGTCATTGACGGAATATATCGGTGCGGTGGGTACGAACATTCTGTTGCCGAGCGAATCACATTGTAAGATGGTGCGTCTGCCGCATCCTATCTTGAACAATACACAGTTGGATATCTTGTGTAATATCCGCTACAAAGGTTTCAAGACTGTAAAACTTCCGATGTTGTTTGATGCCGCCAAGGGAGCTGAAGGCTTGCGTGAAGCGTTGAACGAATTGTGCAAGAAGGCGGAAGCAGCTGTAGACGAAGGCGTAAATTACGTGATTCTTTCTGATCGGGAAATTGACAAGACACATGCGGCTATTCCTTCTTTGCTGGCAGTTAGTGCCGTACACCATCACCTGATTTCTGTACAGAAGCGCGTACAGACTGCGTTGATTGTAGAAAGCGGTGAAATTCGTGAAGTGATGCATGCTGCTCTGCTGTTGGGATATGGAGCCAGCGCCATCAATCCGTATATGGTATTTGCCATCTTGGACGACATGGTGAAGAAGGGCGACGTACAGTTGAACTATGAGACTGCAGAAAAGAATTATATTAAGGCTGTTTGCAAGGGACTTTATAAAGTAATGAGTAAGATGGGTATCAGTACGATACGTTCTTACCGTGGAGCCAAGATTTTTGAGGCTGTGGGTTTGGGTAGTGAAATCCTTTCTACTTATTTCGGTACTCCTTCTTCTTCTATTGGTGGTGTGGGACTGGAAAGCATTGCCAAAGATTACAAGGCATTCCATGATGCTGGCTTTGAAGAAGAAGAGGTGAGCGATTTGCTGCCTTATATCGGCCAGTTCTCTTATCGTAAGGATGGAGAAAAACATGCTTGGAATCCGGAAACTATCAGTGCCTTGCAACTGGCTACTCGCTTAGGTAGCTATGCCAAATTTAAAGAATATACTCGTCGGGTAGACGAGAAGGAAAGTCCGATTTTCTTGCGCGACTTCTTCACTTTCCGTCGTAACCCGATTCCATTGGACGATGTAGAGCCGGTGGAAGAAATCGTGAAACATTTTGTGGCAGGAGCCATGTCATTCGGTTCTATCAGCAAGGAAGCACACGAAGCCATGGCTTTGGCCATGAACAAGCTCAACACACGTAGTAATACGGGTGAAGGAGGTGAGGATTCCGATCGTTTCCATGAAACTTACGACGGCATCTCTTTGTGCAGCAAGACCAAACAGGTGGCTTCCGGACGTTTCGGTGTCACGACTGAATACTTGGTAAATGCCCAAGAAATTCAGATTAAGGTGGCTCAGGGTGCCAAGCCGGGTGAAGGTGGACAGCTGCCGGGCTTCAAGGTCAACGAAGTGATTGCCAAGACCCGTCATTCAATTCCGGGTATCTCCTTGATTTCACCTCCACCTCATCACGATATCTATTCAATTGAAGACTTGGCACAGCTGATCTTCGATTTGAAGAATGTTAATCCGAAGGCTAAAATCAGTGTGAAGCTGGTGGCTGAAAGTGGTATCGGTACCATTGCGGCCGGTGTGGCAAAAGCCAAGGCCGATTTGATTGTCATTTCTGGAGCAGAAGGTGGTACAGGAGCTTCTCCTGCCTCTTCCATGCGTTATGCAGGTATCTCTCCGGAAATCGGATTGAGCGAGACACAGCAGACGTTGGTACTGAATGGCCTTCGCGGTCAGGTACGTTTGCAGACCGATGGTCAGTTGAAGACCGGACGTGACATCATCAGCATGGCTTTGCTGGGTGCAGAAGAGTTTGGATTCGGAACTTCCGTACTGATTGTATTGGGTTGTGTGATGATGCGTAAGTGTCATGCCAATACTTGTCCGGTGGGAGTCGCTACACAGGATCCGCAACTGCGGGCACATTTCCGTGGTCACTATCGTTATGTAGTCAATTTCTTCCGCTTCCTGGCTCAGGAGGTTCGTGAGTATCTGGCAGAAATGGGATTCTCTCGTCTGGAAGATATCGTAGGTCGTACAGACTTGATTGAAATACGCCCGACTACCAACGAAAAAGCTTCGTTGCTTGATTTCAGCAAACTGTTGCATAAGGTTGACAACGGAGCTGCTTTGCATAATGTGACCGAACAGCGTCATGAGATTGAAAATGTGAAGGATGTCAGCATGCTGGCTGCCGCACGTGAAGCATTGGAAAACCGTAAGGAAGTATCATTGGAATATGCCATATCCAATACAGACCGTTCGGTAGGTGCGATGTTGTCGGGAGCAGTAGCTACAAAATATGGTCAGGCAGGTTTGCCGGCACAGACCATTCAGGTGAAGTTCAAAGGTTCGGCCGGACAAAGTTTCGGTGCCTTCCTGCCACACGGCGTCAGCTTCAAGCTGGAAGGTGAAGCCAATGACTATTTGGGCAAGGGCCTGAGCGGCGGACACATTTCCGTACAGCCTCCTGTAAGAAGTAACTTCCTGGCAGAAAACAATGTGATTGCAGGTAATACCCTGTTGTATGGTGCCACCAGCGGTGAGGTATACATCAACGGATGCGTGGGCGAACGTTTTGCTGTACGTAATTCCGGAGCTATTGCCGTAGTAGAAGGAGTGGGCGACCACTGCTGTGAATACATGACCGGTGGACGTGTGGTAGTCTTGGGTAAGACCGGACGTAACTTTGCCGCAGGTATGAGTGGCGGTGTGGCTTACGTATGGGATAAAGACCGCAACTTCGATTATTTCTGCAACATGGAGATGGTAGAACTTTCTTTGCTGGAAGATGCTACTGCCCGCAAGGAACTGCATGAGCTGGTTCGTCAGCACTACTTGTACACAGGTTCTCAGCTGGCTCGTACGATGCTCGATAACTGGGGACACTATGTGGAAGAATTCATACAGGTAACTCCGATTGAGTACAAGAAAGTTCTGGCTGAAGAACAGATGCGGAAATTGCAGCAGAAAATTGCAGAAGTACAGCGTGATTATTAATTAATTGTTGAATAGTAAAAAACTAAATATATGGGAAATCCAAAAGCATTTCTGACCGTTCCCAGACAAGAAGCCGGATATCGTCCGATACACGACCGTATCAGAGACTTCAGTGAAGTGGAACAGACGTTGAACACAAGTGAGCGCAAGCTTCAGGCATCACGTTGTATGGACTGCGGGGTACCTTTTTGCCATTGGGCATGCCCGATTAGCAATCGTCCTCCTGAGTTCCAGGATGCCATTTATAAGGGAAAATGGAAAGAAGCTTATGAAATACTCTCCGAAACCAATGACTTTCCGGAGTTCACCGGACGTATTTGTCCGGCATTGTGCGAAAAAAGTTGTGTATTGAAACTGAGTATGGATGCGCCGGTCACTATCCGTGAGGATGAGGCGGCAGTGATTGAAGCTGCCTTCCGTGAAGGCTACGTACAGCCTCGTCAGTATAAACGGAATGGGAAATCGGTAGCCGTCATCGGTTCCGGTCCTGCCGGACTGGCTGCAGCCAACCAGTTGAATCAGAAAGGATATACGGTCACAGTCTTTGAAAAGCTGGAATATGTAGGCGGACTGTTGCGTTTCGGTATTCCGAACTTCAAACTCAGCAAGTCGGTCATAGACCGTCGTATTGCGGTAATGGAAGCAGAAGGAATTACTTTCCAAGTGAATACCGATATTGATGTCACTCATCTGCCCGAAGGTTTCGATGCATATTGTGTTTGTACGGGTACGCCGCAGGCACGTGATTTGAACATCCCGGGCCGTGAACTGAAAGGTATCCATTTTGCCATGGAGATGCTGGCACAGCAGAACCGTGTACTGGCCGGTCAGCAGATTCCGAAAGATGAACGCATCAGTGCCAAAGGAAAGAACGTGCTGGTTATTGGCGGTGGAGATACCGGTAGCGACTGTATCGGTACCAGCAACCGTCAGGGAGCACTCAGCGTGACACAGATTGAAATCATGCCGAAACCACCGGTAGGTTATAATCCAAAAACTCCTTGGCCACAGTGGCCCATTGTGCTGAAGACCAGCAGCAGCCATGAAGAAGGTTGTGTACGCCGCTGGAGCTTGACTTCCAATCGTTTCCTGGAAAAGGATGGAAAAGTTTGTGGAGTGGAAGTAGAAGAGGTTGAATGGATTCCAGGTGCAGAAGGCGAACGTCCGGTCATGAAGCCGACTGGTAAGAAAGAAGTGTTGAAAGCTGAGTTGGTATTGTTGGCCATGGGCTTCCTTCGTCCGGTACAGCCGGAGTTCCCGGAGAATGTGTTTGTGGCAGGTGATGCTGCTACGGGAGCCAGCCTGGTAGTAAAATGCATTGCAGGCGGACGTAAAGCAGCTGCCGACATTGATGCCTATCTGAGCCGGAAATAATAGATTTTCATACAAAATATAAATAGAACGATTATGTGTGGCATTGCAGCTATTTTAAATATTAAACAACAAACTCCAGAATTACGTGGAAAAGCCTTGGCGATGGCTCGTAAGATTCGTCACCGCGGACCAGACTGGAGTGGAATTTATTGCGGAGGGTCAGCTATTTTGGCTCATGAACGTTTGTCAATTGTTGACCCTGAGAGTGGGGGACAACCATTGTATTCACCCGACAAGAAGGTCGTACTGGCTGTCAATGGCGAGATTTACAATCATCGCGACATTCGTAAACAATATGCAGGTAAGTATGAGTTTCAGACCGGTAGCGATTGTGAAGTGATTTTGGCGCTTTACCGGAATCATGGTATCAACTTCTTGGAAGAACTGAATGGTATTTTTGCTTTTGTTCTTTACGATTCAGAGAAGGATGAATTCCTGATTGCCCGCGACCCGATTGGAGTAATTCCTCTTTACATCGGTTATGACAGCGATGGAAAAGTATATTGTGCCAGCGAACTGAAAGCGCTGGAGGGATTTTGCGAACGCTATGAACCTTTCCTGCCGGGACATTATTATTCCAGCAAGGAAGGCAAGATGGTACGTTGGTACAAGCGCGACTGGACCAGCTATGAGGCAGTGGCCGACGCACCGGCTTCAGTGAGCGCCCTGCGCGAAGGACTGGAAAAGGCGGTTCGTGGACAGCTGATGAGTGATGTGCCTTATGGCGTATTGCTTTCAGGTGGTCTGGACAGCTCTGTTATTTCTGCCATTGCTAAGCGTTATGCAGCCCGCCGTGTAGAAACTGACGGACAGATGGCTGCTTGGTGGCCCCAGCTTCATTCCTTTGCCATTGGTCTGGAAGGAGCACCCGACTTGGCCAAGGCACGTGAGGTGGCAGATTTTATCGGTACGGTGCACCACGAGATTCATTATACCATTCAGGAAGGTCTGGATGCACTTCGTGATGTGATTTATTACATTGAAACTTACGATGTGACCACCGTCCGTGCGTCTACTCCGATGTATTTGCTGGCTCGTGTCATCAAGAGCATGGGTATCAAGATGGTGCTTAGTGGTGAAGGTGCTGATGAAATTTTCGGCGGTTATCTTTACTTCCACAAGGCTCCCGATGCACGTGCTTTCCATGAAGAAACGGTACGTAAGTTGTCAAAACTTTATCTGTACGACTGTTTGCGGGCCAATAAGGCATTGGCTGCCTGGGGAGTGGAAGGACGTGTGCCTTTCTTGGATAAAGAGTTCCTGGATATCGCGATGCGTTTGAACCCGAAAGCCAAGATGTGTCCGGGAAAGACCATCGAGAAGAAGATTGTGCGCGAGGCCTTTTCCGACATGCTGCCTGAGAGCGTGGCATGGCGTCAGAAAGAACAGTTCAGTGACGGAGTGGGATACAGCTGGATTGATACGCTGAAGGAATTTACTTCCAAAGAGGTATCCGACGAACAGATGGCTCATGCAGCTGAACGTTTCCCCATCAATCCTCCACGCAACAAGGAAGAATATTATTATCGTTCTATTTTCGAGGAACACTTCCCGAGCGACAGCGCGGCTAAGAGTGTACCGAGTGTGCCGAGTGTCGCTTGTTCTACAGCTGAAGCACTGGCATGGGACAAAGCTTTCGCAAATGTCAATGAGCCGAGCGGACGTGCGGTGGCCGATGTACACGAAGAAGGATATAAAAACTAAACAAATTTTTATGAAGATTGAATTTACAAAGATGCATGGTTTGGGTAATGATTACATCTATGTGAATACGATGAAATACCCGTTGACGAACCCTGAAGAAAAATCAATTGAGTGGAGCCGTCCTCATACGGGGATAGGCAGTGACGGACTGGTGCTGATCGGTGCTTCAGACAAGGCTGACTTCAGCATGCGCATATTCAATGCCGACGGTTCGGAAGCCAAGATGTGTGGAAACGCCAGCCGCTGCATCGGAAAATATTTATACGAATACGGACTGACTACAAAGACCGACATTCTTTTGGATACGCTTTCCGGTATCAAGGAACTGCATCTGCAGGTAAATGAGGGGAAAGTGGAGAGCGTACGGGTCGATATGGGTATTCCGGCCGATATTCATCCGGTGGATTTGGGTGAGTCTTATCCTTATCAGAAGGGAATTGCTGTGTCCATGGGAAATCCTCATCTGGTCATCTTCGTGGAGAAGATGGAAGAGGTGGATTTGGCCACAGTAGGACCGGTGCTTGAGCATCATCCGCTGTTTCCTGACCGGGTGAATGTGGAGTTTGCCCAGGTATTGGATAATGAAACCATCCGCATGCGGGTGTGGGAGAGAGGCTCCGGCATTACGCAGGCCTGCGGCACAGGTGCTTGTGCGACTGCGGTTGCAGCAGCTTTCACGGGCAGATGCGGCGATCATGCTACCATCTGTATGGACGGAGGCAAGCTGACCGTCGACTGGAAAGGAGAGGGAGCCCATTTGTATATGACTGGTCCTGCGGTCAAAGTATTTGACGGAACAATAGAATTAAAAGAGTAAGACAGAACATCACATGATACAAGTTAACGAAAACTTCATTAAATTGCCCGGAAATTATTTGTTTTCGAGCGTAGCCCAAAAAGTAAATGCGTTTAAAACAGCCCATCCGGAGGCTGCACTGATTCGTCTGGGGATTGGCGACGTGACTCGTCCACTTCCTCCTGCTGCCATCAAGGCCATGCACCATGCAGTAGACGAAATGGCCAGTGCAGACACTTTCCATGGATACGGTCCCGAACAAGGATATGATTTCTTGATTCAGGCTATTCTGGCTCATGATTATCAGCCGAGAGGTATCGAACTGCGTCCTACGGAAGTCTTTGTGAGCGATGGAGCGAAAAGCGATACGGGTAACTTCGGCGACATTCTTGGTACAGGCAACAAGGTAGCCGTGACCGACCCGGTATATCCGGTATATATCGACAGCAATGTCATGGCCGGACGCGCTGGTGACCTGAAAGCAAACGGCCAGTGGAGCCACTTGACTTATTTACCCTGTACGGCAGAAAACCATTTTGTGCCGTCTCTTCCCACAGAACCGGTAGACATGATTTACCTGTGCTATCCGAACAATCCGACTGGAACTACACTGACGAAGGCCGAATTGCAGAAGTGGGTAGAATACGCATTGGAGCACAAGGCACTGATTTTATATGATGCAGCATATGAAGCTTACATCCACGAAGCCGATGTGCCTCATTCCATTTATGAGATTGAAGGAGCACGTTCTTGTGCCGTAGAATTCCGCAGTTTCTCTAAGACTGCCGGATTTACCGGTGTACGTTGCGGTTATACCGTGGTACCGGAAGAGGTGAAGGCCATGACGACTTCAGGCGAAGAGGTAGCTTTGAACCATTTGTGGAACCGCCGTCAGTGTACGAAGTTCAACGGTACCAGTTACATTACCCAACGTGGTGCAGAGGCTATCTATACCCCCGAAGGTCAGGCAGAAATCAAGGAAACCATTGAATACTATATGGAGAATGCCCGTCTGATGCGCGAGGGTCTGCAGGGTGCCGGATTTACCCTCTATGGAGGTGTCAATGCACCTTACATCTGGGTGAAAGCACCGGAAGGTCTGGATTCATGGAGCTTCTTCGATATGTTGCTTCACGAAGTGAATGTAGTGGGTACTCCTGGAGTAGGTTTCGGACCCAGCGGAGAAGGCTTTTTACGTCTGACCGCTTTCGGTAACCGAGAAGACTGTCAGGAAGCCATGAGTAGAATAAAAAACTGGGCCGGACGTTAATCCGACCCAGTTCCTAAAACCGCCAGCCTATCCCAAACGAGAGAGTGAATGAAAAAATGGGCGTTTTTTCCCGGGATGGGGCTCGTTTTCCATCGAAAACAATTTCCCGGACGCCAGAGAGTAAGGGTCAAGGTTAGAGAAGGTGTATCCCAGAGAGAGATTATCAAAGGATAAAGACTCCAGAGGGGGAAGTTGTGATTTTCTTCATAGGAGTCCATACACCTGTGGAATTAGGGATATAGCCAGGGTTATAAGGGTAGCAGGATTTTCATTCTGCTGCCTTTTTCTTTATTCAGTTTGTTCTTCAACGGTCACTTCTTTCTTGTCATAGAAGACCAATACGATTTCTCCTTTGGCTGGAGTATCGTTGTCTTTGGTTTCCAGTTTTACGCTTCGTTTCAACGTCAGCATATATTTTCCTTTGGGCACCTTATCGAAAGAAACTCCGTCACGACTTTTGTTCAGGGTTCCATAATATACGGTATATTCTTCCTGACGGTTGGGGTTATCCAATGTGGCCTCCAGTTCTTCATTGGCCGCTATTTTTTCTCCCGTCCATCTTATCATTTCCTGATTGGTCACCGTGGTGCGTGTGGAAGGTATATGTATGGGATTAATCCATTCTTTATAGGCATAGTTGACCCACATGCGCGTTTCTTTTTGTTGGGTACGCTGGAACACAAACGACACTGTTTCGTCTTTTCCGAGTGAAACGAAATAAGAATAACCGAAAATGGCGTTTCTGTCCAAAGAGTTGAATTCCATTTCCTTGCCGTTTGCCTTGACGGATGAGCCTCCTGTCAGCCTGATATCTTTCAGGGGAGTATCTTTTTCCCGTGAAAAATGGGCATAGGCCAGTGTAGGTTGTGAGTCGGAAAAAGCGACCAGATATTTCTGATAGACTGATACGTTGTCTGGCAAATCTTCGGAGTTTTCTCCACTGCATCCCGCAGTGAAGAAAACCAATAAGCCATACATCATCCAACAAAAGAGTTGTTTTACATTCATAAATTTGCACATGTTTGGGTTAGATTTACGGTGGCAAAGATAGAGCGTCTGCCCGTAACTGTCAGCAAATAATGATGTACACAGACTATATATAAATCATTGAATACTAAGTGTTTGATAGTTTTTCTGATGTACATCGTACTTAAAAGGCCTCGATGAACTCATCAAAACTGATATTTTCAATGTGCATTTTCTCTTTCAGTCTCATTTTCCGGCGGGAGATACTACCCTTGGCTATGTGGTAGATTTCGGACAGCATGGCCAGCGGCAGATTCATTTTTATGAGACAGCAGAAGCGTAGCTCTTCTTCCGTGAGTTGGGGATAGCGCTCTTTCAGGCGTGTGGTGAAGCGGTCAAAGCACGTGTCTGTATTCTGCTGGATGATATCCCATTCCTCTTCCGTCAGGTGAAGGGCTCCTTGGGAATTTCTTTTTCGCAGCAGTGAGGGAAGGGTAATGGCATTCAGTTGCTGGTAATATTCCACACTTTTGTGTAGCCGGTCAATTTCCTGTTGTTTCAGTCGTTCCTGTTCGTGAGCCAGGGCTACTTCTGCCTCTTTCCGTTTCAAACTTTCTTCCATCCGCATCCACTGGCTTTCCTTGAGTTCTGCGGTCAGTTTCTGTTTGTGCGTGCGGATACGGTGGAGTAATAGTAGCAGAATCAGAATTACCAGTCCCAGTGCCACCACAATCCGGTAGAAGATCAGCTTGTGGTGAGCTGTTTCCATTTCTGCCTTGTTGGCCCGTTCGCGTTGCAGTTTATATTCCTGCATATCCTGTATTTTTCCGATGACCATTTCCTTCCGCTCCGTGCTCAGCGAGTCGTGTGAGCGGATGTATTTACGCATATAGTGGCTTTCCTGTTTCACGTCTTTCTTTTTCCTGTACATTTCAAACAGACGACGATAAGCCTCTGTACGTTGCTTCAGGGACACATTGGGCAGAATAGGCAGGATATAATGTACGGCTGAATCAGCTTGCAAAAGGGAGGCAAAAATGTATCCTTTTTGAAGGTGCAGGATGGGCGTCTCTTTGTGGGAAAGGTTATTGTGGATGGCATTGTCAATATAATGGAATGCACTGTCCGCTTGTCCTTGTTCCAGGTAGATGCGTGAAAGGTAAAGTTCGTTGTGTACGGTGGCTGTCAAGGTTCCGGAGGCCATGTAGGTCAGTGCCTTTTGGAAATACTCCTTGGCTTTTTCAGGATTCTGCGGTAGAAAATACAATGCTTTTTCCTGCCATAAGTCGGCATATGAGGCTGAATCGTTCAAGAACCGGGCCATTTTTTCAGCTTCTTCTAAAGCGCGTTTTTCTTCCAGGGTATCTGCTTTGAAACGGCTGATGCGGGCTTGTTCCAGATAAATCTTGAACTGCAGCAGGCTGTCGGTTTGAGGGTTCGTTTCTTCAGTCTGTGAGGAAGGCACTTTATGAGACGATGGAGTGCATGAGAAAAGCATGCATAAAAGTAGAGACAGCACTCCTCCGGAGTACTTCAACAAGGTTATGTGATGTTGGAAGGAAGACATGGGTTAGCTAGGTTAGTTAGTTTGTGGGCGAAGATAGTAAAATCCTTTTAAACCGTATATTTTTTGAATAAAAAAAGATTTTTCAGGAATTCTGAGGGTTTGGAAAAAACGCAAGTGCGTTTGACAGAAAACGCTTTGGCGTTTGGATTGAAACGCACTTGCGTTTTATTGAAAACGTACTTGCGTTTGAACCGAAACGCACTTGCGTTTTTTAGAGAGGGTGGAGTGAGTCTGAAATGGGTTGTTTTTACGTCTGTTTTGCGGGGAGAAGACTGCTTTCCGTTTGTTATTCTGGAGCTTATTTTTTAGATTTGTCGCTATAGTATAGAAAAAGCGAACAAGTAATGGAACATTTGCATGACAGGCTGTCTAAGCGGCAAGTAATGGCTCTCTCCCGTGAGTTGCACCATGATGAGGCTGGTATCCGTACGTTTTGTCGTCTTATGCTTTCTGCGGAAGATGCCCGGGTGGCTTCCAATGCGGCATGGATACTCTATCATTTACCGACAGCAGACAAAAGGATCTATCTCTTTCCTTTTTATGATGAGATTGCAACTTTGGGCATGGCACCTGAATTGAAGATGCGACGGGGACTTGTACTTTCAATTTTGCTGGACTTGGTGACCGATAGTAATTTCAGAACGGACTTGTTTGATTTTTGTCTCGCTCATATTGCCGATAAAAGGGAAGCAGACAGTAGTCGTTCGATGATGATTAATCTGGCAGCCAAGATGTGTCGGTTGGTTCCGGAGTTGGCTAATGAATTGAAAGTTTGTCTGGATATGCTGGAATATGAAATGGCGCCAAGTATTGCGGCTGCCAGGAGAAATGCAATGAAAGTAGTGGAATCATTGATGAAGGAAACAGAGTCAAGTCGGGGAAATTCTTCTCTGCGACAAATTCCCAACGTAGGTTCACAGACCGAACAAGACCTGATAGCAATGGGATATACCTCTGTCGAATCGCTGAAAGGAAAGAAAGCAGAGGATTTGTATGAGGAAGAATGTCGTTTGCGTGGGTGTATGATAGACCGTTGCCAGCTTTATCTGTATCGGGCTTTAGAATATTTTGTTCATACGGAAAATCCTGATAGAGAGAAATGCAGATGGTGGTACTGGGAAGATGATTATTTTTATCCCTCTCCGTGTGGAGCAAGGTGTGTGGATTGCTCGTCATTCCCAAAGGTATGCAAAGGATGCAGAAAGATAAAAGGCAAGGTGCACTGGCTTCAATACACGGGCGATACCGTATGTCCCATCTGGAAATGCTGCAAGGAAAAGAAGCGGGAAAATTGTGGAGGATGCCCGGATTTACCTTGTAGCCGTTTTATGAAAGACCCTTCCATTTCGGATGAGGAGAATGAAGCCAATTTGAAAAAGATGATGGATAATCTTGCAACGTATAAAAAACATACATAATTATGGAAACAGAAAGATTGATTCTCAGGCCGTGGCGTGAGGAAGATGCACCTTCGCTCTATAAATATGCCAAGGATCCGGCTGTAGGACCGATTGCCGGTTGGCCACCACATACGTCTGTAGAAAATAGTAGGGAAGTGATACGGGATATTCTTTCGGCTCCGGAAACTTATGCGGTAGTGTTGAAGGAAACTAATGAACCTGTTGGCAGTGTGGGCATTATGTTTGGAGATGGCATACATAGTGCCGAGATGCAGGAGGGGGATGCAGAAATTGGTTATTGGATTGGAGTTCCTTATTGGGGGCACGGTTTGATTCCTGAGGCTGTCAATCGCCTACTGAGTCGTTGCTTTGAGGAGTTGGAGATACGACGAGTGTGGTGTGGTTATTATAATGGGAACACCAAATCCCGTCGAGTAATGGATAAATGTGGATTCAAGTTTCATCATACAGAAGAGTGCAAACTTTCTCCATTAGGTGATGTACGGATGGAACATTTTACTTTGTTGACGAAAAAGGACTGGGAAAAAACGAATAATTGATTCCATGGAAAGTGTAGCAGACTATATGATTCGTCCTTTGTATCCAGAGGAAATCCATTTGCTGAGGGATTTTCTTTATGAAGCGATTTTTATTCCCGAAGGAGTTGAACCTCCGTCGAGGGATGTGGTGGATTTGCCCGAGTTGAGGCTGTATGTGGAGGATTTTGGCAAGAAAAAAGATGATTGTTGCTTGGTAGTTGAGCAGGATGGCAAGGTGGTTGGGGCAGTGTGGACACGTATCATGAAGGATTATGGTCATGTGGATGAGAATACCCCTTCGCTTTCCATTTCCTTATATAAAGCATATCGGAACAGAGGAATGGGCAGCCGGTTGATGAAGGAGATGCTGAATCTGCTTGAAAATAAAGGTTATCATCATGTCTCTCTTTCCGTTCAAAAGGCTAATTACGCTGTCCGTATGTATCTAAAGCTTGGATTTGAGATTATAAAAGAGACAGGGGAGGAGTTTGTGATGCGCAAGCATCTTTTCTGATTCTAATTTTTCCTCTTTTATATGGATTGGAAAATTCACTGGTGCAGATGAAAAGTATGCCTGAGATTTTTATGTCTCTCAGGCAGAAATTGTATGATTTTAGGTGAGAAATATGGAAAATAATTCATCAGATGATACAATTAGTTGAGGTATTTTCTCAATTATTGTTGGATATTGTTTATTTCAAGTTGGAGTTGCTTCAAAAATTGTGCAGCATGAGCTCCGTCCATTTGTGTATGATGAAACTGAAATGATACGGTCAGGTATTTTTTAAATAAATGTTTTCTGAATTTTCCCCATATTAAGAATGGATTATTGAAGATACCGCTATACATGCCAACTGCACCGTCTATTTCATAATTTACGAGTGCTGAGGTACCAATAACCATACTTTCCGTTAGATCGTAGTTCTGACAGGTTTCAGCTACTTGTCTAGTTAATCGGAGGTAGTCATGATTAAACTGATTTATGTCTTCTGAGAACGGAATATCGCAGGAACTTACTTCCCCATTTTTGTTTGCTACAATTGTATTTACAGCAATTGTATCATATTGAATTAGTTTGTTGCTAACAGGAAGCATATAGAATTCTTTGATACCGGAAGCAGCTTTTCCTATACACCAGCATATCATCATATTCAGTTTCACTTCTTTCTTTTTACTAATTTTTACAAGATTAGTCACATCAATTGTTTTGAAGAATGTGACCATCGGCATGGGGGCCTGCATCCACATTTCGTATGCGTATGCACGTGTTGTCGTTGCGGGATTTATTTCCTTCTTCATTTTTGTCTCTTTTAAGCTATAATGCAAAAATAGAGAGAGCCTCTGGCTACGGATAGAACAAAATAGACATTATACGGGGGTGGTAAATAAATCGGAATATGGCTCGCCTATTTCTTTTAGTGACAAGGGAGTATATCCGCTGAGTTTTCTAAATTCCCGAATGAAATGCGACTGGTCTGAATAACCACATTGATAGGCTATCTGGGCTTGACTGATGTTTTCAGTCTGATTTTGCATAAGTTGAAGAGATTTCTGAAAACGTACTATTCGCGCATATTCTTTCGGGTTCATCCCTATTGTGGAAAGGAATATGCGCTCAAATTGTTTCGTGCTCAGACAAGCTATGGATGCCAGTTCTGAAATCTGCTTGTTGGGGGTAAAATACATTTGACGGATGACTGTTGCCATTCGGGCAATGTCTATTTTAGGTTTTGAAGTAGAATTGGCTCTTAATTGTGAAATCAACCATTGCTCGATAAGTTTTATACATAGATTATTGTTTTCACAATCTAAAACTTTAGTAGCGAGATAATTTAATTTCTTATTCTCTAATCCATAACCGGAAACTTCTCTATTGTATAACAGAGACATGGGGATATTGAGAAAGATATTCATGGCGTAAGGGTGAAATACAACTACAATCATTTCCACACTATTCGCTGCGCTGATATGTGATGAGAAATTTACCTGTCCGCTAATTGTCAGTTTGTCTTGTCTCGTATTTAATTCAGGAATATATAAAGTAGACCTCTTGTGGAATATAATTTGAGGGCAACCGGTTGGAAAAGTATAAGTCTCAATCACCTGATTACTTTTAAATATCCAGTAATATCTGACATAGTCCTGTAACAGTTTGCATGGCTGATAAAAATTGAATCCATCTGTCATTGTTTTATAAATATTTGTTTTTCGGTATTCAGTTTGATAA
>NZ_JACJKA010000027.1 GCF_016900355.1 Bacteroides mediterraneensis | reverse complement strand
TTAAGGTGACTATGGCGCGAAGGTTCCACCTCTTCCCATTCCGAACAGAGAAGTTAAGCTTCGCCACGCCGATGGTACTGCGTACAAGTGGGAGAGTAGGTAGTCGCCGTTTTAGATAGAGCCTCGAAGCAGCAATGCTTCTGGGCTTTTTTGCCCTGACGAGGATGGGATTATTCCTCTGCGTGTAGACTTGTGGATGTTTCTGCAGGCTATGTGATAATCTAATCTACTACTGGAAAATTTATGCCATATTTCCTTTTGACTTGGGCTTTCGTATGGATTTTATTGTATCTTTGTTTTGGTTTTTAAATATGTTTTTATGGATACAATTCTACCCTATGCACTTTTGTGCTTCACTTCTTTTTTCACATTGACAAATCCTCTGGGCACGATGCCGGTATTCCTGACCATGACCAACGGACTGGGAGAGAAAGAACGTCGGCACATTGTGAAAAGAGCGACAATTATTTCATTTATTATATTAATCGCGTTTACTTTTTGTGGCCAGTTCTTGTTTAAATTCTTTGGTATCTCTACCAATGGTTTTCGTATTGCTGCGGGTATCATTATTTTGAAAATTGGATACGATATGTTGCAGGCCCGTTATACCAATACAAAGCTCAAGGATGAGGAAATCAAGGCATATGCAGACGATATCTCTATTACTCCGCTTTCCATTCCAATGCTGTGCGGACCAGGAGCCATTGCAAACGGTATCATTATGATGGATGATGCCCATACCTGGAGTTTGAAAGTCACTTTGGTGGCAGTCATAGCCGTAGTTTATATCCTAACCTATATTATCCTGCGTTTGTCTACCAGACTGGTGAAGGTAATAGGGGAAACAGGCAATAATGTGATGATGCGACTGATGGGATTGATTCTGATGGTGATTGCCGTGGAATGCTTCGTGGGAGGTATGCGTCCGATTTTAATTGACCTGATTCAGGAAAGTCGTTTATAATCGATAGATTGTCAGAATTTCCCCTTAAAGCCTGATAAATCATAATAAATGTGTAATTTAGCTGATATTTTGTAGTTTTCTTTGCATTTTCAGATTAAATGATTATATTCCCCACGAGAAAGGATTTTCGGTACCTTCTTTTTATTAACTTTTAAAATCTGATTTTATGAAAGTGCTATTGGTCGGTCTGGAACGTGTCGGAAAGCTGTTCTCTATGGAGTCTCTTTTTAAGAAGAAACTCACCGAAGCTGACATGACCGATGTGGAGGTGGTAACAGCTGAGATGACGGAATTTGGTTCTCCGGGAGGGAGAAAGTTGGAACGGAACATGAACGAGGCTTTGCGCGATGAAGCGGACTTTGTGGTAGTAATGGAGCCGTGGCAGAAAGATTTGCTGACCCGCTTCATGGATTATCGGAATTGGCATAAGATTCATCTGTTTGCAGATATCTGCAAACGCAAACCGAAAGCCGACATGCCATCCTGCGATGTGGATTTTGGCTACAGGAGCATGAAAGAAGAGATGAATGACGGATGCCGGAATTTATTGGAAGGATTGAAGATACTTTTGAAGAAACATGAGTCAGATTCGTCTGACTTGGCAATGGCTTAACCATTGCTCGTGAAGATGGTATAGAGGGAGGCGCTGAATAAACGTATTCAGCGCCTTTCTGCATTTTTAAAAGAATTCTAATACGAAGGTCGTACTCCAACCGTTACTTTCTGGTTTCAGTAGACTGATACTGCCGTTAGAGAGCTTCATAATCTGCCGGGAGAGAGAAAGTCCGATACCACTACCTTCCTTTTTGGTGGTGAAGAAGGGGACAAAAATCTCTTCGGCTTCCTTTTCGGGGATGGCGGGGCCATCGTTGCTTACGTAGATGAGGATATGTTCTTCTTTGGTGGAGTAAGCACGGATATGAATTTTTCCAGTGCGCTCTCCGATGGCTTGTACGGCATTTTTTATCAGGTTGATGAGTACTTGTCGGATCAGGTTCGGATCGGCATAGAGCATCAAGTCTTCAGGTTCTATTTGAAGGGTCAGTTGTATATGGGAAGGGATGAGGTGGATACTTTCTATTTGCAGCAGGAGTTCTTTCAGGTAGAAAGGCTCTGGAGAAGGTTTCTGGAGTGAAGAGAATTTCCGATAGCTATCCACAAAGGATATCAATCCGGTAGATGTCTCATGAATGGCACGGATTCCCTCGTAGATAGGGCTGTTTTTCACGTCTTTTCGCTGTAGGAAGGTTTCACTTAATGAAGAAATCGGCGCGATGGAGTTCATGATTTCGTGTGTCAGTACCCGGGTCAGTTTCACCCATGATTCAAGTTCCTTGGCGTCCATCTCATTCCGGATATCGTTTAAGGTCAGAATCTTGACCGTATTTTCTCCTAATTGCATCACGGATGCCCGGACTAACAATTGCACTTCTCCTTTGGAGGTGGCATATTGCAGGTTGCAACGTTCGCCGGCAGGCAAGGTGCCCAACAGTTCCGGAATGTCTTCTCCGTAGCGCTCCAGTTGCTGGAGGGTGCCAAGGGCCGGAATACTGAGCAGCCGTGCCGCAGCTGGATTACTTTGGATGATTTTGTTTTTTTGGTCGAGTACGATAATACCGGAACTGATGCCTGAGAGTACTTGTTCATAAAACCGTTCCCGCTGTTCCATCAGTTGTTTTTGTTCGCCCATCATGGCCCCAAACTCATTCAAGGTATTTTGCAGGATACGTTCGCCTCCGATGAAGCCGTGGGTAGGCAGGCGGAAAGAATAATCACGGTTGCGGATGGCTTCCAGCATGAGCCAGCTTTTTTCCCGTAATTGTTTCTGACTGGAATAAAAGAGAAAGGCGGCGAGGATAACCAGACAAGCTCCGATGAGGATACATCCGTTTTCTTTTTCATTTATTCCTAAGGTCAGCAAGGACACGCCTGTTGTGAGGGAGAGAATCCGTGTCAGTGGGGAAGAGAACCATTTAGATGCCATGGCGTTTCATTTTGTTGTACAGTGTCTGCCGCGTAATGCCCAGTTGTGCCGCTGCCTGTGACAGGTTGCCGTCGCATTGTTCGATGGCTTTCTTGACGAGGTTCTTTTCCATCTCGTCCAAGGTTTGCAGCGGAGTATCTTCTTTCGTTTCTTCCTGTACGTTTGTCGGTTCCGGAGCTGGAACATCAGCCAGTTGCAGGTTATCCGCTTTCAGTAGCTTGCCATCCGAAAGGATGACTGCCTTTTCGATGGTATGCTGCAACTCGCGGATATTACCGTACCAAGGATAGTTCAGCAGGCGTTGTTCGGCATCGGCACTGAAACCGGTCAGCGTACGTTGGTATTGCAGGTTGTACTGTTCCAAAAAGCGCTGTGCCAGTGGCAGAATATCCTCTTTCCGTTCCCGAAGTGACGGAATGTGCAGGTGGATGGTATTGATGCGGTATAGCAAGTCCTCTCGGAACTCCCCGTTGTGTACCATTTCATCCAGGTTGCGGTTGGTGGCACAAATCAACCGGATATTGGTCGGTTGCGGAGTGTTACTTCCCACCTTGATGAAATACCGCTTCTGAAGCACCGTTAGCAACTTGGCTTGCAGGTGATAGGGTAGGTTGGCAATTTCATCGAGGAACAGTGTACCGCCATCGGCTGCCTCAAAACGTCCGATACGGTCGGTATGGGCATCGGTAAACGAACCTTTGACGTGTCCGAACAGTTCACTTTCAAACAGTGATTCGGTGATGGCTCCCATATCGACTACTACCATCGGCCCGTTTCGTCGGGGAGAAAGGCGATGGATTTCGCGGGCCAGCATGTCTTTTCCGGTTCCGTTTTCTCCCGTAATCAGAATGTTGGCATCGGTGGTGCTGACTTTCTCTACCAGCAACCGTAACGGGCGGATGACGGCTGAATTACCCCAGTACATGGTGGATTTCTCATCCGGTTGTGCGGCTTGTTTTCCTTTCTTGTCATTTCCATGCCCCTTTGCGTAGGCCTCTTGCAAGGTCTGTACCAGTTTGGCATTGTCCCAAGGCTTTACCACGAAGTCGGTTGCTCCGTCTTTCAATCCGGTTACCGCCAGATTGATGTCGGCGTAGGCCGTAAACAGTACCACCTGAATCTGAGGGCGCAGCCGCTTGATTTCGCGTAACCAGTAGAGCCCTTCATTGCCGCTGTTGATGCCGGAAGAGAAGTTCATGTCGAGCAGTACCACATCCACCGCTTCCCGTTGCAGGAGAGAAGGGATGGTAACCGGAGAATTCAGTGTAATCACCTGTTGAAAATATTCTTCCAAAAGATATTGCAGTGAAGTAAGAATGTTACGGTTGTCGTCTACTACGAGTAAAGTTCCTTGTTTTGCCATCTGTGATTGAGATTTTATGACAAAAATAGGAATTTTCGAGGGGAGGGCATAAAAAATGTCTAAAAAATACGGACAGTGACAAAAAATTAGACACCGATTGTCAAAAAATTAGACACTTCGATTTTAGGTGAATATCGTATCTTATTGTAAATGAATGAAATAAATTTTTGGCACGGTATTTGAATGGAATTTGGCAGATAAACGATTACGATATGAACAAAAAGAATTTATTACACATCACGCTTTTCCTCCTTTCCGGTTGGATGGGGCTGGAAGCTACGGCGCAGGAGGTCTGGGATGTAGACCGTTGCATGAGCTATGCGGTGGCGCACAACCGTACTGTCCGTCAGCGGGAACTGGAGGCCGACAATGCTCGGATGGACCGTATGAAAGCCATCGGCAGTTTCTTGCCGGGAGTGAGTGCAAGTACTGGTCTACAATATAATTTCGGTCGTTCGGTAGACCCGGAGACCAATACTTATAATACCGTGTCTACGCTCAACAATGCCTATTCCATGGAGGCTTCCATGCCGATTTTCCGTGGCGGAGGACTGGTGAACGAGGTACGCCGTTCAAAGGCTGCCTGGTTGATGGGAAAGGCTGCCTGGCAGGAAGCCAAGGATAACACCGCATTGGAAACCTTCCAGGCGTATATCGATGCCTTGTATTGCTACGGTACTCTGCGGCTGGCCCGCAAGAAACTGGTGGAAAGTGATTCATTGCTGTATAAGACCCGTCGTCAGGAGGAACTGGGGTTGAAAGGGCTGGCCGATGTGGCCCAAATGGAAGCCCAGCAAGCCACCGACAGCTACAACCTGACACATCAGCGGAACCTGTACGAAACGGCCCTGCTGACCTTGAAGCAGAAAATGAACTTTCCGGCAAATGATACGTTGCAATTGGATACGGCCGTACTCGATACACAGACACTTCATTATATTCAACTGACTCAGGAGCAGGCGGACGATGTGTTCCGCATCGCCTTGAATATCAATCCTACGCTGCGTCAGGCGGAACTGAATGCGAAGGTGGCCGATATGCGACGTAAGATTTCTTGGGCCGATTTGGTTCCGTCCATCACTTTGTTTGGAGGTATCTCCAGTTCTTATTATAAGGAATTGCATTCCACTTCCTATCCGGATTTCCGCACGCAGTTCAACAATAACTTCGGTTCTTATGTGGGTATCAGCATGAGTATTCCTATCTTTAACCGTCTTTCGGGAGTGACCGGGTTGCGACAGGCAAGAAACAATTACCGCATTGCCTGCGAGCAGTACGAGTCGAAGAAAGAAGAATTGCAGAAACTGGTGCTTCAGGCCGTACAGGACCGGGAAGGGTATTTGAAAGAAAGTATCCAGATGGAGAAGAAAGTCAACTCCGATTCACTGGCCTATCATGTCACCCGCCGGAAATACGAAGAAGGGTTGATGACCTCGCTCGATGTACAGAACAACGCGGCCACTTTGCTCGAAAGTGAGACTAAGTTGTTGCAGAGCAAACTGACCTACCTGATGAAATGCCGTTTGGTAGACTATTATAAAGGAGAAGAAATTATTCGCGGGCTGGAAGAAACCGCTAAAAAAGATTGATAAAAAACGACGAGATTATGGATATACAGTTAGAAAAGAAAAAAGGAATCCAGAAGAAACACCTTCCTTATATCGCAGGAGGAGTGGTTGTACTTCTGTTGTTGGGTTGGATTATTTTCGGCAATCATGCTTCTACGCTGAAAGTCGACGGCAAGTCGCTGAACATTGCCGATGTAACCTATGGCAAGTTTAATGATTATATCCGGGTGAACGGACAGGTGCAGCCGATTTCCGTGGTACAGCTCAGCCCCGAAGAAGGAGGTATCGTGCAGGAAAAGGTGGTGGAAGAAGGAGCACACGTGAAAAAAGGCGATGTGATTCTCCGTCTGAGCAACTCCAACTTGGACTTGCAGATTCTGAATGCGGAATCTGAACTGGCAGAGAAACAGAACCTGCTCCGTAACACGCAGGTCACCATGCAGCAGGACAAGCTGAACAACGAGACTGAGAAGGTACAGCTCGATATTGATACTCGCCGCAAGCAGCGTACGTACCAGCAATATCAGCGCTTGTACAAGGAACGGCTCATCAGTCGCGAGGAGTATCTTCAAGCCAAGGAAGACTATGAAGTGGCTCAGAAGAAGCACAAGCTGATTATGGAACGTCTGGCGCAGGATTCCATCTACCGTAATGTGCAGATGGATCAGATGGAAGACAACTTGCAGAACATGCGCAAGAACGTCTTGCTGATTCGCGAGCGGAAAGACAAGCTGGAAGTGCGGGCTACCATTGACGGAGAACTGGGACTGCTGGATGCCGAACTGGGACAGAATATCAATGCCGGTCAGATGGTGGGACAGATTAACGACTTGTCGGACTACAAGATTGAGGCTATGATTGACGAGCACTACATCGACCGTGTGACCAACGGACTGCCAGCCACTTTTGAACGTCAGGGTTCTTCGTTCAACCTGAAAGTGCGCAAGGTGTATCCCGAGGTGCGCGACGGACGTTTCCGAACCGATTTCATTTTCCAGGGCAAGCGTCCGGAGAACATCCGCAGCGGACAGACCTACTACATCGACCTGCAGTTAGGTGAGCCTACCGAAAGCGTGCTGATTCCGAAGGGTACCTTCTTCCAGGTGACTGGAGGTAATTGGATTTTTGTGGTCGACAAGGATGGAAAGAAAGCCTATCGTCGTAAAATCCGTATCGGACGGCAGAATCCCCAGTATTACGAAGTGCTGGAGGGACTGGAAAAAGGTGAACGGGTCATCATTTCCGGATATGAGAGTTACAAAGACAATGAAGTATTGGTATTAAACTAAAAAGATAAATTATTATGAAAAAGATAGCAAGTATATTCGTGGGTTTGATAATGATATTTTTGTGTGCAACCTGTATCAGTGCCAAAGGCAGTTCGGAAGACAAAGTCAGTGAAACCCGTAGTGTGAGTGCTTTCCATTCCATTGAAGTGGAGAGTGTGGCCAGTGTGTATTTCACTCAGTCGAACACTTATTCACTTCGTGTGGAAGGTGAAAAGAGATGGGTAAATCAGACAAAGTGTACGGTGAAAGACGGAGTCTTGTTGATTACGTGGGCGGAAAAAGGACAGAAGACCACCAAGAACGTGAACGGACTCTCTATCTATGTCAGTGCCCCTGATTTGCAAGAAGTCACTTTTGAAGGAGTCGGCTCGTTCAACTGCAAGTCCCGTCTGAACCTGAAAGATGTGAAGTTTGATGTACAGGGAGTTGGTAGCTTGAAGGTAGCCGATTTGCATGCCCGAAACGTAAAAATCGATTTGGAGGGAGTAGGCAGTGGCGAGCTGACGGTAGATTGTGACCAGCTGGATGCCAGTGTGGAAGGTGTCGGCAGTCTCACCCTGAGCGGAAAAGCCCGGTCGGCCCATATTTCCAAAGACGGCATCGGCAGTGTTTCTACCCGTCGGTTGAAAGTCGGTGAATAAAATTTTGCCATCACATAATAAACACGTAACAACTTATGAACACACTTTTCAGAAATTTCTCGCATACCTTTCGGCGTTTCTTTACGGCCAGCGTATTGAACCTGTTAGGATTGAGTATCGCGTTTGCCGCCTGCTTCGTCATCCTGACGCAGGTGGACTACGACTATAACTACAACAAAGCCTATCCGGCACACGACCGTATTTATCGGGTGGAAGTGAATGCCGGCGGAGATTACGGCTGGCAAATCTGGCTGGCCCGTCCCTTCTGTGAGTTGGTGGGAGCTGCTTCTCCCCATATACAGGCCATTTCAGTGACTTCCTTGTCAAACTACTCCTCTGATTTTGAGGTAGACGAACACATTTATTCAGAGCCAGAGTTTACCGGATTTGGGGATTACCTGGAGGTATTCCAGCCTACCATGGTATGCGGTACGACCGCTTCTCTCAATGAACCCGGTCAGGTCCTGATTTCCGCGTCCATGGCCCGTCGTTTTTTCGGTACCACGGATGCCATTGGAAAGACGATTTATATGGACCGTAAATCCCGTAACCAGCCCTTGGTGATAGGAGGAGTCTATCAGGATATGCCGGAGAACTCCCAGTTGGGCAACTGTGTGTTCTCTTCTTTCCGTTCGGATTTGAACAAAGATTCCTGGACGAACTGGAATTATACCCTGTATATCCGGCTCGATAATCCGGCTTCATTGGCTGATGTGGAGCGGTCGGTCATCGAAAGCTGCAAGCTGAATATTCCAAGAGAACTGATTAGCGGAGAGGGAGAGGAAGACTGGGAGAATTTCATTCATTTTACGCCGCTGGACGAAGTACATTATTCTACGGTAGGCAACAAGGCGGCTACCAGCAAGGCCGCTGTGTACCTGTTGCTGTGTGTGTCGGTACTGATTTTGCTGACGGCGGCAGTCAACTACATGAACTTTTCACTGGCAGAAACTCCCATGCGGTTGCGTTCCATCAATACCCAGAAGGTGTTGGGCGCTTCCACTTGCTCTTTGCGGATGTATCTGCTGTTAGAATCCGTATGGGTTTGTGTGTGTGGCTTCCTGTTGTCTTTGCTCTGGCTCTATTTGCTGAAAGACACCTCTTTGAGTACCTTGGTGGCATCCAACCTTTCTCTGATGTCTCATCCGGGGCTGGTGATGGCTTTGGGTGGAATTGCCGTGTGCATGGGCTTGCTGGCCGGAGCCTATCCTTCTTACTACGTCACTTCTTTCCCGCCGGCATTGGTGTTGAAAGGTTCGTTCGGCCTTTCTCCGAAGGGCAAGATGCTGCGTACGTTTTTGGTTTGCTTCCAGTTCTTCGTCTCTTTCATGCTGATTATCTCCGTGGGCATCATGTACCTGCAGAGCCGTTATATTCAGCAGAGCGACTATGGTTATGACAAGGAGGTCGTATTGGTGGGAGAGATTCCTGGTGAGTATCTCGATCGCCGGGAAGCGATTGTCAGTGAATTGTCCGGAATTTCGGGCATAGAAGGAATTTCGATTTCCCAGTTCGTATTAAGTTCAGCCGATAACTACATGTCGTGGGGAAGAGGAGAAGGAGAGCATCACATACAGATGGCTTGTTTTCCGGTAGATTACCGCTACTTGTCTGTGCTTGGCATTAAGATTACCGAAGGTCGTAATTTCAAGTCGGGCGACGGGGATGTATATATCTTCAATGAGGCAGCCCGGAAGAAATATTCCTGGATGAAGGTGGACGAACCCGCTACTCAAGGTGATTATCCGGTGGTCGGATTCTGTGAGAACATCCGTTTCAGCAGCTTCCGCAACAACGATGCCGTAGAGCCGATGGCCTTCTTTATTTACGGGAAAGATTATGCGGTCTGGGATGCGAACAGCATCTTGAACATCCGGGTGGCTTCGGGAGTAGATAAGGTGGACATGATTCACCGCTTGACAGAGGCCGCAGAAAAGATAGCTCCGGGCCGTGACTTCAAGTTCCGTTTCATGGATGAGGTGATTGACCAGAACTACCATCGGGAACTGCGTTTCACCCGTCAGATTCTGTTGTTCTCCTTGATTGCCATTGTGCTCAGCATGATTGGTGTGTTTGGGCTTACCTTATTTGAAAGCGAATATCGCCGCAAGGAAATCGGTATCCGGAAAATCATGGGAAGTTCCACCACTGAAATCCTCTACATGTTTACCAAGCGTTATTTCGTCATGCTGGTGGTCTGCTTCGTCTTGGCAGCTCCCTTCGGCTGGTGGATAGGCCACGACTGGCTGGAAAGCTTTTCCGACAAGACACCCATCCGTGCCTGGGTATTTGTGGCTTCCTTCCTGCTGGTCAGCCTCATTACGGTACTGACCGTGACATTCCAGTGTTGGAAGAATGCCAATGAAAACCCCGTGCGGAGCATCAAGACCGAATGACAACTTCAAACCCTAAAATACGATGAAAGGACTGAAAACTTATTTTACTTATCTCCAGCGCAACAAACTGTTTACGTTGGTCAATGTGGCAGGACTGGGCATCTCCCTGATGTTTGTGCTGCTCATAGCCAACATGGTCGTGCGACAGGTCACCGTGGGCGACGATATAAAAGATATCGATCACATTTACGTCCTGTCGAACGAGAGCTACTTTGCCGGCAATTACTTAGTGGGCGAACGGTTGGCCAGTCGCTATCCGGAAATGGCCGACTGGTGTGCCGTCAATTCCGAAGCCTATAAGTCGGGGACCTATGCGACAGTCGACGACCGGAAAACCAGTCTGGAGATTTATTGTGTGAAAGAAAATTTCTTCCGTTTCTTTGGTTACTCCCTGTTGTCGGGAAATCCAGACCAGGCGCTGATTGATGCACACAGCATCGTGCTAACCGAGTCAGGTGCCCGCAAATTGTTTGGAGAGGAACCTGCGGAAGGAAAGAGGATTCATTTGTCGAACGATCGAAAAGGCGTGTACACGGTGACGGGTATCATGAAGAATTTCAACAACTCACTGATACCCGATGGAGTGGAAGCCATTTTACCTTTTGACTATGTGGATTTTGTAAACTGGGGGAGCAGCAAGCACAATCCGGAAATGAACAATGTGGGAGGAACTGCCATCTTGGTACGTTTCCCGCAGGGAACAGACCCGAACCGGAAGAATGCCGACATGCGTTCTTTCTTTGCTACGTTTTTCTGGCCCTATCAGCACGATGTGTTTCACGAAGCTTTTTGGACCTCGTTGAAAGAAGTGCATTTTGCTTCCATCCCCAGTCCGCAGTTCCAGCAATACAACCTGACCCGGGTATGGATTTTTCTGGCAGCCGGTAGCTTGATTCTGCTGATGGCAGTGTTCAACTATGTCAGCATGTGCGTGGCACAGGTGAGTTATCGGGCCAAGGAAATGGCTACCCGCCGGCTGTTGGGCTCTTCGGAGCGCAGCATCTTCTGGCGTTTGATGGGCGAATCGGCCCTGTTTACCGTGGGCGCTTTCCTGCTGGCCTTGGTACTGGCCAAACTGGTGGAACCGACCGCAAGCGATGTGTTGCAGACCCGGCTGGACCTCTTTGGCGATATGGGGTGGATGACCGTACTGGTTTACCTGGTGGGGATTGCCCTGCTTTCGCTGGGGGCCGGACTGGTGCCTGCCGTCCTGCTTTCCCACTATCATCCGCTGGATGTGGTGAAAGGCACTTTCCGCCGGAAGACCAAGGCCGTGTATCTCCGGATTTTGTATGTGGTACAAAGTGGACTCACCGTGGCCATGCTGACCTGCGCCCTCTACTTGTCCGTGCAGATTTACCGTATCTTGCATGAACCGATGGGCTATACCTACGGACATGTGCTCGACTATCCGGCATTGGTGGCCGGCTCCAGAGAGAAGATTCGTCTTTTCCGCGATGAGGCCCGGAAGAAACCTTTTGTGAAGAAGGTTTGTCTGACACAAGGGGTGCCTTTGAGCGGAGGCAACAACAATACGATACAGATGTACGATGCGCACAACCGACAAAAGAGTCTTAGTTTTCAGGTATTCCGTACGGATTCCGCTTTTTTGGACATCTTCCATATCCGTTTGCTGGACGACCGGAAACTGTCGCAGGCTAAGATGTATTTCTCTGAAAGTACATTCGATTCCCTGCAACTGGCCTATGACCGTACTCCTGCCTTGCACGATATTGACGCTCGCTCGTACATGGTAGGTGGACGATATGCCGACTTCAAGTTCCGGTCTGTACTCGATCCGCAGTCGCCCACTTTCCTTTTAGTGGAACATCCTGATAGCTTGGGTGCTTGGAATGTGCTGATCGAGACCATCGACGGCGATCTGCCAGCCTATAAGAAAGAGCTCGACACCTTGTATTCAGAAATTATCGACGGGGCACCTTTTGAGTCGAAGTGGTATGGCGATGAGATGCGTGAGAAATACCAGGATTTGTTGCACCTGCGTACCCTTATCGTGGCTTTTACTTGCGCCGCCTTGTTGATATCGTTGTTGGGGCTGACAGCCATGAGTATTTATTTCATCAGCCAGCGCAAACGCGACATTGCCATTCGGAAAGTATTCGGTTCCAGTGCGGGCATGGAACGGGCACGCTTGCTTCGTTTTTCCCTGTTGTCCTTGTTGGTAGGAGTGGTGTGTGCGGTTCCCCTTTCCTGGTTTGGCGTGCAACAGATTGACCGCATCCTGCACTATTCACCGACGACGATGTGGGGCGTGTTTGGAGTCGCCTTCCTGCTGGTAGCCCTGATATCCTTGGGTTCCGTGTGTCTCATCAGCTGGAAAGCCGTCCGGGAAAATCCGGTGAACAATATTAAGACCGAATAATATTTCAGTGTGTGTAAGTCTATAACTTATCGGGGCCTCCGGCAGTGACCGGAAGCCCCGATTTATTTTTTAGAGCCGTGCTCCGACTTTGGCCCAGTTGACCAGTCCCCAGAAGGCTTCAATGTAGGCCGCCCGTCGGTTGCGGTAGTCAATGTAATAGGCGTGTTCCCATACATCGATAACCAGCAACGGTTTCAGCCCTTTTTTGAGCGGATTCCCGGCATTTGATTCACTGACGATGGACAAGTGTCCGTCTTTGTCGCTTGCCAGCCAGGTCCATCCGGAGCCGAACAGTGTGGTCGCTGCCTGTGTGAACTTTTCCTTGAAGGCTTCTACTGACCCGAAGTCGCGTGCCAGTGCATCGGCCAGCGGTTGAGGCATTTCCAGCTGATGCGGAGTCAGTGTGTCGAAGAAAAACGTGTGGTTCCACGTCTGGGCCGCGTTGTTGAATACGGGGCCTTCTGCCTCCAGCACAATCTGTTGCAGACTATTATCTTCAAACGGCGTACCGGCAATCAGTTTGTTGAGGTTGTCAATGTACGTTTGCAGATGCTTTCCGTAATGATATTCCAAGGTTTCTTTACTCATTTTCGGTGCCAGCTCATCCAGTTGGTACGGAAGTGCAGGAAGTGAATGTTTCATTGTCTTTTTGATTTAAAGGTGGATAATTTATCTGCCTCTAATTTACGATAAAAATCGGGATTTAGTTTGAAAAAGTGTGACGAATATTCGGCTTTTTTAGGGGAAATCGTAATTTCGCAAACAGATTAGGTTGATTTCTATTATATTTTTAGGTTAAATTACTATGTGTGGAATTGTAGGTTATATCGGGAGGCGGAAAGCCTGGCCGATATTGGTAGAAGGCCTGAAGCGTCTGGAGTATCGCGGATACGACAGTGCCGGAGTGGCCTTGATGAGCTACACTCATCAGTTGAATGTGTATAAATCCGTGGGAAAAGTGGCCGACCTGGAGCGGACGGCCGAAGGACAGGATTTGTCCGGCTGCGTAGGAATCGCCCATACGCGATGGGCCACCCACGGCGAACCCAGTACGGTGAATGCCCATCCACATTGCAGCCAGAACGGGGATTTGGCATTGGTACACAACGGAATTATCGAGAATTATGCCGTGCTGAAAGAAAAGTTGCAGGCTAAAGGTTGCAGCTTCAAGAGCAGTACCGATACCGAGGTGCTGGTGCAGTTGATTGGTTACATCCAGCAGCAGGGCAATTTAGATTTGTTGACCGCCGTACAGCTGGCCTTGCGCGAAGTCATCGGTGCCTACGCCATTGCCGTGGTCGACTGCAAGCATCCTGACGAGATTATTGCCGCTCGCAAAAGTAGTCCCTTGGTAGTCGGAGTGGGGCAAGGCGAATTTTTCCTGGCTTCCGATGCTACCCCCATGGTGGCCTATACCGACCAGGTGGTGTATCTTTCTGACGGAGAAATTGCCGTGCTGCGGGCGGATGCTCCCCTGAAAATAGTCGATTTGCACAATGTGGAATGTCCGCACGAAGCACAGACGGTAGCGATGAACATCGGTCAGCTGGAGAAAGGAGGTTTCCCTCATTTCATGCTGAAAGAGATTTTTGACCAGCCCGACTGCATCAGCGACTGTATGCGTGGTCGGGTGAATTCGGATACCTGTACGGTGACGCTTTCTGCCGTCACGAACCACAGAGAACGCCTGCTCCGGACCAGCCGGTTTATCATCGTGGCCTGTGGTACCTCCTGGCATGCGGGACTCATCGGCAAACAATTGCTCGAAAGTTTCTGCCGTATTCCGGTGGAAGTGGAATACGCTTCCGAGTTCCGTTACCGCAATCCGGTCATCCATTCCGATGACGTGGTGATGGCCATCTCCCAAAGCGGAGAGACGGCCGACACACTGGCTGCCATCGAACTGGCTAAATCGCAAGGAGCTTTTATCTATGGCATCTGTAATGTAGTCGGTTCCTCTATCGCCCGTGCCACGGATACCGGGTCTTATATCCATGTGGGCCCTGAAATCGGTGTGGCTTCCACCAAAGCTTTCACCGGACAGGTGACGGTGCTCACCCTGCTTGCCCTGGCTTTAGGCTGTGAAAAAGGTACACTTCCGGAAGCGGAGTATCATCGGGTAGTGAAGGAGCTGTCGGCGATTCCCGAAAAGATGCGGACAGTGCTGAAGCAGAATCCCTTCATAGCTGACTTCTCAAAAATGTTTACTTACGCCCGTAATTTCATTTATCTGGGCCGAGGCTATGCCTTTCCGGTAGCTTTGGAAGGTGCCTTGAAGCTGAAGGAAATTTCTTATATCCATGCCGAAGGCTACCCGGCAGCCGAGATGAAGCACGGTCCTATTGCCCTGATTGATGCCGAGATGCCCGTGGTTATCGTGGCCACCCAGTCGCCTTTGTACGAAAAAGTGCTGAGTAATATCCAAGAAATCAAGGCCCGTAAGGGTAGAGTAGTGGCTGTCGTGACCGAGGGAGATACCGTGATTCGCAGTCTGGCCGATTACAGCATCGAGTTGCCTGCCACGCTGGAATGTTTGGATCCGCTCATCACTTCCATTCCTTTGCAGTTGCTGGCTTATCACATTGCTGTGTGTCGTGGAATGGATGTTGACCAGCCTCGAAATCTGGCTAAATCGGTTACGGTGGAATAATCACATCTATTTCCTTGAAAATCTTTGCATTAAAGGTAAAATGCCGTGGAAAATTCTCTGTCCCACACTGTGAAATACAAAAACCACAGTGTGGGATACATATTTCACACTGTGGGATACAAATCCCAAACTGTGGGACAGAGAATATATTAGTGAGTTTGGAAGAAAATGTAAGGAGGGAAGGAGGAATAAGTAGTAGGAATAGGAAAGGAGGGCTGTAAGCATATTATTTCCCGTAATGTCCCTTTGCAGAAATCACTATAACAGTCACTATTTCTTCTTCAATTGTATAGATAAGACGGTTGAATTTGTCTATTCTTCTACTCCAAAATCTGGATAAATTGCCTTTCAGGGCTTCCACTTGTCCTGTTCCTGTAGTAGGGTGTTCTGCCAGTTCAATGAGTAGGTTCTTTATTTTTTCAATAGTTGCTTTATTCCCGGATTTCTTTAATTCTTCTATATCTTTGACTGCTCTACGTTCCAATTGGATGGTGTATGCCATATCAGAGGTTATTTATAAAATTAGTAATTTCCTCTGCTGAACGTAAGGTGATTTTATCTTTACCTTTACTTTCTTTATATGCTTTTGCCCGTTTCTCAATTTCGGCTAAATTGTCGGAATCTGTAAAATACTCGTCACCGCTTGGACTTGGATTGGAAATTTCAATCTTTAAAGTTTCAGCTTTTGAAATCAATAGGCTTTCGATAAAAGCTTTTAGACTTTTCCCTTGCGCAGCGGCCATGATAGATAACTTCTGTAATGTATCTATCGGTAAATCAATATTCTTTCTCTTCTTAGGTAATGTAATTGTAGCCATCGTTTTTATTCTTTAGAGGTTCTTTGCAAAGATAGAAAATATATATAATGTATACAATGTATATTTTGTAAATTTAGTCTGGATTATTTTTCTGAAAAATTTTTATCTTTCGTGTAAAAATGTAATTTTGCACATCTAATCTTTGGAGAAGTAAAACGAGGATGCAAGAAGAAGATTTGATATTGGCTGTGAAATCTGGCTCAGAGCGTGCTTATAAGCAACTCTATGAACTGTGGGTGTCCAGACTATATCGATTCGTGTTTCAGTATCTCAAGTCGGAAGAAGCGACTGATGACGTGGTACAGGAAACTTTTTTTCGCATTTGGACCAACCGAGAACATCTGAAGCCTGAAGAGTCTTTCAAATCCTATCTTTTTACTATAGCCTATCATTTTCTGCTGAAAGAACTGAGGAGGCAGATTCACAATCCGTCGATGGAAGAATATGTGGAATACCGGGATAAACTGGCTTCTCCTGCTAATGAAATTCCTGATGAACTGGATTTTGACCGTTTTGTAAAAGCTTTGGAGAAAGCCAAACAGCATCTTTCTCCTCGTCAACGGGAAATTTTTGAATTCAATAAAGAATATGGTATGTCGGTTGCAGAGATTTCTGAAAAACTATCAGTTACCGAGCAGGTAGTACGTAATCAGTTGTCTGTTGCTTTGAAGATACTTCGTACGGAATTACGCCAATATTATCCCTTGTTACTTCTGTTTTTGGCGTAAAAATTCATTCTATGCTTTAAAACATACAATTCGATATGTTATAAATCTGCCCTTATTGGATATTACCCATAAACAAACGAAATAAGTTTATGAATGCACAAATAAACGATAAGGTATCAGGATTGTTACACAAGTTCCGTTCCGGTGACATCACGCCGGCGGAATTTCAGGATTTGCGAACCCGTATGGATAGTATATCCGATGTGGAGCTGAAACAGATTATAGAAGCAGACTGGGAAAAGTTTGAAGATTATTCTCCTTTGTCGGAAGAAAAAATGGAAATGCTCTACGAAGGATTGCACATTCGCTCGGAAGAAGTGAAGTCTCGTTTCACCCTGAAACGCTACTGGATGCAGATTGCTGCTTCTCTGTTGTTGCTCATTGCTGGAAGCTTGACAGTCTTGACTTTTATGCAGCGGAACGAAATCAATGCGTTGGCTGAACAGAATGTGGTGATACGTTCGGGTGATTATGGCAAGTCGCTTGTCACTCTTCCCGATGGAACCATTGTGCATCTGAATGCCAAATCTTCTTTGACCTATAGTCAGGATTTTGGGCGGAATGACCGTAAGGTTGCATTGAGTGGAGAAGGATTTTTTGAGGTAAAGAAAGATACGGAAAAGAAGTTTACAGTAGGTACAGGTTATATGGACATTACCGTATTGGGTACAAAATTTAATGTATATGCGTATGAAACAAAAGATATTGTGGAGATGTCGCTCGTTGAGGGTAGTGTGGATGTAGCCACTGCGCAGCCGCCTTATCGGAGTATTCGTGTGAAACCCAATGAGAAAGTGGTGTATAACAAACGTACGGGAGATTTGTTGCATAAGAAGACCAGTAATAAGATGGAAACGGCTTGGATGAACAAGGAACTGGTATTCCGTAGTGAACCGTTAGGTGACGTGTTCCGTTGTTTGTCCAGAAAGTTTGCGGTCAGTTTCTCTGTGGATGATGAGGCTTTGTTGAACGATGTGTATACGGGTACGTTTGACGATGAAAATATAGAAAATATCATGCGTGTGTTGAAATATCATTATAAGTTCAAGTATACAAATGAAGACGGAGTGATTTTTATTCAAACTCTAAAATAGTTATTAACCTTTAAACCCGAAATGTATGAAGACATGAAACGAAAAACAAAGGCCCCGGATAATCGGCAAATTATCCAGGGCGTGAAAAAGGCTTAGTCCTGAATTAAAACTATGGTGGAACATAGTAAGAAACTAAAACCTTAATTTGTTATGAATTTATGAAAACCACAAAACAATCAATTGATTTAGAGTACAAAGGTACTAAAAAACGCTTGAATCTGCGCACTGCTTTGATTTCTTTGTGTATGTTTGCATTTGTTGGCACTTCTGCCCAGACGGGTACAGTAACCGTGAAGCTGCGCAATGCTTCTGTTAAGGAATTGTTCAGTGCGATTGAAAAACAAACCTCCTATCGATTCTCTTATCGGGATGCAGAAATCAAGGGGAAAGGAAATGTGACGATTTCTGTTCAAAATACAGAACTGAAGATTTTATTGGTTAAAGAATTGACAAAATTAAATCTGACGTATAAAGTTTCTGGTAATGTGATTATGATTTTGCCATTACAATCTACCGATACTCCCATGGATGTGGATAAAACGATTGCTGGTAGCGTAAAAGATGAGAAGGGAGAGCCGATTATTGGGGCTAATGTGACAGTGAAGGGACGACCTTCTATGGGTACAATTACTGATGTAAACGGAAAATTTACATTGAAGGTTCCTCAAAATGCTACGTTGCAGGTCAGTTATATTGGATTTTCTTCGAGAGAAATTAAAGTGGGAAACCAAAATGATGTGAAAGTCGTATTGTCCGAAGATACGGAGATGTTGGAAGAGGTTGTTGTGATAGGTTATGGAAGTATGGACAAAAAGGAGGTGACTTCAGCTATCAGCCATGTGTCTAATAAGGATTTTCTTAGTATTGGGACTGTAGATCCAGCTTTGCAGATTCAGGGTAAAGTTGCTGGGGTACAGATTGATAATACTGCCGTGGGCGATCCAAATAATATGTCCAGTATTCAGGTACGTGGTATTACATCTATTAGTGCTGGAACAGGACCTTTAGTCGTGATTGATGGAGTCATAGGAGGAAATATTTATAGTGTAAATAGTAATGATATTGAATCTATCGATGTACTGAAAGATGGAGCAGCTTCTGCAATTTATGGAACTCGTGGAAGCAATGGGGTAATTTTGATTACTACAAAGAAAGGAGCAAGAGATGGGTCTATTCATACATCTTATTCGGGATATGTAGGATGGAATTTTATAGAGAACCGTTTGAAATCGATGAGTGCAGCAGAATACCGGAAATTGCGGGTTCCTCAAGGTGGAACTGATTTTGGGTCGGATACTGATTGGATGGATGAAGTGAGTCGTACAGGTTTCTCACAATCTCATACACTTGCCTTATCTGGGGGTAATATGCGCAATAATTATCGTATTTCCTTGGATTTTAGAAAAGCTCATGGAATCGATTTACGTTCAGACCGTAAGGAATGGGGGACGCGTATGTCATTCAGTCACACGAGCAAAAATGGCTTATTTAATTTCATTGGTAATATAGCTCCTCGTGTGATTAATAAAAATAATGCGGATTGGGGAGTGTTTGATGTAGCTTTGGCAGCTAATCCTACGGCTCCTGTTTACGACCCAGAAGATCCGACTGGACGTACATTTTATAACTTCAATAGTCAGAACCTTTATACAAATAATTATAATCCAGTTGAGAAACAACTATTGGAGAAAAGTTATGATGAGTTAAAATGGCTTTCTTGGGATATTACAGCTAAATTAAATCTTTTGCCTTTATTAAGTGATAATCTGTCAAGTACACATTCACTGACAACCCAGATAACATTGGCTCAGCAGATAAATGATAATACTTATTATTGGTTTATTCCTTCTACAGCTACCACTGAAATTAATAATGGACGAAAAGGGGAAGCAAGTCAGTCGTATTCAAAGGATCGTCAGGAAAGTTTGGAATGGCTTGTAAATTATGGCTTAAAAACTAATGGACATAATTTAAATTTTATGGGAGGGTATTCTTATCAATATTGGATGTCGAATGGATTGAGTGCAGACAATAAAGATTTCTCTTCAGATGTCTTTCTTTATAATAATTTAGGTAATGGTACGTACAATTTGGAGGAAGGTCGGAATGGAATGTCAAGTTACCGTAATGATTCAAAGCTGATTGCTTTTTTTGGTCGTATCACGTATGACTATCTAAGTCGTTATTTGATGACCTTTTCGTTACGTTATGAGGGTTCCTCCAAATTTGGGAATAATAATAAATGGGGTACTTTCCCTGCTGCCTCGTTAGGATGGCGTATGAGTGAAGAAACATTTATGAAAGATATTGCTTGGATAGATGATTTTAAATTGAGAGGTGATATAGGCGTGACAGGGAATCAGAATTTTGGAAGCTATAATTCGTTGGCTACGTATAAAGGTTTTGGTTATGCCAATTATAACGGAGTGTACTATCAGGTTTGGGGACCAGATAAGAATGTAAACCCAGACCTGAAGTGGGAGAAAGGAATAAACTGGAATGTCGGATTGGATTTTACTTTATTTAATAGAAGGTTGTCAGGAACAGTTAATTACTATCATCGAAAACAGCAAGATTTACTTGGTAATTATACGGTACCTGTTCCCCCTTATTTGTTTTCTACCACCTTTGTGAATGTAGGTACAATGCGCAATACGGGGATAGAGATTGAATTGAATATTAATGCTGTTAAAACAAAAGACTTTTCATATTCTATCGGTTTTGTAGGAGCCACAAATAATAATAAGTTTGTACGTTTTTCAAATGATACATATAATGGGAATCCATATTGGGACACTTGTAATATGCCTTCGCCTAATAATCCTGGATATTTACAACGTATCAGTGAAGGAGAACGTATTGGTAATTTTCGAACCTATCGTTATGCCGGAGTAGATGATAAAGGTGATTGGTTGGTATGGAGTAAAGAAAATGAAAAAATACCTATCAGTGAGGCTACCGAAAACGACAAGTGTATCACGGGTAATGGACTACCTAAGTTTACAGCTTCATTGACAAATACTTTTAACTACAAAAATTGGGATATGACGCTTTATTTTCGTGGGGCTTTTGGATTCGATATTTTCAATGTGCATGAAATGTATTATGGACTTCAAAGTTCTAGTAAGATAGCTAACGTGTTGCCAGTTGCGTATGGAGACAATAAATTGATTACTACGGGAGTTAATGTGCTGACGGATTATTTTATAGAGAAAGGGGATTATATGAAGCTAGATGTGATGACGGTTGGTTATACATGGAATATAGATAAAAAGTTTTTGCGTAAGGTACGTTTGTATGCAACGGGGAACAATCTGTTTACAATTACAAGGTATAGTGGAGTGGACCCTTCGGTTTTTGCAACAAATGGTTTGACTCCTGGTACTATTGGTGGTAGTAAGAATTATTATCCATCTACGAGACAAATTTTGTTTGGTGTACAAGTTGATTTTTAGTATTTATAAATTGAGAAACTATGAAACTAAGAAATATATTCTATGGTATAAGCAGTGTTTTACTGATTGTGGGAGCTTCTGCATGTACAGATTTGACAGAAACAGTGTATGATAAAATTGTTTCGGATAATTATTATCAAAATAAAGAAGATGTGGTGCGAGCTTTTCTGCGTCCTTTCGAACATGGATATTGGTCTGTCCTTTCTACTTATCGTTTACAGGAAATTACGGCTGACCAAATGGGTACATGGGAACGTGATGGTTGGTGGTATGATGGTGGACAATGGGAACGGCTTCATAAGCATACTTGGGGGCTTGAGGGAGGCGATGCGGATGTTATTGCCAACGCATGGGAAGTGCAATTTCAAGGTATTGGACAATGTAATTCCGTGTTGGAGGATTTTGCCAGACTGAATCGTGAACAGCTTGGTGTGAATGAACAGGAATTAAACTCCATGTATGCCCAAATTCGAACATTGAGAGCTTGGTTTTACCTACGGGCATTTGATTTGTTTCGGAATCTTCCAAGAGTGGTCAGTTTTAATGACCCGTCGCAAAATACTTCTTATCAGGTATCGCCAGAGGAAACATTTGCCTTTATAGAAAGTGAATTATTGGATGTGATTGACAAATTACCGATAAAAGAAGGTAATAACGGAAACGGAAACTTGCAAGGACAATGGAATAAAGCTTCTGCTGCAGCTTTATTGGTTCGTCTATATTTGAACGCAGAAAAATGGATTGGAATACCTAAATATGAAGATTGTGCAAGTTATGCGCAGAAAATTATAAACGGAGAATACGGTAATTATTCATTAGCTGAGCAATGGTATGAGCCATTTGATTGGGATAATGAATTTTCCAATGAAGTGCTATATGCTTTTACTGCGGGATTTGGTTACAGTCATTGGCATTGGGATGGTGATATGTATTGGTGGGGATTTCCTGTAAATGCGAAATATTATTTTGGCTTCTTGGAGTGGGGGGATTGTAACCCTGCCCGTGCGGTTCAACCTAGTTTGGATGTAGATGGAAATTTATATGAATTTGAACTTGGTAAAACTATTCATAACTTTAAAATGTATCCGGAAGATTATCGTTTGAAAAAATATGTAAACTTAGAAGGAGAAAGTAAACGAGAGGGAATGTTTTTATATGGTTATTTGCCTTATACGAACAGTAGTGGCAAAGTGGAGTATGTCACTTCTCCTGTTGGTGGTTATCGTTTATATATTCGAGACCAAGTAGGGCGATTTGAAGATGCACTACCAAGTGAAACGATTGAAGATAAGGAGTCTAATTGTGCACATGGTGATATGAACTCTGGATGGTGTGTGGTAAAGTATCCGGTTTATCGAGATGGCGATCCAGGAGCTATGGAATCTGACTATGTAGAGATTCGTTTGTCGGAGATATATTATTCACTTGCGGAATGTTATTTTCGTGCAGGAAATGTGGCTGAAGCTGGAAAACTATTAAATGCTGTCCGTAAACGTAACTATCCGCAAACTAGATGGCAGGAATATTTGTATGAACCGGAAGGGATTGTTGCATTGACTGAAGCTGAGCTTCTATCTGAATGGGGAAGAGAGTTTTTGAACGAGGGTAGACGGCGCACAGATCTTTGTCGATGGAATAAATATAGCTCAGGGACATGGTGGGATAAAGAACCTGATTTGGATGACCATACAGATATTTTTATATTCCCGTATAGAATATTAGGGGCAAATCCAGAATTAAAACAAAATCCAGGTTATCCGGATAGAAAGTAATTATTTATGTTCTATGGAAAGGAGCTGATTTCATTTAGCGCTGAATAAAATATTGTAGTGGAACAGCTCCCTTCTTTATATATTTAAGATGTTTGATTTTTTATGATGAGGTTTATTTGTACATTTACTATTTTGTTCTCTTTTTGGTTTGAAATAAGAGCTCAATATAAAAATTTTTTTTATGAAGAGGGGAAAAAAATTGTAGTAAATCTGACAGATGGAAAGTTGTATTTCTATCCATTGACAGAGAATACTTTAAGGGTAAAGTTTGTACGCCCTCCTTTTAATGATTCATTACCTGAATGGATTTATACTACTCACGAAAAACCTATGGTATATCATGTTGAGAAAGAAAAGGATACTTTATCTATTCTTTTATCAGGAATCAGTGCCAAGATAAATCTAAAGAATGGTTTGGTAACATTCTTTTCTCCTGAAGGAAAGGTAATACTGCAAGAACGTGGAAGACAGCTTACTCCTTCGATGGTACAGAATGTGAATACATATTGTGCTTTGCAGAGATTTTATTCTCCAGAAGAAGAACATCAGTTTGGACTTGGCCAGTTTCAGGACGGTTATTTAAATGTGAAAGGTTTGTCACGTAGGTTAACTCAAGTGAATACACAAATAGCTGTGCCCATGCTGATTTCAGATAAAGGGTATGGAGTGTTATGGAATAACTATGGTTTGACAGATTTTAATCCAGCAAATGACACTTTAAGGCTTGTTCCCATAAAAGGAGGAGGAAAGATTGAGGAAGTAGAAATTACTTCTACAGAAGGAGGGAAAAAAGAAATTCGTGAGAATTATGTTTTTGCATCAAAATTGAATGTGCCTGTTTCTGGACGTTATTCGATAATGCTTGATGTGGGACAGAATATGGCAAGAAAGTATCATTTGCGTATTGGAAATAAAACTATATTTGACATGTCCAATACATGGCTTCCTCCTACTACATCAGCTATTGTTGAGTTAGAAGCTGGTGTGTATGATGTTGTTGCTAATTTGGAGAAAAATGATTCTCCTAAAGTCTTTTTCAAAATGGTTGATAAAGAGACTGTTTTTCGTTCTCCTGTGGCTGAATGTGTAGATTATACAGTTTTTTGTGGCGATGTGGATAAAATTATAGATTCTTATAGAAATGTAACGGGAAGTGTACCGATGTTGCCAGATTGGGCATTGGGTTATATTCATTGTCGGGAACGTTTCCATAGTCAGGAAGAACTTTTAGAAACGGCAAAAAAATTTCGTTCATCTAAATTGCCTGTGGATGTAATTGTACAGGATTGGCAATATTGGGGAAAATATGGATGGAATGCCATGAAGTTTGATGAAAGATATTATCCAGCTCCTGGGCAGATGGTAAATAAATTGCATGAAATGAATATGAGGTTAATGATCTCGGTATGGTCTAAAGTTGATCCTTCTTCTCAAGTCGGAGAAGGGATGGAAAAGAATGGTTTTTTTATTCCTGGAACTTCCTGGGTTGATTTCTTTAATCCTGATGCAGCAAAGTATTATTGGAAGAATTTTAGTAGCAGACTTTTAAAATATGGAATAGATGCTTGGTGGCAGGATGCTACAGAACCTGAAAATGATGATTTAGTGGGTAGAATGGTGGCTGATAAGAAAATTCCTGGTGAAGTGTTTCGGAATGCTTATCCGTTGTTAGTTAATAAAACTGTGTATGAAGGATTACGGCGAGATGCACCAAATAAAAGGGTTATGATTTTAACGCGGAGTGCATTTCCTGGAATGCAACGTTATGCTACAGCAACGTGGTCAGGAGATGTGGGGTATGATTGGAATACTCTAAGGCGACAGATTGTGGGAGGACTTGGAATGGTTATCTCAGGTCAACCTTGGTGGACATACGATGCTGGAGGTTTTTTTCGTCCTAAGAATCAATACACAGATTCTATTTATCAAGAATGTTTGATGCGCTGGATACAAACTGCTGTTTTTTTACCTTTAATGCGTGTACATGGATATGACACAAATACGGAATTTTGGAATTATGGTCCTAATTTAACTTCGCTTGCTCGTCAAGCTCTTGCTATTCGCTATCGTTTAGTTCCTTATATCTATTCAGAAAGTGCAAAGGTAAGTTTTAGCAATGGAACTTTAATGCGTCCTTTAGTCATGGATTTTGTGAATGATACGGTGGCTGTTTCTCAAAAATACCAATATATGTTTGGTCCGTCCTTGCTTGTAGCTCCCATTGTTGAAAGTAATGTGAAAAATTGGAAAGTGTATTTCCCTGCTGTTAAAGGTGGATGGTATAACTTTTGGAATAATATCTATGTGAATAATCATGGATGGAAAATAGTTCCTGCTCGAATGGATTGTATACCAGTGTTTGTGAAAGCAGGAGGAATTTTACCTTTAGCAGAAGGAAATCCTCAGACAGTAAAGGAGGCACGTTATGGAAATCTGATTATTAAGATTTTTGCAGGAGCAGACGGAGCTTATACATTATATGAAGATGAAGGAACAAACTATAATTATGAGAAGGGGCAATATGCAAGTATTAATTTAAGTTGGGATGATCAAAAGAATGAGTTGACTATCGGGCAACGAGTCGGATACTTTCCTAATATTAAGTTGAGACGTAATTTTCATTTAATAAGGATTTCTAAAACTTCATATAAAGAACAAGATATTTGTTACACAGGTGATAAGGTAGTTATAAAATTTAAAGATTAGTCATTTATCTCCCCCAGTAGTATGAACTCTACTATTGGGGGGGGGAAATTTTTATGGTGTGTATCAAATTAAATATTTGTATGGTTATTACGAGAAACAGCTTTTCTTCTTTTTCCTGACCGAAAAATCAAAGTAAATCCTTATTTTTGTACATAAATGAGTAAACAACCACACTATGAGCAGACTTTATCCGATTGGCATTCAGAGTTTTGAAAAAATCCGTGAAGGAGGATATGTCTATGTGGATAAGACCGCATGGATTTATCGGTTGGTAACGGGAGGAAACTATTATTTTCTGAGCCGTCCGCGCCGTTTTGGGAAGAGTCTGCTGGTTTCTACTTTGGAAGCCTATTTTCAAGGGAAGAAGGACCTGTTCAAAGGACTTTCTATCGGGCGATTGGAGCAGCAATGGGTGAAATATCCCGTGTTTCATCTGGATTTGAATGCCCAGAAATATGAATCTGCACGAGATTTGGCGAATATGCTGAATGTGGCTCTTACCCGGTGGGAAAAATTGTATGGAAAGGAGATTTCGGAAACTTCATCCTCTTTGCGTTTTCAGGGCGTGATACGCCGTGCTTCGGAGTCGACAGGATGCAAGGTGGTTATCTTGGTGGATGAATATGACAAGCCTTTGTTGCAAACGATAGGGAACGAGGTACTTCAGACTGAATATAGAAATACCTTAAAGGCTTTTTATGGAGTATTGAAAAGTTGTGACCAGTACATTCAATTCGCATTGCTTACAGGGGTGACTAAATTTAATAAAGTAAGCGTGTTCAGTGACCTGAATAATCTGAGGGATATTTCCATGTTGCGTGAATATGAAAACATCTGTGGAATCTCGGAAGAGGAACTTCATCGTGACTTTGTGCCGGATGTAGAGGCTTTGGCAGAAGCCGGAGGAGCACAGTTGGAAGATACTTACAAGAGGTTGAAGGAATGGTATGACGGGTACCATTTTACCCCCAATGGAGTGGATATTTATAATCCCTTTAGTTTACTTAATACATTTGCTAACAAAGACTTTGGTAGTTACTGGTTTGAAACGGGTACACCGACTTTTTTGGTCGAACTGTTAAAGGAAAGCCGATATGATTTACAGCGTCTGACAGGTGAAGTAGCGATGGCTGATTCCTTGCAAGGAATAAATTCAATGAGCAATAATCCGGTCCCTTATTTGTATCAAAGTGGGTATTTGACTATAAAAGGGTATAATCGAGAGTTTCAAGTATATGAATTGGGATTTCCGAATAGGGAAGTAGAAGAGGGTTTTACCAAGTTTTTGCTTCCTTGTTACGCACATTTGGATTCAGGGAATACGGCTTTTGAGTTGATGAGTTTCGTGAAAGAGGTACGTGAGGGGAATATTGAGGGCTTCATGCATCGCTTGCAGAGTTTCTTTGCAGATATTCCCTATGAAATGACACGTGATTTGGAACTGCATTATCAGAATGTACTTTTTATTGTATTCAAATTGTTGGGCTTCTATACGCAGGTGGAATATCATACTTCACAGGGACGCATTGATTTGGTGTTGAAGACTAATCACTATATTTATGTGATGGAATTCAAGTTGGAGGGAAGTGCTGAGGAGGCTATTCGCCAGATAGAAGAAAAGAATTATGCCCTTCCGTTTGCATCTGATTCGCGTAAACTGTATAAGATTGGGGTCAATTTCAGTAATCAGATTCGAGGAATTGAAGCCTGGAAAACCGTAAGTAATTCATAATTAGTGGTTGATAAATAAGAAGAAAGCAGGATTTTTCTCTCTCGTACAGATATTTTCCTTATCTTCAAGGCCAAAATCGTACGCTATGAATGACGAAACATATCAACTGTTGCTCTACGGCATGTCTGCATTGGCAGTGGTCGTCTTTGTGTCACTGTATTTTGTGAAAGCCGGTTATGGCATGTTCCGCACCCGCTCGTGGGGATGGTCGGTCCCCAATAAAGTAGGCTGGGTATGTATGGAGGTTCCTGCATTTGTAGTGATGGGGATAGGAGCCTGGAAAGGAGGAGTCAGCTTATATACGCCGCAAGCCGTGTTCGTGGGCTTGTTTTTGCTGCATTATTTTCAACGTTCGTTTGTCTTCCCGTTGCTGATGAAGGGAAAGAGCCGGATGCCGTTGGCCATCATGGCCATGGGCGTGCTTTTCAATGTCATCAATGCCCTATTGTTGTCGGTTAGTTTTTTCAGTTGTGCCGTACCCGGAAAGTATGAACCGGTGACTTATTGGTCGCATCCTTTGCCTTGGGTAGGAGTCGTGGTCTTTTTCATAGGGATGGCCATTAATCTGCAGGCAGACCATGTGATTCGGAACCTGCGTAAGCCGGGCGATACGCGATATTACTTGCCGGAGAAAGGTTTTTACCGCTATGTGACTTCGGCCAATTATTTCGGGGAACTGGTGGAATGGACCGGATTTGCCTTGCTGACCGCCTCGCCTGCAGCCTGGGTGTTTGTCTGGTGGACGGCCGCCAATCTGGTGCCTCGGGCTGATGCCATTTATAAGCGCTATTGCGAGGAGTTCGGAAAGCAGGCGGTAGGAAGCAGAAAAAGAATCATACCTTATATATATTAGGAGAAGGAGGAAAGATGGATTCACTTTTATTTACGCCCGTCACTTTGGGACCGTTGACTTTGCGTAACCGTACCATCCGGTCGGCGGCATTTGAAAGTATGTGTCCGGGAAATGCACCTTCGGAGCAGTTGTTGGACTATCACCGTTCGGTGGCTGCCGGAGGAGTAGGGATGACCACTGTGGCGTATGCTGCCGTGACCCGCAGCGGACTTTCGTTCGACCGGCAGTTGTGGATGAGGCCGGAGATTGTGCCGGGGTTGCGCAAGTTGACGGATGCCGTACATGCCGAAGGAGCCGCAGCAAGTATCCAACTGGGCCATTGCGGGAATATGTCACATAAGAGTATCTGCGGTTGTCTGCCGGTAGGGGCAAGCAGTGGGTTCAATTTGTATTCCCCCACCTTTGTGCGCGGACTTCGGGCCGATGAATTGCCGGAAATGGCCAAGGCTTACGGACAGGCGGTGTGTCTGGCGCGGGAAGCCGGCTTTGATGCCGTAGAGATACATGCAGGTCATGGTTACCTTATCAGCCAGTTCCTTTCACCTTCTACCAATCATCGGAAGGATGAGTTCGGCGGTTCGCTGGAAAATCGGATGCGCTTCATGGAAATGGTGATGGAGGAAGTGATGAAAGCGGCGGGGAATGATATGGCGGTGCTGGTCAAGATGAACATGCGCGACGGATTCCGGGGAGGCATGGAACTGGATGAATCCTTGCAGGTGGCGCGGAAGTTGCAGGAACTGGGGGCGCATGCACTGGTGTTGAGTGGTGGCTTCGTCAGCAAGGCGCCGATGTACGTAATGCGTGGGGAAATGCCCATCCGTACCATGACGCATTACATGACTTGCTGGTGGTTGAAATACAGTGTGCGGCTGGTAGGAAAATACATGATTCCTTCCGTACCTTTCCGTGAGGCTTATTTCTTGGAAGATGCCTTGAAGTTTCGTGAGGCACTGGATATGCCGCTGGTGTATGTAGGAGGACTGGTGGCCCGCAAGAAAATTGACGAAGTGTTGAATCACGGGTTTGAGGCAGTGCAGATGGGACGTGCCCTGCTCAATGAACCGGATTTTGTGAACCGTATGCGGCGGGAAGAGGATGCACGGTGCAACTGCCGTCACAGCAATTATTGCATTGCCCGCATGTACACCTTGGACATGGCTTGTCATCAACACCTGAAGGAAGAACTGCCTCCTTGTCTGAAGAAAGAAATTGAACGGATTGAAAGCAAAGGATGAAAATGGAACGGAAACTGGCAGTAATTACGGGGGCCGACGGAGGAATGGGAACGGAAATCACACGGGCCGTGGCATTGGCCGGTTATCGGGTGGTGATGGCGTGCTGTAACCTGGAAAAAGCGGAGATGAAGAAAGCACAGTTGATAAAGGATACGGGGAATCGGAACATTGAAGTGGAATTTATTGACTTGGCTTCGTTGGCTTCTGTAGCCGCTTTTGCGGAAAAAATCTGCGCTCGTGGAGAGAGATTGACGCTGTTGATGAACAATGCCGGCACAATGGAAACCGGACGGCACTATACGGAAGACGGATTGGAACGTACGGTGAGTGTGAATTACGTGGGACCTTATCTTCTGACGTGAAAATTACTTCCGTTGATGGGAGAGGGAAGCCGGGTGGTGAACATGGTGTCGTGTACGTATGCCATCGGTCGGTTGGATTTCCCGGATTTCTTCTATCAGGGAAAGAAAGGAAGTTTCTGGCGGATTCCGGTGTACAGCAATACGAAACTGGCATTGACCTTGTTCACGCTGGAACTGGCCGACCGTGTGAAAGAACGGGGAATTGTGGTCAATGCGGCCGATCCGGGGATTGTATCGACCGATATCATTACCATGCATTTATGGTTTGACCCGCTGACGGATATTTTTTTCCGACCTTTTATCCGGACACCCCGTCAGGGGGCCGCTACGGCAGTGGGGCTTTTATTGGACGAAGACGCGGGGAAGCGGACAGGTACATTGAATGCCAGTGGACATCCGGTGCGGCTGTCGAAGAAATATCTTCCTCATGTGCAGCAGAAGGAATTGTGGAACCGTACGGAAGAGATTGTCCGGAAATGGCTGTAGAATGATATAAAAGCAACGGGCCGGCACCTCATGCAGAGGAGTCGGCCCGTTGCGATATAGAGATGTATTGTATTATACCAGATGCGCAATCAGTTCTTCGCGGTCGCCAGCCAAGAGGTCGATGACCGGAATTTCAATCATGGTGTAGCATCCCGGCCGCTGTTTCATGGAAGCACGGGCTACGCATACCAGTACCTGAGCGGTCAGGGCTGGGTTGTTGATTTTCATGTCGAACTCAAACAGCTGGTTGTGAGTTTTTCCGGATACACCTTTACGTACAAGGTTTACGCCGTGACCTACATCGTTCAGGTCGTCTACACAAGGCACCTGGATGACGTGTGTTTCATCGTTTACAAAATACGGGTCGGCCTTGATGGCTGCTTCTACGGTCTTGAAATCAGCTCCTTCTTCCAGTTCCACATATACCATACGGCGGTGAATACCTGTACCAACCGGAATGGTCATGGACAACGCATCTTTCACGCCTTCAATGGCACGAACGGCTACAGAGTGTCCCATGCTGCGGCCCGGACCGAAGTTGGTGTAAGTGATACCTTTCGGAGCGATGGCTTCCAGCAAGGTGCGAACTACAGAGTCGCTTCCCGGATCCCATCCGGCAGAGATGATAGAAACGGCGTGGTGTGCCTTGGCTGTTTCGTCCAGTGTGCGGCGCAGGCTGGTAATCTGCGTATGGATGTCAAAACTGTCTACGGTGTTGATGCCTAATGCCAGGATTTCTTTGGCGTAGGCTTCTACGCTGCGGGTCGGGGTAGCTAAGATGGCTACATCTACGTCCTTCAGTTCGCGGATATCCTTTACAACTGGATAGTCGGCCAGTTCTGCCGGTTTGTTTTCTGCTCCATGACGGCGTACTACACCTGCTACTTCAAAATCGGAAGCGGCTTCAAGTGCTTCCAGGGTAAATTTCCCGATGTTCCCGTAACCCACTACGGCTGCTCTTATTTTCTTCATATTTCTTATAATGTTTAGGTTGTTTGGGCAAAAATACGGAATTAGAATCATTCCAAACAAACTGAATTGGGGGGATTTTCCAAAAAAACTCGTAAAACTTATAATTTATCACTTTCTTATCTTTATTTTTGTTCGCTATTTTATAAATTGTTAGAAAAACATGATTGAATATATCAAAGGAGAACTTGTGGAAGCTACCCCAGCTTGGGTAGTAATAGACTGTCATGGAATAGGATACGGTATCAATGTGTCTTTGAATACATTTTCGGCCGTACAAGGAAAGAAAGAGGTCAAACTTTATATTTATGAGGCTATCCGGGAAGATGCATACGTGCTGTATGGGTTTGCCACCCGTCAGGAACGGGAACTGTTTCTGTTGCTCATCAGTGTGTCGGGAGTGGGAGGTAATACAGCCCGGATGATTTTGTCGGCGCTTTCTCCCTCGGAACTGTGTAATGTGATAGGTAGTGGTAACGACAAGTTGTTGAAGACGGTGAAAGGTATCGGATTGAAAACCGCGCAACGAATCATAGTGGAGCTGAAAGACAAGATAGCTGCTACGGGTATAAAGAGTGCTACTACCGTGAAGTCAATGGCAGTGGCTGCCAACTCGGAAGTGTATGAGGAAGCGGTAGCTGCCTTGACCATGTTGGGCTTTGCTCAGGCTCCTTCGCAGAAGGTGACGGCCCAGATTCTCAAGGAAGAGCCGGAGGCTCCGGTAGAGAAAGTCATCAAACTGGCCTTGAAACGGCTTTAATAAGATACTTTGTTTGTACGTATTTATTTTTTTTGTTCCTTTGTGGAGTTCTATTAATTAAAGATTGAGTAAAATGACATTTGCAAGCATTGTATGGGATGTGGATCCGGTGCTGGTTCATTTGGGATCACTCGAAATCCGGTGGTACGGTCTGATGTGGGGCTTGGGATTTATCCTGGCCTATGAAATAGGGTCCCGTATGTTAAAGAAAGAAGGCTGTCCAGATAATTGGGCCGACAAACTTTTTATGTACTGCATCGTCAGCAGTGTGATTGGTGCGCGGTTGGGACATTGTCTTTTTTATGAATGGGATTATTACGGAGCACATCCGATAGAGATCTTAAAAATATGGAAGGGAGGACTGGCCAGTCATGGGGGAGTCTTTGCTTTGATATTAGGATTAATCTGGTATTCCAAGACCGTCACGAAGAAAAGTGTATGGTGGTTGTTCGACCGTCTGATTCCGGCGGTGGCGGTGGTTTGTATCTGTATTCGTTTCGGCAACCTGATGAATTCCGAGATTTTCGGCTATCCTACGACTTTGCCTTGGGGATTTGAGTTTGTCCGTTCGCGCGAATGGCAGGAATTGTATAACCAAAATGGAGTAGCCCAGGCTTGTCATCCTACTCAAATTTATGAGATGCTATATTGTCTGATTGCTTTGATTGTTTCATGGGTGATGTATCATAAGTATCATTTACAGAAACGGGTCGGCCTGATTACCGGTGTGTCGTTGTTGATATTCTTTGGGGCCCGGTTTGGGTTGGAATTTATGAAAAATCCACAAGTAGCTGAAGAGGTAGGTATGACTTTGAACATTGGCCAATGGTTGAGCGTTCCTTTGATTCTGTTGGGAGTTTATCTGATTGTTACAAGCAAAAAACGAAAAGAAACGTTTTGATAATATTTGATAATAAGCAACTTTCTCTTTAGAAAGTCACTTATCGTACGAATGTTTCATCCTTGAGTAACTATGTTTCATGCAACATAATTATTCAAGGATGAAACATTTTTTAAATATATATTAATGACTGAAAGGTACTTTTGCATCGCCGTTTTTAAAATGGTTAATTGAATGAAACAACTTAATGTTTAACTTAATCTTATGCGTAAATGAAAAGCCATAAAAGAGCATTCTTATTTACACTCCTATTTTCAATGGTGTGTATGGTATTGCAAGCGCAAAGTTTGCAGGTCGAAGGAACTGTGATTTCGAAGTCTGATGGGGAGCCGATTATTGGAGCCTCCGTTCTTGAAAAAGGTACAACAAATGGTACGATTACTGACCTTGATGGTAAATTCTCTTTATCAGTAAAACAAGGAGCAGAAATTGTAATTTCTTATGTGGGTTTTAAAACTCAAACCTTGAAAGCTGCGGCAGTTTTGCATGTAGACTTAGTAGAAGATACGGAAATGCTGCAGGAAGTGGTGGTAACAGGTTATACTACTCAGCGTAAGGCCGATTTGACAGGTTCGGTTGCTGTGGTTTCAACAGATGCCATGAAAACAGCTCCGGATCCAGATCCGATGAAAGCTTTGCAAGGAAAAGTGGCTGGTATGACGATTACGACTAATGGTTCTCCGAGTGGTACGGCTACGGTACGTATTCGTGGTATCGGTTCTTTTAACTCTTCTCAGGATCCGCTTTATGTGATTGATGGTGTGCCTACCAATATGTCTCTGAATTCATTGAATGCCAATGATATTGAGAGTATGCAGGTATTGAAAGATGCGGCTTCTGCTTCTATCTATGGTTCACGAGCTTCTAATGGTGTGATCATCATTACTACTAAGAAAGGTAAGAAGGCTGATAAGGTGAAAGTAGATTTCTCTGCTAATCTGACTGCTCAGTTCTATTCTTCTCAGTCATTGATGGATGTATGTAATTCATCTGAATATGCTACAGCCATGGCGCAAGCTGCATTGAATGATGGATTGGATCCGGTGGCTTATGCCAACAACTACGGCTTGGACTTGAATGCGGCATCAGGAACTCCGATTACGGTATGGAATCCGCAAACAAACCAATATGTAAATTATACAGTCAATGGCCGGTATGACGGATTCATCAACAGCAAGAAGACCATGCGTTATTCTGATACAGACTGGTTGGATGAAATCTCAAGAGTTGGTTTCTCTCAGAATTATGACCTTTCTCTTTCGCATGCGAATGACAAACATTCAACGATGTTCTCTTTGGGTTATAAGAAAAACAATGGTATCTTGAAGTATACGGATTTTGAAAATATTTCAGCCCGTATGAATTCATCCTATAATATAAATAGGTATGTCACTATCGGTGAAAACTTTACAGTGACTTATTCAAGTCAAGTAGACTGTGCACCGATGGAAAATGCATTAAAGATGGCACCGACCGTACCGGTATATGAAACTGATGGAACAACTTTCGCGGGTCCGGTAGGTGGTATGAGCGACCGTCAGAACCCGTTGCGTGAATTGTATCACAACAAAGACAACCATTTGGACTACTGGCGTTTGTTTGGTAACGGATATGTAGATATCAAACCTTTTAAAGGTTTTGTGTTCCGTTCCAACTTTGGTATTGATACGTATAACTCACTGATTAATTCAATGACGCATACTTTCCATTCTGATATCGTCAACAATGACATCGCTAAGACGACATTGACAAATAAGAATGAAGTGAACTGGACATGGTCAAATACCATCAATTACAATTTCAAAGTGGCGAAGAAACATGATTTCAATGTCTTGGTTGGATCTGAATTGTCAAAGCAGAGTTCACTTGAATTCGGTGCTTATTCAGAAGGTTATGCCTTGGAAGATGTAGATTATATGTGGCCGAATGCTGCGACAGGCGTCATGAAGAATACAGGTGCGAAAGTCGGTTACCGTCTGGCTTCTTTCTTTGGAAAGATTGATTATAACTTTGATGACTTGGTTTTGGCTTCATTTACAATCCGTCAAGATGGTTCTTCTCGTTTTGGTAAAGGTCACCGTTGGGGTACTTTCCCAGCAGCTACATTGGGTTTGCGTGTATCTAAATGGATCAAAGCAAGCTGGATGGATGACTGGAAAGTGAGATTATCTTGGGGACAAACTGGTAACCAGGCAATTGATAACAATGCACAGTTTGGTTTGTATGTAGTGGATTACGGATTGGACCGTGTGACTTCAACTGCATACGACTTGTATCTCCAAGGTTCAGGAACCTTCCCTTCAGGATATCGTGCAACTCAGCTTGCCAATCCTAATTTGAAATGGGAATCTGCTACACAGTATAACGTGGGTACTGACTTTACTCTCTTGAACGGTAGTTTGTATGGTACCATCGATGGATATGTGAAGAATGTTGGTGATATGTTGATTTCTCCGGCTTATCTGGGTGCCATTGGTGAAGGTGGTAATTCTTGGTTGAACGGTCCTTCTTTGCGTAACTGGGGTATGGAATTTAATGTAGGATACCGTAAGTCACTGGCCTGTGGACTGGGCTTGGATGTCAGTGCCAATGTAGACTTCTTCCGTAACAAGGTTACTTACCTGCCGTCAACTACTACCGGAGCTTATGCTCATACTTCAAGAGAAAACTTGGTAGAGTCAGGCATGCCTTATGGTTCTTCAGTAGGATATATCGTGGAAGGTTTGTTCCAGAACCAGGCTGAAGTGGATGCTTCCGGACAGGCCAATGCCCGTGTAGGTGGTTTGAAATATAAAGATGTAGATGGAAACGGCATCATTACTCAGGATGACCAGGAGTGGATCTATAATCCGGTACCTGCTTTCTCTTATGGTTTGAATATTGCGTTGAACTACAAGAACTTCGATTTGACGATGTTCTGGCAAGGTGTTTGCGATCAGGATGTGTACAATAACCAGAAAGCGCAGACAGACTTCTGGAGTATTGTGGATGCGGGTTCTAACAAAGGAAACCGTTTGCTGGGTGCTTGGAACACGAATAACACGGGTTCTACTATTCCGGCTTTGACTACAAACAATACAGCAGATGAAGGTAGAGCTTCCAGCTATTATGTAGAAAACGGATCCTATATGAAATTGCGTACATTGCAGTTTGGATACACCGTGCCCACTACTTTCTTGTCTAAGTTTAAGATGACTAGTGCCAGAGTTTACGTGTCTGGTCAAAACCTGCTGACTATCAAGAGCAAGAGTCTGACTTGTCCGGATCCGGAAAACCCGAACTGGAATTATCCGCTTGCAACTTCTGTATCATTTGGTTTACAAATTGGTTTCTAACTTAAAATAAAGGAAATGATGAAAAAATATATATTGCTGGCAGCTTGTGCACTCGGTTTGTCATTGAGTAGCTGTGAAGATTTTTTGAATTATACTCCGACTGCAGTAGTAGATGAAGATAAGGCTTTCTCAGATCCGGAGAAAATGGTAAATGCGGCTTACGCTATGTTGGGCGACTGCTGGTACACTTACCCGTTCAACTTGTTCCCTTATGGTGACGTGAGTTCAGATGACTGTCTGAAAGGTGGTTCAGGAACGACGGATACAGGTTATCATGCCTTTGATATCTGGACTACACTGACCCCTACCACTCCGGGTGAGATGGATGAACTTTGGTATCGTTTGTATGTGGCTATCTCTCGTTGCAACCGTGCATTGATTGCGTTGGAACGTAATGGCGATCAATTAGGCGAAGATGTGAAAACGCAACGGGTAGCCGAAATGCGTTTTTTGCGTGGGCACTTCTATTTTAAACTGCTTACAGTGTTCCGTCAGGTTCCTTGGATTGACGAACAAGTAGTGGAAGATAATTCGTATGAACAGGTTAGCAATACTGCATTGAATTACGAGCAATTGTTCCAGAAAGTGATTGATGATTTCAAAGCAGCTTATGACGTGTTGCCGGTGAAAGGACCGGGTGAAGATGGCCGGGCTAATAAGGTAGCAGCTGCTGCTTATCTGGCTAAATGCTATCTGACTTTGGCTTGGGGAGACGGATATGAAGCTACTACGGGTGAAAGCCATATCAACTCTGAATACATGCAGAAGGTGATAGACTATACGGATGAGGTTGTGTCTTCCGATTACGGATATTTGGAAGATTATGGAGATATTTTCTTACCGGCCTACAAGAATAGTAAAGAATCTGTCTTTGCGGTGCAGTGCTCTGATTATGAGGATGACAATACCACTTACGGACGTGCCAACTGGTCGAATATGCTGAATGGCTGTTGGCAGATGTGGTCTTGCGGATGGGATTTCCACAAGCCGTCTCAGAATTTGGTGAATGCCTTCAAGACCAAAAACGGTCTGCCGATGTTTGATGACTATAATAACGAGATTGATTATCCGATTAATGGTCAGCCTACGGAGCAGAAATGGGATCCACGTTTGTTCCATACAGTAGGTATGCCGACTTTCCCTTACAAGTATGAGGCTGAATATACCATGACTACCGCCAATTCACGTACACCGAATACGTATGGATATTATACTTCGTTGAAGGAAGTACCGCAACGTTCTGAGGGAGAAACTTACAACGGTTCATGGCAGGCTTTTGCAATGAATGATTATGTATTCCGTTACACGGACGTGATGCTGATGCGTGCGGAAGCATTGATTGAACTGAACAGATTGGACGAAGCAGAGAACATCGTGAATGATATCCGTAATCGTGCAAAGCAGTCAGTTTCCAAACATATCAGCTATGCTGCAGACCAGTGTGAAATTGCACTCTATCCGGAAGGTTATTTCTCTAACAAGGAAATTGCCCGTAAATGTCTGCGTTGGGAACGTCGTCTGGAAATGGCCATGGAAAACGGACGTTTCTTTGATTTGCGTCGTTGGGGTATTGCTTCAAAGACTTTGAATGCGTACTTCCAGAGTGAGCAGAATGACGTATATGAGGGTCAGACTTATGGACAGTATTACAAGGACGCTCATTTCACTCCTGAGAAGAACGAATTCTTCCCTGTGCCTTACAACCAGATGTTCTATATTCCTGGATTGTACACACAGAATAAAGGATATGAATAATTAATTCTGACTTTCCTTTTCCTCCCTTGCAAGGGGAGGGAGGGGAAAGTTATTAGTTTATAATGACCAATAACAAATTTATTTTATGAGAAAGTATGCCTATACAATGAAAGCAGCCCTTTTAGGACTTTTCTTAGGAATGGCTCCTATTGTGCAAGCGGAATCTGCGTGGACAGTTCGTCATCTGGTAAGTGAACAGAGTATTGTTTCTCTGGATGTGAAAGAAAACTATCTGATTCTTCCTATACAGGATGATGCACCGGAAGGTAAAATTTGTGTGGTAAAGGATAATGAACAGGAAGGTACTTTCATGAATGTGCGTTTGGCACGTGAAAGAGTAGACTCATACGTTCCATTTGCGTTGTCGGCTTATAAAGGACAACACATTTCTATCGACATACAGGGAGTTCCTGAAAATGCACTTTGTTGGAAAGAACTGAAGCTGTCTGATTCTTTCGATATGGCGAACAAGGAAAGCTTCCGTCCGGTTTATCATCACACACCGGCATACGGCTGGATGAATGACCCGAACGGTATGTTCTATAAAGATGGAGTTTATCATCTGTATTTCCAGTACAATCCTTACGGTTCTGTATGGGGAAACATGCACTGGGGACATTCTACCAGTACTGATCTGGCACATTGGACATTTGAAGGTTGTGCCATCGTTCCGGATGCATGGGGAGCTATTTTCAGTGGTTCATGTGTGGTAGACCATGAGAATACGGCAGGCTTTGGTAAGGATGCCATAGTGGCCTTTTATACTTCAGCTAAGTCTACTCCTTGGGGAGACGTGCAGGCAGAGAGCATGGCTTATAGTCTGGACAATGGAAAGACTTTTACAAAATATGAAGGAAATCCGATCGTGACTTCTGAAGAGAAAGATTTCCGTGATCCGAAAGTGTTCTGGTATGCACCGGGCAAACACTGGTGTATGATCCTGGCAGTGGGTCAGCATATGGAGATTTATTCTTCTGCTAACCTGAAGGACTGGAAAAAAGAAAGTGAATTCGGTGCCATGCAGGGTGCTCACGGAGGTGTATGGGAATGCCCAGACTTGGTTGAGCTTCCAGTAGAAGGTACCCGTGAGAAGAAATGGGTGCTGATTTGTAACCTGAATCCGGGTGGTCCTTTCGGGGGTAGCGCCGCACAATATTTTATCGGTTCATTTGATGGAAAGAAGTTCGTGAACGAATTCCCGACACAGACCAAATGGATGGACTGGGGTAAGGACAATTATGCCACTGTCACTTGGAACAATGCCCCTGAAGGCCGTTGCGTGGCATTAGGATGGATGAGCAACTGGCAATATGCCAACAATGTGCCGACCCGTCAGTACCGCAGCGCTAATACCATTGCGCGCGATTTGACAATTTATCGTGAAGGGGGAGAACTGTATCTGAAGAGTACTCCTTCCAAGGAAATCAAGAAAGCTCGTGGTGAGAAGGTTTCTGTGCCTTCATTCAAGGTCGCTGGTCATCATGAAGTGGCAAGCTTGTTGAAAGACAACAAGGGAGCTTATGAGATTGAGATGGTGATTCAGAATGCGGGCGCATCAAAGATTGCCTTCAGCTTGTTGAACGACAAGGGTGACAAGGTTTCCATGTACTACGATGTGCCGCGCAAGCAGTTTGTGATGGATCGCAGCCAAAGTGGAAAAGTAGATTTCAGCAGTGACTTTCCGGCAGTGACAGTGGCTCCTGTGACTGCAGAAAAAGAGTTGACGTTGCGTCTGTTTGTAGACCGTTCCAGCATCGAGGCCTTTGGGGAAGAAGGAAAGTTTGTGATGACAAACCTAGTGTTCCCGTCCGCACCTTATCATAAGATGTTGTTTGAGTCGGATAAAGAAGGTTATAATGTGAAGACCTTGCGGGTATATAAACTGCAGTAACGGGCTGTTTCCATGTGGAAACAGCTTCCGGATGAGGATTTTTTTGCTTGTAAAAATGTTTCATCCTGTTTCAATTTTGTTTCATGCAACAATATTGTCACAGGATGTAACATTCCTTATCTTTCTATATGAGCCGATTGCCTATTTTTGCAGCAAACAAATAAAAACAACTTTCATGCTAACATGCTAAATTAAAATGCTATGAAGGCCGAAAAAAAACAGTTTTCTAATCGTATGGGAGCTGCAGTGTTGCTGCTCGCTTTGGCTTGTGTGAACGGATATGCACAAGAAAACAAATCCTCAAATGACGGTAGTTCCAAGGAAGAAGGAAACCGTAATGTCATGTTGAACGCTGCGAGTGCGAATGGACCTCGTGAAATTCAGATTGGTCTTCCCTCTGCGGATGTGAATGTGCTGGAAAATGGAATTCCAGTAACCTATGCTACCAATCCTCACAGTGTGAACTCTTTGTGGCGTGCAGATGCCAGTTTAAGTCATGTCGGGTTGCTGAAAATCTCAGAAACAGCCATTACGACAGGAAATATCGGTTATGCAGTCAACTCTTTTACTCAGCTGGGTGAAAAAGGTTTCAACGGAACCCTGAATTACAAGTCCAATCATTTTGGCATGCAGGAGATTTCATTGAACTTGAATGGGGAAATTGCCAAGGACTGGTTCTATAGTGGAAGTATTTACCAGGATTTTGACCCGGGGACATTCAAAATCAAATCGACTCCTTTCCAGGATCGTACGCAAATCTACAAGTTTGCCTTGACAAAGCGTTACAGTCAGAACCGCGGTGAGTTTACGGCCATGTATCATTACAGCAACAGCCATCCGGTATATATGTATGCCACTCAGTCGGCTCCGTTTGTTTATGTAGGTGATGGTAGTGTGAGAGAATTGGGCGCTTTTGCTTTGGGTACAACTTCTTACCTGCCGGTTGACAATGAAATGGTGTACCGTGACATGCGGACAGGTGAACTGAAGAAAACCAGCTTGTATGATGCGGTGCAGAACAAGGGTAGTGAAGTGACCTTGATGAATAACTATAACTGGGACAACGGCCTGTCATGGAAGGTGATTATGAAATATGATCATGCGACCGGTTCTTGTGTGTACCAGACTCCGATGGAACTTTCACAGCGTGCGAACAGTAGCATCAATTATCAGTATGAAGGGGAAGATGGCCGTATGCAGGCATACAACGGAGAATATGTGCAGAGCCGTATGTCATGTCTGAATCGCGGACTCATTGATGAATTTATGTTTACAACGGAACTTTCCCGTAAGTTGTCGAACGGAACCTGGCGTCTGGGATTGAACGAATGGTATTATGACATAGATTATGCATCTAATACCACTATGTATGACCAGTCAGTACCGACTGACGGAAGTTATCCGGTTCGTCTGTATAATCCGAATTATGCGACTTCTACTTCTCGTTCGTATGATGGTAACGGATACTATTACGACTTTAACAAGAACGCATCGGAATATTATAAAGGTCATGAAAACAAACTGGCAGTATATTTCACTCACGACTGGGATGTGACAGACAAGTTCAACCTTTACTATGGTGCACGTCTGGAGTATCAGGCACTTCGTGGAAACAATGCAGCCGTAAAAGATGCCGAAGGTAACTTCGTAGGACGTTTCGCCGACTATCATTTGGGGGCTACAGCTCCTAACGGAACAGTCATCGCACCGACTCCGATGGACTATGACTGGTTCAACTATGCGTTGAGTGCAGCTGCTACCTATAAGCTGACGAAAGAATTCGGATTTACCGGTGACTTCACTTATATTACACAGCATCCGAAACTGGAGAATTTCGCACCGGCTGTATCTCCGAATGTCGACAAGATTTCAGTGCCTCTGGGACGTGTGGGTATTTATTACAACAATGAATGGTTGAGCTTGACTTCTTTGTTCTCTTACATTTCGAAGACCAACAATAACTCTACATTGAACCTGCAGCACAGTGTGGATGGAGTGAATGAAATCTTGGCTGCCCCGTTGACTTATGACATTAAGACCTTGGGGTGGACTACTGACGTGGTGACACATCCGTTCAAAGGATTCGATCTGCACTTCCTGTTCACTTATCAGAAGCCGACTTATAAGAAATACGAAACTTCAGTGACATTCTCTGACGATTATGTAGGCCAGATTAATGCTACGGGTAATATCGTAGCGGAAATTCCGCAGGTGATTGTGGAAATCGACCCGAGCTACATGATTACGAAAGACTTGAAAATCTGGACAAGTTTCCGTTACTTCAGCAAGACTTATGCCAATATCAACGATGCCTATTACTTCAATGGCCGTTGGGAAACTTTCGGTGGGTTAAACTGGCAAGTAAATAAGAAGCTGTCATTGGGATGTTCGGTAGTTAACTTCCTGAACCAGACAGGTGCGAAAGGAAGTATCGCCGGAGCAGAACTGGTGACAAAAGAGGACGCTGGAAAGTATGCAAATACGGTTATGGCAGGAAGTTATATCCGCCCGTTCACGGTGGAATTCTCCGCACAGGTAAAATTCTGACATTCATTTTTCTAGATAATAAATATCTCCGGCAGACCTTCGGGCTGCCGGAGTCTGAAAAGTTTTCAGTTTAGGTATTTCAATAATAAGAATGATTTGTATTTTTAATCTCAATAAAAAACAACGTATCATGAAAAAGAATTTTGTTAACCTCACATTGGGTGCGCTTTTCTTGACTGGTATGTGGTCATGCCAATCACAAAAGACTGACCTTGTATTTGAGCATCAGGGAGACACTCTGACTATTGTACATATAAAGAATCCTTCAAAATATTTGTTGCTTCCTATTCAAGAATCTTCCAATGAAGGGAAGGTGAAATTGGATACAGGTAGTCCTGCTGACACACCGATGGATATTCGTCTGGCAGTAGACAGCGTGGAATATTATGTGCCGTTCGAATTGCCTGCAGGTGTGAAAGAAGCTACGGTAACAATTGGAAAGGTTGCAGCCAATGCAGTTTGTTGGGATCATATTCAGTTGTCGGATACATTTAATACAACTAATACGGATTATTACCGTCCAGTATATCATCACACCCCGCTTTATGGTTGGATGAACGATGCTAATGGTTTGGTATATAAAGATGGAGAGTATCATTTGTACTTCCAGTACAATCCTTATGGTTCTAAATGGGGAAATATGCACTGGGGACACTCAGTCAGCAAGGACTTGATTCATTGGGATCACTTGAAACCGGCGATTGCCCGTGATACTTTGGGACATATTTTCTCTGGAAGTACAGTGGTGGATAAAAATAACAGCGCAGGCTACGGAAAGGACGCTATCATTGCTTTCTATACCTCAGCCAGTGATGAACACGGACAGATTCAGTGCATGGCTTACAGCAATGACAATGGTCGTACTTATACAAAATACGAGAAAAACCCGATTTTGACTCCGTTTGACGGATTGAAAGATTTCCGTGATCCGAAAGTGTTCTGGTATGAACCTGCTCAGAAATGGTATATGATTGTTTCTGCTGATAAGGAAATGCGTTTCTATTCTTCTTCTAATTTGAAAGACTGGGAATATCAGAGTGGATTTGGAAAGGGATATGGCGTACAGCCTAATCAGTTTGAATGTCCTGACTTTATTCAGTTGCCGGTAGATGGTGACAAGAACAAGATGAAGTGGGTGATGATTGTCAATATTAACCCGGGATGTATGTTCGGAGGTAGTGCCACAGAATATTTCGTAGGTGATTTTGACGGTAAGGAATTCAAATGTGACACAAAGCCTGAAGTAACAAAATGGTTGGATTATGGAAAAGACCATTATGCTACTGTTTGCTTCTCTAATACAGGCGACCGCGTGATTGCTGTGCCTTGGATGAGTAACTGGCAGTATGCCAATGCCACTCCTATCCGCCAGTATCGTGGTGCTAATGCATTGCCGCGTGAATTGTCTCTTTACACAAAAGACGGTCAGATTTACATGGCTGCCAATGCGGTGAAGGAAACAGAAGCTTTGCGTAAGGATACTCGCAAGGTGGATAACTTTGCGGTAAAGGGTGAATATAAGATTGACGAAATTGTGCCGCAGACGGATGGCGCTTACGAACTGGAAATGGACGTGACTCCGGGTAAAGCACAGGTGGCAGGCTTTGAGTTGCTGAATGACAAAGGTGAGAAGATGAAAGTTTACCTAGACATGAAGGCAGGTAAGTTGGTGGCTGACCGTACGGAAAGCGGTATTGTGGATTTGACACGTTACGGAGAGGTAAACGTACATGAAAAAGAAACAGATGACCACCGCAAGACCATGTCAATCAACTATAAGAATGACTTTGCTTTGGGCACATGGGCTCCGCTTTCCTTGTGTGAAGGTAAAACTTATCATTTGAATATCTTTGTAGATAAATGTTCTGTTGAAATTTTTGTAGACGGCGGACGTATTGCCATGACAAATCTGGTATTCCCTACCAAGCCATACAACACACTGCGTTTCTATGGTGAAGGTGCTGACTATAAGGTGGATAATATGAACATATATAAATTGGGGTTGTAATAAACGATAAACGAGAGACAGACATGACCATGAAAAACTTTTTTGTGACGGCTTTGGGTGCGCTGTTGGTATTTCAGCATGCAGAAGCTGCCGAAAAGAAAATAATCCGTATTTCTACGGATCAGACTGATTTGGTGCTTCAGGTAGCTGAAAACGGACGGCTTTACCAAACTTATTTGGGTGAGAAATTACTGCATGAGGCTGAATTGGAAAACCTTGACTGGCGGATACATCCTGCTTCGGATGCGAGTGTCTCCACTCGCGGATGGGAGGTGTATTCGGGCTCAGGAAATGAAGACTTCTTTGAGCCGGCTGTGGGTATTACACATGCCGATGGGAATTCGTCTACGTGGCTGTATTATGTGTCCTCTTCTTCAAAAGAAGTGGATGGAGGAACACAGACCGATATTCTGTTGCGTGATGACAAATATCCGGTAGATGTAACCTTGCATTATGTGGCTTACGAAAAGGAGAATATCATCAAGACCTGGAGTGAAATCACTCATCAGGAGAAAAAACCGATACAGCTTTTCCGTTATGCTTCGGCCATGCTGTATTTCAATTGTCCTTCTTATTACCTGACTCAATTCAGTGGGGACTGGGCGAAAGAGGTACAAATGAGTACGCAGAAACTGGAGTTTGGAAAGAAAGTGATAGATACCAAGCTGGGAAGTCGTGCAGCTATGCATACTCAGCCATTTTTTATGGTCGGCCTGAATGCTCCTGCCTCAGAGAACCATGGTAAGGTACTGATGGGAACACTGGGGTGGATTGGTAACTTCCGTTTTACATTCGAGGTGGATAATGTCGGCAACTTGCGCGTCATTCCTGCTATCAATCCTTATGCGTCGAATTATGAACTGGAAAAAGGAGAGGTATTCACCACTCCTGAGTTCATCTTTACATTAAGTTATAAAGGTACGGGTGAAGGAAGCCGTAATTTCCAGGAATGGGCACGTAATTACCAGTTGAAAGACGGAAAAGGTTCTCGCCTGAGTTTGTTGAACAACTGGGAAAATACCGGATTTGATTTTAATGAGGATATCTTGGTCGATTTGATTCGGGAAACGAAAGAACTCGGCGTAGATATGTTTCTGCTGGATGATGGATGGTTTGGAAACAAATACAAGCGTAGCGGGGATACCGCAGGACTGGGAGACTGGGAAACTACGGTTGACAAGCTTCCTGGTGGTATCAATGCCTTGGTACAGGCTGCTCAGAAAGAAGGTGTGAAGTTCGGCCTTTGGATTGAACCGGAAATGGTCAATCCTCAAAGCGAGTTGTTTGAGAAGCATCCTGATTGGGCAATTCATTATCCGAATCGTGACACTTATTATTACCGTAATCAGCTGGTGCTGGATTTGAGTAATCCGCAGGTACAGGATTATGTGTATGGTGTCATAGACAAACTGTTGAAAGAGAATCCGGGTATCGCTTACTTTAAGTGGGATTGCAACAGTCCGATTACGAATATTTATTCTTCTTACTTGAAAACAAGACAGGGACGTCTTTATATTGACCATGTGAGAGGCGTCTACAATGTCATGAAACGGGTAAAGGAGAATTATCCTGATGTGCCGATGATGCTTTGTTCCGGTGGCGGTGCCCGCTGTGACTATGAAGCCTTGAAATATTTCACGGAGTTCTGGTGCAGTGACAATACTGATCCGGTGGAAAGAGCTTATATTCAGTGGGGATTCTCTCAATTCTTCCCGGCAAAGGCAATGTGTGCGCATGTTACCAGCTGGAACAAGAATGCTTCTATCAAGTTCCGTACGGATATGGCTTCCATGTGTAAGTTGGGATTTGATATTGGATTGAAAGAACTGAAGGCGGAGGAACTGCAATATTGCCAGCTTGCCGTGGCTAACTGGAAACGTTTGCAGCCGGTGATATTGGATGGGGTGCAATACCGTCTGGTCTCACCTTATGAATCCAATCACATGGCTGTGAATTATGTGAGTCAAGACGGTGGAAAAGCTGTGGTATTTGCTTATGACATTTATCCTCGTTTCCAAGAGAAACTCATGCGACTGAAACTACAAGGACTGGATCCGAATAAGATGTATAAGGTAGAAGAGATCAATCTGATGCCTGGAACTAACTCCACATTGAAAGAAAACGAAAAGGTTTTTTCTGGAGACTATCTGATGAAAGTGGGGTTGGATGTATTCCGTTTTCAGCCTGGACAGAGCCGTGTAATCGAGTTAACCGCCGAATAGATGAAATTCTCTGAAATAGAGAAATAAAACAAATAGTTTAAAAATAAACGAAAATGACTAATACGCAATTGAAATATGCGAAACTTTTCCCGGTGATGCTTTGCTTCTTCGCCATGGGATTTGTGGATTTGGTTGGAATTGCATCCAACTATGTAAAGGAGGATTTAGGCCTGAGTGATTCAGAGGCGAATATATTTCCTTCTTTGGTGTTCTTTTGGTTCCTGATATTCTCTGTTCCGACAGGAATGTTGATGAATCGTATCGGACGTAAAAAAACCGTATTGTTAAGTTTGGTAGTGACATTCTTGTCACTGGTGCTGCCTATGTTTGGTGACAGCTACGGTTTGATGCTTTGTGCTTTTTCTTTGCTGGGAATTGGTAATGCGTTGATGCAGACCTCTCTGAATCCGTTGCTGAGTAATATTATTTCTGGTGACCGATTGGCCAGTACATTGACTTTCGGTCAGTTTGTGAAAGCAATAGCTTCTTTCCTGGCGCCTTATCTGGCCATGTGGGGAGCTTTGCAAACCATTCCGACGTTTGGCTTAGGGTGGAGAGTGTTGTTCCCTATTTATATGATTGTGGCTATCTTTGCAATTCTTTTGCTTTCGGCTACACCAATAACTGAGGAACAGCCGGATAAAGCTTCCAGCTTTGCTGATTGTCTGAAACTGTTGGGTAAGCCGTTTATCCTGCTGTCTTTCTTGGGCATTATGTGTCATGTGGGAATTGATGTGGGTACGAACACTACGGCTCCGAAGATTCTGATGGAACGCATTGGGATGACATTGACGGAAGCTGGATTTGCAACGAGTCTGTATTTTATTTTCCGTACGTTAGGTTGTTTTTCTGGAGCATTTATCTTACGGGTTGTTTCTTCTAAGGCCTTTTTCCTGATCAGTGTGATTTGTATGGTTCTAGCCATGATCGGACTCTTTGCTTTCGATTCACGTACGATTATCTATATCTGCATTGCGTTGATTGGTTTTGGTAACTCCAATGTGTTCTCTATCGTCTTTTCACAGGCTTTGCTGGCGATGCCGAATAAGAAAAATGAGGTGTCAGGATTGATGATTATGGGACTTTTCGGTGGTACTGTGTTCCCGCTGTTTATGGGAATTGCTAGTGATACAATCGGACAGAACGGAGCCGTAGCAGTGATGGCTGCCGGTGTGATTTATTTACTTTTTTATACATTGAAAATTAAACATTAAAATAGCAAGACTATGAATAATACAATTGTAGTAGGCATTGGCGAAGCATTATGGGATGTATTGCCTGAAGGAAAGAAAATTGGTGGAGCTCCAGCAAATTTTGCGTATCATGTATCACAGTTCGGACTTGACGGACGTGCGGTAAGTGCAGTAGGAGAGGACAAGTTGGGAACTGAAATCCTGGAAAACTTTTATGAGAAAAATCTGCATTGTATGATTGAACGTGTGCCTTATCCAACAGGAACGGTACAAGTGGAACTTGATGCAGAAGGAGTTCCTTGTTACGATATTAAAGAAGGTGTGGCTTGGGATAATATTCCATATACAGTGGCATTGGAAGGACTGGCAAAGCAGACTACAGCTGTTTGTTTTGGTTCTTTGGCTCAACGGAGTGTCGTTTCTCGTGAAACTATCAACAAGTTCTTGGATGCTATGCCGAAGGAAGGCACACTGAAAGTGTTTGACATCAACCTTCGTCAGGGATTCTATTCTAAAGAAGTGCTTTGCAACTCTTTTAGAAAATGTAATGTGTTGAAAATTAACGATGAAGAGTTGGTCACAGTGAGCCGTATGTTCGGTTATCCGGGTATTGATTTGCAGGATAAGTGCTGGATTTTGCTGGCTAAATATAACTTGAAGATGTTGATTCTGACTTGTGGGGTGAACGGAAGTTACGTATTTACTCCAGGAAATGTATCCTTTGTAGAAACTCCGAAAGTGGAGGTTGCAGATACGGTTGGAGCAGGCGATTCATTTACCGCTACATTTGTCGCTTCTATCTTGAAAGGGAAGACCGTGCGTGAAGCGCATGAGCTGGCCGTAGAGGTTTCAGCATTTGTGTGCACTCAAAATGGAGCTATGCCTGAATTCCCATTATATCTGAGAGACAAGATGTAAAGAATAAGGTTTATAAGTTTGTATTTTTAGTTTAGGTTAGATTTGAAAAGCATGCGGTTTTGGCTGTGACAGCTGAAACCGCATTTTTATTGCTTAATAATAAAGAAAAAAATCTTTTTGATTGAAAGGCTTTCCTTGCTTTGATATATCTTTGCAAAGTTAACTTAACGTGAGTTCGAAATAGTAATAAATATATTTCAGTGATAATTAGAAACATAGCGATAAAAGTATTAAATTTATAGTGCTGAATTATAAGATTTAAACGATTACCACTATGTTTCCAGAGTCTAAA
>NZ_JACJKA010000026.1 GCF_016900355.1 Bacteroides mediterraneensis | reverse complement strand
ATAGTTTTTAAACATTATCTTTGGGATATATTGCTTGATTCCCTAAGATACGAAAAATTAGGGAGACGGGCAAGTCCTGACTGAGCGAAGTTTGGGCTTGCCCGATTTTTTTGCAGACACAAAAAAGCCCATCTCAAATTTTATTTCAATTTTGAGACGGCCTCTTTTTTATGACATACATTCACCACACTCAACCATTCATCTGCCCACATACCATCCCGATACCTTCCCCAATGCTGAACAGCAGAAAACCTGCCAAACCTTTTCCGCATTTCTTCCCAATGCAAAAGAAGATAAGGCAATAGACAAGCATAATTTCTCTGTTCCACAGTGTGGGATACATAAACCACACTGTGGAATATGTATTTCACACTGTGGGATACAAATCTCACAGTGTGGAACAGAGAAATTATCAAGCAAAAGAAAAGAATTCGTACTTGTCCTGAAAACTTTATTGCAAGACCTTCCACACAAAAAAAAGCCCCAGGCAGCACAGCCACCTGGAGCTTTTGCATAAAGTATAAAAAAGAGTTCTTTAACGATGTATCCAAAGTTCCGGATTCAGTTTCACCGTCTCCTTGCGGAGCTGGAAATGCAGAATAGTTTCTCCGTCGGCATTGGTATGCACTTCTCCCAGTACGTCACGGGCACGTACCAGACTGCCTTTCTTGACCCGCACGGTAGACAGGTTACAATACACGGAGATATAACTTCCATGCCTTACCAACACATTGGTCAGTCCGTTGTACTGGAAAACAGCCGATACTTCCCCATCGAAAATGGCACGTGCATTGGCTCCGGCCTTTCCCTTGATATCCATTCCTTTATTGTCCAACTTCACATTGCGGAGCCCTTTCACCTGATATTGGCCGTAATGCCCTACCACCACGTAGGGACCGGTAATCGGCACCGGAAGAATGCCCTTGTTCTTTTCAAAGACACTGGACAAACGCCGGTCTTCCGAATCTACTTTATAGGCCTCCAATTTCTCTACAGGGGTCTTGCCGGTCTCCGTTTTGGCTGCAGAAGTGCCGGACGCTCCTTTCGCGGCCTCAGCTGCTTTCCGGGCTTCTTCCGCTTTCCGGCGTGCTTCCTCCTCCGCCCGCTTACGGGCCTTTTCAATTTCCTCTTCAATCAAACGGTCAATCTGTGCATTCAGCTTATCGGCCGAACGGCGTTTCTTGGCCAGTTCCGACTGGATGCTGCGCTGTTTTTTCTGCAAACCCGACAGAATCTGCTTACGTTCCTGTTCCTGTGCTTCCAGTTTAGCCTTCTCGGCTTCTCCCTGTTTCAGCAAATCTTCTTTTGCTTTCCGGCTGTTTTTCAAAGAAATAGCTTTCTCGGTCACCTGCTTTTGTTTCCGCTGCACCTGAATGCCCTGCAAACGCTGGTAATCTGCATACTCACGTACATAGCGCAAACGACGGTACATCTGCCCGAAGTTCTCAGCCGAAAAAATAAACATCAGCTTGTCTTGTATGGATTTGTTGCGATAAAGGTATTTCACAGACTGCTCGTACTTTTGGCGTTTCTCGCCCAGTTCTTTCTGAAGCCGTACCAAATCTTTCTCCAGACGGTTTATTTCCTGCTGGATACTGTTCACGTCACTTTCAATGGTCTGAATGTATTTCTGACGTTCCTCTATCTGTCCGGAAATCAAAACCAGATTACCTAACTGGCTTTTCACGTCTTTCTTGGTAGACTGCAACAAGGTTTCCGATTCGGCAATCTGCTGTTTCAGCTCATTCCGCTGCTTCTCCAGCTGCCGAATCTTGCGCGTAGTCTGTGCAGAAAGCGTACACATACAAAGGCAAATACAGAATATGACTATCAGACGCTTCATTTCCCTAACCACATTTTCAGCAAGGTTACCAGTTCCATTTTCTTATACTTGGAAGACAACTCCGTACGAGTTTCCCAATCTTCATTGACAGACATCCGCGACAGGCGCATGTCCAGATTATATTCCTTTCCGGCACCCTGAAGTTCCGCCAAAATGTGCTGGGGGAAATATCCCGGACCTAACTTGGTGAAATCTTCGTACGTCCATTTCAAGGCATAGGCCGTCCCCGAAAGCGATACAGAAGTGGTTTCCAGCCAGCCTTTGTCGGCCGTCGTCCAGAAACGATAAGCCAGTTTCTTGCTGTCCTTCACCTCCCACAGCGCACGTGTTCCCTCTGCGGTCATCCGGAAGCGGTGCAGGTCGGACACTTCCACCTGGTCTTTGCCGGGCAGGAAAATCTCATTCAGGAACAACGACTGCAACACATTAAAGCTCAAATTCAGGTTGGTCATCCGGTTCAGTTCGCTGAACGAAAGTTCCACATATTGCTTATGAAGCCGGTCGACTGCCAGAATACGTTCGGGAGAAATCTCCAGCCGCGCCACTTCAATGCCCAACAATGGGGCCACCGACAATTGTATCACCTCCCCTTTCTTCATTCGGAGCGTAGCCGACAGTTTCGTATTCTTGCTACCTCCTGTCTGCAAATTCAAGGCCACTTTTCCGGTCACACAGTTCCATTGTGGAAAACCAGCAATCACCTTCTCCTGATATTCCTCCCCCTTCAGTCCTCCAATCATCGGCACACGCTCCGCATGACGTGAAGTACCGCAGGCAGACATCAGTGCCACAAGGCAAACAATATATAACCAATGAATCAGCTGTTTCATTCTTCAATGTATTCTTTCAAAGCGATTTTACGTTTCAGGCGCTTCAATTCGGCCTCTGTCCGAGGAGTTTCTCCATTTCCTTCCTTAACCTCCATACCATCGGCTTTCTTCCAGTATTCCAAGGCCTTGTCTTTCTCGCCTAACATATAGTAAATGTCACCACAATGCTCCACAATGACCTGGCTGCTATCTCCTCCATTCTTCATGGCCTGATCAATATAAATGCGAGCCTCGGTGTAACGTTTCTTTTCAAACAAAATCCACGCATACGTATCCAAGTAAGTGGAATTCTCCGGTTCTGCCTTTACGGTCTTGTAACTCATTTCTTCCGCCTTGTCCAGATGCGTCCGTTCCACAGACAAATAATAAGCATAATTGTTGAGCGTACCGATGTTATTCGGATTGTACACCAATGAAGAGTCATAAGCCGCATAGGCCTCAGCCTTCATTTCCTTGGAATGATACAAATCGCCCAAAATAGCATAAAAATCGGAGACAATCATCTTGTCACTCTTTTCGTTGACCTGTTTCAATCCTTTTTGGAAGATTTCCAATGCCTTGTCTGTTTCCTCTTTCTGATAATGGGCCAATCCCAGGTAGTAGTAGAATTCCATCGCATCCGGATTATACTGCAAGGCCGGAGTCGCCACACGAATCACCTCATCCAAATCATTGTCACGGATGGCATAACTCAATAGTTGCAGACGGGCCGGTTTGTTCTCCGGATCGAGCGACAACACCTGATTCAACACCGGCACAGACTCCTTATCCATGTGCTTGGTAATCATATATTGCGCACAAAGCATCGACAAATCAGCATTCTGCTGCGGACGGGCCAAAATATTCTTGAACAAGGCCACAATCTGCGTACTGTCTTTTGTGGTCTGTTCCGATTGGAGAATCAGCTGCCGCATGATGTTCATTTTGGTATCCGACTCCACGTTATCGTTCAGCAAAATGGTATCCAGCTGTTGCTGGTACAGGCTGTCTTTCCCTAACTGTTTGTAATAAGAAGCCATTGACAGCAGGGCTGGTGCATAGCCCGGTTCTTCCTTTAAGATTTTCTGGTAAACCGCATACGCCTCGTCGGGTTTGTTGTTGTTCAGATACACATCACCTAAAATAGTCTGATAGCGCAAGTCGTACGGATATTCCTTCGACAGACTTTCAATTTCATTGAAGGCCTGTTCCTGATTGTCCATCAGCAAGTACATCCGGAACTTCTCCATACTGATCTGCTCGGACTTCCCATCCAGTTCTTCCAGACGGTTCAACACCGTAATTACCTGGTCATAACTCTTGGTCTGGTTGTACAAATCCACCAGCGCCATAAGCGGTTCCAGCCGGGCAGGGAACTGATGTGCCATATCTTCATACACGGCAATGGCTTTGGGCCAGTCACGTTTCTGCTGGTAATAGGCGGCCAATGTCTGCTTGTACCAGAAGTTTGACTCATCCGAACGAACAGCCTTCTTCAGTGCTTCTTCGCCTTTCTTTTCTTGCCCCAGTACCATATAAAACCGGGAGATATCATACAAAGCAGGTCCCGAATTGGGATAAATGTCCAGACAATGCTTATAAAGTTCGAAGGCTGCATCGTAATCCCCTTTTTGTTTTAAACGGACAGCCTCCAGGAAAAAATAATCATACTTCCTGCGCTGTTCATAAGATAAAGGATCTTTGTCCTCATTTGCCAGGTTATGCTTGGCGGCCTGCTGCCTTCCTGTAGTTCCACAAGCCACAAGCAACAGGACCATTCCGATGATTCCTATTAATTTTCTCATACCCAGTCAAGATTTATACCGTTCCCGTGTGACCGAATCCTCCTGCCCCACGTTCCGTTTCATCCAACACTTCCACTTCTTCCCACTCTGCCTGTTCGTGACGGGCAATGACCATCTGAGCGATGCGCTCTCCATCTTCAATCACGAACTCATCAGCCGACAGGTTGACCAGTATCACATTGATTTCTCCACGATAATCGGCATCAATCGTACCCGGAGAGTTCAGCACGGTAATCCCTTTCTTGATAGCCAGTCCGCTACGGGGACGTACCTGTGCTTCATAACCTTTCGGAAGAGCCAAAAACAAGCCCGTAGGTACCAGACAACGCTGTAAAGGCTTCAGTACGATAGGCTCTGCAAGATTAGCACGAAGATCAACTCCCGCCGACTGGGGGGTAGCATATTGCGGCAACGGATGCCGGGAAGTATTTATAATCTGTATTTTCATCTTATTTATATCCTTTATAAAGTTGCGAAGTTACACAATCCACCGAATTAATAGTTACGTTTACCATTTTTTTATATTTTTGCACTTAACTTTTAGAGCTTCTTTAAAATTAAATGTCACATCACAAAGGAGTTACGCCATGAACTGGGAACAATTACTATCCAATAAACGATTTGGGCTGGAAAACCTTCACGAACACCGTAAAGAAGACCGTACAGAATTTCAACGCGACTATGACCGTCTGATTTTCTCCGCCCCCTTCCGACGCTTACAGAACAAGACACAAGTATTTCCGCTTCCGGGAAGTATCTTTGTCCATAACCGACTGACTCACAGTCTGGAAGTGTCGTGCGTGGGACGTTCATTGGGAAACAAGATTTCGACAGAATTACTGAAACTGCATCCGGAACTACAGCATACTCATATTTCTGAAATCGGCTCCATCGTGGCAGCCGCCTGCCTGGCACACGACTTGGGAAATCCTCCTTTCGGGCATTCCGGAGAGAAAGCCATCGGTACCTATTTCTCGGAAGGGAAAGGACGAAGCCTGCAAAAAGAATTTTCTGCCAAAGAATGGGATGACTTCACCCACTTTGAAGGAAACGCCAATGCCTTCCGCCTGTTGACACACCAGTTTCAAGGAAGACGTCCGGGCGGTTTCGTACTGACCTATGCCACACTGGCTTCCATCGTAAAGTATCCGTTCTCTTCGCAACTGGCTGGAAGCAAACAAAAATTCGGATTTTTCCTCAGTGAAGAAGACGGTTTCAAGAAGATTGCACAAGAACTGGGACTCAAACAGCTCAGCAAGGAAGGAGAGCCCTTACGATTTTGCCGTCACCCGCTGGTGTATCTGGTAGAAGCCGCCGACGACATCTGTTACCAGATGATGGACATCGAGGATGCGCACAAACTGAAAATACTCACCACGCAGGAAACCAAAGAGCTGTACCTCCGCTTTTTTGCTCCTGAAAAGATGGACCACATCCAATCCATCTGCAAGATGGTGGACGATACCAACGAACAGATTGCCTACCTGCGTTCATCGGCCATCGGAGTCTTAATCAATGAGTGTGTACGTACATTTATTGAAAACGAGAAAGCCATTCTTGACGGTACCTTCCAAGGGACACTGATTCAACAACTGAGTCCGAGAGTGAGAGGAGCCTACGAAAACTGTTCGCATACAGCTTTTGAGAAAATCTACTGTTCCAAGGATGTGGTAGACATTGAACTGGCCGGTTATCAAGTGATTACCACGCTTATCGACCTGATGATTGAAGCCGTACGCTATCCGGAAAAAGCTTATTCACAGCTTCTGATCAACCGGGTATCCAGCCAATATTATATTCAAGCTCCTACCTTATACGAAAAAATACAGGCTGTACTCGATTACATTTCCGGGATGACCGATGTATATGCCCTCGACCTCTACCGGAAAATAAACGGGAACAGCCTGCCTGCTTTATAATCAAATTATTTATGTATCTTGCTGACTACCGGATTGGCCCCAGAAGTGATATGCAAAGCCTCCGGATGCTCACGCAGGTAAGATTCGATGTGACGCACGCGTTTTTCTTCCAGAATCTCGTCGACGGCAATCAGGATACCGGTTTCTTCCACATCGCCAAAGCCATAATTGATGGCCGTACCAAACATACGCATGGTCGGTGACAAACTCATATAGGCATTGACCAACGGCGGAATATTGTATCCCAGTTTACGCACTTCCGTATTCAGCACCTTATAATCTTCCTTGAAGGTATCGTAACAGAATATCTTTTCGAGCACCTTCGGGTCAGTCTCAATCTGCAACGGCTGCATCGGAGTAATCAAACCATCTTTATCATTGAAATGTTTTTTCAGGAAATAAAGAATCATGTCACGTCCCAAACGATTGTAGCTGGGGTACATGGTCATTTTGCCAAAGAAATATTTCACCTGAGGCATGATTACCGTCAATGCCCCCAAGCCGTCCCACAAATTATCCAGTGCGAACAAACCTTTGGAACCAGCACGGGTAGACTGATACTCCAATGTCACAAAGGAACGTCCCAGCTCAATGGTCGTAGGCAGATAATCTTTCAGGAACTTTTCGGAGAAATTGAACATGTGAGCGGTAGCCAACACCGGTTTTCCTTCGGCATCAAACTCTACTTCATCTCCCAGCAGGTACCGGTAACCACCTAAAATCTCTTCGGCTTCCGGATTCCAGACAATCAGCTGCTTGTATGGATTTTCCATCAAATCATACTCATCCAGGTCCATCGACTGTCCTGTTCCCCCACCAGCAGCACGGAAAGCGATTTCACGCAAACGGCCGATTTCTTTCAGGACGTTCGGAGCATTTTTCCATGTAACGATATAAATCTCGTTGTTGCTCTTATTCGTGAATCTCAAGCGCTTATCCTCGGTCAGTTCCGACTTGAGCACTTCCTTGTCAATCGGAGCAATAATATCTTCCATAATCTCTATGATTAAATCGTATTTTCACAGTTTATATACTAACTCTCTTACATAATCCGCCCACTCTGCCGATGACTTCGACTTGTCGAATGTCTGCCACGGAATAGGCTTTCCTATTGTCACTTTAAATGTCTTATGCCGATTCTTATACATTTCATCTACCAGATACAACATGGCTATATTAAACTTGATTCCCAAGAACTTGCATACATTGGCCAGATTGTAAAAGAAATTGGAATTACGCCCTTCAAAATGTATAGGCACCACATCCCGGTGCGTTTCCACACTCTTGGTCACAAATGTCTTTTTCCAGGGTAAATCCTTTATCACTCCTTTCTGTCTTCTGGAACAGATTCCGGCCGGAAACATGATAATATGGGAATCTGAATGGAAACCAACTTCTACCATTCTGGGGAAGTCACGCGACTGGGCACCGGTTTTATTGATAGGGATGCACAAGGGAGCCAAGCCATGAAGATTCATCAGCAGGTCATTTACCAGATATTTGATGTGTCCGTCGTAATGCTTGCCTAACATATATCCTAAAGCAATTCCATCTTGTCCTCCCAACGGATGATTGGAGACAAACGTGCACAGACGGTCGGATGGAAGATTCTCCAATCCGCTTACTTCCAGCTTAATATCCAGATATTCCATACAAGCTTCCAAAAAATCGACCCCCGTCTTATCGGACATACGAATCAGAAAAGAATTCATCTCGTCCTGATGTATAATACGCTTCAGATAAGACACCAAAAAACGTGGTATCCGATCGGCTTTTTTGCCGGCCTTGTCCCTTAATACTTTATCAATATCAATTAAAAATATGGAATTTTCACCCATTCTACAAAAGTTTACCTTGCAAAAGTAACGTATCTTTTGAAACCACATTCATTTTACCACAAAAAATACACTTATCCACACAAAAAAAATTTCTCCAGCCTCGAATCTGCATACAAATTGGAAACATACCTGAAAAATATCCAACCCTTAAACAACCTGTTGATAACTTCTTTAAATTTTCTACCAGAAACATAGTGATTGATTCTATGGAAATATCTAATTTTACAGCTTGAATATATAATAAGGTGAATTCATAATCAAAACCGCATGGAACAGACTGAACAGACATATCATATTCCTGTATTATTGCACGAAAGTATCGAAGGCATGCACATCCATCCCGGAGGTATCTACGTGGACGTAACCTTCGGAGGAGGAGGACACTCCAAAGAAATCTTACGCCAAATGGACAGTAACAGCAAGCTGTTCAGCTTTGACCAGGACCCTGATGCCGAGAAAAATATTGTCAACGACCCACGGTTTACTTTTGTAAGAAGCAATTTCCGCTACTTACACAACTTCCTTCGCTATTATGGCGTGGAAAAAGTAGATGCCATCTTGGCTGACCTGGGAGTTTCTTCCCATCATTTTGATGACTCTGAAAGAGGATTCTCCTTCCGGTTCGACGGGAAACTGGACATGCGCATGAACAAACGGGCTGGCATCACTGCGGCCGATATTGTCAACACATACGAAGAGGAAAGACTGGCCAACGTATTTTACCTGTACGGAGAGTTGAAGAACAGCCGGAAGCTGGCCTCCGTCCTTGTGAAGGCCCGGAGCACGAAACCGGTAAAAACGATTGGAGAGTTTATCGACCTTATCAAACCTCTATACGGGAAAGAGAGAGAGAAGAAAGAGCTGGCCAAAGTATTCCAGGCACTCCGCATAGAAGTAAATCAGGAAATGGAGGCCTTGAAAGAAATGCTTTATGCAGCTACCGAGGCCTTGAAACCCGGAGGACGGCTGGTCGTGATTACTTATCATTCGCTGGAGGACCGAATGGTCAAGAACATCATGAAGACAGGAAATGTAGAAGGAAAAGCAGAACAAGACTTTTTCGGAAACATACAGACTCCGTTCAAGCTGATCAACAATAAGGTAATTACTCCCTGCGATGACGAGGTACAACGCAATCCGCGTTCACGCAGTGCTAAATTAAGAATTGCAGAAAAGAAATGACAATGGAACCACAAGAAAATCATACGCCCCAAGAGGCTCCGCATATCACATGGAGAAGCATATTAGGAGGAGAAGTACTGGTACACCTGATGAAGAAACAGGCCAACCTGATTATCCTGATTATGATTCTGGTGATTTTATACATAGACAACCGCTACTCAAGCCAACAGGAAATGATTGAAATAGACCGCCTCAAGAAAGAGCTGATTGATACAAAATACGATGCCCTGACCATCTCATCCGAGCTGACAGAACGTAGCCGCCAGTCGCGCATTGAAGAATACATCTCTGTAGAAGGCACCCCTCTGAAAACAGCTTCCACCCCACCCTATTTAATCAAAAAGGAGGATACTGAAAAATGATACCCGGACAGAAAAATATCATTTTACGCTATACACTTATCGTATTCGTCATGGCATTGCTGGCCATTGCAATCATTGCAAAGGCCGCCATCATCATGTTTGCCGAACGACAATACTGGAAGGATGTGGCCGACCGCTTCGTAAAGGAAAACGTCATCGTCCATCCCACCAGAGGCAACATTATTTCAGCCGATGGAAAACTGATGGCCAGCAGCCTGCCTGAGTACAAGATTTACATGGATTTCAAAGCGGGAGGAGAAAAGAAAGATACCATGCTGATGAATCACTTGACAGAAATCTGCGAAGGCCTGCACCAAATTTTCCCAGACAAAAGTGCCAAAGAATTCAGACAGCATATCTTGAAAGGAAGAAGACTAAAAAGCCGGAACTATCTGCTTTATCCCCGACGTATTTCCTACATTGAATACAAAGAAGCCAAACAATTGCCAGTGTTCAACCTCAGCAAATACAAAGGGGGATTCCATGAACTGGCATTCAACCAGCGAAAGAAGCCGTTTGGCTCATTGGCTGCCCGTACCTTGGGCGACATGTATCCGGATATGGAATTAGGTGCCAAGAATGGCATTGAACTTACTTACGATTCCATCCTTCGTGGACAAGATGGTATCACCCATCGCCAGAAGGTGATGAACAAATACCTGAACATCATAGACAAACCGGCTGTTGACGGCTGTGATATCATCACTACCATCGATGTGGATATGCAAGATATTGCAGAAAAAGCCCTCGTGGATCAGTTGAAGACACTCGACGCGGTATTCGGAGTGGCTATTGTAATGGATGTAGCTACCGGAGATGTGAAAGCCAACGTCAATATGACACGGGCTGGCGACGGGAATTATTATGAAATGAGAAATACTGCGGTCAGCAACCTGATGGAGCCGGGTTCTACTTTTAAAACTGCTTCCATTATGGTAGCCCTGGAGGATAAATACATCACCCCTGACTACATGGTAGATACCGGAAACGGTGTGGTCAACATGCACGGCAGTAACATGAAAGACTGGAACTGGTATAAGGGTGGATATGGGAAAATAGATGTAACCCGCATCATGGAAGTATCTTCAAATGTGGGTGTATCTACCATCATCGACAAGTTCTACGGACGTAACCCCCAGAAATTTATCGATGGTCTGAGACGAATGAGCATTGACAAGCCATTGAACTTGGGATTTGTAGGAGAAGCAAGTCCGCGCATACTGGGTCCCAAAGAACGCTACTTTGCCAAGACAACACTTCCCTGGATGAGTATCGGATATGAAACGATGATTCCTCCTATTTATATATTGAACTTTTACAATGCCATAGCCAACAACGGTACCATGGTAAAACCCAAGTTCGTAAAAGCGATTGCAAAAGATGGAGAAATCATCAAGGAATTTCCTACAGAGGTGGTAAACCCTAAAATCTGTTCGGATACAACCCTCACCATGATTCAGGGAATCTTACGAAAAGTGGTTTCAGAAGGACTGGCTAAACCGGCAGGAAGTAAGCAGTTCAATGTATCCGGCAAGACTGGTACAGCCCAGATTTCCCAAGGTAAAGCAGGTTACAAGGCAGGAGGCGTCAGTTACCTGGTCAGCTTCTGCGGATATTTCCCCTCCGAAGCGCCCAAGTACAGCTGCCTGGTTTCCATCCAGATTCCTCACGGTCCGGCATCCGGTGGTTTGCAGGCAGGAAGCGTGTTCAGCCGGATTGCAGAACGTATTTATGCCAAACACTTGTATCAGAATTTAGCATCGGCCAAGGATTCAACCTCTGTGTTCATTCCTCAAATCAAAAACGGAGACTTACGTGAAACGTCTTACATATTGAGAGACCTGAACATCAAGAGCAACAGTACCAGCATACCTGTCGGCAATTCACCAATTTGGGGAAAAGCCAATTGTACAGATACGTATGCAGAACTGAAAAAGACCCATACAGACAAACATCTGGTGCCAAATGTAAGAGGAATGGGCGCCAAAGATGCCGTATATCTGCTGGAAAGCCAAGGACTTCGTGTCCGCCTCTCCGGAACAGGAAAAGTAATCAAACAAAGCCTCAACGCAGGCTCATATTTACATAAAGGACAAACTATAACATTAACATTAGACTAAAAAGAGATGAAATTAGAGAATATCCTGAAGGCGGTTAGCCCGCTCCAAGTCATAGGTGATGAAAACCTGGAAGTAACTGGAATCCACATGGATTCACGCATGGTGAAAAATGGCTTCATGTTTGTGGCGGTAAAAGGCACGCAAGCTGACGGACACAACTACATCCCCAAAGCCATTGAGAACGGGGCAACGGTCATCGTCTGCGAGCAATTGCCTGAAAAACAGGAAACACACATCACTTATGTACAACTTGCCGATACGGAAGATGCTGTGGGAAAACTGGCAACTACCTTCTACGGAGATCCAACCTCAAAACTGGACTTAATCGGAGTGACCGGAACCAATGGAAAGACCACCATTGCTACCTTATTATATAATATGTTTCGTTCCTTCGGGTACAAAGTCGGACTGGTTTCTACCGTATGCAACTATATCGACGGAGAGGCCATTCCTACCGAACATACCACCCCCGACCCTATCACGCTGAACCAGCTATTAGGCCGTATGGCTGATGAAGGATGCAAATATGCGTTCATGGAAGTCAGCTCACACTCTGTAGTGCAGAAACGTATCAGCGGACTGAGATTTGTGGGAGGTATCTTCACCAACATTACCCGTGACCACTTGGACTACCACAAGACTTTCGAAAATTACTTGAAAGCCAAAAAGGCATTCTTCGATGGACTCCCGAAACAGGCATTTGCATTGACCAATGCAGACGATAAGAACGGACTGGTAATGACTCAGAATACTAAAGCCAAAGTGGCTACTTATTCTTTGCACACCATGTGCGACTTCAAAGGGAAAGTGCTGGAGGACAGCTTCGACGGTATGCTCCTGGACATCAATAACCGGGAAGTGAACGTACAATTCATCGGACGCTTCAATGCTTCCAACTTGCTGGCCGTATATGGAGCCGCCTGCCTGCTGGGCAAGAAACCGGAAGATGTATTGCTGAAACTCAGCACGCTGCGTCCAGTTTGCGGACGATTCGATGCCAAACGTTCTCCGAAAGGATATACCGCCATCGTAGACTACGCCCATACTCCGGATGCCTTGGTCAATGTGTTGGAGACCATTCATGAGGTACTGAGAGGCAGAGGTCATGTAATCACGGTAGTAGGAGCCGGCGGCAATCGTGACAAAGGGAAACGTCCGTTGATGGCCCAGGAATCTGTAAAACGGAGCGACAAAGTGATTATCACTTCAGACAATCCCCGATTCGAAGAGCCACAAGATATCATCAACGACATGTTGAATGGACTGAACAAAGCAGAGATGAAAAAAGTGATCAGCATTGTTGACCGTAAAGAGGCAATTCGTACGGCATGTATGCTGGCCCAGCCGCAAGATGTAATTCTGGTGGCCGGAAAAGGACACGAAACTTATCAGGATGTCAAAGGAGTCAAATCACATTTTGATGACAAGGAAGTTTTGGACGAGATATTCAAAGGAGAACAATAAAAAAACAGAAAAGAAACAATGTTATATTATCTATTTCAATATTTGGAGCAGTTCGGATTTCCGGGCGCACGTATGTTTGGCTACGTCTCGTTCCGTTCGTTAATGGCCGTAATCCTGTCATTGCTGATTTCTGCCATTTTCGGAGAATACTTTATCAACCTGCTCAAAAAGAAACAGATTACGGAAACGCAGCGTGACGCTTCCATCGACCCATTCAACGTAAAGAAGGTCGGTGTTCCTACCATGGGAGGTATCATCATCATCGTAGCCATCTTGATTCCCTGCCTGCTGTTGGGTAAGCTGCACAACATCTACATGATTCTGATGCTGGTCACTACCATCTGGTTGGGCACACTCGGGTTTCTGGACGACTACATCAAGGTATTCCGAAAAGACAAGGAAGGACTTCACGGGAAATTCAAGATTATAGGCCAAGTGGGACTGGGCCTCATCGTAGGACTGGCCCTCTATTTGAGCCCGGACGTGGTGATTCGTGAAAACATTGAAATCCAGCAGGACGGCCGGGTGGTAGATGTGGTTCACAAGCAAGTAGATGAGAAATCTACCAAAACGACCATCCCCTTCTTCAAGAACAACAACTTGGACTATGCAGACTTTGTTGGTTTCTTAGGAGACCATGCGAAAGAAGCAGGCTGGATTGTATTTGTACTGGTGACTATCTTTGTGGTGACAGCCGTATCAAACGGAGCGAACCTGAACGACGGAATGGATGGAATGGCAGCTGGAAACTCGGCCATCATAGGGGTAACCCTCGGCATATTGGCCTACGTGTCCAGCCACATAGAATATGCCGAGTACCTGAACATCATGTACATCCCCGGAAGTGAAGAGCTGGTAATCTTTATCTGCGCTTTCATTGGAGCCTTGGTTGGTTTCCTGTGGTACAATGCGTTCCCGGCACAGGTATTTATGGGTGATACAGGCAGCCTCACCATTGGAGGTATAATTGCCGTATTTGCCATCATCATACACAAAGAGTTACTGATACCGATTTTATGCGGTATCTTTCTGGTGGAAAACCTCTCGGTTATCCTACAGGTCAAGTATTATCAGAAAGGAAAGAAAAAAGGAGTCAAACAGCGTATCTTCAAACGTACGCCAATTCACGACCATTTCCGTACCACACTGGCACAACTTGACCCGAATTGTACGTATTTGATCACACGCCCTCACAGCGTATTTCATGAATCCAAGATTACAGTCCGTTTTTGGATTGTGACCATTGTATTAGCAGCAATTACGATAATTACACTTAAAATCAGATAAAGCCATGGCAAGAATTGTCATCTTAGGAGCAGGAGAAAGCGGAACAGGTGCCGCTGTCCTGGCACAGAAAAAAGGTTTCGATACATTCGTTTCAGACATGTCCACCATCAAGGACAAGTACAAAGCGATGTTGAACGAAAGAGGTATTCAATGGGAAGAAGGTAAACACACTGAAGAATTGATTCTGAACGCGGACGAAGTAATCAAAAGTCCGGGAATCCCCAATGATGCACCGATGATCCTGAAACTGAAAAGCCAAGGAACTCCCATCATTTCGGAAATTGAATTTGCAGGACGCTATACGAATGCAAAAATGATCTGCATCACGGGAAGTAACGGAAAAACCACTACCACTTCCCTGATTTACCACATATTCAAGAAAGCCGGGCTGAATGTTGGGCTGGCTGGTAACATCGGACAAAGTCTGGCATACCAGGTGGCTGAATGTAACTTCGATTACTACGTGATTGAACTCAGCAGCTTCCAACTTGACAACATGTACAAGTTCCATGCCAACATTGCCGTACTGATGAACATCACACCCGACCACTTGGACCGTTACGGCTACGAAATGCAGAACTATGTGGACGCCAAGTTCCGAATTATCCAGAACCAAACCAACGACGATGCCTTCATCTTCTGGAACGATGATCCTATCATCCAAAGAGAACTTCACAAGTACGGCATCCACGGACAATATTTCCCATTCGCCGAGAAGAACGAAGAAGGAGTAGCTGCTTTCACGGAAAAAGATAAGGTATATTTCACCCGTCCTATCGCCTTCAACATGGAAGAGGAGGAACTGGCTTTGACAGGAACGCACAATCTATTCAACTCCATGGCAGCCGGCATATCCGCCAACATCGCAGGCATACGCAAAGAATGCATTCGCGAAGCTTTGCACGACTTCAAAGGCGTAGAACACCGTTTGGAAAAAGTAACCCGTGTAAAAGGCGTAGACTATATCAACGACTCCAAAGCTACCAACGTGAACTCCTGCTGGTATGCCTTGCAGAGCATGAAAACCAAGACCGTCCTGATTCTGGGTGGAAAGGATAAAGGCAATGACTACAACGAAATCGCGGACCTCGTAAAAGAAAAATGTACCGGCTTGATTTTCCTGGGTCTCCACAATGAGAAACTGCATGCCTTCTTCGATGGATTCGGACTGCCGATTGCAGACGTACAAAGCATGAAGGATGCAGTGGATGCAGCTTACAAAATGGCCAAGAAAGGAGAAACTGTACTGCTCAGCCCTTGCTGCGCCAGCTTCGACTTGTTCAAAAGCTATGAAGACCGTGGCGACCAGTTCAAAGAATGTGTCAGAAACTTATAATATAACTTACGGAGATAGAAATCACAAGTATATATGGATTTGCTAAAGAATTTTTTTAAAGGCGACAAGGCAATTTGGATTATTTACTTATTCCTTTGCCTGATATCCATCGTGGAAGTATTCAGCGCATCCAGTACCCTTACTTATAAAAGTGGGGATCACTGGGGCCCCATCACCAACCACTTGACGTTGTTGATGGTAGGTACCATCGCGGTCTGGATTGTGCACAATATTCCCTGTCGCTGGTTCAAAACCTTCATTATCTTGTTGCCTATCTCCTGGGTATTACTGGCAGCCGTTTTTATTCTGGGTTCACTCACCAACGGAGCCAAGCGATGGATTGACTTGGGATTCATCCAGTTCCAGCCGTCTGAAGTAGCCAAGATGGGTACAATCATCACGGTAGCTTTCATCCTATCGCGTATGCAAGAAGAAAACGGAGCTAACAAAAAGGCCTTCAAGTATATATGTATCATTACAGCCTTCACTTGTGGAATGATTGTAACGGAAAACCTGTCGACCGCCGTTCTCTTAGCTGGAAGTGTATTCCTGTTAATGTTTGTAGGACGAGTACCCTTCAAACAGCTTGGCATGCTGGCAGGTGCAGGAATAGTCTGTATCTTCATCGGAGTAGCTACCATTAAATATGTACCGGGAGAAGCATGGGATAAAATCGGATTACACCGTATGGTTACTTGGCAGAGCCGTCTGAACAATCATTTCGACGAAAGTGAAATTCCGGCAGCTAAATTCGATATCAACAACGATGCGCAGATTGCTCACGCCAATATTGCCATTGCCAGCAGTAACATCATAGGAAAAGGCCCCGGCAACAGTGTTCAGCGAGATTTCCTGTCACAAGCCTTTTCAGACTTTATCTATGCCATCATCATCGAAGAATTAGGACTTGTGGGAGGCGCCTTTGTGGCCGCCCTTTATATCCTTCTGTTGATGAGAATCGGGAAAATAGCCAGAAGCTGTGACAAATCCTACTACGTCTTCCTCATTACAGGCATTGGAATTCTACTGGTCATGCAAGCCACGTTCAACATGCTGGTGGCTGTAGGTATCATGCCCGTCACAGGACAACCTCTTCCTCTCATCAGTAAGGGAGGAACTGCCACATTGATAAATAGTGTGTACATCGGCATCATCCTCAGTATCAGCCGCTATGTGAACGACCTGAAGCAACGTCAGGAAGCAGAAGCACTGGCACAACAAGCTGGACAAACAGAGGCTATTACCCCAGCCAGCAATATCACTACACAAGAAGAGTCTGTTTAAAAGTTTATTTTTAACTTTGCAGGAAATAACACAACGATATGAAAGAAAATTTACGCATCATAGTAAGTGGAGGGGGAACGGGAGGACATATCTTCCCAGCCGTCTCTATCGCCAACGCCATTAAAGAACTGCATCCGGAAGCTGAAATCTTGTTCATCGGGGCTGAAGGACGAATGGAAATGCAGCGGGTACCGGCTGCCGGATATAAGATTATCGGACTCCCGGTGGCTGGATTCGACAGAAAACATTTGTTGAAAAACATCAGCGTACTCATCAAATTGTTCAGAAGCCAATTGATGGCACGAAAAATCATCAAGAACTTCAAGCCTCATGCGGCTGTGGGAGTGGGAGGTTATGCCAGCGGACCTACATTAAAAGTAGCCGGCATGATGGGTATCCCAACTCTAATACAGGAACAAAACTCTTACGCCGGTGTGACCAACAAACTATTGGCACAGAAAGCAGAAAAGATTTGTGTGGCCTACGAAGGCATGGAACGTTTCTTCGACAAAAATAAAATCATTCTTACCGGCAACCCTGTCCGTCAAGGTCTGTTAAATGAAAAAATTTCCCGAGAAGATGCCATCCGTTCTTTCGGACTGGATCCGAACAAGAAAACCATCCTGATTATCGGAGGGAGCCTGGGAGCACGTACCATCAACAACTGCATGATGCAAGGATTTGACAAGATAAAAGAATCCGGTGTACAATTCATCTGGCAGACTGGTAAGATCTACATCAATGAAGCCAAACAGGCTGTCCAGAATTATGGCAACTTGCCCATGTTGTACACTACTGACTTCATTTCAGATATGGCTGCGGCCTATAGTGCAGCCGACCTCGTTATCAGCCGTGCTGGAGCAGGTTCTATCTCTGAATTCTGTCTGTTAGGCAAACCGGTTATTCTGGTTCCTTCGCCCAATGTAGCTGAAGACCATCAAACGAAAAATGCCCTGGCCCTCGTAAACAAAGAGGCAGCTCTTTACATCAAAGACAGTGAAGCCACACAAAAGCTGCTGGATACAGCTATCGACACCGTACGTAAACCGGATTTACTGGAAGAATTAAGTAAGAACATTAAAAAGCTGGCCATCAAAGACTCTGCAACCATCATTGCCAAAGAAGTCTGCAAGCTGGCTTTAAAATACCAAGAAAGTCATGAACATTAATACGATAAAAGCGGTCTATTTCATTGGAGCCGGAGGCATTGGAATGAGTGCCTTGGTTCGCTACTTCCTCTCAAAAGGGAAAAAAGTAGGCGGTTATGACCGTACCCCGAGCGAATTGACTGAAAAGTTGATTGAAGAAGGTGCCCTGATTCATTATGAAGAAAATGTAGCCTTAATTCCGGAAGAGTTTTTACACCCGAAAACCACCTTGGTGGTATTTACACCTGCCATCCCGGCTACCCATAAAGAACTGGTTTATTTCCAGGAACATCATTTTGAAATCCACAAACGTGCACAAGTCTTGGGCATGTTAACCCAGACCGAGAAAGGTCTGTGTGTAGCAGGTACTCATGGAAAGACCACTACTTCCACCATGGCTGCCTTCTTGCTGGACCATTCGCATGTGGGATGCAATGCCTTTTTAGGAGGTATCTCCAAAAACTATCACACCAATCTGCTGTTGTCGGACAAAAGCGAGTACGTGGTAATTGAGGCAGACGAGTTTGACCGTTCTTTCCACTGGCTGACTCCGTATGCCACAGTGATTACCGCTACGGATTCTGACCACTTGGACATTTATGGTACCCACGAAGCCTATTTGGAAAGTTTCCGCAAATACACTTCCCTCATCCGTCCGGACGGCTACCTGATTATGAAAGAGGGACTGGAACTGAAACCGGATGTCCAACCGGGAGTTACCGTCTATACCTATTCTGTAGACAAAGGTGATTTCCATGCAGAGAATATCCGTATCCACGAAGGAGAAATCTATTTCGACTATATCTCTCCATTGGGCAATATTGCGGATATCCAGTTGGGTGTACCTGTGTATGTCAACATTGAAAATGGCATTGCAGCCATGGCACTGGCACAAATCGGAGGAGCCACTCCGGAAGAGATAAAAGCTGCCATGCCACAATTCAGAGGAGTAGACCGCCGCTTTGATTTCAAGATAAAGAATTCGCACATCGTGTTCCTGAGCGATTACGCGCATCACCCGGAAGAAATCCGCCAAAGCGTGACTTCCATTCGCCGCCTGTACCCAGACCGGAAAATCACTGCCGTATTCCAGCCTCATCTGTATACGCGTACCCGCGACTTCTATCAGGATTTTGCCAGGAGCCTGTCTCTGCTGGATGAAGTCATCCTGCTGGATATCTATCCGGCCCGTGAAGCCCCCATACCGGGAGTCACCAGTCAACTCATTTATGACAACCTGCGCCCCGGCATTGAGAAGAGCATGTGTACCAAAGAAGAACTGCTCGACGTATTGAAACACAAGAAACTGGATGTGCTCATCACACTCGGAGCCGGTGATATAGACAATTTCGTTCCACAAATTTATGAATTGCTGAAAGATAGATGATTAAACGAATTTTCATACTCTGTATTCTGTTAGTGGTTTCGGCCTACCTGGTGGTAGCCGTTACTGTATTCAACCGGCAACCTGAAAATCAGGTCTGCAAGGGTATGAAATTGGTTGTCAAAGACAGCATTGACTATGGCTTTATCACTGAAGCAGAGGTAAAAAAACTACTTAAGGAGAAGAATCTGTACCCAGAAAAGAAACGCATCGGCAGTATCAATGTCCGCCGGCTGGAGGAAACATTGTCCAAACATCCCTTTATCAACAAAGCAGAATGTTATCTTACCTCCGGCGGTAAAGTGGGCATTGAAGTCTACCAACGTATCCCCATTCTCCGAGTGATGAGCAGCAATGGCGACAATTACTATATTGACCAGTCCGGCAAAATCATGAATGCCACCGGCAAACCCATTCATGTAGCCGTCGCCACAGGATTTATCGACCGGAAATTTGCCCAAAAAGAGTTGTACGAATTAGGACTGTATCTCCAACACAGCCCTTTTTGGAACGCTCAAGTGGAACAAATCAATGTAACTCCCAAAAAAGAACTCGAAATTGTTCCACGAGTGGGAGACCATATTCTTTTTTTAGGAAAAGCCACTGATTTTGAAGAAAAATTCAGTAAATTGCAAACGTTTTACAGTAAAGTGCTAAACCGTATCGGCTGGAACAAATACGAACGGATCAGCATTGAGTTTAACAACCAAATTATCGGAACAAGAAAAGAAAACTAACATATGGCAGTAACAGATTTTATAGCAGCTATCGAACTGGGTTCGACCAATATCACAGGGATTGCCGGTAAAAAGAATGCTGATGGAAGTATCCAGATTCTTGCCTATGCCAATGCCCCTTCATCAGATTGTATCAAAAAAGGAGCTATCTTCAATTTAGATAAAACCACACAGATACTGGTTTCTGTTATCCAGAAACTGGAAAACGATTTGCAGGCTTCCATCAAGAAAGTCTATGTAGGAATCGGCGGACAATCTATCAGAAGTATACGCAACAACGTTACCAAACAATTAGGAGAAGATACGAAAATCTCACAAGCACTGATTGAGTCGCTCATGGAAAACAACCGTGAGATTTCATTGGTAGACCAAGAAATTCTGGGTGTAGAGCCTCAAGAATACAAGGTGGGGAATAATCTCCTGACTGAACCAGTCGGAATCTCGGCCGACCGCATTGAAGGACATTACCTGAATATCATTGCCAATCATACCCTGAAAGCCAGAATAGCTCAATGCTTCAAGCAAACAAAATATGAAATAGCAGACTATTTACTTTCACCGGTAGTCACAGCCAATGTGGTACTGACCGACAGTGAAAGACGTTCCGGCTGTGCCCTCGTAGATTTAGGAGCGGATACAACCACTGTAGCCGTATATAAAAACAATATTCTACGCCATCTGGCTGTCATTCCTTTGGGAAGCAACAACATCACAAAAGATATTTGCAGCCTGCAAATAGAAGAAGAGGATGCCGAACAATTGAAGATTCGCTACGGATGTGCCCTTACCCCGCCCGCAGAGGACGAAGATCAGGCCCACGAACAGGAATACTCCATCGAAGGGAAATGTACCGTTCCAGCCCACAAGCTGGAATACATCGTGGAAGCCCGTGTCAATGAAATCATCTCCAACGTGTGGAACCAGATTATGGTTTCCGATTACGGCGATAAGCTGATGGCTGGTTTGGTGCTTACAGGAGGAGCCTCCAACATGCCGAACATTGATGAAGCCTTCAAGCAGATTACTAAAATTGAAAAAATCCGTATCGCTAAAGGCTGTAACATCGCATTGGACGGCGCTATTCAGTTACCCAAGAACGGCACAAAGAACACATTGATTGGCCTATTGGTAGAAGGCAAGGAAAACTGCCTTAAGATAGACCCACGGAAAGGCCACCAGCTGGACTTCATCAACGATCTGGCGGAACAAGAAGCAGAAGCCAAACGGAAAGAAGCAGAACGCCTCAAGGCAGAAGAGGAAAAACGCAAAGCCGAAGAGGAAGCAGAACGTATCCGGAAAATCAATGAAGAAAAGAAACGTCAGGAAGAGGAGCGCAACCGCAAACGGCTGGAGGAATATAACATTTATGTAAAAGAGGCCCGGTTGCAATTGAGCAAGAAGAAATACAAGGCTGCATTGAAAGAAATTGAAAATGCACGGCGTATGCATCTTGCCGAAAAGGAAGAAGAGTTGAACGAACTACAAGCTAAAGTCAATAAAGAAAAGAAAGAAAACAGTTGGATCGACATCTTCACCAAAAAAGTAACCAACCTTTCCGACGAGATTTTAAAAGACAACTGATTACTCACATAAATAGATAGAATTATGTCAGACGAAACAATGGTACCTTTCGATTTTCCGAAAGACTCTCCACATATAATCAAAGTAATTGGTGTGGGTGGCGGTGGTGGCAATGCCGTCAACCACATGTACAAAGAAGGTATCCATGATGTGACATTCGTGGTCTGCAACACGGATAACCAGGCTTTGGAAGAATCTCCCGTACTCCGTAAACTGCAATTAGGTAGTGAAGGACTGGGAGCCGGAAACCGTCCGGCAAAAGCACGGGCAGCTGCCGAAGAAAGCATTGAAGACATCAAGAATATGCTGAATGACGGATGCCGCATGGCATTCATCACAGCCGGTATGGGAGGTGGAACCGGAACTGGTGCCGCTCCTATCATCGCCAAAACGGCCAAGGATATGGGAATCCTGACCGTAGGTATCGTAACCATCCCATTCCTGTTCGAAGGCAACAAGAAAATTGACCAGGCACTCGATGGTGTGGAAGAAATGAGCAAACACGTAGATGCCTTGCTGGTCATCAACAACGAACGTCTGCGTGATGTGTATTCCGACATCAGTGTCATGAATGCCTTTGGAAAGGCCGATGACACCCTGTCCATCGCCGCCAAGAGCATTGCTGAAATCATTACCCTGAGAGGTATCATCAACCTGGACTTCAACGATGTGAAGACCGTGTTGAAAGACGGTGGAGTAGCCATCATGAGTACCGGATACGGTGAAGGAGAAGGAAGAGTGACACAAGCCATTACCGATGCCCTCCACTCTCCGCTGCTGAACAACAACGACATCTTCAATTCAAAGAAAGTCTTGTTCGTCATCACCTACAGCCCTAACAGTGAACTGATGATGGGTGAAATGGATGAAATCCACGAATTCATGAGCAAGTTCGGCAAGGACGTAGAAACCAAGTGGGGTCTTTATACCGACGAAACGCTGGAAAACCAGGTGAAGTTCACCATTCTGGCCACAGGATTCGGCATCAAAGACGTACCGGGCATGGACAACGTGCTCAAACAACGTTCACTGGAAGAACAGAAACGCCTGGACGACCTGGAAGAAGAAGAACAGAAGAAGGACGAACGCCGAAGCGACTACTACGGAAAGAGCATCCTGAAAAGCAGCATGCGGAAGAAACGTCCGAACATTTACATCTTCAGTCAGGAAGACCTTGCCAATGATGACATCATCAGCATGGTAGAAACCACTCCGACTTACAAGCGTACCAAAATGGAACTGGAAAACATCCGTTCCAAAGCCACTACAGAAGAAAAAGTCAAACCAGAACCAGAGACCACCAATGCTTCCGGTTCCATGACTATTACCTTCTAACCCCAAAATGAATGACATTTTAAAATAATATATTACGAATATGGATTTATTTGATCAAATCAGCAACGATATCAAAGAGGCCATGAAGGCCAAAGACAAGGTAAGACTGGAAACCTTGCGTAACATCAAGAAATGTTTTCTGGAAGCAAAAACTGCTCCGGGAGCCAACGATACCCTGACAGACGATGCAGCCTTGAAAATCATGCAGAAACTGGTAAAACAAGGCAAAGATTCAGCTGCCGTATACGAAGGACAAGGACGTGCCGACCTGGCAGAAGAAGAAATGGCTCAGGTTCGTGTCATCGAAACTTATCTGCCGAAACAGCTTTCTCCGGAAGAACTGGAAGCCAGACTGAAAGACATCATTGCCCGTGTAGGTGCTACCAGCGGTAAAGACATGGGAAAAGTAATGGGCGTAGCTTCCAAGGAATTGGCCGGACTGGCTGAAGGACGTGCCATTTCTGCCAAAGTAAAAGAATTGTTGGGATAAAATCCTCCCATAAAATTTTCTACGGGATGTATTTTCTACAAACGAGAATACATCCCGTTTTTTTGTGCATCCATGTACAACCTCAACCAAACAGTTCTTTCAATACATCGAGCGATTTCAGTTCCGGAAAATCCGGCAGATGCAGCCGGTAATATTCCATCATGACCGACAGGCAGCGTTGACGTTCCAGACGGTGCATGCCGAAGAGAAACATGGTCTCGTAATTCATACGGGCCAGTTGACAGATGTGTGAAGCCTCTTCCGGTGAAAGCGACATGCCATGCAGAGGCTTTTCCGGTACGAAACACGCATTCAGCATATCGAACCAGTCGCCCTCCCGGTAATCTTCCAGATTGGGATAGAACCCTAAAAAGCGAGACAGACGAATCAAAAACACCAAATGGAAATTGGCAAAATCTGCCCGACAGGCATCCAGCCAGCGGATGGAAGACGACAAATAGGCAAAAAGCGGTTCGTTCTTTCCCTCCTCGCGCAACGCATGCGACAAGAATTCTGCCAAAAACATGGCAATACCCAGCTTATACGGATCATAAGGCACAGACTCCAGCGGATAAGCCAGCCGGGCTTCCTTCACCGAAGGAAGAGCCGTGCGTGAACGCACGTCGGCCTCCACTTCCACCAACGAAAGCGGACGAAACAACACCCCGTTCACCAACGATTTGCGCGAACGCGCCGCCGGTATCAGGAACGACATGCTCCCGTTCTCACGCGTATAGATATGTACGATGTTTGATTTGTCGCTGTATTTCACTACGTGCAGCACTACCCCTTCCAATCTTTGCAGCATATTTTTTCAGAATTAGCATGGTGCATCGTCATTCACACACTTCCTGGAACAGGTGAATCACCTTCTCACGATCTTCCCGACGCACAGTCAATGTCACACGTCCGGCTCCTTCTTCCGAAGAAACCATCAATACCGGAATATCTTTCAGCAACGACACCAAGTTCTGTTCCGCTTTCTTGCCGTATGTGTCTGTATCCTCCTGCACACAAATTACCTCCACATTGTGCTCCAGTTCCACCTCGGCAAACGAAGAAAGCTCCTTGAAGACCTTTTCCAGACTGTCATGCCCACCTCCCGTCACTACGGAAAAACTGCCGGCGGAAGAAGCCATGGCAAAAACAGGCATCTCATGCTGGGTCAATACCCCTATCGCGCGCTCCAGAAAACGAAAAGAAGCCACTGCCTCCAATGTACGCAAACGCATATAAACCAACTCCTTACAGGATTCCAATTTTTCACATGGAACGAATTTTCCACTCTTTCCGTCCAACGACGCCACACACACACTCCCGTTGTAAACGCCTACAGACTTCAATTTATAGTCCTTCATTTCTCAATCTACCTTATATAATATCCGTTTTTAAAGGCGAAAGATAGAAAAAGTACTTATACTAAACAAACAAAATCTATAAAGATTTCTCTGTCCCACAGTGTGGGATACAAAAACCACAGTGTGAAATACATATCCCACAGTGTGGAACACAAATCCCGCACTGTGAGACAGAGAATACCTCACTGCATACGGAAGAATACGCATAGGCCTTCCAAAAAATCTCCAGCCACGCCGACTTAAACCCACTTTCCCCTTCCTTCCAGCCTCAATCCGGCCGGTTTAAACGGAAAATCACGTCGGAACAAACAAAAAAAATCAGGAATGTTTTGGAGTTTAGAAAATTCTTCCTACCTTTGCATCCGCAAACGAGAGATAAGTATCCTTGTAAAGAATCAGGAGGTCTTCCTGAGACAAAGGATGGCCCGTTCGTCTATCGGTTAGGACGCAAGATTTTCATTCTTGAAAGGGGGGTTCGATTCCCCCACGGGCTACATAATAAACAGAAATCACGAACAATATTAAAGATTAGTCGAGATGGCAAATCACAAATCATCTATTAAGAGAATCAGACAGGAAGAAAAAAGAAGACTTCACAACAGATATTATGCGAAGACAATGCGCAATGCAGTGAAGAAACTTCGTGCAACTACAGACAAAGCTGAAGCTGTTGCATTGTATCCTAGTGTACAGAAAATGTTGGATAAGCTGGCTAAGCGCAACATTATCCATGCGAACAAAGCTGCTAACTTGAAGTCTAAACTGGCTGCTTATATCAGCAAATTGGCTTAAGTTTACGCTTGACGTAAAAAGATATTAAGGCTGGATGTCGTCATCTGGCCTTTTGTCGTATCTACCTGCCTCATGTCTTTTTCACGATTTTTAGAGTGCTGAAAATCGGTTTATACCAGTTTTTTTAGTATCTTTGAAAGCTTAAAAAAACAAAGAAAAAACATGAGTGAAGAACTGACACAGAACAGCGGAAGCAACTACTCGGCCAGCAGTATCCAGGTGCTGGAAGGACTGGAGGCCGTTCGTAAACGCCCCGCCATGTATATCGGCGACATCAGCGAAAAAGGCTTGCATCACTTGGTCTACGAGGTAGTAGACAACTCCATTGACGAAGCCCTTGCCGGTTATTGTACACATATAGAAGTAACCATCAACGAAGACAACTCGATTACCGTACAAGACAACGGTCGAGGTATTCCGGTCGATTTCCACCAGAAAGAAAAAAAATCAGCCCTTGAAGTCGTAATGACTGTACTCCATGCCGGAGGTAAGTTCGACAAAGGTTCTTACAAGGTATCCGGAGGTTTGCACGGAGTGGGTGTTTCATGCGTAAACGCCCTGTCTACCCACATGATTACCAACGTCTTCCGCAACGGGAAAGTGTACCAGCAGGAATATGCTTGCGGAAAGCCGCTCTATCCGGTCAAGGAAGTGGGCACCACCGACCTCACCGGTACCCGACAGACGTTCTGGCCCGATGCCAGCATCTTCACGGTCACTGAATACAAATACAGCATCCTTCAGGCGCGTATGCGCGAACTGGCTTACCTGAACAAAGGTATCACCATCACGCTGACCGACAAGCGTGTGAAGGAAGACGACGGTTCTTACAAGCAGGAAGTGTTCCACTCCGAAGAAGGAGTGAAAGAGTTCGTACGTTTCCTGAACTCCAACAATACACCGCTGATTGACGACGTAATTTACCTGAACACGGAAAAACAGGGAATTCCTATCGAGTGTGCCATCATGTACAACACGGGATTCCGCGAAAACCTGCATTCGTATGTGAACAACATCAACACCATTGAAGGTGGTACGCACGAGGCCGGATTCCGTATGGCCCTGACCCGTGTACTGAAAAAATATGCCGAAGAGAGCAAGGCACTTGAAAAAGCCAAAGTGGAAATCTCCGGAGAGGACTTCCGTGAAGGACTGATTGCCGTAATTTCCGTCAAGGTAGCCGAACCGCAGTTCGAAGGTCAGACCAAGACGAAGCTCGGCAACAACGAAGTGAGCGGTGCCGTGAACCAGGCGGTAGGCGAAGCCCTGACCAACTACCTGGAAGAACATCCGAAAGAAGCCAAAATCATTGTCGACAAAGTGGTACTGGCTGCCACCGCACGTGTGGCTGCCCGCAAGGCCCGCGAATCGGTACAGCGCAAGAGCCCGATGGGCGGAGGCGGACTGCCGGGCAAACTGGCCGACTGTTCCAGCCGTGTGGCAGAAGAATGCGAGCTGTTCCTCGTCGAGGGTGATTCGGCCGGCGGTTCTGCCAAACAGGGGCGAAGTCGTCAGTTCCAGGCCATCCTGCCGCTGCGCGGTAAGATTCTGAACGTCGAAAAAGCCATGTGGCACAAGGCATTCGAAAGCGACGAAGTGAACAACATCATCCAGGCACTGGGCGTACGCTTCGGAGTGGACGGAGAAGAAGACAGCAAGAAAGCCAACATCGACAAGCTGCGCTATCACAAAGTCATCATCATGACCGATGCCGATGTCGATGGTTCTCACATCGACACCCTGATCATGACACTGTTCTACCGCTACATGCCCGAGGTTATCCAGGGCGGACACCTGTACATCGCCACTCCGCCGTTGTACAAATGCAGCAAAGGAAAAATCAGTGAATACTGCTATACAGACGAAGCCCGTCAGGCTTTCATCCAGAAATACGGTGACGGAAGCGAACAAGGCATCCACACCCAGCGCTACAAAGGTTTGGGTGAAATGAACCCGGAACAGCTGTGGGAAACCACCATGAATCCGGAAACCCGTATCCTGAAACAAGTGAACATTGAAAATGCGGCCGAAGCCGACTACATCTTCTCCATGCTGATGGGCGACGATGTAGGTCCACGACGTGAATTTATCGAGAAGAATGCGACGTATGCAAATATCGACGCATGATTCAATTTTTTCTTAATTCATTATTTTAAATCCAGCCTCACATCTTACAGAGGGAAACTCCGGATTCCGCAAGGACATCCGGAGTTTTTTATTTGCACAACTCCATCAGATTCATTACTTTTGAGCAAAACAAAAAGCCACAAACTAATACATACGATATGAAAATTACTTTTCGCATACAATACCGTACGGTCTGGGGAGAAAGCCTCTGTGTCTTCCTCCACCAGCAACAGATACAACACGCCGTAGAAATGACTACCCGCAACGGAGAAGAATGGACAGGAGTGGCAGATTGCGACTTCCTTTCCTCCGAACCCATCACTTACCGCTATGCCGTCAAACTGCACGGAAAGGTGACACGGAAAGAATTCGGAGCCATTCCCCACTCTTTCTACCCGGGCAACATACAACAGCACCATTACCTGATTGAAGACTGCTGGAGAGACCTGCCGCAAAATGCCTATCTCTACACTTCGGCCTTCAACCACGCATATATACCGCAACAGCCGACCAAACTCTCCAACGACGCCGGACGCTGCATCACCTTCCGGGCGCTCTGTCCGGGACTGCGGAACCGGAAACAACAGTTGGGAATCATCGGCAGCTGCGCGGCCTTAGGCAACTGGGAATACTGCCGTCCGCTCCGTATGAAGGAAGTACAGCCCAACGTATGGCACCTGACACTGGATGCCTCCACCCTGCAATTCCCGTTTGAGTACAAGTTCGTGGCCCTGCAGGAAGAAAGCGGTGCCGTGGAGAAATGGGAAACACGTCCCAACCGGACCTTTTCCCTCCAGCCACTCCAACGCGGCGAAACTTACCTGCCCATAGAAACGGAGGTGTTCTTCGAAGATACCCCTCACCGGATTGCCGGATGCGCCATTCCCGTATTCTCTCTCCGCTCGGAAGGAAGCTGCGGCATGGGCGATTTCGGCGACTTGAAGATGCTGATGGACTGGGCTTGCCAGACCAAGCAGAGAGCCATCCAGATTCTACCCATCAACGATACCACACTGACGGGAAAATGGACCGACTCTTATCCCTATAACAGCATCTCCATCTACGCGTTCCATCCGATGTACATCGACCTTCGCCAGCTTCCGGCACTCAAAAACAAAAAAGCTGCCGAAGCCTTCGAGAAGGAACGCCTCAAGGTAAACTCTTTCTCGATGATGGATTATGAACAGTCCACCCAGCTGAAACTGAATTACCTGCATCAGATTTACAAACAGGAAGGCAAAAAGACACTGGCTTCAGAAGATTTTCTGGATTTCTTCCGCCGCAACGAAGAATGGCTGCGCCCGTACGCCGCTTTCTGCTACCTGCGCGACTTATACGGCACTCCGGATTTCAACCAATGGCCGGCTTACAGTACCTACCAGCCCGACGAAATCGCCCAGCTGTGTACGGCCGAGCACAAAGCTTATCCGCAGATTGCCTTTTACTACTACCTGCAATACCTGCTCCACGTGCAACTGCTGGCAGTGAGCACCTATGCGCGTCAGAAGGGCATCCTGCTGAAAGGGGACATCCCCATCGGCATCAGCCGTACCAGCGTGGAAGCATGGGTGGAACCGCATTACTTCCACCTCAACGGACAGGCCGGCGCTCCTCCCGATGATTTCTCCGTCAACGGACAAAACTGGGGATTCCCTACCTACAACTGGGAAGCCATGGAAAAAGACAACTATCGCTGGTGGCGTCGCCGCTTTGCCAAAATGGCCGAATATTTCACGGCCTACCGCATCGACCATATCTTGGGATTCTTCCGTATCTGGGAAATCCCCGACCATTCCGTACACGGACTGCTCGGACAATTCTCACCGTCCCTTCCGCTCAGTGTGGACGAAATCAAGAGTTTCGGACTCCATTTCGACCCCGAGCTCATGACCCGTCCTTTCATAGACGACACGGTATTGGAGAAACTGTTCGGGGCACAAAGCGAAATGGTGCGGAACACCTTTATCGAACCAATGGCAGAAGGACACTACGCCATGCGTCCGGAGTTTGATACCCAGCGGAAAGTGGAAGCCTGGTTCGGTGACAAGCACGACGAAGAAAGCCTGAAACTGAAAGAAGGACTCTACAGCCTCATCAGTGACGTACTCTTCATCCCAGACCACCATGATCCGGAAAAATATCATCCGCGCATTGCCATACAACACGATTTCGTGTTCCAGCAGCTGAGCCCTAAAGACCAAGAAGCCTTCAACCACCTGTATAACCACTACTACTATCAGCGGCATAACGAATTCTGGTATCAGGAAGCCATGAAGAAACTGCCGGTACTCACCCAGTCCACTCCGATGCTGGTCTGCGGCGAAGACCTCGGTATGGTACCCGGATGTGTGCCTTGGGTCATGAAACAACTGCAGATTCTGTCGCTCGAAATACAGCGCATGCCCAAAGAGATGAACGAGGAATTCGGACACACGGAAAACTATCCGTTCCTGTCGGTATGTACCATCGGTACGCACGATATGTCTACCCTGCGCGGCTGGTGGGAAGAAGACCCTGCACGTACCGAACGTTTCTATCACAATGAAATGCACCACATGGGAGCTACTCCTTCGCCTGCTCCCGGATGGCTCTGCAAAGACATTGTATTCAATCACCTGAAGAGTCCTTCCCTGCTCTGCATACTGGCCTGGCAAGACTGGATGAGCATCAATGAACGCCTGCGCAATCCGAATGTGGAAGCCGAACGCATCAATATTCCAGCCCATCCGCGGCATTACTGGCGCTGGCGCATGCACCTCACTCTGGAAGAACTGCTTAAAGAGGATGAACTCAACCAGACCATCCGCGAACTGATTGAAGACAGTGACAGAGAGTAATAGACAACTTATTATAAAGAAGCGTCCCCGAAGCTTTTATTTGCTGGCTTCGGGGACGCTTCATTTTTCCCACACCGGGAGTTTATTTCTTATTCCCCAACAGGAATTCGTCGATGGCCTTCTTCAGTGCATCCTTCGGCATGGCACCCTGAGAAACCTGCGGCGTGCCTTCTGCCGGAATGAACAGCAACGTCGGAATGCTGCGGATACCGAAAGCTGCAGAAAGTTCCGGTTCCTTGTCCGTATCAATCTTATACACTACAATCTTTCCCTTGTATTCTCCAGCCAGTTCTTCCAGTATCGGAGCCACCATCTTGCAAGGACCGCACCAGGTGGCATAGAAATCGACGATAGCCGGCAGTTTGCCTTCATATTTCCATTCCTTGGGATTCTTTTCGTAATTATACACCTTAGTCAGAAACTCAGCTTTAGTCAAGTGAACCACGTTGCTCTGCTCCGCTGTACTCTCCTGTGCCTTTGCCTGACTGTCTTTCGCGGCATTGCTTCCACAAGCCGGTGTCAGCATGGCTGCTGTCAGGAGCATCAATAATATTCTTTTCATAAAATCAAAATAATGAGGGGTTATCAAATTTTCCTTATCTTCTTATTTTGCAAAAATAATATCTTCTGTAATAAGAACAAATTTTGAATGAAACAAGTTACTGACACCCGGCCTTATATAACGTTTGTTCAGAAAAAAGTCCAAGTAATATCAGACTTAGCTGATATTGCCTGGACTCATCAAAAAGTTCTTCTTGACTATTTTACTGTTTAATATTCTTCCTCGTTGAAGAAGAAATCTTCCTTACTCGGATAGTCAGGCCAGATATCTTCTATACTTTCATAAATCTCCCCTTCATCTTCCATTTCCTGCAAGTTTTCGATGACTTCCAAAGGAGCTCCCGAACGCATTGCATAGTCAATTAACTCGTCTTTAGTTGCTGGCCAAGGAGCATCTTCCAGCTTTGAGGCCAATTCCAATGTCCAATACATAGTATATAATTTTAAACAGTTTTACTTCCGTTTTATTGAGTCACAAATGTATAACAAATTCTCTCACTCGCAACGCTTATCCCAATAAATTTCGCTTTTTCCTGTTAAATTATTTAACCTTCGAGATAAAACGAACAAATAATCAGACAATCGGTTAATAAAACACTTCACCTGCACATCCAGTTCGTAGGAAAGCGTGTCTTCCAAAGCTTGAATCCGCCTTTCTGCCCGGCGACAAACCGTACGGCACACATGACAGACAGAAGCCGGATAACTCCCTCCCGGAAGGATAAAACCTTTTAAAGAAGGCAACGATGCATTTATCTCATCAATGGCTTGTTCCAGCCGATGTACGTTCTCTTCGGAAATAGAACTTTCTACCGGGCGTTCCATTTTTTCGATGTCCGTGGCCAGATAAGAACCCAGTGAGAAAAGTTTATGCTGCACAAACCGAAGCAGTCTTTCACTCTCCGCATCGTCCATCACCGAAATCAGCAGTCCGAGCGTAGAATTCAGTTCGTCTACCGTACCATACGCTTCCAGACGCACGTCCGACTTGGAAACCCGTACGCCTCCAACCAGTGACGTCGTACCCTTATCTCCCGTTTTGGTATAAATTTTAGTCAGTTTCATATCGTTTTAAATTTAAGGTTCCTGTTATACTCAAAGAAAGTTCACAATGCGGTGCTCTTTCACACGTTCCTTATCGAAAAATACCAGCCCCACATCATACAGGTCGAAAGTGATTCCCGTTCGCGGATCTGCTATCACTTCTTTCCACCATTTCTTTTTCTCCTGCGTAGCATAAGGGCTACCTATGACAAAACAGGTATTCTTGTCCGTCAGCGGCAGCAGCTGTTCATATACTTCCTTGTACGCATCGGTATGCGCAATATGCACAACCTCGGGCTTCTTTCCTTCGGCTACCAGTCTTCTCATCTCTTTATCACAGTCACCCGTCACATATTCAATAGAGGATTTTCCAGAAAGGATTCGTTTCACGGCATCTTCCCGTTCGTTCGCAAAAGTATAGACCTGCATATCCGTATGGGCTTCAGCCATATAACGGGTGCTCATACCGCTCCCCGTTCCGATTTCCCACAATACGGAAGGACGAAGATAATTGACCAGCCGAAACAAAAACTTATCTACTTTTTCCCGGTAATGAGGCAGAAAAGCTACCACCCGCCGCAAATGATGCAACGGCCCGTAGGCATAAAAAGGCAAGCGTTCGTATATCACGAACGTGATAAAAAAGAAATCGGCCGGAGAATGAACTCCATACCCGCAACGATGCCGGAAGCGGCGACACCAGTTCCACCCCCTTAATATTATATCCCCCATTTTTACTCGGATTCTATGTTTATTTCAACAGGCAAAGATAAAGTTTATAGTGGAAAAACAAAAAGGATAGGAAGATTATGATACAAAATATCCTGAATGAAAGTCTAAATAACTCCAGACTTTCATTCAGGATTAATATTTCATGAAAAACAGGCGTGATTATTTACGCTGTCCCAGTTTGTCATCCAAATAAAGGATACCGGCAGCATCACCGCATTTCTTAATCTTTTCAAGGATGTTCTGAGCAGTAGCTTCTTCTTCAACTTGTTCACGGACATATCCCCACAAGAAATCTTGTGAAGCTTTATCTTTCACTTCAGAAGCCACATTGACCAATTCATCAATCAGTTCAGAAACATGGCATTCGTGCTGATACACATGTTCAAAAACTTCTTGTACACTGCCCCAGCCTTGTGGAACGACATCAATCTTGTCTACCTTTGCTGCACCCCCACGTTTAGCCAAATAATCAGCCAAGTCGTATGCATGCTGCAATTCTTCCTGTGACTGGTTTCTCATCCAAGAAGCGAAACCGTCGAAACCTTCTTTCTTCAAATAGAAAGACATGGACAAATACAAGTTAGAAGACCACATTTCAGCAGTAATCTGCTCGTTGATAGCATTCTGTAATTTTTCTGAGATCATAGTTCTATGTATTTTATTAAGTAATTCAACATCTACTCTTTTACGTACAAAATCAATGCCATAATCTCAGAAGATGACAAGATGTCACAGTTCACTACTAAAAGTTAGAGCATGCGGGATTTCCCCCAGAAAAAGCGTGACAGATGCAGACGATCCAGACACCAGGCAATGCCGAAAGAACCCAGCACACAGATAAAAAGTGACACAAGAAGAAACATCATTCCGGTGGCGTCGAAGGCAAACACTTTCACCAGCGGCTTGACAGCCATCGTAAACACAGGCGAGAAAACCAGCAGAATGAAGGTATGCGAGCCAATGTAATTCATCGGATGCTTTATTCTTTCAGGAAGATGACGGAACACGGCCAACAACAGACTTACGACCAGGTAGGTCATGGCCACTCCCGACAAAGTTCCCTTGTTCAAGTTAGCTTCATCACATGCCAGCCATACCACGGGTACCACGGCCCAAAAAGAAGGAGTAAAAAAAGAACGGAAGTCCACTTCTGTCCGTTTCAAGACCGCCCCTGCCATAAAATACAGCGCATTGACTAAGGATAGCACTCCCAAAACTGACAATACGGCATAACACAGAGCCAACAAAATCCATACAGACACTGTCTGATTCCATCGCCCCAAAAATTTATCCACTCCAAGGTAAGTCAATCCACACAACATCAAGGTATGCAAATACCAGTAAGGCCCCAACGGATGAAGAAACAACTTGTCAAGCCACAAAGAAACCGTCAGATGATCCACCGATTCTCGGACCGGCAACAGCGCAGACATCACCACGTAACCGGTCTCCATCACGGCATAGGGCACAAAAATCCATCCCATGCTCCGAAGAAACGGACGGACTCCCTTGGCGATATTCATCACATAACCTGAAATGATGAGAAACGCAGGCATATGAAACGTGTACACCAGCGATTTGGCGTAGGGATACTTGTCACCGATATAAGCCAAATGAAACACTATCATCAGCAGAATAAATACGGCTTTCAAGTAATCGAGCTCTGCAATACGATTTTTCATGGAGCGGAAGATTGGTTTGTAAATAAAAAAAGGCTGACTTTATCAAGTCAACCTCTTCGTACCCAGACCCGGTACAAGGCATAGAAATCATGGGAAAATAAAAGAATTTATCTTCCTTATTATCAATAACTTGCAAATTTCTTATATTCTCCATTTTTGCCATATTTTGCCCATTTTCTGTTATTCAGTACACTTTTAGTACACTTTGAAATTCCATTTTCTTTTGTACCTTTGCAACATCGGAAAACAAAAGAAAATCAATCATTTAGTGTAATCACCCGGTTACGGTACCTAAATCGGGATAAAACCTCTAAACAATGGCAAAGTTAGAAAATAAAACGAAAGAAAACCCCAAGTTGGAGCAAAATAAACTTTCGGATGGCAGAATCAGCCTGTATCTGGAGTATTATTTGGGTAGGGAGGAAAAGCCTGTATTGGATGAAAACGGTAATCAGGTGTATTATGATAGCGGCAAGATGCAGGGGAAACCCAAGTTTTCCGTCAAGCATCACAGACGAAAAGAGAACCTCAGCCTGTATCTGATAGACAAGCCCCGTACCCCTGCGGAACGTCAGCAGAACAAGGAAATGTTGGAGCTTGCCGTAAGGATACGTGCGGAACGTGAACAGGAATTCAAGGAAAGTATGTTGGGGTATCGCCTGAAAAAAGACCGAAATGTAAATTTCTTGGATTATTTTCAAGCCTATATCAATGACTACACTAAGAAGGACATTCGGATGGTGCAAATCGCGCTCAGCCGATTCAAGGATTTTTTGAAGGAACATTATCCGATGTATGAGTTCAGCATCAAGCCCGAACTTATTACAAAGGACATGATGGAGCAGTTTGTGGCTTATTTGCAATCGCGAAGTGTGGGCGAAGGAGCCAAAAGCATCTTCCAGCGTTTCAAGAAGGTAATCCATTATGCGATTGACCATGACGTGATGTTGAAAGACCCGTGCAAAGGCGTTACTTGCAAGGTGGACGGTCAGATTTTGCGTAAGGACGTGCTTTCGCCGGAAGAAATCCAACAGTTGATAGCGTGCCATTATGACAACGAGAACCCCAATGTACGGCGTGCGTTTATCTTCTGCCTGTATTGCGGCTTGCGCTTCTGTGACGTGAAAGACCTTACTTACCGGAACATAGACTATTCCAATAAGCTGTTGAAGTTTGAACAGACCAAAACTAAAGGACATTCCGCCAATAGTGGTGTGGTCATCCCACTTAATAACGGGCTTCTTTCGCTTGTGGGAGAACCACCAACAAACGGTAATAAGGATGTTCTCATCTTTAATCTTCCCTCTTATGAAAGTTGCTGTAAATCAGTCAAGCGTTGGGTAAAAAGAGCTGGGATAGACAAGCACATCAGCTGGCATTGTGCCCGCCATTCGTTCGCCGTGAATATCCTCAACAATGGGGCAAACATCAAGACGGTTGCCAGCCTTTTAGGGCATAGCGGACTGAAACATACGGAGAAATACACCCGTGCGGTGGACAAATTGAAAGAGGATGCAATAAACAGCCTGCCGGAATTAAAGTTTTAACCATAAAAGACTTACCTTTGCAACTATGGACTTTGAAGCATTAGTAAAACATATCAGCACGATACAAAGCACGTTGCAGGCGCAAGCCGCACACGCTGTAAACCTCGCCTTGACTGCCCGCAACTGGCTCATGGGCCGCTATATCGTGGAGTTTGAACAAAACGGTGAAGACCGTGCCGCATACGGCGAACAACTGTTGAAAAAACTGGAACAGCGGTTGAATGTCAAAGGACTGAACGAGCGCAGGTTTCGTGAGTTCCGGCGGTTGTACCTCGTTTATCCACAACTGAAAGAGCCTATCGCACAATACATTGTTTCGCAAAGCCAAATTCGGCATACGCTGAGTGCCGAATTCATAGAACCAATTCGGCGGTTGCCATCCGCCGAATCTGCGATAAACATTCGGCGGATGCCGTCCGCCGAATTGGATGATGCAAAAAGATGGATGATTCCGGCTGACAAACTCTTTAACAGGCTCACATATTCTAATCTGATGCTTATATCCACGATTGACAACCCAGTAAAAAGAGCCTTTTATGAAATGGAAACCATTCGTGGATGTTGGTCGTATAAAGAACTGGAACGTCAAATCAACTCCCTCTATTACGAGCGTAGCGGACTATCTAAAAACAAAGAAGCTCTATCTGCCTTAGTGCAGCAACAAGCCGCACAATTGCAGCCCAAAGATGTTATCAACACGCCTGTTACGTTGGAGTTCTTGGGATTGAACGACCGTGCCTTGGTCACTGAAAGCGACTTGGAACAATCCATTCTCGACAACCTGCAACGCTTCCTGTTGGAAATGGGGCATGGCTTCTGCTTCGAAGCGCGTCAAAAGCGAATCCTGATAGATGGAGATTATTTCTTTGCCGACCTTGTGTTTTACCACCGCATTTTGAAATGCCATATCATCGTAGAATTGAAGATAGACAAATTCCGCCACGAGTACGCTTCGCAACTGAACCTATACCTTAACTACTTCAAGGCGGAAGTGATGCAGCCCGACGATAATCCGCCTGTCGGCATCCTGCTTTGCACCGAGAAGGGCGACACGTTGGTAAAGTATGCTACCGCCGGATTAGACCCGAACATCTTTGTGCAGAAGTACATGATAGAACTGCCAAGTGAGGAAGAAATCAAGAAGTTTATTTCGACTACAAACTATTAGCGATAAAAGCACTACTGGCGAAAAGAGAAGAAAAATACATTCTGTTCTCTTTTTGCCAGTACGTTTATTACTGCCAACAAGAATAGGTTTAGGTTGGTTTGGGTATATAGACAAAGGAACAGACTAAACTTGTAGATATTTTTAAGGTGCTATTTTCATCATAAGAGTTGATTTGCTTAAACCTAACGGGAAAGGAATTGTCTAATAATTGATTAGGTTATTTCTTTTCGCTATCTTTGAGTGCTATTAAGATGATAAGTTATGAAGAAACTTCTGTTCATATGGCTTGCATGGGTTGTAATAGGCGGACTTTCTGCCCAAAACAATAAATGTGCAGATATGTCCGCATTGCTGGAAAACAAAGTATGGAAAGTGCAATTACCCCAAGACAAGCAATATGCTATGGAAATGGAATTTCGTGATGCAGGGTGGAGAAGCGTCTTTTTGTATGATGGCAAAAGGAAAAAAACTTTTTATTCTTATTCTTTATGCGGAGATACAATCAAAGTCTTTGAATCGAGGAAAAATTACATTATCCAAGAACTGACCGACAGCACATTGATTTTTCAGTATCTACCCGACTCTCTGACCATTGGCGTAGTCAGATGCGTGACTGACAACAGCCTGCAAGGACAACGAGAGAATGAGAATCGCTTGGACAGCATTTGGCGTGCGGAAATAGGTTGGAACATAGGTGTTCTGGATATGTCGGGGAGTCCAATTAAAGACTTATCAACCATTGAACCACCCCGGTGGGCAAAATGGAATTACGATTTAGAAAAGTATTATACTTCCCAAATGGTATATCCCGAAGAGTTGTTGAAAAAGAACCAAGCCGGATATTCCGTAGTCATGTTCTCTATCGATACCTTAGGGTTACCTCACGGTATCAATATCTTGACCACCATACATAAGGAGTTCGACAAAGAAGTTATCAGACTGACCAAAGAATTGCCGCATTGCTTGCCATGCAGGGACAAGGATGACAAGCGGATGAAATGTTACTATGCAGTCTATGTGCCTTTCCTGCCCCAACATTATCGAGACAGGGTGAAGGCAGACAGTATCGCGGAAGAAGAACAGAAACACTGTTTTGTGGAATGGGAAGCAGTTGCTTCTTTTCAAGAAGGACAGCCGTGGTCTGCGCAAAACTACATCACCCTACACCTGAAGTATGACCCTAAGTTATTGGGTGATAAACAACAAGTGAGAGGCATCTATACGATACGGATTGATTCGTATGGAGAAGTATATGAAGCCAAAGTCTTACGAAGCTGCGGCATACAGGATTGGGACAACCAAGTATTGGGAATCATCAGAAAGATGCCTCGTTGGACACCTACCATCAATTATTATGGCAAAGGAGAATACCGGGAATCCGTGTGGACTATACCCGTAATTTTTAAGAGGAACGGGAGTCTGATTGCCCATACAACTGAAAGTCACCTTGAAACCGGCGTTCCCGTATGCTATTTGAATGAACAAGGCGATACCATTGTGCCATACGGTAAATACAAGTTCTGCCAAACGGATACCATACGGAACATAGGTTTTGTGTATGAGAACAAGCAGGACGCACGGATTATTTGTATAGATAATCAAGGGAAAGAATTGTTTTATGTGTTCAAATATGATAACGGCCCCGATTATGTCCGTGAAGGACTTTTCCGCATCATGGATGAGAACGGACTGATAGGGTTTGCCGATACATTAGGTAATGTAGTTATTAAGCCCCAATTCAAGTTTGCTACACCTTTTGAAAATGGGAAAGCTCAAACCACGACAAGCGGGAAAGCCAATGATGACGGAGAACATTCTTTTTGGGCATCTGACGAATGGAACCTTGTTGGGCATAATGGAACTAAAATGATGAGATATACGGCTGTCAGAAACGGTACGGACTTGAAAGGATTGCAAATCATCCTATTTGACAAACAGGGAAAAACGACCCAAGAAATATCTTATTCCTATCCTCCTGACATTGAATTTGCCAATAATCTCGATGTTTGGGTTAACTTACAAGACGTTAGTTTTGATGGTAAAGACGATATACTTGTCAATCTTGGTCAATATGGCAATCAAATGATACAATATTATGATTGCCTTGTGTGGGATGAAACAAAGGGGCAATTTGTAAAAGATGAAAGTTTTAGGCAGATAGAAAATCCACAAATAAACAACGAGAAGAGATGTGTGTTTTCTTCATCGCGTATCTCGGCTGCGTCTTACAGCTACAAACGTTTTGAGTTTATTGACGGGCGGTTTGTGGAGACAGCAGCTTTGAACCAAACTTTCAGGGCTTCTAAACAACCGCCTTTATTCACTGAAAAACAATATGTAAAAAGCAAGGGCTGGGTAACATTGCACAAAGATGTTTCAATCGGCAAGATAAGCCATGATTGGTTGTCAATCATAATGAAATAACACCCTAAACAGATGAGAATATGAGAATGAAAGTATTACTGTCAGCTATCAGCTTGTTAATGGTTTTTTCCTTGCAAGCGCAAACCAACGAGCGTTACATCGAAGTGACAGGCACATCGGAAATCGAAATCGTGCCCGACAAAATCCATTATCTGATTGAAATCCGTGAATACTTCGAGGAAGAATTCGATGGTAAATCGAAGCCCGAAGAATACCGTACCAAAGTGCCTTTATCACAGATAGAACAAGGACTAAGGGAAGCTCTCGCCCAAGCAGGCATTCCGCAGAACGCTATCCGTACACAAGAAATCGGCGACTATTGGCGACAACAAGGGCAGGACTTTTTAGTTTCCAAGAAATTCGACATCACACTGACTGACTTCAATCAGATAAATGAGATAATCAAGCACATAGATACGAAAGGCATCCACACCATGCGCATCGGCGAATTGGAAAACAAAGACATGCTTGCCTATCACCAAAAGGGAAAGATTGAAGCATTGAAAGCTGCCCAACGGAAAGCTACTTATTTGGTGGAGGCATTAGGCAAGAAATTGGGCAACGTGATACGCATTGTGGAAGAAGGGAGCAGCAATGCTTTTCCATTTGCGCAAAGCAACGTTCTGGCATCCGATGCCGCTTCATTCGACAACTTCCGTACCATTAAGAAGAACTATTCCATGCTGGTGCGCTTTGAGATTGCAGATAGATAATAAAATCTGGAGTTTAGTGAGCTAAATATTCTTAAAACGGATAAATTCCATATAGTAAGATATCTATCAGAAGTGGAATTATATACCTTTGTCAGCAGTAAAACCATAAAAGTGCGATTATGAAAAGGAATGGTGTATTATTTTTACTGTTATGTTCAATCTGTTTCCTGATGGCAGGTTGTCTGGATGACGATACGCCGAAAGACAAAGTGGAAACGATGGATGCTGAGGTTTCTCCCATGACCTATATTGACAGTCCTGTCATGTCAAGTTACCCGATTGAAGGCATGTGGGTAAAGGTTGGAAATGCTGATTTCGAGTACATGGACTTCAACGAAATAGCCGGATTCAAGTATGACCGTGGATATGCCTATAAATTACAGATAGAGCGAACAACATTGGGAAATCCTCCGGCAGATGCCAGCAGATATACTTATAAATTAGTAAAAGAACTGTCAAAGGAGGAAGCTGAAAGTACACGTGATACCATCCATCTATTCGTATCAGCTGAAGAAGGATTTTACGATTGGGACGATTGGAGAAATAATGACCTTCAAGCACCTTGCATGAAAATACGTGAATCTGAAGAAGATGCATGGATGAATGTTCCGTTCAATAAAATAGAAGGCTTTATTTACGAAAAAGGATATGCTTACGAATTGCAAGTAGAGAAAATCGTTATTTTGACACACCCCACAGATATAAGATGTCAGACCACGCAATATGTATTGCAGAAAATCATTTCTCAAACAACGCCTGAATAAGTTAGAAGAAGAATGTATTTGTGCGAATAACAAAAGCCGAAGTAAAAGTTCAGTTTACACTTTTTTACTCCGGCTTTTGTTATTAGTTAGCGTTAAGGATTTCCTAAACAGTCAGCTTCTTTTTTCAACTGTTCAGCTTGTTCATTGAGCAGCCTTGCCCGTTCCAAGGCTTCCGCCTGCCTGCGGCAACGTTCCTCAAAATCCAGCACCGAATCCGTCAGGTTGCGGATGAAACGCTCGTCACGCTGCCACTTGAACTTGTTTTCCAGCCTTTCAAGGGTACTGCCGTCCGCCTGTCCCAGCATCAGCAGATAGCGGTATTTCATATCGTTCTCCTGTAACCGTCCCATCCGTTCAGCCAAACGGACATTCAGGAACAAGGAAGTGGCACAAACAATCAGTCCCGCCGAAAAAAGGAATAGTCTCGGACGTACTAATGAAGCAGCCTTGTTGTAAATCCGCTGATAAAGCGGCACGGGTTTAGCTTCCTCCCCTCCGGATGTGCGCTCTTCATGACAGCGTTGCAGCATTTCCAGCATGTCTTTGAGGCAGCCGAAAGTGGCGACCACATACTTTCTGACATCTCCGAAGGACTGTCGCTGTTCTTGCTCCGATTTTCGCAGGTCTGCAAGTTGGTTCAATATGTCTCGCAATTCTTTTTCAGGAACTGCCGGGTTTCTGCGTAACTCCGACAACGCCCGTTCTATAGCCTCCAGCCGGGAAAGGGTTTCCTCGCGTCCGGCTGGCGTTACCTGCGCTTCCTGCTTCTCCTTCAGTTCCGTGACCATGGAGAGAAGCCCCTCTAAAATCAAATTTTCTTCCATATCCGTTTACAGTTTAAGTTGTCTTTTCTTTTTCTTCTTCTTTTTTCTCAGATTCCAGTCGATTTCTTCGTCAGATGGAACAGACAGCGAAACATCAAACAGGCTGAACAAGCCGCCCATTGAAGGGCCGTCGTTCCTTTGCGGTGTTTGCTCAGGCTCCAAAATGGGTGCGGGAACTATCTGCTGCCGGCTATTTTCTGCGGCATCCATTCCTGCGTTCCCAAAATGCTTATCCAGCTTGGAGAAGCTGAAACTGCGGTCTATTTCCGAACCTTTGAACGTATAGGCGCCTTTGGTGAAGGAGATGCCCTGTACCTCGCCTGTACGCCCTTTATATTTGAAGCGGATGCCGATGCCCTTTTCTGCCAGCCGCTTTTCCAACTGCTTCCAACTTTGGGATTTGCCGATTTCATTCCTTACTGCCGTATAAATCTCGTATTTCGACTTGTCCGGCTCTTTCAGGCGATACTGCTTCACCCGCTCTTTCCCCTTGGCGAAATAAAGCCCGTGCTTGGCTTTCAGCTTCTTGCATACCTGTTCGTTACGGTACATATCGTTCCGGTCAGAAATGGTCTTGCCGTCGTTGCCTACGCGGTTGAACACGATATGCACGTGCGGATGCTCCCTGTCCTGATGGCGCACGATGATGTACTGCGTGCCGGTGATTTTCATCTCATGCATGTATTCCTGCGCCAGTTGCACCATCTTCTCGTCCGTCAGCCGGGGCGCATCCGCTGCTGAATAGCTCAGTGCGATGTGTCCGACAGGTTTGCCCAAGTGCGGGTTCATGGAGGCTTGTGCGAGGAAGCTGCGGACGATGTCCTGCCTGCTTTCCGCCAGTACCCCGTCCGCGTGGAGCAAGACCGCCTGCTCCTTGCCCAGCACGTAGCCCACACAGCCCTTAAACCCGCTTCCTTTCCTTATTTTTCCAATCATCCGACAAATGGCTTATGATTTCCACTATCCTGTTCTTGAGCTTCACCAGTTCGACCGCCACTTTTGCAAAGCCCCCGGCATTTGCCCGGTGCGCCAGCTGGTTGATGTTGTTCGCTTCGCCTGCCAGTTTGCGGAGGGTGTCCGCATCCTGCCTGTTCAGCCGGGGCGTTATTTCAGCAGACACGACTGCCTGCCTCACATACTCGCTGACACGCAGCCCGGCTTCACCCGCCCGCTTCTTGATGGCGTAATACTGCAATTCGGTCAGCTTCGTGCTGACCACCCGTCTTTGCCTGTCTATCCGGTTCTTTGCCGGACGACCGCCTGATTTGTTCCTTGTATCTGTCATACATTTTTGTTTTTGGAAGTTGTCTTGAAAATTGCGACCGACGGGAGCGGTTCCCTTTGCGGATAGCAAAGCAAGGCGGTTTCGGTCTACCGAAACATAACCTTGCTTCCCCTAAGAAACGTCTGCCCGTTGCTCACAGTGTCTATCTCCGCCGGGTTAGATTCCCCTGCCTTTCTTCTGCCTTAGCAGCAGTTTCTGTCCGTTTTTCTGTTCCTGCTTCCTGCCGCACAGGTAATCGTTCAGGTCGGAATATCCCCGGTAATTGTGCGAGAAATCCCGTACCCGATAGGAGTATTCCGCTGTGATGGCTTGCGTTGCCCGGAAGCCTGCCCCGTCATTGTCGAGCAGGCAGTGGATGCGTTCATACTGCCCCAATGCGTCAATGGCTTTCTGTACATTGGCGGTGGAGTTGAGTATGACGTAATCCTGCCTGTCAAGGTTGGGCATGACAGGGCAGTTCTTTGTCCTTAGCGTGAGGAATGAAAGATAGTCCATGAAGCCCTCGAACACCAGGCACTTCTCCCTCGGTTCGCCCTCTTGCCGGATATGGGTGATGTCTTTCGGTGCGATGCAGCCTTTGAAAAAGGAGTTGCGCACCTCGTAGCCGCCAGCCATATTCGGGAAACCGATGGCAAAGTAGGGCTTGCCGTCATAAGTGAAACGCAGTTCCCTGCATTCTCTTTTTGCCAGTGTGAGGTCAATGCCACGCCCCTGCAAGTAACGGAGCAATGCCGGATGGGTGAGGTCACGGACTTCCAAATGTTGGAAACTCGGTGCCGACCTTTGCTGCCGAAAAGAAAAACTGACCGGGCGGACATGCGTAGCCTGTTCTGCAATCCGGTTTAATAGGTACGGCAGATGGTCGGAACAGTAAAGTTCCTGTGCCAGTGCGATGATGTTGCCGCCTTTGCCAGCCCCGAAGTCATACCATTGTTCCCGTTCTGTGTTTACTTTAAAGGACGCTTCATGTTCCTCCCTCAGTGGCGATTTGTACCATAGGTTCGCTCCCTGCTGCTTGACGGGTGAATATCCCAGACTGTGCAGGTAATCGGCGATGTGTATTTTCTTTGCTTCTTCAATGTTCATAATGCAAACTTTTTAGTGGGTGATGAATAATTTGGAAGTGTGCCAGTCCGGTTTAGACCTTCATATATACGCCCGTACCGTACCGGACTTGATTGCCGGAAGTGACAGGAAACAGGAAGTCTGTTCCCCTTACATATATACCCGGACTAAACCAAACCTGTTTTTAGTAGTGAAAATCTGGATTGTAGCGGTATCCCTTTCCTTCCTTTACAATCATACGCTTGTTCACGAGAAACGTGTTCAGCGCCACAAGGACATTACGCCCACGCTCGTAGCCGATGCTTGCATAGCCCTGCTTCAACGCCTGTATGACGTTGGAATAGCCCTGCACGGTGCGTTTCCCGAAACCGTTTTCCAATGCAGTGCGGTGCTGCTGCTCGGTCAGTTCCGTAAGCGGGAAACTTTTTTCCTGCTTGGGCTGCTGGAATACATAGCCGTCTACGGCTTCGGGCAATGCGCTGTCGTTGATGCGGAAAGCGAAAGGCTCGAAGTCCCGGTCGCGTATGTGTGCCGCTTTTACCTCGCTGATGTTCCCGTCCTGCGTACTCTTGGTGATTTGCAGGACGGTTTCCGCCTTGTTGTTCAGTTCCGTGCCGATGTGCCCCCTCGTGTTGTCGTCCCCTTTATTCAGGTGCAGCACGGTATGAATGTGCAGGTTATACCCGCTTGACCAGCGCATGAGCAGGTTTATCAGGTCGGTTGATTCGCTGGGACTGTTGATGTCATACATCAGGTCGCGGATGCCGTCAATGATGAGCAGCCCCACATCGGGCATGTTCTCCAGCATATACTCGATAATCCGCTTCCGCATGTCAGGGGTCTGTTCCCGAAGCACGATGAAAACAAAGTCGTCCCTGTCCTGGTCGGTCGGAAGCCCGGCAAGCCGCAGGATGCGTTCCATCACCTTATGACAATGGTATCTGCTCTGTTCGGTATCCACATAAAGGATTTTCCGTTTGTCCGGTGGCAGGCACGCTGAATAGTGCAGCACCTCGTCATTGGTCAACGCCGCCGCAACGATGGCGGAGATGTTGAACGTCTTTTTGCTTTTCGCCTTTCCTGTGGACGCGCTGAAATTGCCCAAAGTCCCGATGGTGGAGCCGTTCACCCAAAGGATTTCGGGCGGCACGTCGTAGGTATCTGTCACTTTCAGGCGGATGCTCTTCCAAAGAGCTGCGAAGTCCTCCTTCTTCATGATGGCATCCCCTTTAGCCTCTATGCCTTTTTTGTTTTCCATGGGCTTTACTTCTTTAAGGGACGGTTAAGGACATACTTCTGCGCTTCCTGCTCTATCTGCGTTTTGGTCTTTACCGGATTCTGGCGGAGCCATGCTTCCAGTTCGGACTTCTCGAAATAGAGCATCTTCCCCTGCGGCTTGTAGTGGGGAATCAGGTTGCCTGAAGTCAGCTTGTAGAGATAGCTTTTCGACAGGCAGAGGAATGCGCTCGCTTCATCGAAGCTAAGCACATTCTTGGTCATAAACAACATTCTTTCGAGTTCTTCCACTCGCATTTCCAAAGTCTTTTCCATACTGTCTTTAACTTTTCGGTGATACAATATGAAGGTGCGCACCCTCGTTTCTTTTTTGATGGGGCAAAAATCGGCATCTTCCAAAACATCGACACATAAGTTACGGGTAACTCACGTGAAATATTTTCTGTTTTGACCTATGCAGACATGCCGCATCGTTTTGTTAACGGGGGGCAAAGTTAAGGGCTTGAAAATGAAGACTAATTGAGCTTTGTTTGACCGCTCAGACTATGCTCAACCTTTTTTCAGTTGCTTGATGTACTTGTCTATGATTTCGTATCCTTTCGGGTAGATGCACTTCACGTTGTCTGTCGCGCTCGACAAGTCGCTGCGGGTGAGGTGCTTGTCCTTTATCTTGGCAAGTACCAACTTGTTGTTGGCAATGACGGACTGCCACTCGTAAGCGATGTAATTGTAGCAGCTAAGCTGCATCATCAGATAAGCCAGCAGGCGGTTGTTGTTGGACTTCAATACCCCGTTCAGCTTGCAGGCGAAGAAGTCCGAAAGGATTTTCTGAGTAACGGTCGTGGTGAATATGTGCGCTTCGTTGATACATTCAACCAGCAGTTTGATTTGTTTCGGAGTGAGGACAGATTTGAAAGGATTGGATTTCCCTACAATTTTGGTTGGCTCGGATTGTGCCTGTACTTCTTCCTTAGGCTCCCCTTCCTGCTCGGTTGAAAGTACGGATGTTACGGCATACTTGTTTTCTAATTGTTGGAGGTATTCCAAATATTGGGTTTGCACGGCAAAGCGCACAATGGAGGAAAAGAACGGAAGCTGTTCATCGTAACAGGTCGGTGATTGCAGGTATTCATCTATATTGAAAGAGGAGCATTGGAAGGATATGTACTTTTTCCGTCCGTCAAAGGATAGGTTTTCAAAGAATCCGCTTTCCCATAGGAAATCGGGCATCTGAATGTCGAAGCGGATATTGTGCAAAGCCCGGTTCTTTTGGCATAAGGATACAATGTAGTCTGTAGCATTGAATATCTCCTGCCGGATGTGGTTTTTCATTTGTTCTTCCGTCAAGTATTCGCGTTTTAGGGCAAGCGCACTGGTTTTCATCCCATATTCATGCGCAACGCATCGGTCAAGTATCTGTTGTATCTTTCTGAAATTGGCTTCTCTTATATCTTCCATACTCATTGTGCATTAAAATCGGTTCAGGTCGCAAAGATAAGGCTTGAATACCGTTTTCAGCGCAAACAAAAGCAGGAGAAAGGAAGAAATATGCAGCATCTTCGTTAAGAAAACATAAATAAGGAGTGCCAAAACCACGAAAGTACACGTTTCCTTTGTTTTCGTCAAGAAGTACGCTTTTAGTACGCCCCGATAAAACGAATAAGGCTGATAATCAGTCGATTATCAGCCTTTCTAAGTACCCAGACCCGGGGTCGAACCGGGATGGATGTTACTCCACTGGTGTTTGAGACCAGCGCGTCTACCGATTCCGCCATCTGGGCATTTGTTTTTGTTTTGCGTGTGCAAAGGTAAACACATTTTTCCGAACCCGCAAGTAAATAGACATTTTTTATGAAAAAAGTTCCTCATTGCTCCTACTTTGAGAGCAACAAGGAACTTTGAACTATATTTCTTCACTTATTTCTGACGGATGAAGATATTAATCGGAGTTCCCGACAATTTCCACCGTTCACGAATCTTGTTTTCCAGGAAACGGCGATAAGGTTCTTTCACATACTGAGGCAGATTGGCAAAGAACACAAACGACGGAACCTGTGTATTGGGCAGCTGGGTAATATACTTAATCTTGATATATTTTCCCTTATTTGAAGGAGGTGGATAAGCTTCAATCAAAGGAAGCAGTTCTTCGTTCAAACGTGCTGTCGGAATACGGCTCGTACGGGCCTGATAGACTTCCTTCGCAGCTTCCAGCACCTTCAAGATACGCTGTTTGGTCAGTGCAGAAGTAAAGATTATCGGGAAGTCTGTAAAAGGAGCCAGACGGTTACGGATAGCATCTTCGTATCCCTTCATCACCTTGGCTGTCTTTTCTTCAATCAAGTCCCACTTGTTGACCACTACTACCAATCCTTTCTGGTTGCGCTGCACCAGTGAGAAGATATTCAAATCCTGTCCTTCAATACCACGAGTAGCATCCAGCATCAGGATACATACATCCGAATTCTCAATGGAACGGATAGAACGAATCACTGAATAATATTCCAGATCCTCGCTCACCTTATTCTTCTTACGGATACCTGCCGTATCCACCAAATAGAAATCGAATCCAAATTTGTTGTAACGCGTATAGATAGAATCGCGTGTAGTACCTGCAATCTCCGTTACTATGTTCCGGTCTTCTCCGATAAACGCATTGATGATAGATGATTTTCCGGCATTCGGACGCCCTACCACTGCAAAGCGAGGAATATCTTCATCCAGAATCTCCGGTGTTTCTTTTTTAAACTTGCTCAACACCAAATCCAGCAAATCACCTGTTCCACTTCCACTCAAAGCCGAAACACAGTAAGGATCTCCCAATCCCAACGAATAAAACTCGGCCGCATTGTATTGCAAGTCGTTGTTATCCGTCTTGTTAGCTACCAGCAGTACCGGTGTCTTTGAACGGCGCAAGATTTCTGCCACTTCCATATCCAGGTCAGTGACCCCGTTCATCACATCCACTACAAACAGAATGACATCTGCTTCCTCAATGGCCAGCATCACCTGCTTGCGGATTTCTTCCTCGAACACATCATCCGAGTTTACCACCCATCCACCGGTATCTACCACTGAGAATTCCTTTCCCAGCCATTCCGACTTTCCATACTGTCGGTCGCGGGTTGTACCGGCCTGTTCATTCACAATCGCCTGACGTGTCTTGGTCAGACGGTTAAACAGTGTCGACTTTCCCACATTGGGACGTCCTACAATCGCAACTAAATTTCCCATAATTATCTTTCATTTACGGCTTCGCAGCCGATATTAATCCAATTGATAACCAAAATTCTTCAATTCCTTATCCGAACTTCTCCAGTCCTTATCTACCTTGACAAAGGTTTCCAGATAAATGGATTTCTGGAAGAAATGCTCCAACGTTTTACGAGCCTCGGTAGCCACCTTTTTCAAGGCTTTTCCCTGACGCCCGATGATAATGCCTTTCTGCGATTCACGTTCCACATAAATCACGGCATTGATATGGATACTCTTGGCATCTTCCTTGAACTGTTCTACCACCACTTCTACGGAGTAAGGAATCTCCTTGTCGTAATACAGCAGAATTTTCTCGCGGATAATCTCCGTCACAAAGAAACGGGCTGGCTTATCCGTCCACTGGTCTTTTCCAAAATAAGGAGGAGAGTCGGGCAGCAGTTCCTTGATACGTTTCATCACCACATCGACATTAAATTTTGCCATAGCCGAAATCGGGATAATTTCCGCTTGCGGCAACATCTCGTGCCACTCATCCACCAGCTTGACCAAATTCTCCTGATTCGTCAGGTCAATTTTATTTATCAGCAACAAAACAGGTACTTTCAAAGCACGTACCTTTTCCATGAACTCCGCATTCTTATCGGGTTTCTCAATTGTATCGGTGACATACAGTAACACATCCGCATCCACCAACGCTGATTCCGAAAAGTTCAGCATAGACTCCTGAAGCTTGTAATTGGGCTTCAATACACCCGGAGTATCAGAGAAGACAATCTGCATGTCGTCCGTATTGAGAATTCCCATAATACGGTGACGCGTTGTCTGAGCCTTGAAAGTCGTGATGGAGATACGTTCCCCCACCAGCAAGTTCATCAAAGTGGATTTTCCGACATTCGGATTACCCACAATATTCACAAATCCGGCTTTGTGCATAAGTAAATATTCGTTCACAGACAAAAAAACGCATCGATTGGGATGCGTTTTTTATCTGTAGTGTTAATTCTTTGTTTATTTATTTCCATCATAACCCCACTTCACGTAGCTGGCACCCCAAGTGAATCCAGCACCAAACGCAGTGAAGATAATGTTGTCGCCCTTCTTGAGCTGCTTTTCATAATCCCAAAGGCAAAGGGGCAACGTTCCTGCACTGGTATTACCATAGCGCTGGATATTAATCATCACCTTATCCAATGGAACTTCCAAACGAGAAGCAACCGCATCAATGATACGCAAATTTGCCTGATGGGGAACAATCCAGTCAATGTTGTCTTTGGTCAAACCATGTTTTTCCGCAATCTGAGCGGTTACATCAGACATGTTTGACACTGCATATTTGAACACGGTTCTACCTTCCTGATACAAATAATGCATCTTGTTGTCAATGGTAAAATAAGAAGGAGGACAAACTGAACCACCTGCTTTCATATGCAGGAACGGAAGTCCTTTACCATCCGTACGTAAGATAGAATCGATAATACCATAATCTTCTGTAGTAGCTTCCACCATACAAGCCGCAGCACCATCTCCGAAAATCGGACAAGTGGCACGGTCTGAATAGTTCACCATGGAAGACATCTTATCTGCGCCCACAATGATAATTTTCTTGTGACGGCCTGACTGAATCATGCTGGCAGCCGTTTCCATCGCAAACAAGAAACCACTGCAAGCAGCCTGCAAATCGAACGCATATGCGTTCTTCAATCCCAGTTTATCGCAAAGAATAGAAGCAGTAGAAGGGAAATGATAGTCAGGAGTTGTCGTCGCTACAATTACACAATCAATAGAAGCCGGATCTGAATCCGTTTTCTGCATCAACTGCTTAGCGGCTTTACGAGCCATATATGAAGTTCCCAAACCTTCTTCGTTCAGGATGCGTCTTTCTTTTACCCCGATACGGGTCATAATCCACTCATCGTTGGTATCAACCATTCTCGACAATTCTTCGTTTGTCAATACATAATCAGGTACATACCCACCGACTCCGGTAATTACTGCATTTATTTTTTCCATCATTTCTTAATTTCGTGGCCTATAAAAAAACAGCCGGGGAGCCGAAATGGCTCTCCGGCTTTAATTTTCCTGGAACATGCAAAGATGTTCAGCAAAGCGTCAAGTTATTAAAGAGCAGCTTCTTTTTCGATAGCCAGCTTACCTCTGTAATAACCGCAAGCCCCACATACTGTGTGATAAACATGCCATGCACCGCAGTTCGGGCAAATAGCCAACGTAGGAGCAACTGCTTTGTCATGAGTTCTTCTCTTCGCAGTTCTCGTTTTTGATTGTCTTCTTTTAGGATGTGCCATTTTTCTAAACTTTTATTTAATTATTATCTAATATTTTCTTCAATTCGTTCCATCTCGGATCTATTTCTCGGGATTCAGGCAATTCCTCATCCATTTCTTCCTCCAAGAGGAAATCATCCATCTCGCCTTCCTCCTCAGCCGAAGTGCGTAGATGTTTGTTCAAGGCTCCCATCATACTTTTATTGCACTGTCCAGGAGCATGTACATGCTTCATCGGTAAACTCAATGCGATAAACTCGTACATAAACCACGCGACATTAATATAACCGTCTTCCTCGGGTACAATTACCATATCCTCCTCATCCGAGAATGCAGCTCCTAATTTCACCTTCAAGGTATCGTCTGTCACCACCGACAATTCCATGTCATCCAGACAACGGTCACAAGGCACAATTACGGAACCTTCGATATGGAAAGTAAGGACATAGACCCCCATCGTCTTTTTTACGTTCAGCTGCGCCTGCAACTTTCCTTTGTGGATTTCTGGAGCATCAATATCCGTAAAGAACTGATTGGTCAAAGAGAACTCATAATCAGCTGAGTTTTCCGTCATGTTCTTTAATTCGATCTTGTATGTACTAAGTTTTCCCAAGTCGCAATACCATATAAATCGGGCGACAAAGATACAAATAATAATTCATTTCATCTAATCTTTCCGCTTTTTATTTATTAAAAATGCTTGTTTAACATACTTCGCACTTTCGAGTTTCCATTTCTCTATATTAAAAATAGGTATAAATAAATGCATAAATCAGCCTGACAAAAGGGAAACGGACGCAAATCCATTCATTTTTTACTGCACGACGGAAAATCAGATGCACTTTTAATTTAATTAACCCTTAAATCATAAATAAATATATTATCCGCCATACAATTTATTAGCAAATTAATTAAATTTGCAGCACATATCAAAGATATCAAACCTTATTCAATATGTTAACTCAAATAATTAATGCCCGTATTTTAACCCCGCAAGGATGGCTGAAAGACGGTTCCGTACTAATCAGAGACAACAAAATTCTGGAAGTAACCAACTGCGATCTGGCTATCGTAGGTGCTACACTGATCGACGCCAAAGGTATGTATATCGTACCAGGAGGAGTTGAAATCCATGTGCACGGAGGAGGCGGACGCGATTTCATGGAAGGCAGTGAAGACGCTTTCCGTACTGCAGTCAAGGCACACATGCAGCATGGAACGACCAGCATCTTCCCCACCCTTTCTTCTTCTACCATTCCGATGATCCGTGCCGCAGCGGCTACTACGGAAAAATTAATGAGTGAACCAGACAGCCCGGTTCTCGGACTTCACCTGGAAGGACATTATTTTAATATGAAAATGGCAGGCGGACAGATGCCAGAAAACATCAAGAATCCAGATCCGGAAGAATATATTCCACTGTTGGAAGAAACCCACTGCATCAAACGTTGGGATGCAGCTCCCGAACTTCCGGGTGCCATGCAGTTTGGTAAATACATCACATCAAAAGGTGTGTTGGCTGCAGTAGGTCACACACAAGCTGAATTTGAAGACATCTATACCGCATTCCAGGCAGGTTATACACATGCCACTCACTTCTACAACGCTATGCCGGGATTCCATAAGCGCCGTGAATACAAATACGAAGGTACTGTAGAAAGTATTTACCTGATGGACGACATGACCGTGGAAGTAGTTGCCGACGGCATTCATGTACCACCTACCATTCTGCGTCTGGTACACAAAATTAAAGGAGTAGAAAAGACTGCGTTAATCACCGATGCATTGGCATGTGCCGCAAGCGACAGTAAAGAAGCCTTCGACCCGCGCGTCATCATCGAAGATGGCGTTTGCAAACTGGCCGACCGTTCTGCACTGGCTGGAAGTATCGCCACCATGGACCGCCTGATTCGTACCATGGTTCAAAAAGCAGAGATTCCTTTGGAAGATGCGGTCAGAATGGCTTCTGAAACTCCAGCCCGCATTATGGGTGTGCTTGACCGGAAAGGTACCCTTGAAAGAGGAAAAGATGCCGACATCATGGCCCTCGACCGAGACCTCAATGTACGTGCCGTATGGGCGATGGGAAAACTGGTAGAAGGTACCAACACACTTTTTTAACCACTTAAAAACATTCGACAATTATGCTGACACAAATTATAAACGGCCATATTCTTACTCCACAAGGATGGATGAAAGATGGCTCCGTACTCATTAGTGACGGAAAAATTTTGGAAGTCACCAACAGCGACCTGGCTGTCATCGGTGCTACCGTCATCGATGCCAAAGGTATGTACATCGTGCCCGGCTTCGTGAGCATGCATGCACATGGAGGTGGCGGACACGACTTCACAGAAGGAACTGTCGAAGCTTTTCAGAAAGCCACACAGGCTCATTTGAAACATGGAGCTACTTCCATTTTTCCCACTCTTTCTTCCACCAGCTTCGAAAATATCCGACGTGCAGTGACCACATGCGAGGAATTGATGAAAGAAGAAGGAAGCACCATACAAGGAATGCACATAGAAGGTCCTTATTTGAACAAGAAAATGGCAGGAACACAATGGGAAGAATTTCTGAAAGATCCTGATCCGGAAGAATACATCCCGTTACTTGAAAGTACGCAATGCATCAAACGCTGGGACATCAGTCCTGAACTGCCAGGAGCCCACGATTTTGCCAGATATACTACCTCAAAAGGTATCCTGACTGCAATCACCCATACCGAAGCAGAATATCCAGAAATCAAAGCAGCTTTCGAAGCCGGATTCACTCATGCAGCTCACTTCTATAATGCCATGCCGGGATTCCACAAACGCCGTGAATACAAATACGAAGGCACCGTAGAAAGTGTGTACCTCACCGACGGAATGAGTGTAGAGGTAATCGCCGATGGAATCCACCTACCAGCTACGATTCTCAAACTGGTCTACAAATTGAAAGGGGTAGAGCAAACCTGCCTGGTAACCGATGCCCTGAAATATGCAGCCTACACAGGAGAACCGCTCAATGACCCAAGATACATCATAGAAAATGGTGTATGCAAACTGGCCGATCATTCCTCTTTAGCCGGAAGTTTGGCCACGATGGAAACATTGGTTCAAACCATGGTGAAAAAAGCTGCTATACCTTTGGCTGATGCCGTACGAATGGCTTCTGAAACTCCAGCCAACCTGATTGGTATAGGAGCCTATAAAGGTACCCTACAAAAAGGGAAAGATGCAGACATTGTCATCTTGGACAAAGACATCAATGTAAGATGCGTATTCTCCTATGGAAAAATTGTAGAAGACACGAATACAATGATTCACTAACCTAATTATATTATAGAAATCAATCGTAAAAACTCTGGGCTGTGAAGTCCGGAGTTTTTTTATGTCTTATTTCCCCTTCACTCTTCAGATTCTACAGAATCACATTCTAAAGGCTATCGGACGTCCCCACAGGGAAGAGAGTGTACCAACCATACAGGCCAAAGGAAATGGCAGTAGCGCCGTGACAGACGCACACCGCCCGAGGACTCCTTCGGTCATCATTCGGAACCTTCCGTTTCCCGTTCCCGTCAGGGCACAAAAAAAGCCCCGAAGTATTTCTACTTCGAGGCTCTATCTAAAACGGCGACTACCTACTCTCCCACTTGTACGCAGTACCATCGGCGTGGCGAAGCTTAACTTCTCTGTTCGGAATGGGAAGAGGTGGAACCTTCGCGCCATAGTCACCTTAA
>NZ_JACJKA010000025.1 GCF_016900355.1 Bacteroides mediterraneensis | reverse complement strand
TAGCAGCCATTTGTATTAGACTGCAAAGTTGCAAAATCAAGTCCGTTTCATTTCAAAAGACCGTGTAATTGACTATATTTCAATAATTTCAAAGAACTATTTATCCACTTTTACGGGACAGTAGTGACCCTAATAGGCAAAGCAATGCGAACCGCAGCAATATGAACGGTTATTAACTCATTACTTCCAAACAAGATAATTCTTCTAACTCGTTTAAATTCAACCATCTATATTCCTTATACAGATTTATAGAAAATCTGTGGAACAACCTTGCAAAACGACAAATGAGATTAATAATAAGCACTCATATCCACCAAACTATTACAGCTTTTTTCTAACTTTGTTTCCATATTGTATGGGTTAGTATTACCCGCTATATTTTATCAAACAACTATAAAATATGGAAGAGAAAAATCTAGACTACTATATCCGACTACTGGAAGCAAATAAAAATCTTATTCTGACAGGAGCACCCGGTACAGGGAAAACGTATTTGGCCAAAGCAATTGCGGACAAGATGGAAGCTGAATATGAATTTGTTCAATTCCATCCGTCGTATGACTACACAGACTTTGTGGAAGGTTTGCGCCCTACTCCTCCCGATAAAAACGGAAACATCGGGTTTGAAAGAAAGGATGGAGTGTTCAAGGAGTTTTGCAAGAAAACACTCCTTGAAACATTTACTACTTCCAATAAAGCAAACGAGCCCAATAATACACCTAAAGAAGTACCTCACATTGCCAGCTCATTTTCTAAAGAAAACTTACCTTCATTTTATGTCTTATACGACGAATTAAAGAAGAGAATACAAAATCATAGTGTCACTCTTTATACAGTCTATCCAAGAAGTCAAATGGAGCTTCAAATCTCAGGAAAAGACATAGTGTATAATAAAGGTGGTTCTTTTACCTCTAACTATATAAATGAAGATTACGTCCAAAAAATCTTCAATTACTACCGCGATAGAAATGTATCAGATATAACCAAAGTCCCTTTTAAAGATTTTTGTAATATTATTGGTAACACATTAAATTATACTTATTATAGGGGTATTGTTCAGGAACTTTTGAACATGAACAAAAAATTCATCAATATCCCCCAACTAGAAAAATCTTCATCAATTCAGAAAAATGCTTTTTCGACCGAAGAAGCAAATCCCCAAAATGAGAATATTAAAAAGGCTGATCCATCCCAGCCATACATCTTCATCATCGACGAAATCAACCGGGGTGAAATCTCCAAAATTTTCGGGGAACTGTTCTTCAGCATCGACCCAAGCTATCGCGGAGAAAAAGGATTAGTCAAGACCCAGTATCAGAATCTGATTACCGATGAATCCGACCCGTTCTACGAAGGCTTCTACGTTCCTGAAAATGTCTATATCATCGGAACCATGAACGACATCGACCGCAGTGTGGAGAGTATGGACTTCGCCATGCGCCGCCGTTTTGCCTGGGTGGAAATAAAAGCCAATGAGCATACAGCGATGCTGGACGAGAAACTGACAGACATGAAAGAGGAAATCATTCAGGTCATGACGCGCCTGAATGCCGCCATCTGGGATGAAGAAAACCACACGGGCATAGAAGGATTAAGCCCCGCATATCACATTGGAGGTTCCTACTTCAGCAAACTGACACTTTATCTGGACAACGAACGTACCCACAAGGAGGCAGCCTACAAGCACCTTTGGGAAAACCACCTGAAAGGTGTGCTGTTTGAATACCTGAGAGGTACGGCCAATGCCATGGAAAATTTAGAAATGCTGGAACAAGTGTATTATCAAAAAGAAGGAAAAGATGATATTGAAGGATAACTCACCCTATTCTTCCACATCGGAAAATCTTGAAGAATTCCTGTCTCTACAAAATGTAGCCAACCGTACCCTGTCGGAACTGACGGATGAATGTGGAAACAACTTGCTAATCTACCCTTATTCTTTCGAGGAATGTGAGGATAAAATAGGTAATCAGCCTCTCATGTCCTTACAGACCGATTGGAAAGGGAAGCAATGCACAAAAGTCCACTTAACGACAGGCAATCTGGTGGGATTTATAGGAGTCAACGAACATTCCGTTTCCATCCAGTCGCGTTTTGTTCAGCACACCGGCGAAGATTTCTTCCTGCATTACATGCTTCAAAAGGTGCTGTACCTCAACCTTTTCCGGATGCCACACGAAACAAGCGACGAAGCCGTCTTCGACTTTCTGCTCTATCTGTTTCCCAAATTTCTTAACGAGGCACTGGCGCAAGGCGTCTACAAGGAATACCAACGGAATACGTACAATGACGCGAATGTGCGCGGCGTAATAGACATTTCCCGACAGATAAAATGTAACCTGCCGTTTAATGGCCGTATTGCCTATCGCACCCGGGAGTTCAGTCTGGACAACCAAGTGACTGAGCTGATACGTCACACCCTCGAATATATCTGCACCACCCGATTCGGAAGAGCATTATTGGAAAGCGACACCCAGACCCGAGACAATGTGAGCCAAATAAGGACCGCCACCCCAAACTATCATCGGCAAGACAGAGAAAACGTAATCAGACACAACTTGAAGATTATTCCTCACCCTTACTTCACTCATTATGCGCCTCTTCAGAAACTTTGTTTACGGATACTGCGACACGAAAAAATCAAATACGGGCAGCAAGAGAATCCGATACACGGCATTCTGTTTGATGCGGCTTATTTGTGGGAGGAATACCTCGCCACTATCCTCACAAAACAAGGATTCACGCATCCCAACAACAAAAAAGGTACCGGACGCATCTACTTGGCCAAAGGGCACAAATTTCCCCGTTACCTGGACTTTTTCCGGAAATCCGACGGAACAATCGTGGATGCCAAATACAAGATGACTACAGAGAAAAGAGAGGATGTACATCAGCTCATCACGTACATGTATCGGTTGAGAGGAAAACAGGGCATTTTGATTCATCCCACCTTGCAAGCGCATGCTATCACGCGACATTCCTTGCGAGGATATGGAGAAGATGACAACGCGGAACTGGAAACCTATTTGTTCCACATTCCCCAACAGGCTGCCGACTATCCGGATTTTGTTTCAAAAATGGCAGTATCGGAAGAATTGCTACGGAAGCATTTGCAAAGCAACAAACCCTAGTCACACATCTTTTCTTTGCAGATTCTTTTCCATTTTCTTGTCGTATGCCTGTCCCCTGGGTACAAGATAGAGAAACATCACACAATCATCCACAATCTGCACATGAAAGCTGAAAAAGGCACGGTAACTGCCTATTCTCAGACGGTAAATGAAATCGTAATCCACTAACTTCTTGCAATCCGTCAGTTCCTCGATGCCTTCCGCATCCATCACTTCTTGAACCGCCTCACGTACGGATTCCAACATCTTTCCAGAGAGCTTGCGGACCGACTTCTCAAACTCCTTTGAAAATTCAACTCTCATTTCTCAGTCACGCCCAACCAGTCCATAAACTCCTTACGCTCCTTTTCCTCCAGCTTGACCTTCCCGTCCGGATAGTTTTCTGACAAATAACGGTAAGCCTCACTGTCATCGTATTCCTCCGCTGTCTTGTCAAGCAAATTCTCAATCAGCTTCTTCAGGTTCGTTCCCTGCCGGGCTGCCATGACTGAAAGTGCCTTAAAAGTATCTTCTTTCAGGTCAATAATCTTTCTTCGATGAGTAACGGTTGCTTCCATAATCTTCTTTTTCGCAAAGATAAGAAATATATACGATATATAGGGTATATATGATTTCATTTTTATAAAAGCCATTTTCTTCGTACCTTTGCTCCCGCAATAAAAAACGAACTGAATTTCTCACCATGATCCATTCTTTCCACACCCCGACCGAAGGCATCGCCTTGCCCAAGGCTTTCACTTTCCCCTTCCACTACACCCCTCACCCGCTCACCCGACTGGCGGCGGAAGAGGTGCGCCAATACCTGCTCACACGAGACGACTGGCAGGAAGAGCTCCGGCAGGGAAAGATGTTCGGGGTACTGGTCATCCAGGATACAGAAGGAAAGCTGGGTTACCTGGCTGCTTTCTCGGGCAACCTGGCCGGGAGCAACCACCACGCGTTTTTCGTGCCGCCGGTGTACGACCTCCTGCAACCCGACGGGTTCTTCCGCATCGAGGAGGCGGAGATTTCGGGCATCAACCACCAGATTGCGGCACTGGAGGCCAGCGAGACTTACCGCTCGGCACGGGAGGCATGGAAGCAGGCGGAAGAAGAGGCCCAGGTCACACTGACCCGTGAGAAACAGAAACTGAAAGAGGAGAAAGCCCATCGGGAACAACGGCGAAAAGGAGGGGTGTCTCCCGAAGAGGCCGAAGCGATGTCGCGCGAAAGCCAGTTCCAGAAAGCGGAGTTCAAGCGGTTGGAACGGCGGCTGAAGGAGAAGGTGCAGGAGGCCGGAGAGGCTTTCCAGACACTCGACCAGGAGATTCAGGCGTTGCGCCACGAACGGAAAACACGCTCGGCGGCTCTCCAGTTGCGGCTGTTTTCCCAGTTCCGGATGCTCAACGCCCGGGGCGAGGTGAAAGATTTGTGTGAGATTTTCCGGGCCACTCCGCAAAAGACGCCGCCTGCCGGAGCGGGGGAATGTGCCCTGCCCAAGCTGCTCCAGTATGCGTACCTGCATCATCTCCAGCCCCTAGCCATGGGGGAATTCTGGTGGGGCATGTCGCCCAAGGACGAGATACGCCGCGAGGGGCATTTCTATCCGTCGTGCAAGGGGAAGTGTGAACCGATTCTGAAACACATGCTCGTGGGACTGGAGGTCGAACCGAATCCGCTGGAGGAGGACGTACACCGACAAACGGCATTGGAGATTCTCTACGAGGACGAGTGGCTGGTGGTGGTACACAAGCCGGCGGGCATGCTTTCCGTACCGGGCAAGAACGACCTCGATTCCATCCTCCAGCGGCTGCACAACCTCTACCCCAAGGCTACCGGACCGCTCATCGTGCACCGGCTGGACATGGCGACGTCCGGACTGTTGCTGGCAGCCAAGACGAAAGAGGTACACAAGGAGCTTCAGGCGCTTTTCGAGACGCGTCTCATCCGCAAGCGGTACACGGCCATCCTGGAAGGGGAACTGGAAACGGACGAGGGTATCATCGACCTGCCGCTCTGTCCGAATCCGATGGACCGCCCGCGCCAGATGGTGAGCCAAGAATACGGGAAACGGGCGGTCACATCCTACCGGGTACTGGAGCGCAAGGATGGGAAGACAAGAGTAACGTTTTATCCGCATACGGGGCGCACGCATCAGCTCCGGGTACATGCTGCGCATCCCGAAGGACTGAATCATCCGATTGTGGGCGATGACCTCTACGGCCAGCCGTCCGACCGTCTGTACCTGCACGCCGCCGCGCTGGAGTTCGTACATCCGGTGACGGGAGAGAAAATCCAAATTGTAAAAGAAGCTGATTTTTAAGTATTTATGAATCGGCAGATTTTCGCCTGAAAAACGCCTTTGCGTTTCAACTAAAACGCAAGGACGTTTCATCCAAAACGCAAGTGCGTTTGAAGGAAAACGTAAAGGCGTTTGTCTTGAAACGCAAAGGCGCTTGAGTCCAAACGCACTTGCGTTTTTTCAGGCCCGGAAACCTGAGCCACAAGAGGCGTTTTTCGCAAGTAATTTTCATCATTACTCCGTCATCCTTTAAAAAATTCACATTTCCATTCTCATTTCCCTTTCAAATGTTAAAAGTGGGATTTTTCAATAAACCCTGAGGGGGTCTGGTTGTCTTAGAGTCGTAAGTGCACTGGAAACAAAATGTTCAACTTAAAAAAATGACAACAATGAAAACAACTCGTTTATTCTCTACATTGATTCTCGCTGCATGCCTGGGATGTGGCAGCATGATGGCGCAAAACGCTCCACAGAAAACGTGTCCGGCAAAGGCTGGAAAAGAAAATTGTGCTAAAATGACACCGGAACAGCGGATGGATATGCAGGCTGCCCGCATGGGCAAACAACTGATGCTGGACGATGCCAAACTGGCTCAGTTCACCACCCTCTACAAGGAGTATCTGACCGCGCTGAAGGATTGCCGTCCGGCCCCGGAAGGTGAAAAGGTAAAACCGTGCGAACGGACCGACGCACAGATTCAGCAGGACATTGAAAAGCGGTTTGAAATACGTCAGAAAGTGCTCGACACACAGAAGAAGTATTACAATTCCTTCAAAAAAATCCTGAATGCCCGTCAACTGGAAAAGGTGTTCAGCATGGACCGTCCGGGAAAGATGCACAAGCGCATGGGACAGAAGCCCTGCCCGATGATGCAGGGAAGAATGGGCAAGCCGGGACAGATGCCAGCTCCGGGATGTTCGAACCAATGTCCGGAAGCTCCTCAGGCTCCACAAGGTAAATAATCCCCAATTCTATACTTATCATTTAATACGCCGAAGCGCGGAACCCAGGGTATCGGGAGACACCTCAAGTTCCGCGCTTCTTTTATTTTGTAGCCCCCGATGGGGCAGGTTCAGTTTTTCAGACGCATCATGTGACGGGCATAACACCACACCACTACATAGCCAACAAAGGGTACCACAAAGGCCCAGTGCATATCGGCATAATCGCCTACCAGTCCCATGAGTACGGGACCCACAGCACCACCTACTGGTGACATCATCAGGAAGGAAGAGGCGCGCTTCGTATGGCTGCCCAGTCCTTTCAAGGAGAGAGCGAAAATGGTGGGGAACATAATGGCTTCAAAGGCATAACCGCAAAGCAGGGCCACAAACGACACAGACCCCAGGTCGAGAATCACCAACAAAGTAGTAATTACCGTTCCCGTAGCGCACCAGAAGAGCATTTTCTCAGCCCGCACACGGCGCATAATCCAACTCCCTACGAAACGTCCTACCATAAACAGTCCCAGTCCGCCGAACGACAGAATCAGGGAGGCATCGCGAGCGTTCATCCATCCTACCTCGGTCACGTAGTTAATGAAGAAACTGTTGATGGAAATCTCGGCCACCTCATAAGCGAAGAGGGCAATCAGGCCAAAAACAAACAGTTTATGGGCCCAGAGGCCGACACGGTTTCCTTCGCTGTCTACCTCCTCCTCGTGAGGAATTTCCGGCAAGCGCACCCGCACAAAAGCCAAGGCGGCCAACAGCACAATCACACCCATCACAGCGTACGGGAGGGCCACATTGCCGCTGGCCCCTTTTTCCTCGTCGGCAAACAGGAGAATTCCTGTCAGAATCGGGGCAAAGATGCATCCCAGTCCGTTGAACGACTGGGCGAAATTCAAGCGGCTGGCAGCGGTCTCCTTCGCTCCTAATTCTGTGACATACGGATTGGCGGCCGTTTCCAGGAAGGTCAGTCCGCATCCGATGACGAACAGGGAGAAGAGGAAAAAATTGAATGACATCCAGTGCTGTCCGGGAATGAACAGCAGGGAGCCGACGCCATACAGCAACAGTCCTAACACCACCCCCCGACGGTATCCGTAACGGTTGATGAACAATCCGGCGGGGATGGCCATGATGAAATAACCCATGTACATCGTAGCCTGAATCATGGCCGAGTGAGTACGGGTGATGGTGAGCAGTTCCTGAAAATGCTTGTTCAACACGTCCAGAATGGCATGGGCAAATCCCCACAGGAAAAAGAGTGAGGTAATCAGTACAAAGGGGAACAGGTATTGGCGTTCCACCAGGGCAACTCCTTGTTTTTTCATCCGTGCCCCTCCTTATACATACGACAGCAATTCCGGCAAATCGGTGATGATGAGGTCCGGAAGGGTTTCGTCTATTTCTTCATTTCCCCAGCCCTCTCCTTTCAGCCAGGCCACCTTGCAGCCCACTTTCTTTGCAGGCACCATGTCCTTCGAGAAGGAATCGCCTACCACCAGCACATTCTCGGCGGGCAGGCCCATGGCTTCCACGCCCAAGCGGTAAATGGCCGGATCAGGTTTGCGTACGCCCACCACCGACGACTCGATGATGTCGGCAAAGAAATCGAACAGGCCGAAGTCTTTCAGGATGGTCTGGATGTTTCCGTAGAAATTGGACACCAGCACCAGCTTATAGCGTTCGGAAAGGGTCTTCACCACGGGACGGGTACGCTCCAACACATCCAGCACGTAGCGATAGCAACTGTCGGCCACCTTTTCGGCATAGCGCTCGCGGCTGGTAGTTGCTTCGTCCAGCTTGCCCTGCTCTACCAGGTATTTCACCTGAATGTCGGTCTTGATGCGCAGTACATCGTGGAAGTTATGCTCCGGCTTCACCAACGGCACCCGGGCCAGCGTGCGCTCGCCGTGTACATACGCCTCACGGAAGCTGGCTTTGTCCACCGGCACCTGAAATTCCTCATACTTGCTCCACAGCACTTCCGCCCAGTGGCGGCTGTTTGTATCAATCGTACCTCCGTAATCAAAAATTACGCCTTTCACATCTGTCAGTTTATTCATCTTTTTTTGTAGTATTTTGGGTTCCATTGCCGACTTTCATCAACAACACTCCGATTACAATCCAAATCAATTCGCGCACACGGGTAATCAGTCCGGTATAGATACCGAACGCACTCGGGATGGCCAGTCCGCCCACGGCCAGCGCAAATCCTCCCTCACGGGCACCCAGCTGCATGGGCGAGAAAAAGAACAGGTTGGCAAATAGGGAGGTGAAGGCCATAATCAGGATGCACGACAGGAAACTCACGTGGTCGGTCAGGATATTCAGGATGAAGAACACCTCGGCACAGCTCACGATGCGAGCCATGAACTCCAGTCCCAACGACACGTAGAACGTACTCTTCCGCTGCTTGTGGAGTTCGGCTATCTGTGCGTCCACCCGCTCCAGCGATTCCTTTTTCTCCGTCAGGAAACGATGAGCCCAGCGTTTCACGTAGGGCACATGGCCCAACAACTTGAACGTGCGTACGGCCATTCCGTTGCGGTAGCCTTTCATGAAGAAATAGATGGCCAGCAGGCAGAAGAAGGCTACTACCGCCAGCACGATACCCATTCCCCAGTTCATCGGTTCAAAAATGAGATACAGCACCACGCCCGTCAACCAGAAGCAGAAATGGGAAAAGATGTGCATCATCACGTAGAGGATGACCGACGAAGTGGCCTTGCTGGCTCCCACGTAAGGGGTCAGCTCCATGATGCGGTACGGCTCCCCTCCCATCAGTCCCACCGGAGTGGCATAGTTCAGGGCAAAGCCGGAAACTGTCAACTTATAGACTTTCCAGAAAGGCACCTTGGCATGCTTCCCGTCACGGATGATGACATACCACGACCAGGTGTTCAGGTAGTAGATGAACACCCACAGCAGGATAACGGCCGGAAACCAGATACCGGCTTTCCGCAGATTCTGCCAGAGTTCCTGGTAGTCCATGTCGAACGTGCACAGCATGACCACGATGGCAAAGATACCGAAGAACCAGAATATGTTACGAAATTTCTCTTTCATTATTTGGCGTATTTATGATAAAGGAATGCGCACAAAGCTTCGTGACGGTGACGCATGTACACGAACAAGGAAGTCATCACCACAATCTCGAAGATAAAGTACAACCACGGCTCCCCAATCAGCAGACTGATGTAAAGGGCTATCGCACGGGTGTTGAAGGTCAGGATGTTGGTGTACTTCATCAGCGGGAGGCTCAGGGCACGGAATTCGTCGCGCAGTGCCTGAGGGATGTTGTCGCCATAACGCTCCTGCACAAAGGCATAGAAACGCTGGAAGTTCGGCGTCATCTGTTCCTGCTTGCGGGTATAGTTGCCGTAGAAATACAGAAAAGCCTTCCACCAGAAGTTGCCTTTCCAAGGCAGACTGTGGAAAATCTCGCGCTGCTGCTTGAAATTGTCCAGCTCACTGCCGGCCTTTCCCTTCAGGAAAAACAAGTGGATATTACGGTAATAATCGGCCAGCGTACACTGCTTGCTGTGGCACACCGTACCGGAGAACAGGGCAATCAACCAGATATAAATGCTCCAGGTCTGCCCGGAAGCCTCTCCGATATGGAAAGGAAGCGGTTGGTTGGTCAGGCGCAAGCAAATGGCCACATAGATGGTGAAGAACCAAAGGTCGCCGGCAAATCCGTCGAGCATACGTCCCCAGCGGGTTTTCTTTCCGGTCATACGCGCCAACTGTCCGTCGCAGCTGTCATAATGGTTAGCCCACATCAGCAGGAAAATACCAATCAGCGTATGGGTCATATCGGGATAATAGAACATCACCCCTGCCGCCACCCCGAGGATGATGGACAGGATGGTCACCACATTGGGATGAACGCCGAAACGCTGGAAAAACAAAGCCCACACATAACCGATGGGGCGATTGAAATGGATGTCCAGAAGCTCTTCTGTATCCATGGACTTGAAAGAAGCCTCTACTCCTTTTTTCTCCGTACTCATTCTTTTTCTAATTTGTGCATGATGCGGTTATAAATACATTTGGCTATTTCCGGTCCGGCTTCCACCCGGCAGCGGGCAAAGCTGGGCCAGTCATTGAAATCAATGATACGGATTTCACCGGTGGACGATACCACGCAGTCACCTCCGTAGATAGGAACATTCAGCACTTCAGCGGCCTTGTTCGCATAAGTCTGAAGCTGTTTCACGTCAAAAGGAAATCCACGCGTCTCTCCGTTGATGGCTTCCAAACCGAACTTGCTGTGTGATTGTTCCGTGGGATAAAAACTGTAGAAGAAATCCGTTCCCTGCACGCCGTAGAACTTCACCAAGTCTCCTACCAGGTGTTCGTTGACCACGGCCACCGGAATGTTCCGTTTCCGGAAATCGGCCATCACCACCTCGGCTTCTTCCCGGCATTCCACATATACCACGTCTTCTTTCACCATGGCATGCGAATTGCCCCGCTTAATCCAGCAAGGGAAAATGGAAGGGGTAAACTTCCCGTCGGTGGGAATAATAAAACTCTGCGGATGGGGCACTCCGTTTGCCATCAGCAGTTCCGTCATCCGCTGACGAACACAATTATCAATGCCATAGGCCGAATTTACAACCACAGCTCCGTCAGCTTCCAATTCCTTCAACCGTTCGATGGTGGTTCTATCACGTGCCATGTCAAAGATAAACTTTGCCTCTATTTTTTTAGTCACAAATTCCTTTTCCGGATACATAGTGACCTCACACCCCATTTTCTCCAATGCTTCTGCTGCCAGTCGGATGATGGCAGCGTCATTGTCTACATGATTCGGGGAATACTCATTACCGCGGCTCACACCAACCACCCAAATCTTCTCTCCTCTTTTATACATTCTATCTTTTGATTCTAGATTTTTCGCAAAAAATCAGGTTTAGTTACTTACTCTCTCGTTCTCTTTTCGTTAGTCTTGTCCGTTTAGAAAAGCCTCTGCTTTTACGATGTCGTCCGCATGGTCTACATCCAGAATTTTAGAAAATGGATAAGCTTTAAGCCGCAAGCCGTCAGCTACCAACTGGCGCTGAAAATTGCGCATACGTGACATGCCTTGCGCCATGCATTTCTCCAACGTCACAATCGACTTAGGAGACAAACAATAAATTCCGCCCGAAATGTAACGGGTGTCGGGCTGCAGACTGTCGTAGAACCCGGTAATGCGATTGGCCGCATCCGTACCGATGTACAAGGGTTTCTCGTCGTCGATATAATCGGTTACAGCCATCATGCCGTCGCCGTCAAAAGCCTTGAAGGCTTCAATGAAACGGGCGAACTCTTCTTCCCGGAAAATGGTGTCGACAGTAGTCAGACAGAAACGGTCGTCTTTCAGGTAACGACTCAGTTCATAGAAACTATGCATGGAACTCGGAGTAGTCTTGACCACTACCCGCAAAGGTACTTCCGATGTCTTTTCCAATTCATGCAAATGAGCCTTTGTAAGGGGTACCTCGTTGTTGATGATGACGACCACTTCCTCCGCTCCGTTCTGTGCGAAGATGTGTATCAGGCGGTCAATCATGGCCACACCGTTCAGTTGCACCAAAGGCTTGGGCAACTGAACTCCTTCTTGTGACAACCGGGACCCCTCCCCGGCTGATATGATTGCAAACTTCATGTTATTCTTCTTCTACGCTATCTAATTTCAGTTTATCACTATCATCACGTTTCTCATAATACTGCTTGCGCAACGGGCGTGCACTGATTTCTTTCTCCCAGGCACGGTTGCGGAACACATCCATAGCCACGTACACTGCCTGACGGAACGAATCTTCCGAAGCAATTCCTTTTCCGGCAATGTCGTACGCCGTACCGTGAGCCGGTGAAGTACGTACGATGGGCAGCCCCGCAGTGAAGTTCACTCCCTCATCCATGGCCAGCGCCTTGAACGGAGCCAGTCCCTGGTCGTGATACATGGCCAGAATACCGTCAAAGTGGGTATAGTTGCCGGAACCCATGAAGCCATCTGCTGGATAAGGCCCGAAGCACTGCACGCCCTTGGCAATCATTTCCTTCATGGCCGGAATGATAATCTCCTGCTCTTCCGTACCCAGCAAACCGTTGTCGCCCGCATGCGGATTCAAGGAGAAGACGGCGATACGCGGATTGTCGATGCCGAAATCTTTCTTCAGTGACTGGTGGAAGATTTCCATCTTTTCCATAATCAGTTCCTTGGTCAACATACCGGGAATGTCTCGCACCGGCACATGTCCGGTGACCAGTGCCACACGGAAATCACCTTTCAACAGAATCATAAGAGCCTTCTGTCCGTCGCCCACCCGTTCCTCAATATATTCTGTATGACCGGGAAAGTGGAAAGTCTCCGACTGAATGGTATGCTTATTGATGGGAGCCGTGACCAATACATCGAACAAGCCGTCACGATAGTCAGTCAGTGCTCTTTCCAACGCTGTCAAGGCTGCCTTTCCTGCTTCAGGCGTCGGTTTGGAAAGCTCCACCTTCAATTCTTCTTCAATGCAGTTCACTACGTTTACTCTTCCGTCCTGTGCATCTTCTGCCGTGTTTACGATGCTGAAGTTGGTCGGTATTTCCATGGCTTTGCGATGATAGGCAGCCACCTTCGGCGAACCGTAGATAACCGGCGTACACAATTCCAGCATGGTAGGATCGGAGAAGGTTTTCAAAATCACCTCATAACCAACCCCATTTATATCTCCATGAGTGATACCCACTCTAATTTTACGATTTTCCATATTTATTGCTTGTTCTGTTCAGCTTCTTCTTTGTTCACTTTTTCTTCCGAAATGGTATTGTCTACCGGAATCTCCGACACTTCTTTTTCCGACGGGAGCTGCAAGGTATAAAGCGCCGCATTCAGTTTACGGATTTGGTCGCGTTTCAGCTTGCCCGGGTTATAAACAAACCCTTCCACTACAATGACGCGGGCATGCTCACGGTCTACGCGTACATGAGATACGAACGGACCGCCCATGGCATCATTCTTCATATCCCACAATCCGCGAGCTTCAAACGCATAATCTCCTTTCACAGCAATATTGCGAGTGGTAAGGAAGATGGAATCGGATGTTTCCATATACATGCCTTCACGCTCGCCCGGAAGGTTCACTTTCATGACAGAGTCGCGCTTGTGAATGAAATACTCCTTGGTAAAGGTGTTCTTATCACGGAACGGATAAGAATACATCACGAAGTTCAGGTCATTCAGGTTGCTGGAAGCCCAAAGAAAGTCCTTTCCTACCTTATACGATTCCAGTTCCACCGGCATCCAGATGTCGCAGTCGAACAGACTCTTCACCTTCGTAGAAATCAGTTCACTGTGCTTCTTTTCCAACAGTTTGACCTGACGGTTCATTTCAGCACGGGTGAAGAAATCGATAATCACCTGTCCGTTCTTCGATACATAATCGGCAAATTCCTGCTGATTGGGTGCCTGGATGGTCATAATCATCTGTGGAGAAGAATAGGCATCACGGGTATATTTGAATTTGGGCTGCGTGTAGATGTCCTGAATATCCACAATGATGATGTTGCGGAAAAGACGGACCGACCGGTTAAACGCATCCGGACGCACACGCGAAATACGGAACGAGCGTTCCGACTGTGGCAATCCCGGCACATCGGTGTCCAACACGTGGAAGAGGGCACTGTCCGGACTCATCCAACATTTGTCGTCGGCTACCACCATTACTTCGTAAGGGCGTCCGCTGGACACCGGAGTGATGATACTCTTTCCACCATTACGGCAGGAAGCAAATGACAGCACTGCCAAGGCTATCCCAAGATAATAAGTTACTCGCTTCATGATATTCTGGTATTAAATGGTTTCATTTTCTTTTTCTTTTTTCTCTGCCTGCTGCTGGGCAGTAGACAGCATACCGCAAGCGGCAAAGATATCTTCTCCACGAGAAGCACGGATGGTAGCAAACAATCCATGCTGGGTCAAATAGTCACGGAACGCAATCATCGATTCCATGTCAACTCCCTCCAAATCTACATTCGGGATAGCATGGAAACGAATCAGGTTCATCCGGCAATCGAGTCCCCGCAACAGCTTGACCAGTTCTTTGGCGTAAATCAAGCTGTCGTTCACTCCCTTGAACACGATGTATTCAAAAGACAGGCGGCGTTGCTTACTGAAATCATACTTGCGGAGGATGTCCACGATTTCCGTGATGGAGAAAGCCTTCTCGGCCGGCATCAGTTCCCGGCGCTGGGCAGGAAACGGTGAATGCAGACTGATGGCCAAGTGGCAGTCACTCTCCTGCAAGAAACGTTCCAAACCTTTCCGAAGTCCGACAGACGATACGGTAATACGTTTCGGACTCCATTTGTAGCCATAATCGGCCGTCAGGATTTCCAACGCACGCAGCACCTCATCGAGGTTGTCAAACGGCTCTCCCATGCCCATGAACACCACATTGGTCAGGGTATCCCGTTCGGGCACCGAATAAATCTGGTTCAGAATCTGTGCCGCGGTCAGACTGGTGGTATATCCCTGTTTCCCGGTCATACAAAACTTACAATTCATCTTGCATCCCACTTGTGAAGAAACACAAAGCGTGGCCCGGTCTTCGTCGGGAATATATACGGATTCAATGTAATCACCTTCGGGCGTGCAGAACAGATACTTCACTGTTCCATCTACCGAACGCATCTCATGCACCGGTGCACTGGCTCCCACTTCGTAGTTCTCCATCAACCGCTCCCGGTTCTTCAACGAGAGGTTGGTCATCTCGTCAATTGAACGCACTTTCTTGTCGTACAACCACGAAGCAATCTGTCCGGCCGTGAACTTGGGCATTCCCAAATCCTGCACAATCACTTTCAATTCGTTCAGTGTTTTCCCCAATAAAGGAGTTTTTGTTATCATAATTCTCTTATATTCTACACATTTAGCGTACAAAGTTAGGGAAAAAATAAGATATATTCCCTATCTTTGTCCGTATAAATGTATTAAATATGAATAATCTAGTGACTTGTTTCCTTCCTTACGAAGGTGATAACCAACAAAATAAGACCATTGAGGGACTAAGTGCCAGTTCCCGGACAGACCAGATATTCCTACTAACCGACCACCCGGAGAAGGCCTGTGCCCCTACCGACAAATGCCGCATCCTCCCCTATTTCTCGTTCCAGCAGACCGACGGCATCCGGCAGATGCTGTCGCTGACGCACACGCCTTACCTGCTCATCTATACCAAGACGCAGGCACTGGACATGGGTTACATGGCGCTGGAACGCATGTGCGACTACCTGTGCGCCCTGGAAACCGGCATGGTCTATGCCGACCATTATCAGGTAGTCAACGGAGTACGGCAGCCTCATCCGGTCATCGACTATCAGCCGGGAAGCGTGCGTGATGATTTCGACTTCGGCTCGGTGCTGCTTTTCAAGACGGCGGCCTTGCAGGAAGCCTTTGAATGTATCACCCACCAGCCGGAGTACCGTTACTCGGCCCTCTATGCCGTACGACTTGCCCTCTCCCAGCAGCACGAACTGACCCATATCCGAGAGTATCTTTATACCGAAATTGAAGAAGATACCCGCAAGTCGGGCGAGAAACAATTTGACTACGTAGACCCGCGCAACCGGAGCGTACAACTGGAACGGGAAACGGCCTTTACCTATTATTTAAAGCACATCGGTGCTTTCCTACCTCCGGTACAGCGGGACATCGACCCCACGGAAGGGGAATTTGCCTACGAGGCGTCAGTCATCATCCCCGTACGCAACCGCATCCGCACCATTGCCGATGCCATTGATTCCGTACTGACACAAGAGACCGATTTCCCTTTCAATGTGATTGTCATCGACAACCATTCGACCGACGGTACTACGGAGTGCATCGACCGCTATGCCGGCAATGAGAAGGTAATCCACCTCATTCCGGAACGGGACGACCTGGGTATCGGTGGATGCTGGAACTTAGGTGTGCATCATCCACTCTGCGGACGCTTCGCCGTGCAACTGGACAGTGACGACTTATACAGCAGTCCGTCTACCCTCCAGACCATCGTCGACAAATTCCGCCGGGAACGCTGCGCCATGGTCATCGGTTCGTACCGCATGACCAACTTCCAGCTGGAAACCTTGCCGCCGGGCGTCATCGACCACAAGGAGTGGACCGACACTAACGGCCACAACAATGCCCTCCGCATCAACGGACTGGGGGCACCGCGTGCTTTCTTCACACCATTGCTGCGGGAAATCCGCGTGCCGAACACCAGCTACGGCGAAGACTATGCCTTAGGACTGGCTTTCTCCCGCAAATACCGCATCGGCCGCATCTATGACGTGCTTTATCTGTGTCGCCGCTGGGAAGGTAACTCCGACGCAGCCCTGAGCATCGAAAAACAGAACCAGAACAACAGCTATAAAGACAGCCTACGTACGCTGGAAATACGCAAACGGCAAGCCATGCTTCGTCGTCCACTTTCCTGGGAAGAAGCGTCACCGGAGATTTCGGCAGACGCCTTCATCCACCACCAGCTGGACACTTGGCCATTGGCCCGTAAGAACCACGAAGCCTTGGAGCACGTGCAGACCCACACCCTCCCATTGGATGGTAACGAGATCACCGTGCAGTTCAACCCGGCCCGTGCCGTTTCCACCTGCGCCAAAGTGGACAAGGCTTCCATCGCGGCCCGTCCCTGTTTCCTCTGTCTGAGCCACAAGCCGGAAGAACAGCAGAGTCTCCGCATTATGCTGGACGAAGCCTTCAGCCTTCGTCTGAACCCTTATCCCATCCTGCCGGGTCACCTCACCATTTCTACGGAACGGCACCAGTGGCAGACCTTAGCCGACAAGACCGCCCGCCGATTGCCCGAGCGACTGGTCGACTGGCTGGAAAATCATTTCGCCAGCGGCTACACCGTATTCTACAACGGAGCCAAATGTGGAGCCTCTGCTCCCGACCATTTCCATTTTCAGGCCGTACGCCAGAAAGATGTCCCCCTCATCCAGCAATGGAACAAGCTGATGGGCACCGCCGTAGAAAAAGGATTCGAACCGTTACCGGATGGAAAATCCTGTATCGCTTACGACATTGAGGGCTATATCTGCCCCTTACGTGCTTTCATTACCCAGGGAGGAATGGGTACCGGCACCCGACTGATTGAGAACTATCTGCGCAGCCTGCCCTTGCCCGAAGGAGAGATGGAGCCCCGCTACAACCTGTTTGCTTGGAATGATTCCCGCTACGGGTTTGTCACGGTCTACATTCCGCGAACGGCCCACCGTCCGCAATGCTACACCGCCGAGGGAGGTGCCCAACTGCTTGTCAGTCCCGGAGCCCTCGACATGGCTGGTATCCTGGTGACAGCCCGCGAAGAAGATTTCCAAAAACTGAACGCCGACACCCTGCGGCAAATCTATCACGAAGTAACACATTAAGCATCATGAAAGAACCCGAAATCAACGTGGGCATTGTCAATGCCCTTGAAATACATTTCACCCTCAATGCCAAGTTCCTGGCCAAAGGGGAAACCGTCTCCGGCAAACAGCATGTCTCTTTCGACGAAGGAGGTATCTTTTGGAACGGAAACGTATACCGCGAACTGACCTTCACCCCGCTGGAAGACGATGCGTCTTTCTCGCTTGAAGACGTGACCATCGGCATCAACTTCCATTGGGAACGGCAGGAAACACAGACCTTCTTAGGCACCCTGCGACTGGTGGTGGACGAGGGAAAAATTACGGCCATCAACCAGCTTCCGGCTGAGGACTACCTGACCAGCGTCATTTCGTCGGAGATGAGTGCCACCTCTTCCTTGGAGTTTCTGAAAGCCCATGCCGTGATTTCCAGGAGCTGGCTGCTGGCCCAGATTGAAAAGCGGAAAGCCCTCAGCAAACAAGGAAGCGGCTTCTTCCCCTTCTTTAAAACTGATACAGAATATATTCGCTGGTACGACCGCGAAGACCATACCATCTTCGACGTCTGTGCCGATGACCATTGCCAGCGCTACCAAGGTATCACCCGTGCATCGAACCAGAGCGTAGTGGAAGCCGTCAAGGAAACCCGCGGCCAGGTGCTCATGTACAAGCACACCATCTGCGATGCCCGTTTCTCCAAATGCTGCGGCGGGGTGACCGAAGAATTCAACTACTGCTGGGAGGACAAGAAATATCCTTACCTTAGTGCCGTACGCGACCTGGACACCGAATCCCCGCTGCCCGACCTGACAAAGGAGGAGGAAGCCGAACGCTGGATCCGCCAACGACCGGAATCGTTCTGCCACACCACCGACCCGAAAATCCTCTCCCAGATTCTCAACAACTACGACCAGGAAACACAAGATTTCTATCGCTGGAAGGTGAGATATACGCAGGCGGAACTGGCCGAGCTGATTGTGACTCATACCAAAAGCAATTACGGCGAAATCCTCGACCTCATCCCGGTGGAACGCGGAAAGTCGGGCCGTATCAGCCGCCTGAAGATTGTAGGTACCCTGAAAACGATGATTATCGGAAAAGAGCTGGAAATACGACGGACCCTCTCACCCACCCACCTGTTCAGCTCAGCCTTTGTGGTCGACAAGGGACCGGAGGTAAACGGTGTGCCGGAATGGTTCGAACTGACCGGTGCCGGATGGGGACACGGCGTGGGCCTTTGCCAGATTGGCGCTGCCGTGATGGGCGAAAAAGGCTATGCCTACGACCAGATTCTGCTGCATTATTATCGGGAAGCTGAAATCCGCAAGTTATACTAAATCCTGACGGCCATGCATACACGTTCTCCTTGGTATTGGGTACCTTCACTCTACTTTGCCGAAGGTCTGCCCTACGTAGCGGTCATGATTCTCTCGCTGGTGATGTACAAACGGATGGGTATCTCGAACACGGAGGTAGCCCTCTACACCAGCTGGCTGAACCTTCCCTGGGTCATCAAACCCTTGTGGAGCCCGTTTATCGACCTGCTCCGCACCAAACGGTGGTGGATTGTCCTCACTCAGTTGCTATTAGGAGCGGGATTGGCCGGCATCGCCTTCACCATCCCTACAAGCCATTTCTTCCAGACCACCCTGGCCGTATTCTGGCTGGTAGCCTTCAGCTCCGCCACCCACGACATCGCCGCCGACGGATTCTATATGTTAGGACTTACTCCGCACCAGCAAGCCTTCTTCGTGGGCATCCGCAGCACTTTCTACCGCTTTGCCACCATTGCCGGACAAGGTCTGCTCATCATGCTGGCCGGACGGCTGGAAGAAATGACCGGCCGCACTTCCTATGCCTGGAGCATCACCTTTTTCACCTTAGCAGGCTGTCTGCTGGCCCTATGGCTCTACCATTCTTTCGTCTTGCCACGACCCGATCAGGACCGTCCTTCAGCCAGTCATCCGAAAAACGCCAAAGGTATCCTGACCGACTTCTTGCTTACCTTCCGCTCCTTCTTTCAGAAAGAGCAGGCTCTCACCGCCATTCTGTTCATGCTGCTCTACCGCCTGCCGGAAGCCCAGCTGGCCAAGATGGGTATTCCGTTCCTGCTCGACCCCATGGAACAAGGAGGACTTGGCATGACCACCGCCCAAATCGGCTTTGCACAAGGTACGCTCGGCATCGTCGGACTGACCTTAGGCGGCATTTTAGGAGGTATTGCCGTAGCACGCCACGGACTTCGCCACTGGCTCTGGCCCATGGTATGGGCCATCTCCCTGCCCGACTTAGTCTACGTGTACCTGAGCTACGTCCAGCCCGACAGCCTTGTCCTTATCAACAGCTGCATCTTCGTGGAACAGTTCGGTTACGGATTCGGCTTCACGGCCTACATGCTTTACCTGATTTATTTTGCCAACGGCTCGCACAAGACCTCGCACTATGCCATCTGCACGGCCTTCATGGCCTTGGGCATGATGTTGCCAGGCATGATTGCCGGATGGATGCAAGAAACCTTAGGCTACCAGCTGTTCTTCATCTGGATTATGGTCTGCACCCTGGCCACTTTCGGTGTGACCGCCCTGCTGAAAATTGATCCTGAATTTGGAAAGAAATAAAAAGAAGCGCCCCGTCCGACTCTTACTTCCCCTCAAGGAAATGCCGGACAAAGCGCATGAAATGCAATACGGTATCAGCCTCCTGTCCCTGGGCCGATACAAAACAGAAATGCCGCTTGAACTGCAAGCCTTCAATGTCAATTACCTGAAAGTCGCCTTCCTTCAGTTCCCGCCCCAAGGCGCAGACCGACACGATGCCCATGCAGTCACTGCACCGCAGGAACGACTTGATGCCCTCCGTACTGCCCAGGTGCATCCGCACGTTCAGTGACGAGAGCTTCAATCCTTGCTCAGCCAATACCATCTCAATGGCATCCAGCGTGCCCGAGCCCCGCTCACGAAGCACCAGCGGCACGCGGGTAAACTCGTCCAATGTCAGTTCCTCTTTTCCGGCCCAGCGTCCGCGCGGACACACCACCGGTACCAGCTCGTCGCACAAGAACGGTTCATAGCGCAGGTTGGGCAGGCGGAACACCCCTTCCACCATCCCCACGTCGATGGTATGCTCCTGCAACGCCTTCTCCACGTTGCGCGAGTTGGTATCCATGAGCGACACGCTCATCTGCGGATAACGTTCCGTATAAGCAGCCAGTACAGGTGGCAACACATACTGCGAGATGGTCGTACTCGCTCCCAGCCGCAGTTCCCCCGCATACTCGTTGTTCAGCTGATGCATGTCGTACTCCAGCTTGCGGTAATCGGCCAAAATACGTTCGCAATGCTCCATGAGCAACTTCCCCGCCTCCGTGAGCGAGATGGAGTTCCCCTTTCGGTCGAACAGGCGCACTCCGTAGAGACTTTCCAGTTCGCGCACATGTTTGGTCACGGCCGGCTGGCTCACGAACAATTCCTGCGAAGCCTTGGTAAAGCTGAGGTTGCGGGCCACACTGTAGAATGCTTTCAAACGGAAATCAGACATAGACTACTCCACGGATTAAAGTTCCTCTGCCCGGATGCCCAACGACTGAAGTACGGCAAACCCGAGCATCTCAAAACGGTAACTGCACTCGTGTGCTGGAGGATTCATGCCGAACACCACCACACTTTCCTTGTCTTTCATCTTCTCTGCCAGTTCTGCCACGGCTGAGCCATATTCTCCCTCATCGGGCACCAGCATCACCCGACGCGCATCTTTCGACTCCATGAGCAACTGCAACGATTCACAAAACAAATCTTCTCGCCGAGCCATTCCTGAAGTCTGGAACGCATACAGTGAAAACTCGCCCAGCCGGCTCTGGAAAGCCATGCCGTGAATTTCCTTTTCCAAATCGGAAGGCGTACAGAAATTCATCCGGTCATGTGCCGCATCGTACACAAAAATCACCTGTATTTCATGCTGCCCCGGTTCCAGACCGGCATCCAGTGCCAAACATTCCAGTAGCACCGCGAGGTCGGCCTTAGGCAGTTCACGGCCCACCAAGGGCGCAAAATGAGCCGCCATATCCCCGCCTACGCGGTCCAAAAAAGCAGCATCTATCAAAATTACATCAGAAGCAAAGGGTATTTTCTTTTCCATAAATTAGTTAATGTGTTTCCGTCTATATTCAAAACTCTGTATCCCCATTGGGCATTTCATACATGCACAATAAAAAGCCTTTAGACAAAGGTACGAAAAATATCCGAGAGCCCACCTCTCTCCCGTTATTTAAAATTCACAAGCATGGGTTCCCTCAGAGACGGTTTTTCCGCCACCGGGCCGGCGAACAATTCTCCCGTTCCTTGAACAGACGTATGAAATGACTGGCCGACTGGAAACCCGATCTTTCCGCCACGTCGGCAATCGTCAACTCCCGATGCTGAATCAGTAGGTCCTTGGCATATTCTACCCGCAGCCCAGCAATCCACTCTCGGAACGACGCGCGGTAAGCCGTCTTGATATAAGCGGACAGATAAGTACGGTTGGTTTTCAACAAATCCGACAGTTCCTTGAGCGTCAGCCCCTTCGTAAGATAGCCGCCCTCTTTTATCCATACGGACAGCTTTTCCTCAATACCTGCATAGCAGGCAGGAAGCTCCCCTCCTGCCGTCGCTTCCGGAGTTTCCCCTTCCGAAGGCATTTCCTGCTCGAAAGCCTGCTCTACCTGTTCGTAAAACAGGAGATAGTTCATGTAGGCACAATAGAGGTAGATATAAAAAGGAACAGACGAGAGTACCCAGATATAGATATACTCATCCGGAAGGAAAGTCAGCACACTACACCCCACTCCGAAAATTACGGCACAGTAGGTGAATACCGACAACCACCGTATGTAAGCACCGATATCATCCGAATGGGTGTCATCAAACAAACGCACCGCTCGGCGATAAGCCAAAATGAGACGGCGTGCCAGGATGAATCCATACGTCATCAGCCAGACCCCCATGCTTAGTAATCCCACCTTCTGAGCTACTCCTTCCGGAAAAGTCAGTAGCACCACGCCCGACAAGGCCGTGAACAGCAGCCACTGGCACACATGTACCCTGAAACGGCGGCGTGTAATGTAGAAGCGGTCGAGTAACGTGGTCAATGCGGAACTGAAGAGCCAGTAACATAGAAAATAGGTAGACAAATTCATTAAGATAGCCGCATGGACATTCCAAAAACGGATTTCAAAAAAGAAATGCACGGCATAATTGGCAGCCAGCAACAACAGGGCTGCTCCCATTATCCGCCGTGAACGGAGGTAATTGACAAATATGGCCTTCTCCGGCGTAGAAGCAAACAGAAAATAAAATCCCAAAAACAGCATCAGCGGCAAGGCGATGCAAAGCGAATAACTGTATATAGAATGTGTCATCATGTTTTAAGGCTCCTTTCATGAATCGACAGATAGATCCAATCCACCTTGTCGACTACATATCACGATCTTCCATCACAAAGGAAATCAGATACAAAGATACACAATTTCAGCTACAACCCAGTAGCATTCCGAAAAGCTTTTCCCCTCCTCCAAAAACGCAAGTGCGTTTGAATCAAAACGTCGAAGCGTTTTACCTGAAACGCACTTGCGTTTTGGATGAAACGTACTTGTGTTTTAGTCCAAACGCACTTGCGTTTTCCAGGCTGACAAATATCGCCCTATAACTGACAGATTTTCAGTTAAAAAAGAGCCCAAAATGACAAATCGGCAGGTCTTCTTTCCGCATGGCTTCTGGCAAAGAATTTGTATAAAGGTAAGCGTCGTGAGCCGCCTACCACAAGGCGGGAGGTTCCCGGCAAAGAAAAAGAAAAACAACAAGAACGAGAAAGGAGACCATTTATGAACTTTAACAACTTTACAATCAAATCGCAAGAGGCAGTGCAGGAGGCGGTAAATCTGGTACAGAACCGCGGACAGCAGGCCATCGAGCCGGAACATTTGATGGCAGGTTTGCTGAAGGTGGGCGAAAATGTAACCAACTTCATTTTCCAGAAACTCGGCATAAACGGCCAGCAGATAGAAACCGTACTCGACCGGCAGATTGCTTCCTTGCCGAAGGTATCGGGAGGAGAACCCTACCTGAGCCGTGACGCCAACGAAGTGTTGCAGAAAGCCGTGGAGGTATCCAAGGAACTGGGCGACGAATATGTGTCACTTGAAGCCATGTTGCTGGCACTGCTGAACGTGAAAAGCACGGTGTCTACCATGCTGAAGGATGCAGGACTGACCGACAAGGAATTGCGGGCTGCCATCCAGGAATTGCGTCAGGGACAGAATGTGACCTCACAATCAAGCGAAGATACGTATCAATCACTGAATAAATATGCCATTAACCTGATAGAAGCTGCACGAAGCGGAAAACTCGACCCGGTCATCGGCCGTGACGAGGAAATCCGACGGGTGCTGCAGATTCTGAGCCGGCGTACGAAGAACAACCCGATTCTGATCGGTGAACCGGGTACCGGTAAGACGGCCATCGTAGAGGGACTGGCACAGCGAATTCTTCGGGGCGATGTGCCGGAGAACTTGAAGAACAAACAGCTGTTCTCACTGGATATGGGTGCGCTGGTAGCAGGTGCCAAATACAAAGGTGAATTTGAGGAACGTCTGAAATCGGTCATCAACGAAGTGAAGAAATCCGATGGAAACATCATCCTCTTCATCGATGAAATCCACACCTTGGTGGGTGCCGGAAAAGGCGAAGGTGCCATGGATGCAGCCAACATCCTGAAACCGGCCTTGGCCCGTGGGGAACTGCGGAGCATCGGTGCCACTACCCTCGACGAATACCAAAAGTATTTCGAAAAGGATAAGGCGTTGGAACGTCGTTTCCAGACCGTCATGGTAGACGAACCGGATACGGCCAGCTCTATTTCCATCTTGCGTGGACTGAAGGAGCGTTACGAAAACCACCATCAGGTGCGTATCAAGGATGAAGCCATTATCGCGGCCGTGGAACTGAGCAGCCGGTATATCACTGACCGTTTCTTGCCGGATAAGGCCATTGACCTGATGGATGAGGCAGCTGCCAAGCTGCGTATGGAACGTGACTCTCTGCCGGAAGAACTGGATGAGATTGAACGCCGGTTGAAACAGCTCGAAATTGAACGCGAGGCTATCAAGCGGGAAAAGGACGAGGCGAAACTGGCTCAGTTGAACAAGGAGATTGCGGAACTGAAGGAACAGGAGACTTCTTACAAGGCCAAATGGCAGAGTGAGAAGGAACTGGTGAACAAGATTCAGCAGAACAAGAAGGAAATCGAACAACTGAAGTTCGAGGCTGATAAAGCAGAACGTGAAGGCGACTACGGAAAGGTGGCCGAAATCCGTTATGGAAAGCTGCAGGCACTGGAGAACGAAATCAAGTCCATCCAGGAAGACCTGAAGAAGAAACAGGGCGACAACGCCTTGATCAAGGAAGAGGTAACGGCCGAAGACATCGCCGACGTGGTATCCCGCTGGACGGGTATACCGGTGAGCCGTATGTTGCAGAGCGAGCGTGAAAAGCTGCTCCACCTGGAAGACGAACTGCACAAGCGGGTTATCGGACAGGATGAAGCCATCCAGGCTGTGGCTGATGCCGTACGTCGTAGCCGTGCCGGACTGCAAGACCCGAGACGTCCGATTGGTTCGTTCATCTTCTTGGGTACGACCGGTGTCGGTAAGACCGAATTGGCCAAGGCCTTGGCAGAATACCTGTTCAACGATGAATCGCTGATGACGCGTATCGATATGAGTGAGTATCAGGAAAAGCATACCGTGTCACGTTTGATCGGTGCCCCTCCGGGATACGTAGGTTACGATGAAGGGGGTCAGTTGACTGAAGCCGTACGTCGGAAACCGTATTCAGTAGTCTTGTTCGATGAAATCGAGAAGGCGCATCCGGATGTGTTCAACATCTTGTTGCAAGTACTGGACGATGGACGTCTGACCGATAACAAGGGACGTACGGTGAACTTCAAGAACACCATCATCATCATGACTTCCAACTTGGGCAGCTCGTACATCCAGAGTCAGTTCGAGAAGATTAACGACCAGAACCATGACCAGGTGGTAGACGAGACCAAGAAAGAGGTGATGAACATGCTGAAGAAGACCATCCGTCCGGAGTTCCTGAACCGTATCGACGAAATCATCATGTTCCAGCCGTTGAACAAGCCGCAAATCGAACAGATTGTCCGCTTGCAAATCAAAGGCATCCAGAAGATGCTGGAAGACAACGGTGTAACCTTGCAGATGAGCGACGAAGCCATCGACTTCCTGGCTACTGCCGGCTACGATCCGGAATTCGGTGCACGTCCGGTTAAACGTGCCATCCAGCGCTACTTGCTGAACGATTTGTCAAAGAAACTCCTGTCACAGGAAGTGAACCGCGAGAAACCGATTATCGTAGAGCGCGAGGGTGATGAATTGAAGTTCCGTAACTAAGTCTACGGGATTTTTCCCTTATCTTCTATTATATAAAATGAACCCTCCACAGGGAGTCCTGAAAAGGATACCTGCGGAGGGTTTTTTGTTTGTATCTCTCTTGTGATTCCGGTACTCAGGGAATGGTCATGCGTTTCAGCTCGTCGAGCGTGCCGTTGAACACGTTCAAATCCACCTCTTCGCGGATGCCCGGCAGACGGCCCACGTCGGTGTGCTGCCAGAATCGCCACTGCCCTTTGTATTCCACCGAGTCGGCGTAGTAGTGGGCAATCCAATAGGGATAGGAGTTGAAGACAGAGTCGTTCAGGTAACGGGTCTTGAACTTGTAGGATGTATAGAGAATCGGTTTCACCCGATAATAATGTTCGATTTTATCCAGCCAGATTTTCAGGTCGTGGCGAAGTTTCTTCTCGCTCTCTCCCCTCACCTCGATATCGAGCACCGGAGGCAGGTCGCCCGACTCCAGTTTCACGGAGCGAATAAAGAAATCGGCCTGGCGGGAAGCATCTGTCTTGGGATTGTAAAAATGATAAGCCCCGCGGATGAACCCATGCTTGCGAGCCTCATCAAAATTATGAATGAAAGCGGTGTCGCTGAAATCACCTCCCTCGGAGGCTTTCATGAATACGAAACGTACAGGAAACGGTGAATTCTGTGTTTTCTGAAGTTCCGCCCAGTCAATCTGTCCCTGATGGTGCGACACATCGAAACCATGTACCTCAAAACCGTAAGGCAGACATACCCCGTAGGCTTTCAAACCGTAGCAAGGTTTCCAGCGGTAGGCATAGGGACGGATAAAGAAATAATAGAATACGATGACAAAACAAGCCCCAATCCCCCCCAGTAACAGGTAATAACACCAGGAAGGCATCTGCCAGCGACGGATTTTCTTTTTCCCACGCGGAGTTCTTCCCGACGGCTTGCGGGAAGCTGTCGTTCGCCGGCCTGTGTTTTTTCTTGCCGTAGGACGCTTGCGGGAAGTTTTTTTTTCGGCTTCGTTCACCGCGAGAATGGGTGATTTTTTGGTCATCGTCAATGTGTTTATGAAGAATGTCTAAAGATGTACCGCCATGCGGTAGAAATTGATTCAACAAATAGCGAAGAATCCGGCACTCATAAAGTCCCCTGATTCTTCGCTAAATGATATGTGAAAGTTGAACTTCCCTTATGGGAACTCAACTTTCAATTTATTTTGCCTGTTCGTACTGCAAAGTCTTAGTAGGCTGGTCGCATACTTCAGACGGACCGAAGTACTGGATCGGACCCGGATATACGTAAGCAGTTTCCTTAGCCCAAGTGTCACGCATAGCAGCGAATGCTTTGAACGGAGCACCATCCAGTTTTACCAGTGCTTTCTGGATAACCGGCTTCATTTCACCGTGACGACGTTCCATGTTCATCATCATAGTGATAGGCACACCACCTGCAATCCATTCTGCAGCAGGAGCGGTTGTATTGCGTACAGAAGACATGTAACCAGTCTTACCGTTGGCAATCAACATAGAAGCTGTGTAACCCAGAGAGTAGCAGTAGTCAGCATCGAAGTTAGACGGAGCAGCGCAACGTCCTTCGTAACCGAAGAAGTGGTGCTGAGCAGCGAACTTACCTACGAACTTGCCTTCTTCTTTCCATGCAGCCAGCTTGTTAGCTACCATTTCAGACAACAGCTTTTCAGTTTCAATCAAAGAAACCTGAACGTTTCCGTGCGGGTCACGGTCGAGTGACAACTGACGAGCTACACCTTCCGGCAGAGAAGCATAGATAGCAGCGTTTTCAGGAGACAGCTTGCTGATGATGTATTCACGCTGTTTAGAACGCTTGATGCTGTTGAATTCTTCACCGTTGACAGCCAGGAAGTCGTTCAATTCTGCAATCAGACGCTTCATAGCCGGGATGAATTCAATCAAACCTTCCGGAATCAATACTGTACCGAAGTTGTTGCCGGCAGCAGCACGGTCAGCAACTACCTGTGCAATGTGAGTCACGATGTCATCCAAAGACAAGTTCTTGGCTTCTACCTCTTCAGAAATGATACAGATGTTCGGCTGAGTCTGCAAAGCACATTCCAATGCGATGTGAGAAGCAGAACGTCCCATCAGTTTGATGAAGTGCCAGTATTTACGAGCTGAGTTACAGTCACGTTCGATGTTACCGATTACTTCAGAGTAAGTCTTGCAGGCAGTATCGAAACCGAATGAAGTTTCAATCATTTCGTTCTTCAAGTCACCGTCGATAGTCTTCGGGCAACCGATTACCTGGATACCGTACTTCTTGGCAGCATAGTATTCAGCCAAAACGCAAGCGTTTGTATTTGAGTCGTCACCACCGATGATTACCAGTGCCTTGATTCCCAGTTCTTTCAGGATTTCGTATCCTTTTTCAAACTGGTCTTCTTTTTCCAGTTTTGTACGTCCTGAACCGATGATATCGAAACCACCAGTGTTACGGTATTCGTCGATGATATCGGCTGTCAGTTCCATATATTTGTGGTCTACCAAACCGCCAGGACCCAGGATGAAACCGTAGAGTTTGTTAGCCGGATTCAGTTTCTTGATACCGTCGAACAAACCTGAGATGACGTTGTGGCCACCAGGAGCCTGTCCACCAGACAAGATTACGCCGACGTTCATCGGAGCAAATTCCTTAGCTTCACCTTCCACGAACTGAATCAACGGCATGCCGTAAGTGTTCGGGAACAGTTTCTTGATTTCTTCCTGATCGGCTACAGACTGAGTCGGTTCGCCTTCCTTGGCTACTACCGCACCCTTCAATGCTTTCGGCAATTTCGGCTGGTAAGCAGCTCTTGCAATTTGTAATGCACTTTTTGTCATAATTGTTATATTTATAAAGGTGTATTGAAATAATCTTTTTCGTTGCTGTGCAAATTTCGTATTTTTTTCGCAAATATGAAAGAAAGCCGGCAATTTTAGGCATATCCTAATTCTTTTTCTCTTCCTCCAAATGGGCCTTGATGCGTTCCAGCAAACGGAGGCAGCCCTGCAAACGAGGGTTCTCATAGCATACATGAGCCTGCAAGAACAGACGGCGTACGGTTTCTTTCACATCGGGTATGTAGACTGCCTTATCCAGCTGCATTTCAGCCGGAAGTTCCGTCTGGTCGAACCAGGCTTTCAGCTGCTCTACTTCTTCAAGAGTATATACATTCTTACTCATAGTCATATATAAAGGATTAAAACGGATAACCTACTGCAAAATGGAACGCGAAGTCGCGTTTAAAATTGGGAGAGATAATTGGATAGTGGTCGCGCCCGGTGTACATCGGATTGATGGCCTTCATACCTCCATCGAAACGGATAATCAGGAAATCCAGGTCGAAACGCAGTCCCAGTCCGTAAGCCACGGCCAGCTGTTTGTAAAAGCGGTTGAACTTGAACAGTCCTTCAGGCTGCAATTCCCGGTTGCGGATGGACCACACATTTCCGGCATCGATGAACGCCGCTCCATTCAATTTCCAGAACAGATGCGTACGATACTCCAGGTTCAGGTCGAGCTTGATGTCGCCCGTATGGTTCACATAATCCAAACTGTTGCTATCGCCCCGGTAGCCTCCCGGCCCCAACGAACGGACACTCCATCCACGCACACTGTTGGCTCCCCCGGAGAAATACAGTTTTTCAAACGGAAGACTCTTGGAGTTTCCATAAGGTACGGCCACCCCCACTCCCACGTGAAACACCAAGGCATTACGGTCGTCAATCATAAAATTCTTGGCATAGTCAAAGTCCGCCTTCACATACTGGGCAAAACCGATATTGGCCATCTGAAAACTCTCTCCATTTTTCGGCTTTCCATTAATGGCTTTCGAAAAGAGATACAACAGGTTACCCGATTCCTCAATATTGAAACGGATAGAATAGGAATTACGCTGTGCCGTTTTCTGTGACATCGCCCCCGAACTGTTATAAGTATACGTATATCCCATACGCACGATAAACAAGTCCTCATAACTATAGCGCAGCAAAGGGTTCTTTTCGTCCATCAAATTCAGGTATTCACGGAAAGTTTCCGACCGATACGGCATATAAATGTAGTTCAGGTCGAACACATCGAAACGATGGGTAGCCCGGCGCTTGCTCCAATGATAACTCCAACCCGCAGAAGCCACCGTGCGTTCAAACTCCGGACGAATCTGCCAGTTGTATTTCACACTCACCTCCGATGTGGCACGGCTCCTACGACGAAAATCAGCCGAAAGGAAGGGAAACATAAACTCCGGGAAACTCAGGCTGCTCTCCACTCCATATTCCATGTAGTTGCTGTTGGCATATCCTTCCAGACCTGTTACAGCCTCATACGCTCCACGCACTTTAATCGTGAAGGTTTCAGACCCCTTGAACAGATTTCGATGAGTATAAGCCACAGATGCCGCCGCCCCCAAATCGCCTGCGGAGTTGGTACCTTCAATCTCAAACGAAAGCGATTTGTTCTTGTTGCGGGTCAACATGACATACGCATCCAGGTAAGCCGAATCAGCCCGCAGGTCCTCCCGGAAACGAATATTAGAATATTTCAATATATTCAGTCGCCCGAGTGCCGAGTACGTATTCTGCACATCGCGTACACGATATATCCTTCCAGGTCTCAAATGGTTGTTATCGTTGATAACCTGAGGGCGCAAAAACAGTTTATCTTTGAAATAAAAATTCAGTCCTCCCGAACGAAGAGAGTCAATGCCCTTCAGACTCTCGGAAGCAAGATCGGAAAAATCTACATCGAACACGAAACCCACATCCCGGAGGTAATACTGACGGTGCGGAGAAGGCGGATCCTCTTTCTTTCGACGGTAAGGATGCAGTTGCATGATCAGGTCCACATTACGCGAATTGCGCATGGTGTCCACCTGATACGTGATGAAATCTTTATTGAAACGATAATATCCACGGTTCTGCAAGAACTGCGTGATACGGTCACGTTCCTGATCCAGCTGGTTGATATCCAGACGCGCTCCTTCCTTCAGATAGGAACGGGCTGAATCAGCCATCAGATAATCGTGAATCTGATAATCGGCAATATCATAGGCCACCCGTGAAATCAGGTAAGGATCACCGGAATGAATCTGATAATAAACCTTGATTTTTTTCCCCTTCACCTGGGTATGCATGCTCACCTGCCCGCTCATATAACCCATGTTACGTACAGCCTGCTCAATCTGCAAACGTGTTTCCTCCGCCAGATCCGGATCATAAATACGAGGGGCATCTCCTATCCGATAAAGAAAACGGTTCATCCACTTGGTGGAGTCCTTGCCGGCAGCTCCGTAAATGTACATCGGCAGTTTTACCAGACTAAACCACTTGGCATTCGGGGTCTGACGAAGATAGGCCGTCATTTGGGAAGATTTGATTTCTTTGTTGTCCGATTCTACCTTCACATTATCCAACAGATAATGACCCTCCGGTATGAACTTACTGACCGAACATCCGCTCAGGAAAAGCAGCATCGCACACAGACCTATATAAAAACGGGGGGATATCTTCATACAAACAAGCGGATATATGCAAAATTACATGCAAAGATAGGCAATAATTAAAAATATCTTCTTAGCTTTGTTCTTAAAATATAATTAAAAATTCCCGTCACAAATATGCTGAGCAAAAACAGAATCAAATACATCCGGTCACTGGAAATGAAAAAGTACCGGAAAGCCGAGAATTCTTTTCTGGCCGAAGGCAACAAACTGGTAAGCGACCTCTTAGGACATTTCTCCTGCCGCCTCCTGATTGCCACCACTGCCTGGCTGGAACAACACCCTCTCCTACTGGCTCAGGAAACCATTGAAGTGACGGCAGAAGAACTGGCTCGTGCCAGTCTGCTGAAAACGCCGCAGGAAGTGCTGGCCGTATTCGAGCTTCCGTCGTACTCCTACGACGATACTCTTCCAGCCCGTTCCCTCTGTCTGGCCCTCGACGATGTGCAGGACCCCGGCAACCTGGGTACCATTATCCGCATTGCCGACTGGTTCGGCATAGAAGACATTTTCTGCTCACCCGGTACAGCCGATGCCTTTAACCCCAAAACAGTGCAGGCCACCATGGGAGCACTGGCTCGCGTCAAACTACACTATTGTGATTTGAAAGCGTTCATCCGTTTGCAAGCCGAAAGAAAGATTCCCGTATTTGGTACATTCCTGGACGGGACCAATATCTACTCGCAAGAGTTATCGCCTAAAGGAGTGATTGTCATGGGCAATGAGGGGAATGGGGTATGCAAGGAAATTGAAGCGATGGTTTCAAAGAAACTGCTGATACCGAACTACCCACAGGGACAAGAAACCAGCGAATCACTCAATGTAGCGGTCGCTACAGCCATTGTATGTGCAGAGTTCCGCCGCCGGATGTCATAAACGCTGCAACCGGCTTCTTGAGGTGAATTCCATTTTCCGCAAGTCGAAATCGGATACGTGAAAAGCATACAATTCTTCTCTACCCGCTACTGATTGGGACACCCGCTGACAGAAATCAAGAAACGACTCTCCTTTCCTTCTCTCTGTCCGACAGGGAGCCAAAATAATCAGTCCGTTCAACCACTGTGTCTGACGGACCTCCTCTTCAAGTGATTCCATCGAAAGAAACACATGGCTGGAAGCATCAAGTCCTATACGCTGCATGCGGAACAGTTGGTTCTGCCCCGCATGCCAGAGATAATGAGATGCGTAATATTTCATTGTCATCAGCGTTTCATGAGTTCCGGACGTTTTACCCGTCGAAGAGAATCCTTTGGAAGTGTATCGGCGGGTTGCACAGCCAATGAGTCGGTCACTACCGGCAGATTACGTTCAGGCACATGATAACGTCGTAACTGGATGTTGCTTACCAGTACCGAAGATTTTTCTCCTCCGGTATAATACATGAACCCGGTTACATGTTTATACTTGAAAGCTGAATCGGGCATAATGACCAAACGCTGCATTCCCGACATGCTGATCACCCGCGTCATACCCTGTGTACTGTCATTATCGAACGTCAGGTTCAATCCCATCACAAGCTTACCCGAGGGTGTTCCCTTCGGCATGAAAGTAAAGTTGGCCTCCCACACCAATCTGTCCTTCTCATGGAAAGAGGTATCGGCCTTCATTTCAAAAGCCAATTTGTTTGTCAAGCCAAAAGGTGTAAGCCAGTACACAGTACGATCCTGCCACAAATCAACCGTATCACCTGCCACCGACATGGCAAATTCACCCGTATGACGAACAGATTGTTTCTTCAATTGCTCCGCAGTGGTTTCCATCCGCTTCTGCAAGTTCTCATAGATGGTCGTCATCTCATCGCTATGGCGGGAATACCACACCATAGAAGAATCGAATTCCGCCTCTGTGACATGATGCTTCTTGAAGACATAAGCCAGATAAGCCTCCTTCTTGTAGTTTTCATTGTAGGGTAAATCAGCACTTAGCGTAGTGGCCAGATGATAATCATAAAGCAAATCCTCCATGGCCTGGGGCTGGATGATATCCTTAGGTACCTTCTTTCCGCACCCGAACAAGCCGCACAGCATCAATGCCGAAACTCCTATAACTGCAATCTGTTTCATTTCTTGGATTCTTTGGAAGTAGGAGTAGCCTCCGTATGTGCCCCTGAATTGAGGTAACGTGAATAGAAGATAAGCAGCGCGATGATGCCACAGCTGATGGCAGCATCGGCAAAGTTAAAAATCGGACTGAAGAAAATAAAATGGTCACCTCCCACCAGCGGCATCCAATCAGGCCAATAAGTATCGATAATCGGGAAATAGAACATATCGACGACCTTCCCATGCAACCAGCTGGAATATCCCTCTCCAAGCGGTACCCATGAAGCAATCTGCCAATGCGAGCTCTCACTGAAAATCTCACCGTAGAACACGCAATCGATGATATTTCCTACCGCTCCGGCTAAAATCAAAGAAAGACATACCAGATAACCGTTCTTTACCTTGTTCTGGCTCCGTTTCACCAGCTTGGTAAGATACACCGTAATCAACACGGCTGCCACAATACGGAACAAAGTCAGGAACAGTTTGGCGAAAATCTCAAGACCGAAAGCCATACCATTGTTCTCGGTGAAATAGATATAAAACCAATCGGTCACATGAATATTCTCATGCAGATACATGTTTGTCTTTACCAAAATCTTGATGACCTGGTCAATAATCAACACCCCTGCCACCACAAGCGTTACCAAACGACCCTGAGTGAGAAATTTCTTCATTTTCTTCAAAATTCAATACAAATCAGTTCAAAAAAATTGAGAACTGAAAACCGAAAATGAGGCACTTCAGACCGTACCGTTTCTCAATTTTCAATTCCCAACTTCAAGTTAAATACTAATGTTTTCCATGCTGTTTAGCCTCAATGCTCAATGTAGCATGAGGAACTGCACGAAGACGTTCAGCAGGAATCAGCTTACCTGTTTCACGGCAAATTCCGTATGTTTTGTTTTCAATACGTACCAATGCCGCACGCAAGTTCTGAATGAACTTCAACTGACGGGCAGCCAAGCGGGTGGTTTCCTCCTTCGACAACGTGTTGGCTCCTTCTTCCAAGACTTTGTATGTAGGAGACGTATCGTCTGTATCGTTGCCATCCGCATTCATTATACTGCTTTTCAGTTTCTCATAGTCGCGTTCCGCGAGCTGAAGTTTCTCCATGATAATGGCGCGGAACTCTTCCAGTTCAGCGTCAGAATACCTCGTTTTTTCAGCCATAGTGCTTAAAGTTTTAAGTTAATAAATAGTATCCACCCGACAAGGCCGGGTGGATGGGTTCATATTACAGTTTCGTTACATGAATATACAACGAAAAGTCATCGAAACTGATTTCCGTGCCGTCGGCCACCTCATCAGCCAGTACCAATGAGTTAGCCAGCACTTGGTTGCAAATATAATTATTATATTCATTTATCGCGTCATCGGTATTCGGATTTTTTGACAGCACGATGGCAATCTTGTCGGTAATCTCGAAACCGCTGCTCTTACGGATATTCTGAATACGGTTCACCAGTTCACGGGCAATACCTTCACGCTTCAGCTCGTCGGTCAGTGTCACTTCGAGTGCGACGGTCAGCTTGCCTTCATTGGCTACCAACCAGCCCGGGATATCTTCGCTGAAGATTTCCACATCGGCAGCTTCCACCACGGCTTCTCCGCCTTCCAGCTGGAAGGTGTAGCTTCCGTTTTTCTCCAATTCAGCGATGGCTTCCTGCGACATGCCTGCCACAGCCGCAGCTACGGCCTTCATCTGCTTTCCGAATTTCGGACCCAGCTTCTTGAAATCACATTTCACTTTCTTCACCAGTACACCTGCTGCACCGTCCACGAACTTAAGTTCCTTTACGTTCACTTCGCTCATGATCAGGTCTTTCACAGCTTCAATGTGCTGTTTCTGGGCTTCATCTACTACCGGAATCATGATGCACTGCAGCGGCTGACGTACCTTGATGTTCACCTTACGACGCAAAGCCAACACCATGGAAGTGACATCCTGTGCCATCTGCATGCGAGCTTCCAGTTCCAGATTGATCAGACTTTCATCGGCTACCGGGAACTTGGCAAGATGTACGGAAACCACCTGATCACGTCCGGTCACGCCAATCAAGTCCATATACAGACGGTCGGCATAGAACGGAGCAATCGGTGCCATCAGTTTGGCCACGGTCTCCAGGCAAGTATAGAGTGTCTGGTAAGCAGAGAGCTTATCGGTCGACATAGCACTGCCCCAGAAACGTTTACGGTTCAGACGCACGTACCAGTTACTCAAGTTATCGTTTACGAAGTCGGTGATCAGACGTCCAGCCTTGGTCGGTTCGTAATCCGTGAAGCAAGCATCCACGTTCTTGATCAGCGTGTTCAGCAACGACAGAATCCAGCGGTCGATTTCTGGACGCTCGTTCATCGGCACGTCTTTTTCTGCGTAGGTAAAGCCGTCCACGTTGGCATACAAGGCGAAGAATGAATACGTGTTGTACAAGGTACCGAAGAACTTGCGGCGTACTTCATCCACCCCTTCCGTATCAAACTTCAGGTTGTCCCACGGAGAAGAGTTGGTAATCATGTACCAACGCAATGGGTCGGAACCGAACTTCTCAATGGCACCGAACGGGTCAACGGCATTGCCCAGACGCTTCGACATCTTGTTGCCGTTCTTGTCAAGCACCAGACCATTGGAGATAACGTTCTTGTAAGCCACACTGTCGAACACCATCGTGGCGATGGCATGCAGCGTAAAGAACCATCCACGTGTCTGGTCCACCCCTTCTGCAATGAAGTCTGCCGGATAGTAGCTGCGAGAGTCTATCAGTTCCTTGTTTTCAAACGGATAGTGCAGCTGTGCATACGGCATAGAACCAGAATCGAACCATACGTCAATCAAATCCGACTCACGTTTCATCGGTTTGCCCGAAGCGGATACCAAGATGATATCGTCTACATACGGACGATGCAAGTCAATCTTATCGTAGTTCTCCTTATTATATACACCCGGCTGGAATCCCAGTTTCTTGTACGGATTTTCCGTCATGAAGCCGGCAGCCACTGATTTTTCAATTTCATTATACAATTCTTCTACTGAACCGATGCAAATTTCTTCGCCTTCCTCGCTTCTCCAGATAGGCAACGGTGTACCCCAGTAGCGTGAACGACTCAGGTTCCAGTCATTCAGGTTTTCCAACCATTTTCCAAAACGGCCTGAACCCGTAGATTCCGGTTTCCAGTTGATGGTCTTGTTCAGTTCCATCATACGTTCCTTGCAAGCCGTAGAACGGATGAACCAGCTGTCCAGCGGATAATACAACACCGGTTTGTCGGTACGCCAGCAGTGCGGATAGTTGTGTACATGCTTTTCAGTCTTGAACGCCAGTCCCTGCTGTTTCAGCATCATGCAGATATACACGTCGAGTGATTCGGCTGCCTGAGCGGCTTTCTCGTCGTATTTGCCATCGACAGTGAACTGCGGATCGTAGGCATTCTTCACCCAGCGACCTTCGTATTCCTTGTATTTCTCTACATCCACACATTCCTTCACGAACGCCTCATCCAGTTCCTCCATCAGATAGAACTTACCGGTCAGGTCGACCATCGGACGAGTTTCACCCTTTTTGTTGATCATGAACAAAGAAGGAATGCCGGCCGCACGTGCCACGTTGGCATCGTCGGCACCGAATGTCGGCGCGATGTGTACGATACCCGTACCGTCTTCCGTGGTCACATAGTCACCCGGAATCACGCGGAACGCTTTGTCAGCAGCCTCTTTCCACGTACCGTCCTCGGCAGCTTCCACCGGTTTCACCCACGGGATAAGCTGTTCGTATTCCATACCCACGAGGTCGGTACCCTTGTACTCACCTACCACCTTGAACGGAACCAGCTTGTCGCCCGGCTTGTAGTCTTCCAGTGCCAAGCCTTCTGCCTTCTTGTTGAAGTGTGCATACAGCAACGGTTTGGCCAGAACCACTGTCATCTTCTCTCCATTGTATGAATTGTAGGTCTGGACGGCCACGTAGTCAATCTTCGGGCCCACGCAGAGGGCAGTATTTGAAGGCAAAGTCCACGGAGTAGTCGTCCATGCGATGAAGTACGGTGTACCCCACTCCGCCATTTCCGGTTTCGGGTTCTTCATCTTGAACTGAGCCACCACAGTCAGGTCCTTCACGTCGCGGTAGCATCCCGGCTGGTTCAGCTCGTGCGAGCTCAATCCCGTACCAGCAGCCGGAGAATACGGCTGGATAGTGTATCCCTTGTAGAGCAGGCCTTTCTTGTAAAGCTGCTGCAATAGCCACCACAAGGTTTCAATGTAGCGATTGTCGTAAGTGATATACGGGTTGTCCAGGTCTACCCAGTAACCCATCTTATGTGTAAGGTCGGTCCATTCTTTCGTGAACTTCATGACATCCGTGCGGCAGTGCTTGTTGTAGTCTGCCACCGAAATCGTTTTACCGATATCCTCCTTGGTGATGCCCAGTGCCTTTTCCACTCCCAGTTCCACCGGCAGTCCGTGTGTGTCCCATCCGGCTTTACGCTTTACCTGGAAGCCCTTCATGGTCTTGAAACGGCAGAATGTATCCTTAATCGTACGCGCCATCACGTGGTGAATGCCCGGCATACCGTTGGCTGAAGGGGGACCTTCGTAAAATACGAAAGAAGGACATCCCTCACGTTCTGTCATACTTTTAGAGAACACATCGTTCTCATCCCATGTTTTCAGCACCTCCTTGTTGATTTCCGACAAGTTGAGCTGCGAATATTCAGTAAACTTCTTACTCATAATAATTATGTGATTTTTTATCTATTATCTAGTTTATCAGGGAGAACCCTCCCAAATTTAGGCTGCAAATTTATAAGAAAAAAAAGTTATATAAAAGAAATCGGCGGAAAAACGATGAAGGGCTAGCATACATAAAAAAATCGAAGATCTCAGCACATATAACATTTCCTTCCACAATCTTCAATCCACTTGTGTAAATTCTGCTAACCGAACAGCATAGCCCAGCAAAGGCCATTCCACATAAATGGCCTCATCTTCCCGATGTTTGGTAATCATAATACGAGACGAGGGATGGATGCCAGATAAGAACGCATACCGTGAAACCGATAACCGATACGTATGTGTAGCTCCTGCACTCTCCAAAACCAAGGAGAAAAAAGTGCGGTCAAGTATCACATTTTTTATACTATATTTGGCCGACAGATCAACAATCCCCAACCAATCCTCCAAAGCTTTCTGATAAATCTTTCTGCCATTTCCTTCTTGGTCGAACTTTCCCATAATCCGACTCCACACCTTTTCATCTTTTCCGTCTGGAGACTGCAGGTCAACCCGCTGCAAAACCTCAGGCAGTCCGTACTTATTACCATATTCCGGCACGACAGAGAAATACAACATTCTTTTCTCTTCTTCATAACGATAAACGTAGTAACAAGAATCTTTCTGCCCATTGCTCATCCGAGCAACAGACAGAATGGAGCCATCGGACTCATTATCGGCCGTTAAAAACTGGAAAAGACAGACCTCATCCACATGAAAAGCGTCAATCGTTTTCCCCACTGTCAACCGAAGCACAACATATAATCCATATGCATCGGTCTGAAAATCATTCTCCACCAGCAACCAGACAGTCTCTCCCTCCTGATAATTTGCCCCTGGCGCAATCCAGTAACTACGGGCAGGCCAGTCGAACAATACTGCACTCTTAGCCACTTTTCGGATAAAATCTGTTTCCGTATAATATCGGAACAACAGAATGGCATCGAACAACAAGCGCCAGACAGAAAAGGAAGAATGAGGAGTCTCCATCACGTTTTGTGCGGCCTGATGAGCCTGCAGATTCTCTGGATACAATGCATACAAAATCTCATCCAGCTCATGAAGTAAGCGCCGTCTGATTGTACAAGCCTCCTTCTGATAGGGTTCGATTTTCTTTGCACGGATATAAAACAAGACAGCCATTCCCCAGAACAAATTCGGTTCCTCCTGCTTCCACTCTTTCAATACCGGCACCACCTCTTTCTTAAAAGCCTCCGAGTGATAATCATACGTGTCTTCCACTAAAGACATTATCACATTCTCTACCCACTCCGGATGCCGGATATTCATTTCTGGGAGAACCGCCTCATAAAATTCCTTTGCCGCATAGCAAATTCGAGTTATAGCATAAAGATCATCGTCCTCCAAGTAATAAACCGTCTTTAATCGTTCCCATACCTCCTCGACCGTTTTTTCGGAGATTTCTCCTTTCATTATTCTATAAAAGGTCATCTTACCCTTGTATCCCAACTCCTGAGCCAACGCCGAGGAAGAAGAAGCAAACATCCGATTTTCAATCAGACATTGCAGTATTTCCAGTTTTTCACTCATCGCAGTATCATTTTTCATGGTTTCTGGTACTTTTTATTGGCAGGTCCAAAAAGTGTACACCAATTCTTGGTCCCATATAAAAGACAACCTTATTTTTGCAGTAAAGAATAAGTAAAGGTAAAAAAACTCCTCCACAAGAGCGTCATGTTCGGGTTAAAAATGTATATTTGCAATGTCAGACTGGAGAAATGGCCTGACAGAGTGAAAGCGTTTTTTCCGCTTATCCTGAAAAACGAAATCGCCAATTTCAACCACTCAAGGGATAAAAAGGACATGACGCTCATCTGTTTGTATATGTGTGTACAGCCAATGCTGTATCTACATACCAAAACGGCGTGGGAGTACTGTTTCTTGTTCATCTTGAGTGAGGCGTTTGGCGATGCCTGTTTTTCGGTGAATAGCAGACAAGTCCTCACGCCTTTATTATGTCAAATCTAATGCTGAATTCTGAGGACTTATAGGCGTATAAGGAGAATAGCTATGCCGTTATTTAGAATTACCGTAAAAAGGATGAAAAACACCAATGGTATCCGTCTTGAACCGGGAATGTATGTAGAAATTCCAAGTAATTCATTCAGTAATCCCGTCACGACCAATGGAGGGCAAATCGTAGTCGATGCTTTCTATCGTATTTACGGAGTAGACATCAAAAGAGCCGGTGCGTTGAACATGAATGACTTAGATGTTCAAAAAATAGGCTAAAATCACCCCAATGGAGAATTTAATTTCTAAATTCTCCATCCTTTTTTCAACCACTAAATTCTACAAACATGAAAAATCGATATATAGCTGCTGCGTTAGCCTTCTTTTTAGGAGGACTGGGAGCACACAAATTCTATTTAGGAAAATGGATAGGCATTATTTACCTTCTCTTTTGCTGGACCTATATTCCCAGCATCATTGCCCTCATTGAAGGAATCTTCTATTTGGTGAATGGAGAAGAGGATTTCAATAGAAAATACAATTGCAGAATTAAAACCAGTCGTCCAGACAGCTACATCAGCTTCAATCCCCCTATAAATACAAGTTCGACTCCCCGCTTATCCGATACAACCGATACGGATATTGTTTGCCCCCAATGTGGACATATCAACGAAGCAGGCAGCAACTTCTGTGAATCATGCGGACAAAAATTATAACTAAAAGGTACAACTATGTTTTGTAAAAAGTGTGGTAAAGAACTCAATCAAGGAGCTAAGGTTTGTCCCAACTGCGGCACAAAAGTTTCCTCAGGCACATCAATCATCAACCTCTTCAAAAACAGCAAATACTTGTGGGGTAATGAACTGAACCAAAGCGATTGTTGCATATCCCCGATACCAGAAGATATAAAAAGCAATATGCGACTGAATTTCGGCATCGGCTACAATGAAAAAATCCTATTCATCAGAGACACTTCTTTTTGGAATTCAAGAGACCAAGGACTGGTACTGACCGACGAGGGCATCTGCTGCATTCCTGATAATGACAAGCCTACCGAAAAGATAATCCTCCCTTGGAGTGCAATACAACGGGTAGAATACAAGGACCTGGTTTTATATTTCTGGGGATACGGAGATGAAACAGATTATTGTCCGATACACATCTCTTATTTCATGAAAAATGAGGACAATGAGAAAGCACGCCGTATTGGCAGTTCTCTCGCCAGATTATTTACCCAAATGGCACAATGCGTAGAACCGGAAGCCGATCCGTTTGACACGGCGGCCAACCACTACGACCAACTCATACAGGAAGGCAAAGCAGACGAAGCTTTGCAGTTCGCCTTGTCGTGCAAAGACCAAGATGGACTGGAAATATTTTATACTGCGGCCGCAAAAGAATATTTCCTACGAGAGGAATATGAAAAAGCCCTCACCCTATGTGAGGAAGGACTGAAACATTGTGAACCTGGCAGTCCCATAGAATATCTGCTACAAACAATGAAATATAATGTGTATGAGAAACAGGGAAACTGCACAGAGGCCCGAAAACTGGCTTTATATGTAAGCCAAGGAGCCGCAGACGACTTACAATACCCTACCACTGATGTATTCATCAAAAAGAGTGCAGTGACAGACTTCAAAAGCTATGATTCCCAATATGTATCCTCCTATCTGGAACAACCGTACAACCAAAGAAAGGTATTATTACCCGTCAATGACTATACGGATTTACGGCAGAACTATTTAAGTGTCATCCAGATTAAAGAACTGGCTCAATCAGGTATTGACTTCCCCATCGGACATCCTGTGGCCTATCAGTTATATGTAGGACATCCATACATCAAACAAAAATACCTACCGTTCGAAAATTACGAACTGGAGCTGATAGAAGATAAAGTACGCGAATTCTGCCAACTAGTGCAATGTTTGGGAGCAAAAGAAATCCACATCGAGTGTTTGAACACTTCTTCCAGTGACCGAAATACCAACTCGGAGCAACAGGTTACAGGAGAAGTCAATTATAGAGTGGCTTCTGCTTCCGGTAAAGCCAATCGCAATCAAAACCAACATTTGATTGATGAAATCAGCCAGTCAATCAACCTCCACCAAACATTTCTGCCTACAGCAAAGCCACATTTACCCGAAAACTTGGTATGGTATCCTAATGAACCGTCCTGGCAACGCTTATACGAACAGCGCCTGCAAGGCAGTCTGCAACAACACGAAGAAAGAATTGAGACTCGAAAAAGCCGGGTACTGGAAGGGTCGGAATTAAGCTCCATAGAAGGTGAGTTCAAGAACTTGTTACTGACCGTCAACGGACAATGGAACAAGAAATTAGAAGAAAAGTTCGAAGTGCAGGAAAATGCCGTACTGGCCATCCACGTACACTTTGCTTCACTCAATGAACTGGGACAGCCTGCCTCACAGGCCTCACCTGCTACCTCCTACACCCACGAAGAAGAAGAATACCTGAATGAGCTACAGATGTGCCTAACGGAAAATAAAGAAATTTCTCCCGGAGAACGAAGATTATTGGAAAGGCTGCGCAAACATTTAGGTATTTCCGACACGCGTGCACAAGAACTGGAGAATAGTTTAAAGCCTTCACTCACTGAAGACGAAAAGGAATACTGGGAGGAATATAAACTATGTTTGGAAGAAGGGAATGAAATCACAGCCAGTGAACGACGGTTGCTGGACAAGCTGAAAGCACAACTTCACATTTCGGACGAACGGGCCAAAGAAATAGAAAAAATCATCCACTTATAATTAAAAAACAATGTTCACATTATTAATTCTCATTATTGTTGTATTAGTCATATCCACCACATACATCAGACACAAGCAGGAACAAATTGTCAATTTGTCTCAAAAAGAATTGTTGGAAAAGCACCGGCATGCCTGTGCCATTTACCGGGGATGGCTGATATTCGCCATCTTGCTCTTTGTAGGAGGCTATCTGCTATCGGTCTGTTATCCCATGTACGAAACGGAAGAATATGAATATTGGCTTTTCGGTACACAGAAGGGAACACGGGAAGTCCTGACAACCTCTGCCTGGTGGTCCTACATTCTAAGAACACTCGGTGTCTTGATAGGTATTCCTGTATCGATTGGGTTCTTCGACCGTTGGAATGCCATTAAAAGATATAAAAAAATGTCACTCCATGAATTTTCAAACCTCCAATATACCACTCAACAAAATATTGACGAACAAGATCAAGAGACCAAAAAAGTCAAAAAGGTCAACCTCATTCTCAAAATCTTAGGAAAAATCATTTCTGCCGGATAAGCCTATCCACCAGGAGATAGATTCTATCAGAAGAATTATGAACGCATCGTTCACTCTATCACTATGAAAATGGAAAGGAAGAATCGTACCAAAAACAGCTTATTTGATACGATTCACCTTTCCTCTTCATTTTATCTAAAACAAGCTTCTACATATTCTTCCATAAATACGATATTTACAAAAAGAACATTTAAATAAATGCACTATGAATAAAGCCATCTTATCTGTTTGGAAAAAATTCCAATTCAAACACAACATTAAAAAAATCCGTACAACCATTGTTTCGTATCTCACGGATGAAGGTATTCAAAATGAAATAGTAGAAGGAAACATCCAATTCACTTATGAAGACTACAAATATTCCGTTGAGTTCAGATTGAACGAGGAATACCCCTGCTGCTACATTGATTTCCAACTTGCAGACGAAGATTATCAGAAACTGAATCTCTCACAAAAGACTTTCATTGCAGACAAAGTAAATACAGACGAAATCAGACATGCCGTTGTGAAGTGTTTCAATGATCAGGTAACGGTAGATACCCATTTCTATTTCACCAACAAAGATATGTTGCTGACTCTATTCTATACATATTTCACGGACCTGAAATCAACGGTAGATGCCATGCTGGAAATAACCATTGATAAAATACAAGAAAACGAAGGGAAAAAACCGATTGGATTCAGCATACCCCCCAAAGACTCAAAAGCAGAAAACGCTCAAGCCATATAATACTTTCACGCAGAGCCTCCTATTTCTTGATTTTCCGTTTGTAAAGCTCCGTCCGCGCCAGAATCTCCCGCACGAACTCATAAGTATCACTGCCGCGGAGATAACCATTCTTGCAGACAGGGTCCTGATAGTATTCCTTGTTGCTCTTAAGCAGCATATAATGGGCCACGTGGTGTTCCCACAGGTAACGGTTGCGCCCATACTTCTCGGCCAGGGCCATAGCATCGGTCACATGGCCTATTCCGCAGTTGTAGGCGGCCAGGATGAACTTTTCCTGCTCCTCCTTGTCGGTTACTTTGCTGAACGTGCGCTGCATTTGAGCGATGTATCTCACCGCGGCCTTGATGCTCTCTTCCGGGTCCTGCTCCTTACCGGGCGGCACCCCCATGGCACGAGCCGTAGCAGGCATCAGCTGCATCAACCCCCTGGCACCGGCCCAAGAGATGACATTCGGATTGAAGTTCGATTCCGTATAGGCCAAGGAGGCCAGCAGTCGCCAGTCCCACCCGATTTCCTTGGAATAGCGTCGAAACAGTGCATCGTAATGGGAAATCTTGCCATCTTTTACGGAAAGGATGGACCCGTGCGAAGGACGCTTGGCCAGTTCGAAATAACGGCGGGCACTGGCTCGGAACTCCGGTGAATTGATGTTCTCACGGTGCCACTTATCAGCCGCGGCGGCCAGCTGGGGCGAGGTCTTGCGCACGGCCCACGATGAACGCTGGTCAAAGCTGATGGCCAGCTTGATGTCCAGCACCGGATAATAAGTTCGGTTGATTTTGGCGATTTCGTCGGTGGCCACCGTATAGTCGATACGGCCCTCCGCCACCCACGTAATCAGGTCTTCCGACGAGACACTGTCGGAGGAGACCTCACAGATGTCGATGCCACCTCCTAACTCCCGGTTCAGGTTCTCCAGCCGGGTGCGGTATTTTCCGGAATTGACATAGACCTTCTTCCCCACCAGTTCCGTCACGTCCTTCAGGGCTTCCTTTCCGCGCCGTTGCACGATGACCTGGCGGGTGATGTCTTCCTCCCCGCAATAAATCAGACTGTCTTTCAGGGCGTTGGTCATGATGAGGTTATAGGCCACCAGGTCGCCTGCCCCACTGAGCAGACTGTCCACCAGCCCTTCTTCGTCTTTCACCACCTTCACCTTCAGGGTCACGCCGAGCGACTTGGCAAACTGCTGGGCCAGTTCGTACTGGAATCCCATGGGCTCGCCGCGATAATTAAAGTACGACACGGAACTGTTGACCGTGAGTACCACCAGCTCTTTCTTCTCCAGTATCTGCGGCAAGTCAACGGCCACTTCCTCCGCCTTCTTCTCCGACTGACAGGAAAAGAGCAGCAGCACCATCGCCCCTACCAGACATCCGATCCAGGTTTTCATCGGTCGACAATTTTTTCGATATACATTTTCAAAATCTCAATGGCTTTTTCGTTATGTCCTCCCTGCGGGATAATCAGGTCGGCAATCCGCTTGGCCGGCTCGATGAACTCCAGGTACATGGGTTTCAGCACCCGCACATAACGGTCCATCACGGCCTCCGCCGTACGGCCACGTTCAATCACATCCCGCTGGATGACGCGAATCAGACGTTCGTCAGGGTCGGCATCCACAAAGATGCGCAGGTCCATCTGCTTGCAGAGACGCCGGTCGCTCAAGGCAAGAATTCCCTCGATGATGACCACCTTGCGCGGCTCCACATGAATAGTCTCTTTCTGGCGGGTACAAGTCAGGTAGGAATACACGGGCTGTTCGATGGCTTCCCCCCGGCGCAGCATATCCACATGCTTCGAGAGCAAGTCCCAGTCGAAGGCAGAGGGATGGTCGAAGTTGATGTTCTGCCGTTCTTCCACCGGCACATGGCTGCTATCCTTATAATAAGAGTCGAGCGGAAGCACTGCCACTTCGTTTTCCGACAGACTTTCTACAATCCGTCGCACCACAGTTGTTTTCCCGGAGCCTGTTCCTCCTGCAATTCCAATAATAATCATAACTTGTTTCAATAATTAATTTCTATATTTGCAATACACAAAAATAGTAAAATCATAAAAACAAACAAACATGGTCAAACACATTGTTCTATTCAAACTGAAAGAATCTCTTGCTCCGGCAGAGAAAACCGACATCATGTACCGTTTCAAGGATGCTATTGAAGCCCTTCCGGCTACCATTTCTTTTATCCGCGACATCCATGTGGGACTGAACGAAAACCCGGCAGAGACATGGGACATCTGCCTGGACAGCAGTTTCGACACCCTCGACGACGTAAAAGCCTATTCTATCCATCCGGCCCACGTGGCTGCAGCGGGTATTCTGAAAGAGGCCAAGGAAAACCGGGCCTGCGTGGACTATACCCTCTAACCTTCCAACCTCGACGCACATGGAAAAGATTATCAATCCCTGGGAAGGAATAGAAGGATACTTCTGTTTCGGATGTGCTCCCCACAACGAGGACGGACTGAAAATGGAGTTTTACGAAGACGGAGAAGAGATTGTGTGCCTGTGGAAACCGGAGACCCGCTTCCAGGGCTGGGTGAACACCCTGCACGGGGGCATACAGGCCACAATGCTCGACGAAATCTGTGCCTGGGTCATCGCCCGCAAGATGCAGACCTCGGGGGTGACTTCCCGCATGGAAACGCACTACCTGAAGCCGGTACATACCACCGACTCGCATCTCACGCTCCGGGCCCGGCTGAAAGAAGTAAAACGGAACTTCGCGTTCATCGAAGCGGCTATCTTCGACGAGCACGACCAGCTTTGCACCAAAGCCGTGTGTACGTATTACCTCTTCTCGAAGGAAAAAGCGGAAAAGGAAATGTGCTTCAAGGGCTGCTATACGGAAAAAGAGGTGGAGAATTTATAAAACTGACAGCAAAACCGACTTTTTTCTGATAAATATTTGCTTTTTCAAATCTTATCTTATAATTTTGTCGCAACAAAAGAAAGAAAATATGATTTTAAACACTGTACATCATCGCCATCATCATTTCCTAACGGTTCACACGGTAGGCTGAGAAGGCGTGTAGTTACAGAGAAGAGATAAGATAACAAAAAGGCTTGCCGTTAGGAATCATCCTCGGTAAGCCTTTTTTATTTGGACACTTTTAACCGAAAAAGAACATGTTAAGAATTGCCGTACAATCCAAAGGGCGTTTGTTTGAAGACACAATGGCCCTATTCACAGAAGCCGACATCAAGCTGTCTACTTCCAAACGTACTTTGCTGACACAATCTACCAACTTCCCCGTGGAGGTGCTCTTCCTGCGCGATGACGACATTCCGCAGTGCGTGGCCAACGGCGTGGCCGACCTGGGTATCGTAGGAGAAAACGAGTTCGTGGAACGTGCCGAAGAAGCTGAAATCGTTCACCGGCTGGGATTCAGTAAATGCCGTCTCTCGCTGGCCATCCATAAAGAAACCGAATACAACGGGCTGCAGTGGTTCAACCACAAGAAGATTGCCACCTCCTACCCGCACATTCTGAAGAACTTCCTGGACGAGCAGCAGATTGAGGCGGACATCCATGTCATCACAGGCTCGGTGGAAATATCTCCGGCCATCGGATTGGCAGATGCCATCTTCGACATCGTCAGCTCGGGCTCGACCCTCATCAGCAACAATCTGAAAGAAGTGGAAGTGGTGATGAAGAGTGAGGCCTTGCTTATCGGCAACAAGAACCTGTCGGCAGAAAAGAAGGAAATCCTTCAGGAGCTGTTGTTCCGCATCGATGCCGTGAAGACAGCCGAAGACAAGAAGTATGTGCTGATGAACGTGCCTACTGACAAGGTAAATGACATCGTGGAGGTACTGCCGGGCATCAAGAGTCCCACCATCATGCCGCTGGCCACGGAGGGATGGAGCAGCATCCACACCGTCATCGACCAGAAACGTTTCTGGGAAATCATCGGCAAACTGAAGGCCATCGGGGCACAGGGTATCCTGGTGCTTCCCATCGAGAAAATGATACTTTAACCGTTGAATCATTTCACACCAAATGCTACTATGAACATCATTACTTATCCTGAGAAAAGTACATGGGCCGACTTGCTGAAACGGCCTACTCTCCAGACAGAATCGCTGCGGGAGACGGTACTCGAAATATTGAACCGCATCAAGTTTGAAGGCGACAAGGCCGTGCGGGAGTATGAAGAGAAATTCGACAAGGTACGGCTGGACTCCTTGCAAGTAAGCGAAACGGAAATCGCCGAATCCGACAAGAAGGTCAGCATCGAACTGAAAGCGGCCATCACACTGGCCTACAAGAACATCCACACCTTCCACGCGGCACAGGTGTTCCAAGGGAAAAAGATTACCACCCTGCCGGGCGTCACTTGCTGGCAGAAGGCGGTCCCCATTGAGAAGGTGGGACTGTACATTCCCGGCGGAACGGCTCCCCTCTTCTCGACCGTGCTGATGCTGGCCACTCCGGCACAGATTGCGGGCTGCAAGGAAATCATTCTCTGTACCCCACCCAATAAAGAAGGAAAGATTCATCCGGCCATCCTGTATGCCGCCAAACTGGCGGGTATCAGCCGTATCTTCAAGGCAGGGGGCGTACAGGCCATCGGAGCTATGGCCTACGGCACGGAAAGTATTCCGAAAGTATACAAGATATTCGGTCCGGGCAATCAGTATGTCACGGCGGCCAAGCAGCAGGTTTCCCTGCGCGACGTGGCCATCGACATGCCGGCAGGTCCGTCGGAAGTAGCGGTACTGGCCGATGAAACCGCCAACCCGACCTTCGTGGCAGCCGACCTGCTTTCCCAGGCGGAACACGGCGTAGACAGTCAGGCCCTCCTGATTACCACGAGCGAAACCTTACTAAAAGCGACCATGCAAGAGGTAGAACGCCAGTTGGACGTGTTGCCGCGTAAGGAAATCGCCAGCCGCTCCCTCGCAGCCAGCAAACTGATTCTGGTAAAAGACATGGACGAGGCAGTGGCCATGGTCAACGAATATGCACCGGAGCACCTGATTATCGAAACCAAGGACTACCTGGAAGTCAGCGAACGGATTGTCAATGCAGGCTCTGTATTCTTAGGATATTATTCGCCGGAAAGTGCGGGCGACTATGCTTCGGGCACCAACCACACGCTGCCGACCAACGGCTATGCCAAAGCGTACAGCGGGGTAAGTCTGGACAGCTTCATCCGCAAAATCACATTTCAGGAAATCACGCCCGAAGGCATCGCCATGATTGGCCCGGCCATTGAGGTGATGGCGGCCAACGAGCAGCTGGACGGCCACAAAAATGCAATCTCCGTACGTTTAAAGAAAGAATCATGAAACCATTGAAAGAACTTACGCGGCCGAACATCTGGGCCTTGAAGCCTTACTCTTCGGCACGCGACGAATATAGCGGAAAAGAGGCATCGGTGTTTCTGGATGCCAACGAGAATCCTTACAACACTCCCAACAACCGGTACCCGGACCCGCTGCAACGGGAACTGAAGGGACTGATCGGGCGTATCAAGAAGGTATCGCCCGAGCATATCTTCCTGGGCAACGGCAGCGACGAAGCCATCGACCTTCCTTTCCGGGCGTTCTGCCGTCCGGACATTGACAACGTAGTGGCCATCGAGCCGACCTACGGCATGTATCAGGTCTGTGCTGATGTCAACGACGTGGAGTACCGCAAGGTGCAGCTCGATGCGAATTTCCAGTTCAAGGCTGCCGACCTACTGGCGGCTGCCGATGAGCATACCAAACTGATTTTCCTCTGCTCGCCCAACAACCCGACGGGCAACAACTTGTGCCGGGAAGAGATTCTGACCCTGCTCCGGCAGTTCGAAGGGCTGGTCATCGTGGACGAGGCGTATGCGGATTTCTCCGACCAGCCGTCGTTCTTGCAACAGCTCGACGAGTTCCCGAACCTGATTATCCTGCAGACCTTCTCAAAGGCCTGGGGCTGTGCGGCCATCCGTCTGGGCATGGCGTTCGCCTCCAAGGAAATCATTGATTTGCTGAACAAAATCAAGTATCCTTACAATGTGAACCGGCTGACACAGCAGGAAGCCATCCGGATGATTGAAAAGCATTATCAGGTACAGCAATGGGTGGCTTCCCTGTTGAAAGAACGTACCCGCCTGATGACTGAATTTGAGAAACTTCCGTGCTGCGAGCACATCTACCCCACCGATGCGAATTTCTTCCTCACCCGGGTGAGCAATGCCAAGAAAATCTACGACTACCTGGTAGACAAAGGCATCATCGTCCGCAACCGGAGCAACGTGGCCTTGTGCCACAACTGTCTGCGCATCACCATCGGTACGCATCCGGAGAATGATGCGCTGCTGGAGGCCCTGAAAAACTACAAGGAGGACGAAGCATGAAAAAGAAAGTCTTATTTATCGACCGCGACGGAACCCTCGTCATCGAACCGCCCGTAGATTATCAGTTGGATGCCTTCGAGAAGCTGGAGTTTTATCCCAAGGTGTTCCGCAACCTGTATTTCATCCGGCAAAAACTGGATTTTGAGCTGGTCATGGTAACCAATCAGGACGGACTGGGTACGCCTTCTTTTCCTGAAGAGACTTTCTGGCCCGTACACAACCTGATGCTCCAGTCTTTCAAGAACGAGGGCATCGAGTTCGACAATATTCTGATTGACCGGAGCTTTCCGGAAGACAATGCGCCTACCCGCAAGCCCCGCACAGGCATGCTGACGGCTTACCTGCAAAATCCGGACTATGACTTGCCGGGCAGCTTTGTCATCGGCGACCGGGCCACGGATGTGCAACTGGCCCAGAACCTGGGCTGCAAGGCCATCCTGCTGCAACCGGATAAAAGTATATTGGCCGGCAGCGGACTGGAGGACACTTGTGTGCTGGCCACCACCGACTGGGACCGCGTGGCGGAGTTCCTCTTTGCCGGCGAACGAATCGCAGAGGTGTGCCGGAAGACCAAGGAAACCGACATCCGTATCCGCCTCAACCTGGACGGCAACGGCACCTGCCACATTGACACGGGACTGGGTTTCTTCGACCACATGCTGGAGCAGATTGGCAAGCATGGCGGCATCGACCTCGACATACACGTGGACGGTGATCTGAACGTGGACGAGCACCACACCATCGAAGACACGGCCATCGCCTTGGGAGAATGTCTGTATCAGGCCCTCGGAAGCAAACGAGGCATTGAACGCTACGGCTACTGCCTGCCTATGGACGACTGCCTGTGCATGGTGGCTCTCGACTTCGGCGGACGGCCCTGGCTGGTATGGGATGCGACCTTCACCCGCGAAAAAATCGGCGACATGCCTACCGAAATGTTTCTTCATTTCTTCAAGTCGCTGAGTGACTCGGCCCGCATGAACCTGCACATCAAGGCAGAAGGCACTAACGAGCACCACAAGATTGAAGGTATTTTCAAAGCACTGGCCCGCAGCATCAAAATGGCTGTGCGGCGCGACATCCATCATTTTGAGATTCCCTCCAGCAAGGGATGCATCTGAAAACAAAAAAGAAGCATGGATTCCGAGAGAAATTCTCTCCGCATCCATGCTTCTTCTTTTCTTATTCGTCTACAAACAGAGTTACTGCTTTGTCAACTGTACCCCCAGTTGTAAGCCATCATACTGCCCTAACAGCGAGCTGGCTGTACTGACAGCCGAATTAGAAGACTTGCTGGCTACCGCACCCGTAATGGTTTGTGCCAACGACATCAGCTTGTCGGCCTTGAACAGCAGACTCATCGTATTGCCGGTAAGCCCTTTGGAAACCGTAGCATTTACCTTCAATCCCAGACGTGTTTTCATCGTCAACTCCTTGGTGTCGGCATTATAGCTGTAAGTACCGCTGACTGTTTTTCCACCGATGACAGAAGTATACGTACTGTCTTCATTGAAAGTATAAGTAGCCCCCTCTTTGAATCCTAACTTTTCCAGTACACCGCTCATTTTTTCTTCCACTTTCTTGGCTGCCACTTCACCACCAGCTTTGGCCAGCAGATTGTCGCTTTCAAACTTACAGTCAGGTCCTGAATAAGCCCAGGTACCCGTCAGAGAAGTACTTTCACCAGTCACTTTATTGGCTACAGCACCTACCACACCCGAAAGAATTGATTTCAGGTCTTGTGCCATTCCATTGGCTGTTCCAGCAAAACACAATGCCAGAACCAGCATACTTTTCCATAAAATACTTTTTTTCATCATTCTCCTCTATTTTTAGTTGGTAGTTACTTTATTCAAAGAAGCGGCAGACTCATTTTCTGTCACTACAGCTTCAACAAGCCTTGAAGCTCATATCCAAACCTTTGACAGAATGGGTCAACGCACCCACGGAAATATAGTCTACTCCACACTCCGCATAGTCGCGCAGCGTGTCAAACGTAATGCCACCGGAAGATTCCAGTTCCACACGTCCGCCCACCATTTCCACGGCCTTGCGGGTATCCTCCGGCGTGAAGTTGTCGAGCATGATACGGTCTACTCCACCCAAGTCGAGTACCTGTTGCAATTCGTCGAAGTTGCGTACCTCGATTTCAATCTTCAGGTCCTTGCCTTTTTCCTTGCAGTATTCCTTGGCACGAGTAATCGCCTTGTCGATGCCACCTGCGAAATCCACATGGTTGTCTTTCAGCAGAATCATGTCGAACAGACCGATACGATGGTTCACACCTCCACCGATTTTTACCGCCATTTTTTCCAGGATACGCATGCCCGGAGTCGTCTTACGCGTATCGAGCACCCGTGTCTTGGTTCCTTTCAGGCGTTCCACATACTTGTGTGTCATGGTCGCAATACCGCTCATACGTTGCATGATGTTCAGCATCAGGCGTTCGGTCTGCAGCAAAGACTGCACCTTGCCTTCCACTACCATCGGCACATCCCCCGGTTTGACGTGTGTACCGTCCTGCATGAATACGGTCACCTTCATGTCCGGGTCGAAACGATGGAACACTTCCTTGGCCACTTCAATGCCGGCCAGGATTCCTTCTTCCTTAATCAGCAGTTTCGACTTACCCATGGCATCCGCCGGAATACACGACAATGTAGTATGGTCCCCGTCGCCTATATCCTCTGCAAAAGCGAGGTCAATCAGACGGTCAATCAAATCCTTTACAATTTTTTCGTCCATTTTGTTCAAAATATTAGGTGATATTACATGTAGCAAAGGTAATTATTATTCATATCTTTGCAAAGACAACCCGTTTTAATCAAAGAAAAAAAGATATGAAATTTACCCTACTTGTGGTCGGCCGGACGGTCGAAAAGCACTATATCACAGCCATCAACGACTATATAGAACGCACCAAGCACTACATTTCGTTCGACATGGAAGTGATTCCCGAACTCAAGAACACCAAGAGCCTCAGCATGGACCAGCAGAAAGAAAAAGAAGGCGAAGCCATCCTGAAAGCCCTTCAGCCGGGCGATGTGGTGGTACTTCTCGACGAGCATGGAAAAGAATTCCGCTCCATCGAGTTTGCCAACTGGATAGAGCGGAAAATGCATACGGTGAACAAGCGGCTGGTGTTTATCATCGGCGGACCCTACGGATTCTCTCCGGCAGTCTATCAAGCTGCACAGGAAAAGATTTCCCTATCGAAGATGACCTTCTCACACCAGATGATACGGCTTATCTTCGTGGAACAGCTTTACCGGGCCATGACCATTCTGACCAACGGCCCCTATCACCACGAATAAACCGGTCAGCGCAGCCGCAGAATGTCGCCCACCTTCGGAGCCGGGGCATCCGGTTCCATTTTATTCAGTTTGTACAAGTTCTTCAAACGAATGCCGAACTTCTGCGAGATGGAGTACATGGAATCGCCCTGACGTACCACGTAGACGATGTATTCCTTCGTAGCCCGGCGACGTTTCTTCTCCAGATACACGATTTCACCCCCTGTAAATTCATAATCCTTGGGCAGTTCATTGTAAGTGCGGAGTTTCTTTTTGCTGATGCCCAGCTCATCCGAAAGCGACTTGAATGTATCTCCCCGACGGGCGATGATGTACACCATGTCGTTGGCCAGATACGGCTGATGCGGGTTGGGGAACTCCTCGGCCCATTCCAGTCCCTTCTTACTGTCGTAGCGGTCCAAGTCATACAGTTCGATGATGTTGATCAGCCGGTCGGCATAACGCGGGTCGGTAGCATAACCCGCCTTTTTCAACCCACGGGCCCATCCCTTGTAGTCCGTAATCTTCAAACGGAACAAAAAAGCATACCGTGCCCCGGTACGCAGGAACTTGGAATGGTCACGATAAGAATCCTTGGCATGACGGTAAGCCCGGAAACATTCGTTCGGGGCATCGTCATCGGCACGCACCGTACGTCCGTCCCAGCTCCGTCCACACTTGATACCGAAATGGTTGTTCGACTTGCGAGCCAGTTCGCTCCGTCCGGCCCCTGATTCCAGCAGTCCCTGTGCCAATGTAATACTGGCCGGGATGTGATAACGCTTCATCTCTTCTACCGCAATTTTGTGATACTGGCGGATGTAATCTTCGTACGCCTTGTTCCTCCGCTGGGCTGCTCCCAAAGAAAGCACCATCCCCACCAGGCAGAACACCAAGATATATCTTAATGATTTCATGCGATTCTTCTTTACAGTTTTCGTACAAAGATAAGCGATTCAACACAGATGCCTTACGGGCAAAGGCTTAAAAATACAGAAATGAAGGGAGAAAAGCGATATTTATACTATATTTGTTTACTGAACCACAAAAACAACCGCCATGAAAGAAATTAAACTGGAAATTTGCATCCACTCTTTGCAATACGAAGAACTTACCCCGCAAGACCGGGAGCTGATCGACAAGGCCAAAGAAGCCACTTCACGCAGTTATGCCCCCTACTCCAAATTCTCAGTCGGTGCCGCCGCCCTGCTGAAAAACGGGGTTATCGTCACGGGAACGAATCAAGAAAACGCCGCCTATCCTTCCGGTCTGTGTGCCGAACGCACGACCTTATTCTATGCCAACTCCCAGTATCCCGACCAGGCGGTGCTGACACTGGCCATTGCCGCCCGCAACGAAACCGGCTACCTTGACACGCCGATTCCTCCCTGTGGAGCCTGCCGCCAAGTATTACTGGAAACGGAACAACGCTACCGGCAGCCCATGCGCATCCTGCTGTATGGCGAGAAAGCGATTTACGAGGTGAACGGTACGAAAGACTTACTTCCTTTGTCATTCGGAGGGGAATTCCTGACCAAATAAGAGGCCTTTTAAGGGCATGAAAAAAGAGGCTGTCTCAAATTGAAATATAATTTGAGATGGCCTTTTTTGTGTCTGCAAAAAAAATCGGGCAAGCCCAAACTTCGCTCAGTCAGGACTTGCCCGTCTCCCTAATTTTTCGTATCTTAGGG
>NZ_JACJKA010000024.1 GCF_016900355.1 Bacteroides mediterraneensis | reverse complement strand
TAAAGAACGATTCAGATGCCATAAATTCGGTTTCGAAGATATGGTGATTCTTATTGCTTGTGGATTACACAACTTCAGAATCACGCACAAAATGAGTCATATAATAAATTAATCTATATAAAGTCTAATAAGTATAACAAATATAGATCTGCTGAAAGTGATGGAAGTGATGGCATATATTCATATTATTTAGACAATACAAATGCTTGTTCATTAACTGTAACGTATGATGAGTCAAAAGGAGGTGAAATGTTTTGGTATGTAGGACTTATGTACACAAGTTTTTACTATCTTGATAATTCTTCTGAAGAGCATGATAACGAATTATAATATTGAACCATGAGAGAAAACAAAGGTTGTCTTTATGTTTATTTAAAATATTTGTTTGTTGCGATTATAATAATGATTGCATCACATTATATAAGTGGGGCGTTTAACATCAGTACAGATAAATGGTACTATTTTCCTATTCTATTATTCCTTGCTTCAGCGATTGCATTTGTATTGTTTGTTTTGAATTTTTGTACAAACTTTGTCATTGGATGTATAATACAAAATGAAAAGATTAATTATATCCTATCTTTTATTTTTACTTCTTGTGCTTTACTGTTTACTATGTCAATCGGAGGAAATGGCGGGAAAGACGAAAAAACAGATAAAGAGATAGCAGTCTATATATGTACAGGACCTAACTCGGAGGTATTCCATAAATATAGTGATTGTAAAGGTTTAAGTCGATGTTCTGGAGATGTGATACGGGTACCATTGGATGATGTTATTAGATACAGGAGACCATGTAAAATTTGCTATTAAGTATGAGTAAGTTACATTTTTGCTGATTAGATAGTAGAGAACAAGATTGGTAATAGGGGATAACTTTTTTTATGAGGGAATTTCAGGGAGATGTCGTACTTTTGCGCCACGAAACTAAAAAATTACGATTATGTACAAATCCATTCTTCGTCCTTGGTTGTTCCGTATCGATGCGGAAAAGATTCACAACCAGATTATTTCTTTGCTTCATGTGTATCGTCATCTTCCGTTGGTGAAAGGAATGATACGTGCTTACTATCGTCCGAAGGCAGCTCCGTTCCAATGGCGGAATCTGACTTTCTGCAATCGGGTGGGCTTGTCTGCTGGGTTTGACAAGGAAGCAAGTTGCTTTGACGAACTGAGTGATTTGGGTTTCGGATTTCTGGAAGTCGGAACGGTGACTCCGGAAAAAGTGGCTGGAAATCCTGCCCCGCGTATTTTCCGTTTGCCGGAAGACCATGCATTGGTGTCGCGTACGGGTTTCAACAATCCTGGAAAAGAAGTCGTTCTGAAAAACTTGCAACGTAAGCGGGAAGGAAAATACATTTTAGGAGTTAACATCAATACTAATACACCGGCTGACGGTGAACGGGCCGCAGCGGATATTACAAGTTTGTATGAGGCGTTCAGTCGGTATGCAGATTACTATACGATGAACTGGGGCAGCATGACTCCTGAAGTGCTGGCAGGAGTGCTGGAAGCGCTTGAAGCAGACAGACAGCGTTTGGAAAAACCGGTATTTCTGAAACTTCCGGCCGATGTGCCTTTGGAGAAATTGGAGGGTATCATTACCTTTGCGAAGAAGCATCATCTGGATGGGTTTATTGCCACGGGACCGACTCAAGACCGTTCGCTGTTGATTCATTCCAGTCAGGCAGAGGTGACTCAGGTAGGTGCGGGAGGTATCAGTGGACTTCCGGTCATCCATAAGTCGGTGGAGGTGATGAAATATTTGTCGGCTCATGCCCCCAAAGAGATGTTGTTGATTGGTGCCGGAGGAGTGATGACGTCACATGAGGCAGAGATGATGCGACGGGCAGGGGCTCATCTGGTGCAGGTATATTCAGCCTTTATTTACGAAGGTCCCGGCATCATCAAGCACATAGCTGAGGCATGCAATGAATAAAGAGAGGATTTAGAACTACAAGATATGGAAACAAACGAGAAAAAAACAGCCGACTGGCAGTTGCATGAATTGTCAGACCGGATGGTGACCTACAATGAGGGTGACCCGAAACGGATACAGCATCTCATTAAGGTGCATTACTTTGCCCGGATGATTGGTTTGTCAGAGGGATTGGATGCGGCTACACAACTGATTTTGGAAGCGACCGCCATTGTACACGATATTGGTATCCGGATTTCTGAAAAGAAGTACGGAGTGTGCGACGGTAAGCACCAAGAACAGGAAGGTCCGGCGGAGGCCCGGAAATTGCTGACCGAGATGGGCACCTTCTCTGAAGCACAGATTGAACGGATATGTTGGCTGGTGGGACATCACCACACGTATGATTGTATAGAGGGAATGGATTATCAGATTTTGGTGGAAGCCGATTTCCTGGTCAATATTTATGAAGACAGCCTGCCGGTAGAAGCTGTTCGGAAGGTACGGGAAAAAATCTTCAAGACAAAGGCGGGCCTGTCATTGCTCGACAGAATGTATTTGTAAGCAAGGCGGAGGCCGTTGAATGGCGTCTTTTGGGGGCAAGCAAAGTGTCTCAAAAAGACGCTTTTTTTATGGGTTTAAGTGAAAAAATTTAGTGGATACAGCTATTTTATAGACGGATGATAGGGTGGTTGTCTGATGAAATGTGTATTTTTACCCGTAAATAGACAGATATACCATGAAAAAACAAACCTTGTTTCTTGTTTTGTGTGGCCTGTTCTCGTGGACGAATACGGCTACGGCAATTGAATATAATGTGCTCCGGCACGGAGTGGTGGGCGATGGAAAAACACTGAATACGGATAGCCTGCAAGCGGCTATCGATAATTTGCATGTCTCAGGAGGCGGTCAGTTGTATTTCCCGGCCGGACGGTATCTCACCGGTAGTTTGCAGTTGAAATCGAATGTGATGCTTTACCTGGAGAAGGAGGCGGTGCTGTTGGGAAGCACGAGTCCGTATGATTATCCGGGTTTCAGCACGGAGAAGGAGCTGAAGGTGAACGATGACCATTTTGACCAGGCACTGATTTATGCGGAAGGAGCTGAAAATATTGGTATCATGGGAGAAGGATCTATCGATGGACAAGGCCGAGAACTGGCCTTGACGATTGATAGTCTGCATCATACGGGAGAGTTGGTGGATAAGCATTATAACACATACCGCAAGCGTCCGAATACGCGTCCGAAACTTCTTTTCATTCGTGGATGTCGTGGGGTGGAGATTCGCAATGCCCATCTCCGAAGCAGTGCCGCGTGGGGATTGTCGTTCTCTTTGTGCACTGACCTTACTTTGGACAGTCTGCATGTCGAAAACCGGGCTTATTGGAACAACGACGGGATTGACATCAGCGATTGTAAGAAGGTGCGTATTTCGAACTGTTACATCAATTCAGCTGATGACGGCATTTGCTTGAAGTCGCACAACCGGGGGGCTTGGAATGACGATGTCTCTATTTCCAACTGTCACATCATCAGCAGTGCCAGCGCCATCAAGTTTGGCACGGAATCACTCGGCGGATTCAAGAATGTGAAGATTGACCGTATCTGGGTAAAGGATACTTACCGTTCGGCCATTGCCATTGAGTCGGTCGATGGAGCGGAGATTGAGCATGTACAGGTATCCAATGTGCATGCGGTGAACACGGGCAATGCGATTTTTATTCGTCTGGGACATCGCTCGGGAGACCAGCCGGGGTACTTGCGTCATGTGTCTATTAAGAATGTATATGTGGAAGTGCCTTTTGGCCGTCCGGACCTTAATTATGACTTGCGGGGACCTTCGGTGACGTTCTTCCATAATCCGTTCCCCAGTTCCATTTCAGGCATACCAGGGCATGACATTGAAGATGTGACGTTGGAGAACATCGAGATTGTGTATCCGGGCCGTGCTACGCGGGGAATGGCTTACATGTCGGTGAGCCGGTTGAAGGATGTGCCTGAAAATGAAAAGGGATATCCGGAGTTTACCATGTTTGAGGAACTGCCTTCATGGGGATTTTATGTGCGCCATGTGAAAGGGATTCAGATGCGTCACATCAAGCTGCGTTTGCAGGAAGATGATTTCCGTCCGGCTTTTGTGTTCGACCGGGTAAGTGATATTCGTCTGACGGGGATTGACTTGCCGGAGAACAAGCAGGCAAGGCAGGTGGTCTTGCGGAAATGCACGTTGCAGGAAGTGGATACCACCGCAAAGAACCAGTTGCAGGAGGTAGATTGAGCAGCGGCTGTAAAGGTCGATAATATATAAGGTGAAAAAAGTATGCCTTCCTGATGCGCTTGACCGGCGGATTCAGGAAGGCATATTTTTATTCAGTTCGTTTCAAGTTATTCCAGACAAGCATCCAGGTCTTTTATCAGCTGTTCCTTGTCGAGGTGCTGGCCGATGAAGACAATCTTCTGCATGCGGTCACCGTAATGCTCGTCCCAGTCTCTCACCAGTCCGGGTTCGCGTTTCATCATTTCAATGAGTTCGTCTTCGGGCATGGTGGCATACCAGAGTCCGGCTTCCGTAATTTGTTTCTGGCGTCCGGCCTGTTCGAAGAGGTACGACATGTCACGGTTGTGGGCAAAGTAGCATACCCCTTTGGCACGAATCACGTTGCGCGGCCATTTGGTGGCCAGGAAACGGTCGAACTTATGGATGTCGAAGGCCGGACGGCGGTAATATACAAAGCTGCTGATACCGTATTCTTCCGTTTCGCCTTCGTCATGATGATGCTCGTGGTCGTGATGATGATGTCCATGTTCGTGTTCATGTTCTTGCGCCTCGTGCTCGTGGTCATGATCGTGTTCCTCATGATCATGGTCATGGTGATGTCCTTCGTGGGAATGGGCTTCGGCCTCTTCTTCCTCGGTCACCGGACGTTCTATTTCGTGAATCCAGGCTGCAGAAGTCGCTACCTTTTCGTAGTCAAAACGGTGGGTACCGACAATCTTGTTCAAATCCACTTTCGCATAGTCACATTCGATGATTTCTGCACGGGGCTGGATGTTACGGATGATGCTTCGGATACGGGCCAATTCTTCCGGGCTGACTTCAGAAGCTTTGTTCAGCAGGATGGTAGAACAGAATTCTATCTGCTGAATCAGCAGGTTGGCAATGTCCTCTTCTTCCAGGTCCTTGCGGGTCAGTTCCTTGCCACAGTCAAATTCGCTTTGCAGGCGAAGGGCATCGACCACCGTCACGATGTTGTCGAGGCGGCAGGTTCCGTATTTGGTATAGGCTCCGCCCAGCTGGGGAATGGAGCAGATGGTACGGGCAATAGGTTCCGGTTCACAGACCCCACTGGCTTCGATGACGATGTAGTCGAAACGCTGCATTTTCATCAGCTCGAAAATCTGTTCGATGAGGTCGGTGCGGAGGGTACAGCAGATACAACCGTTCTGCAGGGCCACGAGGCTGTCTTCTTTCTGGCCCACGATACCGCCTTTCTGAATCAGTTCTGCATCGATGTTGACTTCACCGATGTCGTTCACGATGACGGCAAACTTGATTCCTTCGCGGTTGCTCAGCAAATAATTCAATAAAGTGGTTTTCCCGCTTCCCAGATAACCGGTGAGCAGGAGTATAGGCATGTCTTTTGTTTTCATCTTACTGTTCTGTTTTTTTTACGTGCCTGCAAAGGTAGTGTTTTTCTGCATACGGTGTCACTTCTTTTCCGCAGAACACGGGTTTAACTTTCGTTATAGGTTGGTGTCACATAGGTGACAAAGTTTCTGGAGTGTGGGGACTATCTTTGCACCCGTAATCAATAAAAAAGAAAAGAATATGGAAACGAAAGATTGGAAATATACGAGTGTGGGACAAATTGTAGCCGATGACTTTGCCGCAGCGAAAGTGTTCAAGAAATATGGCATCGACTTCTGCTGTCATGGCGAGGTGACGTTGGAAAAGGCTTGTGCTGATTTGAACTTGTCGGTGGAAGAAGTGGAGCAGGCATTGACGCGTCAGGAAGAGGCTGGGAACGGACGGATTCCGTTTGCTTCATGGCCGCTGGACTTGCTGATGGATTACATCCTGAAGATACACCACCGTGGCATTCGTGCCAATGGACCGGAGTTGCTGGCGTTGCTGGAAAAGGTGGAGCGTGTGCATGGGGAAGCACATCCGGAGCTGCACGAACTGAAAGCACTGGTGAGCGAGTCGCTGGAAGATTTGGAGATGCACTTGCAGAAAGAGGAGAATGTGTTATTCCCGTATCTCTATGAGCTGTATGCGGCGAAGGAACAAGGACAGCGTATGGCACCGATGCATTGTGGTACGATTTCCAATCCTATCCGAGTGATGAAGATGGAGCACGAAGGAGAGGGGAACCGCTACTTGCACATCATTCAGTTGACGAATCATTTCTCCGTGCCTCAGGATGGCTGTGGCAGCTACCGTCTGCTGATGCAGGAACTGGAGGCGTTTGTGGATGCTTTGTTCGAGCATATTCATTTGGAGAACAATCTGCTCTTTCCACGCTTTGAAGAGATTGAGCGAGTAACGGTGTATTAATCTTTAGTAGTATGAATGATATGAATGAAAAGGAGTGCTGCTTACCGGAAGGTAAGTGGCACTCCTTTTTGTATAGAAGAATGTATTAGTAATCTATCTTATTCAGAATACCCGCCAAGTAGGCAATGGTCACTCCGTAGTTGGTCATGGGAACCTGCTGGGTGCGGGCTCGGTCAATGCGGTTCAGCACATATTTTCGGTTGAACATGCAGGCCCCGCAGTGGATAATCAGGTCGTACGGGGTCAGGTCTTCTGGAAAGTCCGTGCCTGATACGATGTCGATTTGCAGGCTTTCGCCGATACGCTTGCGGAGCATGTTCGGAATTTTTACCCGCCCGATGTCTTCTGCCAGCGGGGCATGTGTACATGCTTCGGCAACCAGTACCCGTGATTCCGGGGTCAGCCGGGCAATGGCATTGGCTCCTTCCAGGTAGTAGTCGATGTCGCCTTTGTATTGGGCAAAGAGGACGGAGAAGGAGGTAAGCCGGCTTTCGGCTGGTTTCTTGTCATACACCGTGCGGAACACCTGTGAGTCGGTAATAATCAGTTTCGGCGGACGAGCCAGAGCGGCCAGCATGGCATCGATTTTGTCGGTGGTACAGCTCATCACCAGGCATTTGCGGTCCAGCAGTTCCCGGATGGTTTGTACCTGCGGCAGGATGAGGCGGCCTTTGGGGGCCTGGATGTCCTGCGGCATGACCAGCATGACGGTGTCGTTTTCTTCCACCAGCCGGCCTACGATGCCTTGTGCCATGGTTTCATCCGGCAACTTGTTCCGGAGGCTGCGCAGAATGTCGTCCAGCCCTTGTCCGGTGAGGGTGCTCACCAGCAGGGGTACCTGTCCACATTGCTTTTCAATTCGGCGCATGGTCTGCTCGGCGTCGGGCAGTTGGTCACATTTGTTCAATATCCAAATGATGGGTACGTTCTTTTCCTTCAGCAGGTGCTGCCAGTGCAGCTCCTCTTCCAAATGGTCGTCGGTGCAGACCATCAGGGCAATGTCGGTCTTTTCCAGCGCACGCTGTGTCTGTCGGATGCGAAGTTCGCCCAGTTCGCCTTCGTCATCAAATCCGGCCGTATCGATGAATACGCAAGGACCGAGGCCATGGATTTCCATGGCCTTGAAAACCGGGTCGGTAGTCGTGCCGGGAATTTCCGACACAAGGGCCGTGTCCTGATGCGTCAGAGCATTGATCAGCGACGACTTTCCGGCATTACGTTTGCCAAACAGACCGATGTGCAGTCGGTTGGCACGGGGAGTATCGTTCATACGTCTAATCAGTCTTTAAGTCCTACATTTAGAAACGGAAGTCGCGCTTCCCTTCGGCAATTCGTTCCAGATTTTCCAACGCTCTTTTGCGGATGGCGGGATTGGGAATCTCTTCCATCTGCTTGCGGATCATGTCTTCTGCCAAACGGCGTGTTTCCGGTGAGGCATAGTCATAAAGATATTCCTGAAGCGTCATCAGGGCATTGGGCGCACAACAGTTGGCAATTTGTCCGGTCTTGACCAGCGACATGAAACGGTCGCCCGTACGTCCTTCGCGGTAGCAGGCCGTACAGAAGCTGGGGATATAGCCCAGTTTCAGCAGCCAGGCCACGATTTCATCCAGGCTGCGGTGGTCGCTCACGTCGAACTGGGCCGAGTTCTCTTCCGGCAGTTCTTCGGTTGCATAGCCTCCTACGCTGGTGCGGGAACCTCCGCTGATTTGTGATACACCGAGGGCCAGCACCTTCTCGCGTGAACGCTGCGATTCACGGGTAGAGATAATCATACCGGTGTAAGGCACACTGATACGGATCACAGCGACAATCTTCTGGAATATCTCGTCGGAGATGGCATTCTCGAAGGTCGAGGCGTCAATGTCGTCGGCCGAGCAGATACGGGGCACACTGATGGTGTGCGGGCCTACGCCGTAGGTTGCTTCCAGGTGTTCAGCATGCATCAACAGTCCCACAAAATCGTAGCGGTAGGTGTTCAGGCCGAACAATACGCCGATGCCCACGTCATCAATACCTCCTTGCATGGCGCGGTCCATGGCCTCCGTATGGTAGGCATAGTTGCTCTTCGGACCTCTGGGGTGAAGTTTCTCGTAGTTCTCCTTGTGGTAGGTTTCCTGGAACAGGATATAGGTGCCGATACCGGCTTCCTTCAAACGGCGGTAGTTTTCTACCGTAGTGGCAGCAATGTTCACGTTCACCCGTCGGATGGCGCCGTTTTTGTGCTTGATGCTGTAGATGGTCTGGATAGATTCCAAGATGTATTCAAGCGGGTTGTGGATAGGGTCTTCGCCAGCTTCCAGTGCCAGACGTTTGTGTCCCATGTCCTGCAAAGCGATGACCTCGCGGCGGATGTCCTCCTGCGTCAGTTTCTTGCGGGCAATAGTCTTATTCTTTGCGTGGTAGGGGCAGTAGGTACAGCTGTTCACGCAATAGTTCGACAAGTACAGTGGGGCGAACATCACGATGCGGTTACCGTAGAATTTCTGCTTGATTTCACGGGCCAGATGGTAGATTTCCTCCACCAGTTCCGGGTCGTTGCATTCCAAGAGTACGGCGGCCTCGCGGTGGGAGAGTCCCTTGCACAAGCGAGCCTTTTCAATGATGGAACGTATCAGTTCCTTGTCCTGGCTTTTGCTTTGGGCATATGCCAGGGTATCCAGAATTTCTTCGTGGCAGATAAATTCTTCTGCCTTTTGAGAATCAATCTTGTACATAGTTGTAATGTAGGTTATAATGTCTTGCCGGGATAGTCTCCGCGGCTTTTATCTATTTCATATCCGATGGCTGCCAGCCGTTGTGCCAGCAGGCGCAATCCTTCGGCGGCTTCCGAACCCATGGAGGCTTTGTGATCGTACAAGGCATATTTCTTCCGTTGTTCCACCGGCGAAAGGTTGGGCATCACCACGTTACCGCCTGCCAGTATGCCTTTTTCCCGTCCGTCGGGCGTGAGGCTGGCCAGTGCGGTGGTCGAAGGAATCAGTGCCTGCGGATGCATTAGCCGGAAAATGGAGAGCAACGTCAGAGTTTGTGTCAGGTTTCCGGGTGGACAGGAAGCAAAGGGGGTGTCGTGATGCGGCAGGAAAGGTCCGATGCCAATCATCTGAGGGCGGAACTGCTCAATGAAAAGAATGTCTTCCACCAAGTTGTCGACGGTTTGTCCCGGACTTCCCACCATGATGCCGGTTCCTGTTTGGAATCCGATGCGTTTCAGGTCGTCCAGGCATCGCAAACGGTTGGACAGTGACATGCTGTCGGGATGCAGTCGGCGGTAATGGGCTTCGTTGTGCGTTTCGTGGCGTAGCAGGTAGCGGTTGGCTCCCGCCTGAAAAAAACGTTCGTAGGAGACAGTGGGGCGTTCACCGAGTGAAAGGGTGATGGCCACATCGGGAAATTCCGTCCGGATAGCAGTCACTATTGAGGTGACCCGTTCATCGGTCATATAGTTGTCTTCGCCTCCTTGCAGTACGAAGGTGCGGAATCCCAGTTCATATCCGTGCCGGCAGCAGGCCAGAATGGTCTCCTTGTCCAGTCGGTAGCGTTCCAGGTGGCGATTGCTTCTCCGGATGCCACAATACAGGCAATCGTTATGACAGCAGTTGCCTACTTCGATGAGGCCGCGAATATAGATTTTATTGCCAAAATGGCTTTGAGCCACCTCTCGTGCCTTTTGCATGAGAAAGTCGAGGTCTTCCCCCCGGCACTCCAGCAGAAGGGTACGCAATTCACCGGGAGCCAGTGTCTGCTCCCGGTAAAGGCGTTCTATTAATTCTTTCATGGATTATTCTTCCTGATGGCTGTTTTCGTACTTGAGGGTACGTTTCAGCAAATCCTGGTTCAACTGGCGTTTGCCGGCTACCGGATCGTTGTGTGCGCTCGGACCGGTCACGCATCCACCTTCACAGGCCATCATTTCAATGAACTGTGCATCTACCTTACCCGTCTTGGCATACGCACGGAGCACACCGATATTTTTCTTCGTGAAGTCGGAGAACTGCATGATCTTGATGCCATTGGCTTTCGGACCCAGGTAAGCTTTTACTGCTCCAGCTACACCGCCAGCCTGTGCGAATCCGTGCGCCTCGCAAACTGATTCGTAGGCTACCTTGTACGGATTGGCTTTTTCCAATTCGATGCCCAATCCGCGGAACATCGGGTGGAGTTCTTCGAAGGTCAGCACATAGTCCACACATTCGTCGCGCTGTGCCTCTTTTCGTTTGGCGATACACGGGCCGATGAAGACTACCTTGGCATTCGGATATTTCTGTTTGGCGATGCGGGCTGCGTAATACATCGGAGAACCGGTGCTGGATACATAAGGCTTCATGGCCGGAATATGCTTGTTGACCAGCTCGATGTACGATGGACAGCAGGAAGTAGTCATGAATTTCTGTCCTTCTTCCAGCTTTTCGAGCAATTCGTGTGCCTCGTTGCTGGTAGTATGCATGGCTCCTTCAGCCACTTCAATTACATCGGCAAAACCCATTTCTTTCAAGGCTCCGTACACTTGGTCGATAGTGGCGTTGAACTGTCCCAATACAGACGGTGCCGGGATGGCAATCATTTCTTCACCCTTACGGAGGGCTTCCAGTACGTCGAATACCTGAGAAATTTCGAAAATGGCGCCGAACGGGCAGGCGTTCAAGCACTTACCGCAGTAGATACACTTGCTTTCGTCGATGTGCTCAATGTAGTGTTCGTCCTTGCTGATGGCTTTTACCGGACAAGCTTCTTCACACGGTACCGGAATGTAGACGATGGCGTGATACGGACAGCTCTTGTGGCAAATACCGCAGCTGATACACTTGTCATGGTCAATGCGTGCCTGACCGGTTTTCTTGTCGAAATGCACGGCACCTTTCGGACAGTTCATGTAGCAACTTCTGGCTACACAGCCTCGGCAAAGGTTACTTACCTCGTAGTTTACCTGTACGCAGGAAGAACAAGCCTCGTCGATGACGCAGAGAATATTTTCCTTGATTCTCTCTTTGCGGGCCAGTGTCTTGCGGGCATATTCAGAAAGGGGAGTCAGCTCGTCCGTTTCGTCGGTCATATCCCAACCCAGCAACGGGAGCAATTTATATTTAGTCACGGCACGTTCCTTGTGGATACAGCAGCGTCCCACCGGTTGTGAACGGCGCGGGCTGATTTCCAAAGGAATGCGGTCGATTTTCTCTACTAATTGATTTTCTTTCCATAAAGCAACCAGGTTTTCCAGCAGTTTGTGCCGGACAATCATTACGTTGTTTGTAAAAGCCATAATTGAGTAAAAGGTTTGTTAGTGTAATATAGTTATCCTAAATAGTCTGTTTCAGAAAATTAGCGGAGATTATTCTTTCGTTTGTCCTTCTGCCGCTCTCAGAATCAGAGTCGTGGCACCGAGGGTGATGACAGCTCCGTCTTCAATACGGACGCGGTCCTTCGGGCCAAGTATTTCGTTCATCAGAAAAGTCCCCGTGATACTGTCGTTATCACGAAGCGTATAAATGATTTTTCCTTGCTTGTTTTTTTTGACGTTGATGTAGCAGTGACGGCGGTCCAGGCTCGGGTCGTTGCTCTCGATGGGAATGTCAATGTCATTTCCCTTGCAACGGCGTCCGATGAGGTTATCACCTTCATGCAGCGGCAAAACCTGTTTATAGGCAAATACATTTTCTACGGCCAGAATGTTACCGTAATCCTGTACGCCTTCCTTTTCATCTACCACCTCTTCCTTGCGGTTGGCTGCGTTCAGTTTGGATTTGCCGATACGGATGCTGAACTGCTTCTTGCAGTTGTCACAAATAAAGACGAGTGACTGTCCTTCTTTATATTTGGTTTCATCGAACTGGATGAAATTGTCACATTTGGGGCATCTTACTCTTTTCATTTGTTTAAAAAAGCGTATTTATTTTGAAGTGAAAACCCAGGCGCTTTTAAATTCTTCCTGGTTGCGCAATTCTTGTACTTTCTTATAGGCTTCTCCCGAGTTGGCGTACCCGTCGAGTGCCACACGGAATCGTCCGTCGGTTTCCAGTATTTTGCAATTCGGGTATCCTTTTTTTTGCAGTCTTTTCACTTCCTGCTGTGCATCGTTGTGGGTGGTCAGACTGGCTACAATGATGTAAGCCTTTTTCTTTCCTGTAGCTATGGCAGGTGCAGGAGTGGCTGCCGGTTGGGCCGGTGCAGTCTTTTTTACCGCAGGTTGAGTCTCCTTTTGGGCTGCCGGTGCTGCGGCAATTTTTTCCGTTTTGACTACAACAGGCTTTAATGTATTGACATTGTTACGCACTCGCTGGGCCTTTTTCTGCTTCTGGGCTTTCTTTTGCGGAGCAGTCTGTGATGTCGTCTGTATGCTGGTGGCTACCGACTGGTTACGGATGGCATCAAACATGCTGAACGAACCGAGGGAAGCATAGTTGGCATCGTCCATGTAGGTATTTTCTACCGGAACAGACAATACGAAGAACAAGCATACGGCGGCTGCAATAGCTACTACGTTGCGTGTGAAATGACGCAGAGAGAAATGCCGTTTTTTCTCATTGGCAGGACGGTTGATTTCTGGAAGTTTGTATTCCTTCGGTTCGGTTGCGGGAAGTGCTTTCAACGCAGGCAGCGTGAAGGTTTCCAGTCCGTACAGTCCTGGGGTAAAGAAAGAAGAGGAAGCCGGTTCAAAAGTATAGCCTCCATTCATATTATAATAAATTGTACCTACATGAGGCAGGATGACCTGTCCCTGCTGGTACAACTGGTCTTTCATTTCTGTGACTACCTTTTCAATCCGGCGGGTTGCATCGGGAAAGTCGGTGTTATAAGCCTGCATGTACGACTGGACCAAGAGTCCGTCGTTCATTACCAGTTGCGGATTGAATCCAACGGTACGGCGCGGCGGCTGAAATTCTCCCGTTGGGGAAATGACAGCCTGCTGTCTGTGGGCAATAAATCCTCCTAAGCCGGGAACGATGACACAATCGTTTTCCAGCAGTAATACTTCTATGTGTTTTGCCAATTCAATCATAATGCAAAAATAATACATTTTTCTTTTACGTGGGGCATCTTTAAAGGAGCATTTTTCGGTTGGAATTTAAATTTGTTGTATTTTTGCCGCCGGTAAATGTAGAAATCCATTGACGCATGAAAAAAACAGGCTTGATAATGCTTTTAGGGGGGATGGGCCTGATGGTAGGATGTATATCTCCTCAGCAGAAGGAAGCGGAAAAGCAGGAAGAAGACCAGGAGGCCATGCAGTTGCTGCAGGGTATCTGGCTGGACGACAATACGGAGGCTCCCTTATTTAAAATCCAGGGCGACAGTATTTATTATGCCAGTCAGATCAATGCTCCCATGCCTTTTAGCGTGCGTCATGACACGATGACCATTCACAGTGCCCGTCCGATTTATTATTTCATAGAGGAACAGAAAGCGTACAGCTTGCGCTATCGTACCTCGAGAGGGGAAGTGGTCAGTTTACACAAAGCCGAGTCGGACACGCTGTCGTTCGGAACGGTGGTACCTGTGCGTGAAACGGAGAATGAAGTGTATCAGAAAGATTCGGTCATCCTGTATGGGGGAGAACGCTACAGAGGCTATGCTTATATCAATCCTACCAAGAAACGGGTGACACTGTTAAGCGTCAATGAGGAAGGACTTCCGGTAGAGAATATATATTACGACAATATTATTCATATTTGTGTGTACAAAGGAAAGGAACGGCTGTTTTCCAAGGATATCAAGAAAGAAATGTTTGAGCGTGTGGTTCCAGCTGATTTTCTGAACAGTGCCATTCTGAGCGACATGGATTTTGTGAAAGTGGATGGAAACGGATATCGCTATGTGGCTACGCTTTGTATTCCCGACGGTGCTTCGTGCTACAACGTGCGGCTGGATGTGAGCAAAGAGGGAAACATCGTATTTTCCCGTTGAGCGTGAATTTAGCTTTATTCATTATAGTGGATTGAAAAATCCTCCTGCATGCGATCTTCTAATAAAGACTCATGCAGGAGGATTTTTTTATGCTGTTTGATTGTCTACTTTTTGACAAGTTATGCAAACGCCTATTCAGTTTGTTCCTGAAGGGAGCGGTTGATTTGTTCGATGTAGTTCAGGATTTCTTCTCGTCCCGTTTTCTTCTCAGAAGAAGATACGAAATACGGAGGCAGTTCTTCCCATTGCTCTTTCAGTTTCTCCAGGTAACGGCTGACATTGCTTTTGGTCTTTCCCGCACTTTGCTTGTCGGCCTTGGTGAAAATCAAAGCGAAGGGAATGCCATTTTCGCCCAGCCATTCGATGAACTCCAGATCGATGCGCTGAGGGTTCAGACGACTGTCTACCAGCACGAAAAGGCAGGTCAGTTGCTCCCGTTCCAGTACATAATATTCAATGAGTTTCTGGATTTTCTCCATCATTTTCTTTCCCCGCTGGGCATAGCCATAACCGGGAAGGTCTACCAGATACCATTCCTGGTTGATGAGAAAATGGTTGATGAGCAAGGTCTTTCCCGGCGTGGATGAAGTCATGGCCAGTTTGGGATTCTTGGTCAGCATGTTGATGAGACTGGATTTCCCCACGTTGGAACGCCCGATGAAGGCATATTCCGGTAAATGGGTCTGTGGGCACATGTCGGCCCGTGAGTTGCTTACGACAAACTCTGCGCTGGTAATGTCCATAGGTTGAAATTGAGTTGTTTGATGCAAAGGTAATCGTTTTTCTCTTTCCCTGCATACAGCCAAAGGATTTTATCCGTATTTTTGCCTTCCGTAAATAAAGAAAACAAGCATGAATCAACAATATCCTTCCGTTTTATTGGAAAAGGCAGTGGGAGAGTTTGCCAAGCTTCCCGGTATTGGGCGGAAAACGGCCATGCGGCTGGTCTTGCATCTGTTGCGCCAGGATAATGCTACGGTAGAAGCGTTCAGCAATGCCATTTCCACGCTGAAAAAAGAAGTGAAGTATTGCAAGGTGTGTCATAACATTTCCGATACGGACGTGTGCCGTATCTGTTCCAACCCTTCGCGCGACGCGACCACGGTGTGTGTGGTGGAGAACATACGCGATGTGATGGCGGTGGAGAACACCCAGCAGTATCGTGGACTGTATCATGTGTTGGGAGGGGTAATTTCACCCATGGATGGCATCGGTCCTTCCGACCTGGAGATAGACAGCCTCGTGGAGCGGGTGAAGTCAGGCACCATCAAAGAGGTGATTTTGGCACTGAGCTCTACCATGGAGGGCGATACGACCAACTTCTACATTTTCCGGAAACTGGCCGGATATGATGTGAAGATTACGATGATTGCCCGTGGAATCTCCATCGGCGATGAATTGCAATATACGGACGAGGTGACACTGGGACGCTCTATTGTGAACCGTGTGGCATTTACCGGAACCCTTTAATTCATAGAAAAGAAACACATGGAAAAGAAAATCATTCGTTTGCTCCGTTTGCTGAAGGTAGAATTCGCCTTATTCTGGATACTGACAGCAGTGTGGTGTGTATTGTATGAGATGGATATCCTGCTTCAGGGAAGCCGGGTAGGGGATGCGCGTGCCGAATACATCTTGCAGACGGTGGGGATTCTGCTGGCAGTCTGCATGATACCGTTGTCGTTGCGTATGTTCAGCTTGTCACTGGTACGACGGGTCCGTGAGTTGTCATTGCCGGAAGCGTTGGTGAGTTACCGCCGCTGGTGTGAAATTCGCCTGGCTCTGTTGCTGGCTCCGGTATTGTTCAACCTGACGGTGTATTACTCTACGTTCAACCTGACCAGTCTGCTGTGTGTGGGTATGTTGCTGGTGGCTTCACTCTTCTGTGTGCCGGGCCGCAGCCGACTGATGCGGGAACTTGATTTGGAACAGGAAAAGGAGGAATAATAGGATGGAACAGACATCAAAGTTGTCACAGGAGACTATCCGCCTTCGGGCCCCTGAACCGGAGGATCTGGAGGTGATGCTTTCGTTTGAGAATGAGGCGGAGCTTTGGGAACTGGGGACAGCTACGGGGCCGTATTCTCGTTATCAGATGAAACGCTACATTGCCGAAAATCAGAATGACGTGTTTGTGGATGGTCAGTTACGGTTGATGATTGTGTGTAATACCGGTGAAGTGGGCGGGATGATTGACATCTTTTCGTTTGATGCGCGTCATAGCCGTGCAGAAGTGGGACTGGTGGTGCGGAAAGACTTACGAGGAAAAGGAATCGGAGGAATGGCACTCACATTGCTGGAATCGCATTGCTTCGGGTTACTTGGCCTCCATCAGTTGTATGCCTATATCCCAGTGGGGAATACGGCAAGCCGGAAATTGTTTGCGGCGGCAGGTTACACGGAATATGGTGTCTTGAAGGATTGGATACGAGTGGGCAATTCTTTTCAGGATGTTTGCTTGTGCCAGAAAATCAATCAGTTATGATATTTGTAGACTTTGTTGGAAAGTCGTGTGGAAAAACGTCCTTACGTTTGCTCTAAAACGTAAGTGCGTTTGGAGGAAAACGTAAGGACGTTTTATATCAAACGCACTTGCGTTTCAACTGAAACGTACTTGCGTTTTGTTTAAAACGCAAAGGCGTTTTTTGGGGGGGGAGAAAGGCCTTCGGATATCTTCGAAAAACCTCAAAAAAGAAAGGCAACTCATCACATCGGATAAGTTGCCTCTCTTCTTGTCGGGGTAGCGGGATTCGAACCCACGACCCCCTGCTCCCAAAGCAGGTGCGCTAACCGGACTGCGCTACACCCCGAACATTTGTAATAACTTTCACTTTTTTGACTTCTGTCGGGGTAGCGGGATTCGAACCCACGACCCCCTGCTCCCAAAGCAGGTGCGCTAACCGGACTGCGCTACACCCCGAAGTGTCTTTTTCAAAAGCGATGCAAAGGTAGGGCTTTTTATTTTAATATGCAAATCCGGGCACCTCTTTTTTGCGTATTTCAGGGAAAAAACGCCGTAAAAAAGGTGCCCGGAAAGGTTTTAGGGCTTATTTCTGCGGTTTCAACCAGCGGTCAAGCCAGTTGAAGAAAGTGCGTTGCCAGAGAATACCGTTCTGTGGTTTCAATACCCAGTGGTTTTCGTCCGGGAAAATCAGCAGTTCGGCAGGGATGCCTCTCAGCTTGGCGGCATTGAAGGCAGCCATTCCCTGTGAAGCCAGGATACGGTAGTCTTTCTCGCCGTGGATGCAGAGAATCGGGGTATCCCATTTATCTACGAACAGATGGGGAGAGTTGGCGTAGCTGCGCTGTACGGCCGGGTTGCTCTTGTCCCAGTACGGGCCACCCAGATCCCAGTTGGTGAACCAGAGTTCTTCAGTTTCGAGGTACTGCTGTTCCATGTTGAAGAAACCATCGTGGGCAATGAAGGCTTTGAAGCGCTTGTTGTGGTGTCCGGCCAGCCAGTATACTGAGTAACCTCCGAAGCTGGCTCCCACGCATCCCAGACGATCTTTGTCCACGTAGGGTTCCTTGGCGATGTCATCGATGGCACTCAGGTAGTCGTCCATGCAGTGGCCTCCGTAGTTGGTGCTGATTTCTTCCAGCCATTCCATGCCGAATCCCGGCAGACCGCGGCGGTTAGGGGCGATGATGATGTAGTCGTTGGCGGCCATGATCTGCAGGTTCCAACGGTAGCTCCAGAACTGGCTGACAGGGCTCTGCGGACCTCCTTCACAGAACAGGAGGGTAGGATATTTCTTGTTCGGGTCGAAGTTAATCGGATAAACTACCCATGAGAGCATGTCTTTTCCGTCGACGGTCTTGGTCCAGCGGGGTTCAACCTTACCCAGTTTCAGCTGGCTGAAGATGTGGTCGTTTTCTTTTGTGATACGGGTTACCTCGTTTTTCTTTTTCAGGTTGACCGTAAACAGTTCATCGGCTTCGCTCAGAGAGTGGCGGGTGGTGAGCAGTTGCTTGTCGTTCAGCATGGCCACAGAAGCATAGTCGTACATACCGTCGGTGAGCTGTTTTACCTCACCTTTCAGATTGGTGCTGTGAATCATGCTGGTGGCATGCCATACGCCGGTGAAGTAGAGGGTCTTGTTGTCAGGTGCCCAGCAGTAGCTGTCCACGCCCGACTGGAAGGCTTCGGTCACGTAAGTTTTCTTTCCGCTGGTCAGGTCCATTACACAAAGACGGTTGCGGTCGCTTTCGTATCCGTCGCGTTCCATGCTTTGCCAGGCGATGTTCTTTCCATCGGGAGAGAACTGCGGGTTGGTGTCGTAACCCATGTTCTTGTCGGTGGCATCTTCTTTGCAGAGGTTGCGGGTCTGTTTGGTTTCTACATTATATAAATAGATGTCCGAATCAGTGGATACGGCATAAGCCTGTCCGGTTTTCTTGCGGCAAGTGTAGGCCACAGACTTGGAGTCGGGGCTCCATGCAAGCTGTTCGATGCCGCCGAAAGGTTTCATCGGTGATTCGTAGGGTTCGCCGGCCAGAATGTCGGTGGCTTCGCCTACTTTATTGTCGGTGAAGGAAGCCACGAACGGATGGGGAACGGTTTCAACCCATTCATCCCAGTGCTTGTACATCAGGTCATCGATGACTTTTCCGCTGGCCTTGTCCAGGTCGGGGTATTTGTCGACAGTACGTTCACCGTATTTTACCTGTGAGATGAAAAGCACCTTGGTGCCGTCGGGAGAGAACTTGAATCCGTCGATGCCACCTGCGTAGTCAGAGAGCTGCTGGCGTCCGGTTCCGTCGGGATTCATTTCCCAGATCTGTCCTTTTGTGATGAAAGCCAGTTTACTTCCGCCTTTAATCCATGCCGGTTCGCCTTCGCTGTCGGAAGAGGTAGTCAGCAGCTTGTTGTCGGAACCGTCAGCATTCATTACGTAGATCACCTGGTGACCTTTGTTCTGCTTTACGCTGTAGTAGGAGACGGTGTAAGCAATCTTTTTTCCGTCGGGAGATACACAGGAACTTCCGATACGTCCCATGGCCCACAAGGTTTCCGGAGTCATCCGTCCGTCTTTCACGGTAATTTCCTGCTTGCCGATGAAAGGCGCGTCGGTTCCTTCTGCCTGAACGGCAGCCATCGGAGCCGAGGCCATCAGTACGGCCGCAGTCATGTTCATTAAATCTGTTTTCTTCATGTTTTTATTTTTAATTTTAGAGTATGCGAGTCTTTGTGCAGGTTTCTGTCGTGCAAAGGTAAGATAATAAATGGAAATAAGAGAAGGCAAAAAGAAAAAGAGCGGAACGAAAGGTTTTCGATTGCCTTTCTGTTCCGCTCTTTCTGCTCCCTTTCAGGATATTTTTATTTCTTCTTGTTCATATGTTCCTGACGTTCCTTCTGTAAGCGTTCCTGCTCTTTCTGCAGGGCTTCCAGTTTGGCCATCAGTCCGCTGGTCTTCTGCTGTGAAGGTTCCTTCTTGTTGGCTTCCAGCTGGGCGAGCAGCTTCTTCTCGTCAGTCATACGGCGCATGATCCACATGGTAATGATACCAATCAGACCGGAGATGAAGTAGTAGTAGCTCAATCCGGATGCGTAGTCGTTGAAGATGAAGAAGAACATCACCGGCATGATGTACATCATCCATTTCATGGCAGCCATCTGTGGGTTGTTGCCCATATCCTGCTGCTTCATCATGATAATCTGGTTCAAGACTGTGGTGATGCTGAACAACAGACAGAATAAACTCAGGTGGTTACCCAGCAACGGGATGTGGTAGCTCCAGCTAATCAAATCATCGTATGCCGAAAGGTCGGTTGCCCAAAGGAATCCTTGCTGACGAAGCTCGATGGCGTTCGGCACAAAGAAGAAGAGAGCCATGAACACCGGTGTCTGCAACAGCATCGGCAGACAGCCTCCCATCGGGCTGACATTATACTGTCGGTAGAGGGCCATGGTTTCCTGCTGTTTCTTCAAGGCATCTTCCTGTTTCGGGTATTTGGCATTGATTTTATCCACATACGGTTTCAAGGCGCGCATCTTGGCCGAAGAGATGAAGGACTTCCAAGTGGTAGGAAGTACCAGTATCTTCACAATGATGGTCATGAGCAGGATTACCATACCCATGCTCAATCCCCAGCCTGACAACCAGTCGAAGAGGTTGATGGTGAACCAACGGTTGATGAGTCGGATAATCGGCCATCCTAAGTAGACCAAATCTTCCAGTTCCTGGTCTTTGTCCTTAAAGCTCAAATCGTTGCTGGCAAGCAGCGTCTTGAAGTGGTTCGGACCGAAGTAGAACTGCATGTGTGAGGCTTTGGCACCTGTTGGGTCGAAAGCCGTTTTCATGTCTGCAGAGTAGTTCTTCATGTATCCGCTTCCTTTTTCTTCCATCTTGGACTCGAGGGTGGCGTTGTTGAAGTTCTGTTCTGCCATGAAGACACAAGAGAAATACTGGTTTTTGAAGGCTACCCAGTCGAGTGCTTCTGGAACAGTTTCCTGTGCATCCTTTGTTTCGCTCAGGTAATCGAAGCTTTCGTCTACTGGCTTGTAGGTCAGCGAAGTGTAACGCTGTTCAAAATTGTAACCTTTTTCCATCTGACGAGCTCGTTGTTTCCATTCGATGCTCATTGTCTTGGTAGAAGGAGAGAAGAAATTCTGCAAGCCGCTGGCCTGGATGGTAAAGTCTACCATGTAGGAGTTTGGCAGCAAGCGGTAGTTGAAATCCAAGTGTCCTCCGTTAGCCGCATTCAACCGCATGGTGACGGTAGAGTCGGTCACATTGGTCGCTTCGAAATACATCTGGTCGCTGAGAATGTTTTCATTCTTTCCTTCAAAACCGAAGCTTATGGAAGCATCCTTCCCGTCAAAAAGAACGAGGGGTTGCTTCTGTTGGTCTTTATACTCTTTCAGCATGGCTTTGCTTACCCGTCCACCTTTGTTGGAGAAGGTCAGTTGCACTAGATCATTTTCCAGTACAGTGAACTGTTCCGTACCTTGTGCAGACTGGAAGAAAAGGGAAGAACTGTCGGGACGTGCAGCTTCAATGGCTGCAGCGGCTTTTTGCTCCTGTACTTTTTCCTGTTGCTTGATGACCTGCTGGATAGAGTCTTGATAGTGCTGTGCGCGTGCTCTTTCTTCCTGGCTGGGGCGGTTGTAGATACCAAAACCTACAATCACTGCTCCAATCAGGACAAAGCCCACTAACGTGTTTTTGTCCATTTCTGTTTTTTTACAATGTTATTTTTGACTTACTTGTTGATAGCTGCCTTGATGAAGGACAGGAACAACGGATGGGGTTTCAGTACCGTACTGCTGTATTCCGGATGGAACTGAGTACCGATGAACCATTTCAGCGTCGGGATTTCGATGATTTCCACCAAATCAGATTCCGGATTGATACCCACGCACTTCATGCCGGCCTTTTCGAATTCTTCCTTGAAGTTGTTGTTGAATTCGTAGCGGTGACGGTGGCGTTCCTGAATATGTTCACTCTGGTAAGCCTGATAAGTTTTTGAAGTCGGGTCGATGACACATTCGTATGCTCCCAGACGCATGGTACCTCCCATGTTGGTGATGGATTTCTGTTCCTCCATGATGTCGATGACATTGTGCGGAGTCTTTTCATCCATTTCTCGGCTGTTGGCATCGGCATAACCCAATACGTCACGGGCGAATTCAATAGCCATGCACTGCATACCCAGACAGATACCGAAGGTCGGGACATTGTGTGTGCGGCAGTATTTGATGGCAATGAATTTGCCTTCGATACCACGCTGGCCGAATCCCGGACAGATGATAACCCCGTCCATGTCTTTCAGTTTCTCTTCTACATTTTCTTCTGTGAGGTTCTCACTGTTGATAAAGTGGATGTCGGCTTTGCGGTCGTTGTAAGTGGCTGCCTGTGAAAGGGCTTCGAGGATGGATTTGTAGGCATCCTGCAAATCGTATTTTCCTACCAACCCGATCTTTACGATCTCAGTAGCATTGTGACGACGGTTCAGGAAGTCTCTCCACGGACCGAGAGTCGGAGTTTCGCCTACCGGAAGTCCCATCTTTTCCAAAATAGTGGCATCGAGTTTCTGCTCCTGCATGCGCAAAGGTACTTCGTAGATGGTTGGCATATCCATTGACTGGATCACGGCGCTTTCGTCTACATTACAGAACAAAGCAACTTTCTTGCGCAGGTTCGTGCTCAGTTCGTGCTCGGTACGAAGTACCAGAATATCCGGCTGGATACCTACTGACTGAAGTTCCTTTACAGAGTGTTGGGTCGGTTTGGTTTTCAGCTCACCGGCAGCAGCCAGATAAGGTACATAAGTAAGGTGTACGCACAAGGCGTTTTTACCTAATTCTCTTTTCAACTGGCGGATGCTTTCGAGGTAAGGGAGTGATTCGATGTCGCCCACTGTTCCTCCAATCTCGGTGATGACAAAGTCGAATTTGTACTTGTTGCCCAACAGTTTGACGTTGCGTTTGATTTCGTCGGTGATGTGAGGGATAATCTGGATGGTTTTGCCCAAGTAGTCACCCCGGCGTTCCTTGTCGATTACACTCTTGTAGATACGGCCGGTGGTAATGTTATTGGCTTTAGTAGTCTGGATACCCAGGAATCGTTCATAGTGTCCCAGGTCAAGGTCGGCTTCATGTCCGTCTACGGTTACGTAGCACTCTCCGTGTTCATAAGGGTTCAGAGTTCCCGGGTCGATGTTGATATACGGGTCGAACTTCTGGATGGTTACGCTGTAGCCTCTGGCCTGCAGCAACTTACCAATAGATGATGAAATGATTCCTTTTCCCAGTGAAGAGGCTACACCACCTGTTACGAAAATATACTTTGTTTCTGCCACAATATGAATATTTAAAAATTAAATTCCACTAAAACCGTAGGGCTTTCCTTTGTGTGATAGAAAACCGTTACGGGAATCACCTGAAACTGCTTTTCTTTTCAGATGTGAAGAACTACTTCTTCAAAGTTGCAAAATTAGTAAAAAAAGCCGAACCCACAAAAGTGGAGGGGGTAAAACCTTATTTTGACCGAAATATCTGTCTGGCTGGGGAGTTTACACAGATGATTTAAACAAAGAAGGTGGTTTATTTGTTTATTACACAAATACTCCTAGTTAAAGTTCTATTCTTTTAGAAATAAATCGTACTTTTGCACGAAATTGAAGAATAAAGATAAAAATGAGAAAGACAGGTTTGTTTGTGGTATTGTGTATGGTGTGCAGTGGGTTGGCTGCACAGCAGTTGGAAACTTCTTCAAATTCAAATGTGAGACAAGAAAAAGTAGACTCGCTTCAGCGTACTATTCCGTCTGTAGTAGTTCAGGAAACAGCTCAGAAAGTGAGAGCAACGGGCGTTAAGAAACCTGAGTCCTCGATGGAAGTGCAGAAATTCTGGCAGATATTGCAGGATTTCCGTCAGGGCTATGATGCTCAGCTGGAACGTTGGGATGATATTTATTTGTTGATTACAGGCATCCGTTCAAATCCCGACTATTATAAGCTGTCCATGCCAGCTACGTATTACGATGCTCCCATTGAGCAGGCATTCAGTATTTCGGACTGGAAGCCGGTAATACCTTTTATAAAAGAGGATACTCTTAAAAAGCAGTTACCTCAGCTGAAAGACTTGCGTCATTCTCAGCAAGTGGATAAGTTTGTCAATCGTCAGTTGCTTTCTTTCTATTTGGAGTATCCGAAGCTGGTGAAACAAAATGAAGATAATCTGGAAGGATTGAAGCCTATTTATGGTGAAGTCTTGGTGGATGAACCGAAAAAGGAAAACCTGCTCGAAATGATGCAGAATAATGAATTGCCTAATCAGGTGACTGAGAAGGATTTGTTGGTTATCAAGCCTAATTTCTGGACGTTTGGCGGAAACGGTTATCTGCAATTCTCGCAGAACTACATTTCAGATAACTGGTATAAAGGTGGTGAAAGTACGAAGTCTTTGCTGTCTGGTTTTACTTGGCAGGCAAACTATGATGACAAACAACGCATTCAGTTTGAAAATAAAATAGAATGGAAACTGGGCTTTATTACGGCTCCTTCTGATACGGTACATAGTTACAAGGCTAATAACGACTTGCTTCGTTTAAGTTCTAAGCTGGGTTACAAAGCCTTCAGTACTTGGTATTATACGTTGTCTGCGGAATTTAAGACACAGTTCTTCTCGAATTATGACACCAACTCTGATAACCTCGTCTCTGCATTTTTCTCGCCGGCAGAATTGAACGTCGGTCTCGGTATGGACTACAAGTTTGTGAAAGACGGTATATGTAATTTGTCTGTGTTGATTAACCCGATCAACTACACATTGTATAGTGTGGCCAGCGATAAGGTTGACCCGACTAAATTCAATATTGAGGAAGGGCATAAACGGGAAAGCGTATGGGGTTCCCGTCTGGAATCTACCTTGAAGTGGAAGGTCTTTTCCATGTTGATGTGGGAGTCTCGTCTTTCTTATACCACAAACTATGAGAAAGTCTTGGCTGAATGGGAAAATACCTTTACTTTCTCTATCAATAAATACCTTTCTACGAAACTGTTTGTACATGGCCGTTTCGATGATGGCGTGTCACGTGAAGTAGGCGACAGCTATTTCCAGTTGCAGGAATTGCTTAGTTTTGGTTTGAGTTATACTTGGTGAAAATTTTACTATGACTACTTTTTTTCAGATACCATCGTTTGTAACGATTCTTGATTTTGTGGGGACTTTTGCGTTTGCTATCAGTGGCATACGCCTTGCTTCAGCCAAACGTTTCGATTGGTTTGGGGCTTATGTGGTAGGGTTGGCCACAGCCATTGGTGGAGGAACTATCCGTGACCTTTTACTCGATGTGACTCCCACGTGGATGACCAATCCCATGTATTTGATCTGTACCGCTTTAGCCATGTTTTTTGTTATCTTGTTCGGGAAGTATGTGATTCGTTTGAACCATACATTTTTCCTGTTTGACACCATTGGGTTGGCTTTGTTTACTATTGTTGGTTTTAGTAAAGCTTATGCCTTGGGATATCCTTTTTGGATTGCCATTATCATGGGCAGTATTACGGGAGCGGCTGGCGGAGTGTTGCGTGATATCTTTATCAATGAAATCCCTTTGATATTCCGTAAAGAGATTTATGCCATGGCTTGCGTGATTGGTGGGTTGGTTTATTGGATTTGTTTGGTGTCTGATATGGATTCGGTCCTTTCCCAGATAATTGGTGGAATTACAGTATTTATTACTCGTATTCTGGCTGTGAAGTATAAGATTACCCTTCCTATATTGAAGGGTGATTCTGAAAATCCCTGATACCTTATTTTTTCTCAGGTTCAGGGAAGGTCGGGATACATTTCATCAGGTACATGATTTTCCGTTGCCGCTTGTACATGTAAGGACTCGGGTTGCCTGAGTTGAATTTTCGAGGATTTGGAAGGCTGGCAGCGATAAGGGCACATTGTCTACGAGTCAGCTTGGCAGCAGTGGTGTGGAAGTGAGCCTTGGCTACTGCTTCTGCGCCATAGATGCCATCTCCCATTTCAATGGAATTGAGATAGACTTCCATGATCCTTTCTTTATCCCAAATGAGTTCAATCAATACCGTGAAATACACTTCAAACCCTTTTCTTACCCAGGAAGAGGAAGGCCATAAGAATACATTTTTAGCCGTCTGCTGGCTGATAGTGCTGGCTCCTCGGGCTTTTTTTCGCTTCTTGTTTTCTTCCATGGCTTTACTGATTTCCTTGAAGTCGAAACCGTTGTGACTGGCAAAACGGTTGTCCTCCGAGGCAATGACGGCCATGGGAAGGTGGCGTGAAATCTTTTCTTTGGGGACCCAGTGATGTTTCATGACCAGCTTCTCTCCTTTAGTCAGTTGTTCTACGCTGCGGATGACCATCAGTGGAGTGATATAAACGGGAATGAACCGGAGTGCGATGACCGAAAGAAGGGTAGAGGCAAAAAAGAAAATAACGAGATTGCGAAGGTATTTTAATATTCGTTTTTTGTTCATGTTTGTACTGAATCTTTTATATGAAAATTATGCCGGGTTTGCAAACCCGGCATAATTTTATTGATTGACCCGATAAGAGGGCGTGTAGATTATTGCAGTGTGCCTGCTTCAGCTTGCTGAATCATCTCCTGGCTGGCATACATATATACTTCTACGCGGCGGTTCTGTTCACGACCGGCTTCTGTAGAGTTGTCTGCCACCGGATTTTCTTCTCCCATACCGGTTACTGACTTGATCTGGCTGGAAGAAGCTCCACATCCTAACAGGTAACTGGATACGCTCTGTGCGCGTTCCTGTGACAAGTCAAGGTTTTTCTGTTTACTCTGTTCAGCTGTACTGTTTTTCCATCCGGTATTGTCTGTATATCCGTAGATGGCCACATCCATGTCCTTGTTCTGGTTAAGAACATTGTTGGCAAATTTGCTCAAAGCCGATTTGGCAGAAGAGCTCAGTGTAGCGCTGCTCGTGTTAAACAAGATACCGGAATCAAAAGTGACTTTCACAGCCTGCAGTCCGTTGTTATCGGTCACTTGTTCTACTTGTGCACCTTCAATTTGTTCGGCTTGTTCAGCAGCCTTGTCCATTTTCTTGCCAATCAGTACGCCGGCACCTGCACCTACGGCAGTTCCTACAGCGGCTCCGATGGCGGCTCCTTTACCGTGGCCAATGACGCCACCTACTATTGCGCCCAATGCGGCACCACTACCACCACCGATAAGTCCGCCTTTGGCTGTATTGGTCATACCACAACTGCTAAATACCAAGCAAGCGCTCAGTAAGATAGCCATAGAATTCATTGTTTTCATTTTTTCTCTTCGTTTAGTTAATATGCAAAAATAGGATAATTTTTCATTGTTTCATTCACACGGTGACGTACGGAAGCAATCACTTCTTCATTGTCTACGTTTGACAAGACTGTTTCAATCATTTCTGCAATTTCATACATCAGGTCTTCTTTTGCTCCACGGGTTGTGATGGCCGGAGTCCCCAGACGGATACCGGATGTCTGGAACGCAGAACGGGTGTCAAACGGCACCATGTTCTTGTTTACGGTAATGTCGGCAGCTACCAGTGCCTTTTCAGCAACCTTTCCAGTCAGGTCTGGATACTTGGTACGCAAATCTACCAGCATGGAGTGGTTGTCGGTACCACCTGATACGATGGTAAAGCCACGATCCATCAATGCTTGTGCCAATACGCGGGCGTTCTTCTGTACTTGAATCTGGTATTCCTTGTATTCCGGCTGCATGCATTCGTAGAAGGCAACTGCTTTGGCGGCAATCACGTGTTCCAGCGGTCCTCCCTGGATACCTGGGAATACAGCTGAATCCAGCAATTGCGACATCATCTTAATTTCACCCTTCGGCGTTTTCTTTCCCCATGGGTTCGGGAAGTCTTTACCCATCAGGATAATACCTCCACGTGGACCACGCAGTGTCTTGTGGGTAGTAGAAGTGACGATGTGGGCATATTTCACCGGGTTGTCCAGCAGCCCGGCTGCAATCAGTCCGGCTGGGTGAGCCATGTCAATCATCAGCAAGGCACCTACCTTGTCAGCGATTTCACGCATCCGTTTGTAGTCCCATTCGCGAGAGTAGGCAGAACCACCTCCGACAATCAATTTCGGATGTTCTCTCAGGGCGATTTCCTCCATCTGGTCGTAATCCACACGGCCTGTTTCCTTGTTCAAGTTGTATTCGCACGGAGTGTACAGGATACCAGAGGTATTAACTGAAGAGCCGTGAGACAGGTGACCTCCATGAGCCAGGTTCAGACCCATGAACTTGTCGCCCGGGTTCAGTACGGCCAGAAATACAGCAGCATTGGCCTGTGCGCCAGAGTGAGGCTGTACATTAGCCCATTCAGCACCGAATATCTTTTTCACACGGTCGATAGCCAGCTGTTCGCTTTGGTCCACTACTTCGCATCCTCCGTAATATCTTTTTCCGGGATATCCTTCGGCATATTTGTTTGTCAGGCAGGAACCCATGGCTTGCATGACCTGGTCACTTACAAAGTTTTCAGAAGCAATCAGTTCAATACCTTTCAACTGTCTCTGATGTTCTTTCTCAATGATGTTAAAAATAGAATCGTCTCGTTTCATGATATATTCTTTTAAAATGAAAATTCGCATTAAAAAATAACCCCCACAGAGAAACTCAGAATATTCTTGCGTTGCCGCAGTCGGATTTCTCCTTCGTTATGAGGGGATTCGGTCGTATCTGTATTGTAGGACATGGCCTGAATGGAGTTGTGCAAGCCTATCTCATAACGGAAATCAAAAAAGATGTTTGACACGTTGACTGCCAGTCCTATCACTCCGCTGTACTGGAAAGGATATTGCCTTTCTTTAATTTCCTGCTGGTGGAAGCCGGAAAACTCCGTAGTACTGTGCCGTTCCCATATCCACGTTACTTTCGGTCCGACAAAGAATGCCATTCCATACGGATGTACGTCTACAAACTTATACCCGTACAATAAGGGAATGTCAAAGGTAGTCATTTTTTTCTTTATCAGCGCGTTGTCCGACAAAAGTTCTGAATTGGCCAGTGTCAGGGGAATAGACACACTTCCTTGCGTGATGTTACATGAAAACTCAGGCTGGATGAAGTGATGTTTTTTTATATTGAACCTGCAGAATACCGCTGCAAAATATCCTACTTTGTAGTTGTTCTGGGCTTGTTCCAGTTCTTTCCCGTTGATGGAAATTTCATCCGTAAAGAACATGGATGAATTGAAGCCTGCTTTTACACCCACATTAAAAAGAGGTTGTCGCAGCGTGACCATAGGCGTAGTAGTAGCCTGCGCCTGCAGTTCACATACTGCCAGCACTCCGCTTCCCATGAGGATGAGTAGGACTTCTTTTATCATATCAGGTTCTCATTTCTTTTTCTCCACTGACCAACCGAACTTGCCAATTTTTTCTCCCAGCTCGTAGTATCCGCCGTGGGCATAGACCAGCAGGTTGGCACGTGCCAGTTCAAATTTCCCGGTTTCAGTGTTCAGGTATTTGTCGTCGGCTTTCACGTTGACCACATCGGCTATGAACATGTGATGCGAGCCTAAGGCCACGATTTCCTTCACCCGGCATTCAATGCAAAGTGGTGACTCTTCTATAAGAGGGGCCTGTACCATGGAAGCCTTTCCCGGTGTCAGCTTCATCTCCTTGAACTTGTTGTAGTCTTTTCCAGAGCGTACGCCACACCAGTCTGTAGCAAAAGCCATGTCTTTGGTGGTCAGGTTGATGACAAACTCCATATTCTTTTTCAGAATAGGATAGGAGTGCCGTTCTGGTCTGACCGAGATATAACACATAGGTGGGTTGGTACAGATAGTACCCACCCACGCTACGGTAATGATATTGTATTCTTCTTCACAGCTTCCGCACGTCACCAGGGCAGCCGGAAGCGGATAAATCATTGTTCCTGGTTTCCAGTCCTGCTTCATGGTTTACAGCAGTTTGATATTGTCTTTCTGCTGTTCCTTTTCGCAGTAGTGGCATTTCAGCAGGCCCTTATCCTTGTCAATTACATGGAACCATGTCTGCATCGGTTCGTTGTTGGTGATGCATTTCGGGTTGTTGCATTTTACGATACCTTTCAGTTCATCGGGCATTTCCACTTCCTTCTTTTCCACCACCTCATAGTCGCGGATAAGGTTCAGCTTGATTTTGGAAGCTACCACAGACAACCGACTGATTTCTTCTTCGGTGAAGAAGCGGTCGGCAATCTTGATGATTCCTTTCTTGCCCAGTTTTTTACTTTCAAAATTGTTGCCAATCGTAATGTTGGCATCCTCATTCTGCAGTCCGAGCAGAGATACTACTGTAAACAGCTTGTCAGATGGTATATGGTCGATAACCGTTCCGTTCTTGAGTGCGGCTACCTGTAATTCTTTCTTATCGCTCATAGTTACTTGAAATTGAATAGGTTTCCGGATTATTTTTCAGTGTCAGCTTTCACCTCGTCGAGTGTGATGCCCAGCACGTCACAAAGGATGGCCTGACGGGCATAAAGACCGTTCTTGGCTTGTTGGAAATAATAAGCTTTCGGATTGTCATCCACGTCGTAAGCGATTTCGTTCACACGAGGCAGCGGGTGGAGGATTCGCAGATTCGGGCGTGTATGTTCCAGCATCTTGTTATTCAGAATGTACACGTCTTTTACTCTTTCATATTCCATCAAGTCAGTGAAACGTTCGCGCTGTACGCGGGTCATGTACAAGATGTCCGCATCGGCGATGGTTTCTTCCGTGAAGTCCGTATGTTCTACGTATTTGATATGATGTTCCTTGCAATACAGCTTGTATTCGTCCGGCATTTTCAGTTCGTCCGGAGCAATGAAATGGAAAGTAGGATTGAAGTGACGCATCGCCATGAGCAGTGAATGTACGGTTCTTCCGTATTTCAAGTCACCTACCAGGTAAATGTTCAGGTTTTCCAGCGTGCCCTGTGTCTTATAGATAGAATATAGGTCGAGCATGGTCTGTGACGGATGCTGGTTGGCACCGTCTCCTGCATTGACAATAGGCACCGGAGCCACTTCACTGGCGTAGCGTGCAGCTCCTTCCAGGTAGTGTCGCATTACGATGATGTCGGCGTAGTTGCTCACCATCATAATCGTATCTTTCAGCGTTTCACCTTTGGAGGAACTGGTCACTTTCGGATCTGTGAATCCAATGACTCTTGCTCCCAGACGGTTGGCTGCAGTTTCGAAACTCAGACGGGTGCGAGTAGATGGTTCAAAGAACAAGGTAGCGACTACTTTCTCGGCCAGCAGGCGGCGGTTAGGTTTCTTCTCGAATTCTTTTGCCATTTCCAAAAGATACAGAATTCTTTCTTTGGAATGTTCGGCGATAGTAACTAAACTTCTATTTTCCATGTTAGCTGTTTTTGATTACTTTTATAATACCGGAGTTCAAAGGTAGGCAAAAAAAATAGAAAATCCACCGTTTTGGGGAGATTTCGGACAACCTTTTCGCTTTTGAGAGGATATTGCGGAAAATAAGCCGTTGTTACAAAGATTTTCTGTAAATTTGCGGCTTCATAGAATACAAACGAATAGAAAGAAACGTATGAGAAAGATATTTATATATGTATTGTGGGGCTTTGTGATTCTCTGCATGCTCGTGGTAGCGGTCATCTTTACAGCTATTGCAAAAGGCAAAATAGGTTATGTGCCTCCGGTGGAAGAACTGGAAAATCCGAACCTGAAGTTTGCCACTCAGATTATTTCCGAAGATGGAAAACTTTTGGGTACTTGGTCGCTCAGCAAGGAAAACCGTGTGTATGTAGGCTACGAAGACCTCTCTCCCCATCTGGTGCATGCCTTGGTAGCTACTGAAGACGTCCGCTTTGAGGACCATTCCGGTATTGATGCCCGTGCTTTCATGCGTGCGGTCATCAAGCGCGGTATTTTCATGCAGAAGCATGCAGGGGGAGGTAGTACCATCACCCAGCAGCTGGCCAAGCAGTTCTATTCTCCTACGGCCGACAACGTGATGGAGCGTCTGTTGCAGAAGCCCATTGAGTGGGTCATCGCCGTCAAGTTGGAACGCTATTACACGAAGGAGGAAATCCTGACCATGTACCTCAATAAGTTTGATTTCCTGAACAATGCGGTGGGTATCAAGACAGCTGCTAAGACTTATTTCGGAAAAGATCCCAAGAACTTGAAGATAGAAGAGGCTGCCACCTTGATAGGTATGTGCAAGAATCCTTCCCTCTATAATCCTCGTCGTTTCAACGAACGCTCGCGCGGGCGCCGCAATACGGTGCTCGACCAGATGCGTAAGGCCGGTTATATTACGCGTGAGGAATGTGATTCGCTTCAGGCATTGCCTTTGGTTTTGAAATTCCAGCCCGTAGACCATAAAGACGGTCTGGCTACTTATTTCCGTGAATACCTGCGCGGCATCATGACCGCTCGCAAGCCTAACCGCAGCGATTACCGCGGCTGGCAGATGCAGAAATATTATGAGGATTCTCTTGCCTGGGAAACCAATCCGCTTTACGGCTGGTGTGCCAAGAACAAGAAGAAAGACGGCACTAACTATAATCTTTATGTTGACGGGTTGAAGATTTATACTACCATCAATTCCCATATGCAACAATATGCCGAAGAAGCCGTTTACGAGCATTTGGCAAAATATCTGCAGCCCCGTTTCTTCAAGGAAAAGAGAGGACGCAAGACCGCTCCTTATACCAACCAGCTTACTCCGGAAGAAGTTCAGCAGATTCTGGACCGCTCCGTTCATCAGAGTGACCGTTACCGTACCATGAAGGCCGATGGCTGTTCGGAAGCCGAAATCATGAAAGCCTTCAACACCAAGTATGAGATGTCAGTCTTCTCTTGGGAGGGCGAGAAAGATACTATCATGACGCCGCTCGACTCCATCCGCTACTACAAGCATTTCCTACGGGCCGGTTTCATGTCGATGGATCCCATTACAGGCTATGTGAAGGCTTATGTAGGTGGACCGAACTACAACTACTTCCAGTACGATATGGCCATGGTGGGCCGTCGTCAGGTCGGTTCTACCATCAAACCTTACTTGTATGCGCTGGCCATGGAAAATGGATTCTCCCCGTGCGATGAAGTCCGCAATGTAGAGCAGACCCTCTTCGACGAGAATGGAAAAGCCTGGTCACCTCGAAACAGTTCCAAATCGCACTATGGCGAGATGGTGACCCTGAAGTGGGGTCTTGCCAACTCCAATAACTGGATTTCGGCTTATCTGATGAGTAAGTTGAGCCCGTACGACTTGGTTCGCCTGATACACTCTTTCGGTGTGCTGAACAAAGACATTCAGCCTACCGTATCTCTCTGTCTGGGTCCGTGCGAAATCTCGGTAGGAGAGATGGTGAGTGCCTACACCGCCTTTGTCAATAAAGGTATCCGTACCGCTCCGTTGTTTGTCACCCGTATTGAAGATAGTGACGGCAACGTAGTGGCCACCTTCACACCGCAGGTGAACGAAGTCATCAGCGAATCCACTTCCTATAAGATGCTGGTCATGCTGCGTGCTGTAATCAACGAAGGTACAGGTGGACGTGTACGTCGTCTGTATGGCATCAAAGCTGATATGGGTGGTAAGACCGGAACCACCAACCGTAACTCCGACGGATGGTTTATGGGCTTCACCCCGTCGCTGGTGTCAGGCTGCTGGGTAGGTGGTGAAGAACGTGACATCCACTTCGATACGATGCGCGACGGACAAGGAGCTTCTATGGCGCTGCCTATCTGGGGAATCTATATGCAGAAAGTTTATGCTGACAAGTCATTGGGCTATTCTCCCGATGAGACGTTTGATATACCGGGCGATTTCGACCCTTGCAAGGATCGTCTGACCGAAATCGAGGAAGAAAACAACACTCGTCTGGACGATGTGTTCTTTCAGTAAAGGGTAAAAACAGTTTAAAAAAATGCGGAAACCTCATCTTGCTTGACGGGGCTTCCGCATTTCTTTTTTAGTATGGGAATGGTTACAGCTTTTTGACATATCCCACAGGAATCTCTACGATGGCATATCCCAAATGTTCGATGCGAATCATGACTTGTGAATGTCCGGCCAACTCTACCAACTCTCCCTGCAAGCCTTTCAGCGGCCCTTTGAAAACTTCAACTTCTTCTCCAGGGGCCAGCGGTTCGTTTTGGAACCGGACAGCCTCTTCTGAATAATCCAACATGAACTTGAACTGTTCCATCTCTTCATCTGGAATAATGGCCGGTCGTTTGGTGGCCGGGTCTATCAGACAGCCTGTCAGTGACGGGAAATTTTGCAGTAATCCGATACGACTTTTCTCGTCCGTACAGATGAAAATCAGCATTGGAATCACCACCTGCTTGATTTTCTTTTTTCGGTCGCTCCATTGTCGTACAACTTCCTGTATGGGAAGGAAATGAGTTACTCCGAGCATTTCAAGTTTCTCGGCCGTCTTTTTCTCGTGATGCATTCTTACGTAAAATGCGTACCAATGCTTTTCTTTCTTGGTTTCCATTCTGTTGTTTAAAGCTTAATAGTAAGCACTCATCTCAGTCTTTAAGGACCCTTATTTGAATTTTATTCATTTCTTTCTAAGGTCCGGTTTCAGCACATATTTAAGTACAAAGATACGGAAAAAGCCTCTATCTTCCATGCGCGATAAGTTTTTTCTGTGGGTGAAAAAACGCACTTGCGTTTAGACTAAAACGCCTTTGCGTTTGAAGTAAAACGCACTTGCGTTTAAGGTGAAACGTACTTGTGTTTGGGTTGAAACGCACTTGCGTTTTTGGAGCATCTGAAAAGGCTTGATTTTCAGACAGAAAAGATTTAAGATTTTTCTGAGAGAAATCTTATGAGGAAATATTGGGAAAGAGAACGGTATACTTTTCCTGAGGAGGGAAGGGGAAAAACACAGAATTTTATGTAAGTTTGCAGGGTAAACACATAGAATACATGGAAGATTTTATATCGACGACGGTCAATGTGACGGCCAACAGAGGGAACAGCCTGATAAACAGAAAGATGATTTTCCGTATCTTAGGGGTCTTGCTTTTTATGGAGGCCATCATGTTTCTGGTCTGCGCAGGGGTGTCTCTGTGCTATGGAGAGTCGGACTACCTTTATTTTATTTATACGACACTCATCAATGTGGCTGTAGGAAGTATTCTGCTGCTGCTTGGAAAAGGAGCGGAAAACCGGGTGACCCGGCGCGACGGGTATTGCATCGTGGCGTTCACGTGGCTGCTTTTCACGGGATTCGGCATGTTGCCTTTTTATATCAGCGGGAGTATTCCTTCGGTGGCAGACGCTTTTTTTGAAACGATGTCGGGTTTTACCACCACAGGGGCGACGATTTTGGACGACATCGAGTCGCTTTCACACGGTATGTTGTTCTGGCGGAGTTTTTCGCAGTGGATTGGGGGATTAGGTATCGTGTTCTTCACAATAGCGGTACTGCCCATTTTCGGAGTGGGTAACCAGGTGCTTTTCTCGGCAGAGGCCACGGGAGTGACGCACGACAAGATTCATCCGAAAATCAGTATCATGGCCAAATGGCTGTGGACGGTGTACCTTATCCTGACGGTAGTAGAAACGGTGCTGCTGCTGGTGGGGGGCATGGACTTGTTTGATGCGGTATGTCATGCATTCTCTACGACGGCTACCGGAGGATATTCTACCAAACAGGCCAGTGTGGCGTATTGGAACTCACCTTTTATAGAATATGTGATTGCCATTTTTATGGTACTCTCGGGCGTGAACTTCTCGCTGTATTTCATGTGTATGACGGGGCGCGTCAAACATCTGTTCAAGGACGAAGAGTTCCGTTTGTATCTTATTTCCATTGGAGTGGTGACCCTGTTGATTATGGGATCACTCTACTGGTACAATCATTACGGACTGGAGGAATCTTTCCGAAAGTCCTTGTTTCAAGTGGCCTCCATCCATACCTCGTGCGGGTTTGCCACGGATGATTATAATTTGTGGGCGCCTTTCACGTGGATGTTGCTGATTTATGCCATGGTAGCCGGAGGCTGTGCAGGGTCTACGGCCGGAGGTATCAAGATTGTGCGCTTGTTAGTGGTGTTGCGGAACGTGAAGAACGAGTTTCACCGCCTGACGCATCCGCGGGCAGTGTTGCCGGTGAAGCTAAACCGGATGGCGGCTTCGCAGCGGACCATTGCTACGGTAATGACCTTCGTGTTGTTTTATTTCATCTGCATTTTTGTGTGCTGGTTGTTGTTGATGTGCATGGGCATCGGACTGGAGGAAGCGTTTGGTCTTTCGGTATCCAGTATCGGTAACGTGGGACCGGGACTGGGAGCTTTCGGACCTGCCTTTTCTTGGAGTGCGTTGCCGGACTTGGCAAAGTGGTTGTTGTCGTTTATGATGCTGATAGGGCGACTGGAATTGTTCGGGGTACTGTTGCTGCTGACACCGAGTTTCTGGGACAGACGATAAAAAGATAAGCGCCACGGCTGAAAGGCTATGGCGCTTGTTTTATTATAAAGTTAAGGTTATAGATAAACTTAATCGATGAAGCGACGGGTGAGTTGCTCGAATTCATCGATGCGGCGGTCGCGCAGGAAGGGCCACCAGCGGCGTACGTTCTCACTGCGGTCCATATCGATTTCCACTACCATGTTTTCTTCTTTCAGGTTGCTGGCCTGGGCAATGATTTCGCCTTGCGGGCCGGCCACAAAGCTGTTACCCCAGAACTGGATGCCGTTGGTCTGTCCGGAAGGGTCGGGCTCCAGACCTACACGGTTCACGGCGATGACGGGCAGGCCGTTGGCTACGGCGTGGCCGCGCTGTACGGTGACCCAAGCGCCAAGCTGGCGCATTTTCTCTTCTTGGGTGTCACTGCTTTCCCAGCCGATAGCGGTGGGGTAAATCAGCAGTTCGGCTCCTTTCAGGGCCATGATACGGGCACCTTCGGGGTACCACTGGTCCCAGCATACCTGTACGCCCAATTTGCCGATGGAAGTTTCGATGGGCTCGAAACCCAAGTCACCGGGAGTGAAGTAGAACTTTTCGTAGTAGGCAGGATCGTCGGGGATGTGCATCTTGCGGTATTTGCCGGCAATGCTTCCGTCGGCATCGAACACTACGGCGGTGTTGTGATAGAGTCCGGCCGCACGGCGTTCGAAAAGAGAAGTAACCAGTACGATGTGGTAGGCCGCAGCTATTTCACTGTAGAAGCCGGTGGAAGGGCCGGGAATGGGCTCTGCCAAATCGAACAGGCTGGTGTCTTCTGTCTGACAGAAGTAAGGAGTATTGTGAAGTTCCTGAAGTACGACCAGTTGGGCACCGGCCTGTGCCACAGAAGCAATGTTACGGTGCAGTTTCTCAAGATTCAGTTTGAGGTCGGGGGTGCAGGATTGCTGCACGAGGCCGACACGGATGGTTCTTTTCATGATTCTATGTTGTTTTTTACAGATTCAGGATATTGCATGGTCACACAGTGAAGGGAACCGTGCTGCTGGATGAGGGCACGACAATCCACGCCTACAATTTCACGGCCAGGGAAAGCCTCGGCCAACACTTGGGCAGCACGGGTATCGTGTGCCGGTTGAGCGTAGGTAGGGTAAAGTACCGCTTCGTTCATAATAAGGAAGTTGGCGTAGGTAGCCGGGAGGCGCTGCCCGTCTTCGTCATAAATGGCATCGGGCATCGGCAGTGGGAGCAGACGGTAAGGGTCTCCGTTGAGGGTCCGGAAGGTCTTGAGCTGGTCTTCCATGGAGCGGAGGGCGCCGTAGTGCTCGTCGTTCTTGTCCAGGCACTGCACGTAGGTGATGGTATGGTCGGGGCAGAGACGGGCCAACGTATCCACGTGGCTGTCGGTGTCGTCACCAGCCAGATAGCCATAGTCCAGCCAGAGCACCTGCCGCAGGTTGAAGCGTTCCATCAGGTAAACTTCGATGTCTTTTCGTGAAAGCGTATCGTTGCGGTTGGGAGCCAGCAGGCAGGGAGAGGTGGTAAGCAGGGTACCCTCACCGTCACTTTCGATGGAACCGCCTTCCAGCACGAAATTGCGGCAGTTGATGTAGTCGCCGTTAAGCATGCCGGTCTTGAACAGGTGGCTGTTGATGAGGTTGTCCTTGCAGGCGGCAAACTTCATGCCCCAGCCGTTGAAGCAGAAATCGAGCAGCAACGGGTCGGTGTGTCGTTCCAATAGGGTGATGAATCCGTGGTCGCGGGCCCAGGTGTCGTTGGTGGGACATTTCACGAAGGTAATCCGGTCGCGGTAGGGAAAATCGGCCAGGGCTGCCGGAAACTCCGGTGCCACAAGCAGCAGGGGTTGACGCTTGGCTATTTCGGTAGCCAGGCGGACGAAGCAGGCTTCCACCTCATCGAGCATGTAGGCCCAGTCGGTATCGGCATGGGGCCAGGTGAGCTGTATGTAGCTCTGCGGGTGCCATTCGGCAGGGAGATAATATGTCTTTTCCATATTTGGGTGTTTATTGTTTATCGTTGGATATTCTTTTCTTTTGGGCGGCTGGGAGATCGGCGTCTTTCTGAATGTATTTTTCGTCGTCTTCCTTTTTCTGCTTGCTGCTGCGCGATTTCCGGCGACGCAAGAACCAGTCGACCAGTTCCTTCCAGTTCATGAAGTCTTTCTTGTACATGATACCGATGCCTTGGGTAGTTAGGGTAGACTTGGTGAAATAGCGGTCGTTGGTTTCGTTATAGCCACGCAGACGGAACTCGCCGTTCTTGGTGAGCAGCCAAATGGCTTCGAAGTCGCCCACGAAGTTGGTGTTGCGCAGCGTGTTTTCGCGATAACCGAAGTTTCCGTTGATGATGAGCCGGTTGTTCAGCAGACGGCCGGACAGGATGGCTTCGGCTTCCACGTCGCTCCACCCTTTTTCGCCGGTGGTGAGGTTAGTTCCTACGTTCCAGTTCTGGTTGTCGATGACCTGTGAGAGCATGTTGTTCAGCTGTCCGGACAAGGTGCTGAAAGCCAGCGAACTGGTGGCATCGGTTTGGCCGGTATTATTGGCATAGTCGTAGGTGTAGAATTTGCCTACACCCAGCAGATAGATGATCTGCGTGTTCATCTGTTCTTCGGTACTAGTGAGGCTGCGTACCAGTTCACGGTCTTCTTCGCTTACGGTAGGCAGTTCTAGTCCGAAGCTGAGGTTCGGAGAGGTCAGGTTGCCGGTCAGATTCAGCAGACAGTTCACCTTTACATTTCCCCGTGAAGAAGAAGCGTCGGCTATCAGGTCGTTGAGTGAGGCGGAGTTGACCGTATAGACGGCCTGCACGTTCAGGTTGGCGGCTCTTGGGTCACCATTGAAGGAAACGATGCCTCCAGGTTGCAGGGTAAAGTCTTTACGGATGACATTCTGCATGCTCATCTTGTAGATTCCTTCAGTGATGTTGTAGTTTCCAAATATCTGGAAATTGCCCTGGTTGAAGAAATTGATACGCAGGTTACCGGTTCCGTAAGCCGATATATAGTCGCCGGCCACCGGATCCATAATGATTTTCATGTTGGCCCGTTCGGCAGGCTCAATCTGCAGGTTGAGATGAATGGCTGTCGGGGTATCCTCTTCGTCTTTCTGGTCAGGTTTGTTCAGCGGATGGTAGACTTCGGCTTTCACGGCAGCTTGCTGGCGGCGGGGAGTCCGGTCTACAAAGGTGACAAAGCCGGAATTGGTGGCTTCGGCTGCTGTGCCCAGCACATAGACAAATTCGGTCTGGTTGTCGGCATGAACCTGTCCGTCTACGTTCAACTGTCCATCGCCTCCCTGCAAGCGGACATCGCCAGTGGCATAGATGTGTCCGTAGAAGGGGAAGTCGGGAGTGGCCCTGTCGGTGTCGTACACGAGCATCCGGTCGGTCTGGAAGCGGAAATTGTAGCTCAGGTTCTTCAACTTGGTATGCCGGAGTTCTCCGTTGACCACGCCGGTATGGCCTTCTAAGTCTTGCAGGCGGACGTCCTGGAAACGGAACAGTCCGGAAGAAATCTGAACGGAATCGGCCGAAGCTATGAAAGAGGTGTTCAGAATATTGATCTTGGTCTTCATCCGTGCCCTGACATTTCCCTCCAAGTCAAGTTCCGCGAAAGGTCCGAACAGGTGAACGTCGCCGTACGCTTCTCCTTGCACATTGGTGAAGATATTCTCCACAAACGGCTGCAGGAAGGACAGCGGCGTTCCTCCTGCCTGAATGTGGAGGTCGAGTCCTTTCAGTTTGGGGGATACGTAGCCTGTCACTCCGGTCGTACAGGTGCTGTCGCGCCGAATGTCGGCGTTCAGGCGCACGCCGCCCAACTCCTGGTCCCATGAGGCAAGAATGTCGCCACGTCCCAACAGGGCTTGGTTCAGAGAAAAGTCTTTTACATCGAGACGGGCTTCCATGACGGGGTCTTTGAGTACATGGAGCAGGCGGGCTTTTCCGGTGATTCCTCCATCGAAACGTACGGCATGGAACTGAATCATGTCCATAATGTAGAGCAGGTTGATGTTCTTCAAGTCCACCAGACAGGAGTCGGCTTCTGTCTTTCCTAACCGTCCATTGATTTTCAGGTACTGGTCACGATGCTCGAAGAGGAAATTGTGTATCTCGATGCTGTCTTTGGCAATGTCGACAATGGCCGGATGGATACGCCAGACCGTATCGTTCAGAATAATCTGGCTGGGCTGGATATCCACATGGGTGTGCAGTGTCTTGCGCAGGTTGTCCTGATGGAAAGAGGCGATGGCATCCACTTTTCCACTGTAAGTCTGGGAGGTGTTGTTGCCCCAGTAGAGGGTGGTATGCAACTTGTCATTTTTGGCACGTGTGAGGAAAGACAAGTTGAACATGGCTCCTTTTTTCATCAGGGTGCCGGCACGGAGCTGGCATTGGAGCTCGTCGGCATGAGTTTCGCAGAGGAGGGTACCCGATTCGTAGTACTTCCCATTGTAAGTGAACTGAGGCAAGGATCCGTTGATTCGCATTTGTGAGAGGCTGTCATTGAGATAGCCGGACAAGGTGGCTGGCATCTGCAGTTCAAAAGGAATGTGCATCACTTTGGCCAGGAATTCGCTATTCTCCATGCGGAACTGGAAGCGGAAACGGTTGTTCAGCTCCTGAGTTTTTTTCTTCGGGGTTTTCTTCTCGGCCGGGAAAAGAGAGGGAATATGCTTTTGGATAACTCTTTCGATACTTTTTAATAATGTATGATAGGCATATTCTCCTTGCACGACTCCCGTGAGGAAGGGAGAGTCGATGCGTATTTCTTTTCCTCCACTGTTCGAGGACAGCTGAGTGGCATGAATCTGGAAACGGGGGAGAAAATAGTCTTGTGACGGGTCAGCTGAGCGGACGGAGAGACTGTCGAGGTTGATTTTTCCCTGGATATCGTCGATGGAATGCCCGGAAAAGTCGGCGGTCAGGTTCAGCGCCACATCTGTATCTTTATATTCTTTTGTGAGATGCAGTTTGTGAGGGCGGAAATTGCGCACTTTCATCCGCAGGTTAAAGTCGGGTACTGCCTGACGGGTGACGAAACTTCCGTCGATGGTGATTTGTCCGTTCTCGTCGTCAAGACCCAGGTGTCCGTTGAAGCCTCCCGGTTTATAATCACCGTTTAGGGTGATGTGCTGGTATTCATAATGATTGTATACCAGTGAAGAGATGACTCCCTTGACATGCGATTCCGGCTGATGATTGCGGTATTGCAGGCCGTTGAGCTCGAGGTCGAACGACGTTTTCCCGATTTCATCTTTGGCCAGCAGTTTCCCCAGTTCGAAATCGGTGGAAGACACCTTTCCGGAGTAAGTTCTCTGTTGGGTCAGTGTGTCCGTGTGCATGGTCATGTTGGCATTAAGCAACCCCGGTCGGCTTTGAAGGGTGCCATGTGCGGTTATCTGGGACGGATATCCCGATACATCTCCCTGAAAGCTGAGGAAGCCCAGCCGCTGGATAAGGTCGGGAACCGCTATGGAGTTGCCTTTCAGATTATGGAACAACCAGGGAAATGCTTTTTCACTGATATCGGCTTGGGTGATTTTGCCAAAGAAATATGGGGGCATGGAAGGAGAACTGTGGTCAATCATTCCTTCAGCATGTAATTCCAACTCTTTCTGTGGGCTGCTCAGGTAGAAACGGGTACACCGGAGTTGCTGTCCTCTTCCATGAAAATCCAGGTCCATGTGGAGAGAGTCTTGAAAATGTTCCAAGGCAGGGACGAATGCGGAGAGGTCAGCGGGAGTGATGGATGCGTGCAAGCGTCCCAGGTAGGTGGTTTCTTCCTCGGAAAGGAAATGGGGAGAGGTCACGTCGCCGCTGGCTGAAAGGGTGTCGATGCAAAGGCTGGTGGAAGGCAAGTTCAAGGTGAGCTCATGCAGGTAAATGCCTTTCGGATTGGCAGTAGCCTTCAGCATGAATCTTTTTAGTCGGAATCCACTCTGCTCGTTGAAGCTCATACGGCGAATCTGCGCGTTGAGCGAATCTTTCTGGAAGGTCTTAAGAGAAATAGTGGCTGACAATTCGCGGATACCTATGTGATGGAAATTGAATTTCCGGGGAGTAACAGGTTCCGACAATACATCGTAGTGCACTTGGCCTCGGCGTATCAGTATGGAGTTGATGCGCAGGTCGAGGTTGTTTTCTTTCTTTGTCGTATCTTTTGAGGCAAACGTGTCAATCAGGAACTGGCAGTTGAGCGGAGCGTCGGGAGTGGTTCGGCGCAGACGGGCATCCAAACCGAAAAGTTGTATACTATGGATGCGTATCTTCTTTTGAAAGAGGGCCGGAATATCCAGTTTGACAGAGAAGCGGGAAATGCCTAACATGTCTTTTCCTTGCCGGTCTTTTATCTGTACGTTCTGGATAACCACACGGTTGAGCAAGCCTAAATCTACATTACCGATACGGACTTCCGACTGGGTGAGCCGGGAGAGTTCACGGGCAGCATACGTACTGATGCGGTGCTGTACGGTCGGGAGGCTGATCAGGGCAATCAGGCCGAAATAGAGTGTCAGTACGGAAATGACCGTGATACGTATGATTTGTTTTATGCGCGTGGCTTTGCTCATTCTTAATTAATGCAATGAATACACAAAAGTACAAATAACTGGCGAAGAAAATGGTGTGCTGTAAGTGGATTAGCAGTTTTTAAGTTTTAGGAAGTGGGGTTTCTATATGGATTTCGGTATAGTTTTTCTATTTTTATGCGTTTTATATCCTGAATATGTAAATAAAAGTAGAATTTATGCGGTTATTTGAAAAAATATTCGGAAATTTGTGCCGTATTAAAGTGTAAGATATATTTGACTTAGATTGACAAAAATGACACAGAAACTGAAAATTCCTTCTCCACTGGTCTCGTTGTTGCCGGTGCTGGTCTTGGTAGTGCTACTTTTCTTTACGATTCGCCTGCTGGGAGCTGATGCACTGGGCGGAGGCAGCCAGGTTTGTTTGTTGTTGACTACAGCCTTGTGTGCGGTTATCGGGATGGGTTGGTATGGAGTGAGCTGGAAAGACATTGAACATGCTATCGTGAACAACATTACAGGAGTCAGTACGGCATTGATTATTTTGCTGATTATCGGTGCGCTTTCAGCTGCTTGGATGTTGGGAGGTGTGGTGCCTACACTGATATACTATGGGGTACAGATTATTCATCCGAAATTCTTCCTGGTGTCTTGCTGTGCGATTTGTGCAGTGGTATCGGTCATGACGGGCAGTTCGTGGACGACCATTGCCACTATCGGCATTGCTTTGATGGGTATCGGGAAGGCACAGGGGTTTGACGAAGGCTGGATTGCCGGAGCCATTGTGTCGGGAGCCTATTTCGGTGACAAGGTGTCTCCGCTGTCGGATACGACCATTTTAGCCTCTTCCGTCACGGACACACCGCTGTTTACCCATATCCGTTATATGATGTATACTACGGTACCGTCCATTTTAATTGCGCTGGTCATTTTTACGGTGGCTGGATTTTCGCATGAAGTAACGGATAGTTCGCAGATGGCTATGTTCACTCACGGTTTGGCTGAACGCTTCCATATTACGCTTTGGGTGTTGCTGGTTCCGGTGGTGACGGGAATCCTGATTGCCCGGAAAGTTTCGTCTATCATCACGCTGTTCGTGTCGACGGCCTTGGCGGTGGTGTGTATGCTGTTGTTTCAGGCAGATATTTTGCGGGAAGTGGCCGGTGAAGGGATGAGTAATGCCGAAGCATTGTATAAAGGAGTGTTAATCACCCTGTCGAGCAGTACTTCCGTACCTGCTTCCAGTCCGGAACTGACGGAACTGATTGCCACCCGGGGAATGGGAGGCATGATGGATACGGTATGGCTGATTCTTTGTGCCATGTGTCTGGGCGGTGCGATGACAGCTTGCGGTATGCTGGGCAGTATTACGCGTATGTTTGTACACCTGACCCATAAGTTGGCAGGAACGGTGACGGCTACTGTGGCATCCGGTCTGTTTTTAAATCTGGCTACAGCCGACCAGTATATTTCGATTATTCTCACTGGAAATATGTTTAAGGATATTTACAAGAAGAACGGATATGAGTCAAGACTATTGAGCCGTACTACGGAAGATGCCGTGACTGTGACCAGTCCGCTGATACCGTGGAACACCTGCGGCATGACGCAGGCCACGATATTGAGTGTGCCGACTTTGGTGTACTTGCCATATTGTTTCTTCAACTACGTGAGTCCGCTGATGAGTATTATCGTGGCCTGCATTGGCTATAAGATTGTACGCCCGTTAAAAAAGAATAAGGAGTAGTTTTCATTAAAACCATAAAAACATGAAACAGAAACACATTACATTGGCTGCTTGCCTGCTGGCTTTCGGGCTGACAATGCAGGCACAGAACGGAGGAATCTCTCCGGAAATGCTGAAAAATATTCAGCGCAGTTATCAAAACACGGCTGCCGACAAGGCTTTGCGTAATGCCATGGGCGGTACCAGCATCAAGCAGCTGGCACTGAACCAAGAGAACCAGCAGGCAGTGAATACAGATTTTTCCATTAAGGTGGAATCAAAAGGAATTGCAGACCAACAATCATCGGGACGTTGCTGGTTGTTTACCGGGTTGAACGTGATGCGCGCCAAAGCTATTGCCAAATATGATTTGCCGGGATTGGAATTTTCACAAGTATATTGTTTTTTCTGGGACCAGTTGGAAAAATCTAACCTGTTCCTGCAAGGAGTGATTGAAACGGCTGGAAAGCCGATGAGTGACCAGACGGTAGAATGGCTGTTCAAGCATCCGCTGAGCGACGGAGGTACCTTTACAGGGGTAGCCGATATCGTTACGAAATACGGGCTGGTACCCAAAGAGGCTATGCCGGAAACTTACAGCAGTGACCATACTTCGTCTATGTCATCTTTGATCGGGCTGAAACTGAAGGAGTTCGGACTGGAGTTGAGAGATATGTCAGCGAAGGGTGAAAAGATGGCTACGATTGAAAAACGGAAGGAAGAGATGCTGGGTACGGTGTATCGGATGCTGGTGCTGACTCTTGGAGTACCGCCTACTTCATTCGATTATGTGCGTAAGGACAGCAAAGGAAACGTGGTGGAGACAGAGCATCACACACCGATGTCGTTCATGGAGAAATATGGAGACAAGAACCTGCTGACCAACTATGTGATGGTGATGAACGATCCTTCGCGTGAATATTATAAATGTTACGAAATTGCTTACGACCGTCACTGCTACGACGGAAAGAACTGGACGTACGTAAACCTTCCAGTGGAGGATATCAAGGAGATGGCGATTGCTTCACTGAAAGACAGCACCCGGATGTACTTCTCCAGCGATGTGACTCAGATGGACAGCAAACGTGGACTGTTGGATGTTCGCAACTATGATTTTGGTTCTTTGCTAGGAACCACTTTCGGCATGGACAAAAAACAGCGTATTCAGACTTTCTCAAGTATGTCGGCTCATGCCATGACACTGATGGCCGTGGATCTGGACGAAAATGGAAAGCCGAAGAAATGGATGGTGGAAAACAGCTGGGGACCTTCTGCCGGCTATCAGGGCCATCTGATTATGACCGACGAATGGTTTAACGAATACATGTTCCGTCTGGTGTTGGAAACGAAGTACGTGCCGAAGAAGGTGCTCGACATTTTCAAGCAGAAGCCGATACAGCTTCCGGCATGGGATCCGATGTTCGCAGAAGAAAAATAATCAGCAAGCAGGGAATAATCGGTCCGCAGATTTGTTTTATCATCGAAAATTTCTTTTCTTTGTAAAAGACAAGATAGAGAGGGCGGGAGATGCTTAGCATCTTCACGCCCTTTTTTGACCTTTTAACCTTAAATGAATTTTCTATGAATGAGATGCAGCCGGTTTTCCGTGCTTTTTGTCGCATGCTGTTTTGGGGATGTCTGGGGGGAGTCTCTCTTCAGGCTCAGGCACAGAATGAAAGTGAGTTGCCCCCTGATTCCATTTATACCATCGGTTATGCCCGTGGAATTTTGAAGAATATATCGGGTTCAGTGGAACAGATTACGGAAAAACAGATGAATCGGGAACTCATTACCAATCCGCTGGAGGCAATTCAGGGCCGTGTGTCTGGACTTACCATTTTGAAGAGTAACAATGGGATGGCGGCGCTGGAGTCTGTGCGGTTACGGGGAACTACCTCATTGACCAGTGGGAATGATCCGTTGATTATTGTGGATGGGGTGCTGGGTGACTTGACCATGCTGGCTTCGGTGTATCCTACCGACATTGAATCTTTTACTATATTGAAGGATGCATCTGAAACGGCCCAGTACGGTTCGCGTGGGGCATCCGGCGTTATCAATATTGTCACCAAAAAAGGACGGGCAGGCAAGACACGAGTCAATTACAACGGCAGTTTTGGCGTGTCGTATGCCTATCGTAGATTAAATATGCTGTCGGGGACGGAATATCGTCGTCTGGCTGCGGAACGCGGTTGGAGTATTCTCGATAAGGGCTATGATACGGATTTCCAGAAAACCATTGAGCAGACGGGCTTGCAGCAGAATCATAATATTGCGTTTTACGGGGGCGGGGATGCTTCCAATTACCGTGTGTCACTGGGCTTTCAGAATCGCGAGGGAGTGATTCAGCATGAGGGAATGAAACTGTTTACTGCCAATATGAATATGTCGCAGAAGATGCTCGATGGGCTGATTGATTGTGAATTAGGACTGTTTGGCTCCATGAAACGTGACCGCACGTTGTTCGACTTGCAGAAAACATTCTATTCGGCAGCGGCATTTAATCCGACGTTCCCGGACTTTCCGAATCCGGCTACGGGGGGATGGAATCAGATTACTACTGCCAGTCAGATAACGAATCCGCTGGCATGGATGGATGTGGACAATCGGGAGGAGACTTCGTATTTCAGTGCCCATGCCCGCCTGACATTTCATCTGTTGAAAGACTTGAAGCTGGTGCTCTTCGGTTCGTACACGTATAGTACGATGGAGAATGCGCAGTTTCTTCCCACCACAGTATGGGGTAACGGGCAAGCTTACCGGGGAAGCCGAAAGGGAGAGGCTATGTTGGGCAATGCAATGTTGACTTACCAGAAGCGGTTGGGAACCCATTTCCTGGATGTGTTGGCACTGGGAGAGGTGGAAAAAGACCGTTTTCAAGGGTTCTATACTACGACGACTGGTTTTTCATCAAATGAATTAGGGTACCATAGTCTGCAGGCAGGAGCGCTTCGACCTTGGGAGGGGACAGGATCGTATTACGAGGAGCCGCATCTGGTATCTTTCTTGGGGCGTGTGAACTATACGTACAACGACCGTTACGTGTTGACGGCGAATTTACGTACGGATGCTTCTTCCAAGTTTGGACGGAAGCATAAATGGGGTGTATTCCCTTCGGTTTCTGCGGCCTGGAATGTGACACAGGAAAGGTTTATGAGGTGTTTTCGATGGATTGACAACTTGAAACTGAGGGCCGGCTACGGATTGGCAGGTAATCAGGGAGGAATTGATTCATATACCACCATGGCGCTGGTACGGCCGAACGGAGTGGCACCAGTGGGCAATTCTCCCGTAGTGACCTATGAAAGCTTGAAGAACCTCAATCCCAACCTAAAATGGGAGGTGAAATCTACTTTCAATGCAGGGGTGGATATGGCTTTTTATGGTAACCGTATTTTGTTGTCGGTGAACTATTATCGCTCTAAAACAAGGGATATGCTCTATCAATACGACGTGAGTGTGCCGCCGTTTGCCTATAACAAGCTGTTGGCCAACTTGGGCTCCATGCGGAACAGTGGTACGGAACTTTCCATCGGACTCACTCCTTTGCGGACGAAGGATATGGAATTGAATATCAATGCGAATGTAACTTTCCAACGAAACAAACTGTTGTCGCTGAGCGGAATGTATGAAGGAGAACATATCAGTGCGGCACAATATACGGCATTGGCTGGCTTGAATGGAGCAGGATTACATGGTGGTTATAATAATATTGTCTATCAGATTGTGGGACAGCCGCTGGGCGTATTCTATCTGCCACATTGTGAAGGGCTCGTATCGGATGGAAATGGAGGATATACTTACCAGATTGCCGACTTGAACGGGGGCGGAGTGAACCTGGAAGATGGAGAAGACCGGTATGTGGCGGGACAGGCCACGCCGAAGACCTTGTTGGGGTCGAACATCAGTTTCCGTTACAAGCGTTTTGATGTGTCGTTACAGATAAATGGGGCATTCGGACATAAAATATACAACGGAACAGCCCTGACGTATATGAATATGAACAGTCTGCCGGACTACAATGTCTTGTCGGAGGCTCCGGCACAGAATATCCGTGACCTGACGGCAACGGATTATTGGCTGGAGAATGGCGACTATGTGAACTTTGATTATCTGACCGTGGGATGGAATATTCCGCTCCGCAAACAGCGTTTCCTGCATGGAGCACGACTGGCGTTGACCGTCAACAACCTGGGTACGATTTCTGGTTATTCGGGGTTGACTCCACTCATCAATTCTACGTTGGTTGACGGTACCTTTGGGGTGGATGACAAGCGAACCTATCCGCTATCAAGAACCTATATCGTTAGTTTAAGTCTTAATTTTTAATCTGCTCATTATGAAAGTAATATATAGATTTGTTTTTATGGCTTTCTGCCTCGTTCTCGGGGCTTCTTGCAGCGCCTATTTGGAGGAGGAACCAAAGGACCGGATGGATGAAGGAACTGCTTATGCTACCTTGTCGGATTTGCAACGGAACGGGGTACTTTCTCTGTATAATTACGTGGGTGGTTATGCCGACAGTCAAGGGTTGCAAGGGACCGGTCGTGGAGTGTACGATCTGAATACGTTTACCACGGATGAAGCCATGATGCCTACTCGCGGAGGTGACTGGTATGACGGAGGTTTCTGGCAAGGGCTCTATTTGCATCGTTGGGGAGTGAACAATGAGGCAATCTATGCTACTTGGGAGTATCTCTATCGGACAGTGATTTTATGCAACAGTTCGCTGGAACGAATACAGGCTTTTTCGGTGGCACATCCCACAGAAGAGGTGGCTCCTTTACAGGCTGAGGTGAGGGCTTTGAGGGCCATGTTTTATTATTATATCATGGATCTTTTCGGCGAAGTTCCTCTTATTGAAAACAGTAATCCTAAGCCTGAAGAAATTGTTCAGGAAAAACGCTCTAAAATCTTCTCTTTCATTGTAAAAGAATTGACGGAATCTGCTCCTTTTTTGAGTGAGGAACGGAGTAATCAGCCAGGTTTGTACTACGGGCGGATGACGCGTCCGGTCGTATGGTTTCTGTTGGCCAAACTGGCTTTGAATGCAGAGGTATATGCTGATGATGACTGGACGGACGGAATACGGCCGGACGGGAAATCGCTTGTCTTCGAAGTGGACGGTCGTTCGTTGAATTCCTGGCAGGCCGTATGCCATTATTGCGATAAAATTACAGCGGCTGGTTATAAACTGGAAGAAGATTATACGGCAAACTTTGCGGTGTTCAATGAATCTTCAAAAGAAAATATTTTTGTAATTCCCATGAGCAAGACGTTATATACCAACCAGTTTATCTATCTGTTTCGTTCACGGCATTATAACCATGCCAAGGCGTATGGTTTGGGAGGTGAAAATGGGGCATCGGCAACACAGGAAGTGTTGGAAACCTTCGGTTACGGTACGCCTCAGGTCGATGCTCGGTTTGATGTCTGTTATTTTGCCGGACCAGTGAAAGACCTGGCAGGGCGTCCGATTATGTTGGACGATGAGGTGATTCCACTGGTTTATGAGCCTTGGAAAGTTGCACTTGACGTGTCAGGCCAGCCTTGGGAAAAGACTGCTGGGGCACGGATGAAGAAATATGAGGTGGACCCGACGGCTCTTAAAGATGGAAAATTGTTGGATAACGACATCGTACTTTTTCGTTATGCAGACGTGTTGTTGATGCAGAGTGAGGCTAAAGTACGCAACGGCGAAAACGGAGATGCAGAATTGAATCAGGTACGTCGGAGAGTCGGAATGGAGGAGAGAACCGCTACTCTCGACAACTTGTTGAAAGAACGTATGATGGAACTGGCCTGGGAAGGATGGAGGCGTCAGGATATGATTCGTTTCGGCGTTTTTACGCAGGCGTACAGCTGCCGTACTCCGCTTGCTGGCGAGGAAAACGGGTATACTACTGTGTTTCCTATTCCCGAAAAAGTGGTAGATATGAACCCTCAGCTGCGTCAGCACAAGGGTTATTAAGGAAATTTTGCTTTCTCCATGTGACAGAATAGCGTTTTAATTACACTTATTTTGTGCCTACTCTTCGATATAAGGAAATATTTCTTCAATTCGAGGGGCAAATATTCTTTTTTCCTTTCTTTTTTATTTATTTTTGCACGCAAAATAGAAAACCATTTTTTATAACCTAACATGGCAAATTTAATTAAATTGCGTAAAGGCTTAGACATAAACCTGAAAGGCAAGGCTGCTACAGAAGTGGTGGCTGTAAAAGAGCCGGGATTCTATGCATTGTGTCCCGATGATTTTACAGGCGTGACTCCGAAGGTAGTCGTGAAGGAACAGGAATATGTGATGGCCGGAGGACCCTTGTTTGTTGACAAGAATCATCCTGAAGTGAAATTTGTTTCGCCGGTAAGTGGCGTAGTAACAAGCGTGGAACGTGGGGCAAGACGTAAGGTGATGAGCATTACCGTACAGGCTGCTACGGAACAGGATTTCGAAGAATTCGGCAAAAAGAGCGTAGCTGCGCTCGATGGAGCTGCTGTAAAGGAATTGCTGCAGACTGCTGGCTTGTTCGCGTTTATCCGTCAGCGTCCGTACGATGTAGTGGCTGATCCGACTGTCGCACCTCGTGCCATTTTCGTATCTGCTTTCGATACAAATCCGCTGGCTCCTGATTTTGAATTCGTTCTCGCAGGGGAAGAGGCAAACTTCCAGACAGGATTGGATGCCTTGGCTAAGATTGCCAAGACTTACTTGAGCATCAGTGTAAAACAGAAATCACCAGCTTTGACGCAGGCGAAGAACGTTGAAATCAACGTGTTTGACGGGCCTCATCCAGCTGGTAATGTAGGTGTGCAGATTAACCATATCGCTCCAGTAAACAAAGGTGAAACGGTTTGGACAATCGATCCGCAAGCTGTGATTTTCATTGGCCGTCTGTTCAATACGGGTCGGGTAGACCTCACTCGTACAGTAGCTGTAACCGGTTCTGAAGTTTTGAAACCTGCTTACGTGAAGCTGAAAGTAGGTGCCCTGCTGACAGGTGTATTTGCCAACAATGTAACTACGGACAAGGCTTTGCGCTATATCAGCGGTAACGTATTGACTGGAAAGCAGATTACTGCCAACGGTTATTTAGGCGCTTTCCACAGCCAAGTGACAGTGATTCCGGAAGGAAGCGACGTACACGAAATGCTGGGTTGGATTATGCCGCGTCTGAACGACTTCAGTACCAGTCATTCTTATTTCAGCTGGATGATGGGCAAGAAGAAAGAATATGTATTGGATGCCCGTGTGAAGGGTGGTGAACGTCACATGATCATGTCAAACGAATACGACCATGTACTTCCGATGGACATCTTGCCGGAATACCTGATTAAGGCTATCATTGCGGGCGATATCGACCGTATGGAAGCACTGGGTATTTACGAGGTAGCTCCGGAAGATTTTGCCTTGTGTGAATTTGTCTGCTCTTCAAAAATGGAATTGCAGCGTATCGTACGTGACGGACTCGACATGCTCCGCCGTGAAATGTGTTAATGCTAACTAAAACTATTATTAATAAATGAACGCGTTAAGAAATTATCTCGATAAGATAAAGCCTAACTTTGAAGAGGGAGGCAAATTTCATGCTTTTCGTTCTGTGTTCGACGGATTTGAAACATTCCTGTTTGTTCCGAACACAACTTCGAAGACAGGTACGCACATCCACGATGCGATTGATAGCAAACGTATCATGTCGTTCGTGGTGATTGCCCTGATACCGGCCCTGCTGTTCGGTATGTATAATGTGGGTTACCAGCATTTCCATGCTACTAATGTAGAAGGTAGCTTCATTGAAATGTTCGGTTATGGTTTTTTGGCTGTACTGCCGAAGATTATTGTTTCATACGTAGTCGGTCTGGGAATTGAATTTATCGTGGCTCAGTGGAAGAAGGAAGAAATTCAGGAAGGTTTCCTGGTTTCCGGTATGTTGATTCCGATGATTGTGCCGGTTGAGTGTCCGTTGTGGATGCTGGCCGTGGCTACTGCTTTCTCTGTGGTGTTTGCAAAGGAAGTGTTCGGTGGTACAGGTATGAATATCTTCAATCCGGCGTTGATTACTCGTGCCTTCCTGTTCTTTGCTTATCCGACCAAGATGTCCGGTGATACGGTATGGGTGTCCGGTGACAGCATTTTCGGTTTGGGCAAGACTGTGGACGGGTTGACAGCCGCTACTCCGTTAGGTGTGGCAAAGGTTGCCGAGTGCCCTGCTTTCTCGTGGGATATGGTGACCGGTCTGATTCCGGGCTCTATCGGCGAGACGAGCGTAATTGCCATTGCTATCGGTGCCGTTATCCTGTTATGGTCGGGCGTGGCAAGCTGGAGAACGATGCTGTCAGTATTCGTTGGTGGTGCCGTGATGGGTTGGGTGTTCAACCAATGGGGACCGGATACCGCAGTGGCTCACATGCCTTGGTATGAACATCTGTGCCTGGGTGGTTTTTGTTTTGGTGCCGTGTTCATGGCGACCGACCCTGTCACTTCTTCACGTACGGAGAACGGTAAATACGTTTATGGATTCCTGATCGGTGCCATGGCCATCATCATCCGTGTGCTCAATCCGGGTTATCCCGAAGGCATGATGCTGGCTATCCTGCTGATGAATATCTTTGCACCGCTGATTGACTATGTGGTAGTGCAGAACAATATTTCGCGTCGTGCAAAACGTGCTATGTCTAACAAATAAAAACCGAAAATACAATGAATACCAATAGTAACTCTTATACTATCATTTATGCTTCGGTAATGGTTGTTATCGTAGCATTCTTGCTGGCTTTCGTCAACTCTTCTTTGCGCGACCTGCAAGGAAAAAATGTAGAGTTGGATACGAAAAAACAGATTCTTTCGGCTTTGGGTATCCGTGAAGTGGAAGATGCGGAAGCCAAATTTGCCGAAGTGGTGAAAGAAGACATGCTGGTGGCTGAAGACGGTTCGCTGAAGCCATACGAAGGCAGCTTCGTTACCGGATATGAGAAAGCATATAAGGAAAAGGGAGAAGCCCATCTTTTCGTCTGCGAGATAGACGGACAGAAGAAGTATGTTATACCCGTTTATGGTACGGGATTGTGGGGTGCCATCTGGGGCTATGTAGCCTTGAACGAGGATAAGAACACCGTGTATGGCACTTATTTCTCACATGCATCAGAAACTCCGGGCCTGGGTGCGGAAATCGCTACCGAACATTTCCAGAATGAGTTCAAGGACAAGAACGTGCTGGACGGAGATGCCATCGGACTGGATGTCGTAAAGAACGGGAAGATTGACAAGCCTGAGTTCCAGGTGGACGGTATTTCCGGAGGTACGATTACTTCAGTGGCCGTAGGACAGATGCTGAAGAACTGCATGGGAAACTATACCAAGTTTTTAACCGCTAAAGAATAATAGGAGGGGAAATATAATATGGGAAATTTATTTTCAGCCAAGAATAGAGAAGTGTTCTCCACCCCGATTAGCATGAACAATCCGGTCACCGTACAGGTGTTGGGTATTTGTTCGGCACTTGCCGTTACTTCCAAACTGGAACCGGCCATCGTGATGGGACTTTCGGTAACCATTATCACCGCATTCTCGAATGTGGTCATCTCATTAATCCGCAAGACAATTCCGAACCGTATCCGTATTATCGTACAGTTGGTGGTCGTTGCTGCGTTAGTGACTATCGTAAGCGAACTGCTGAAGGCTTTTGCCTACGACGTAAGTGTCCAGCTTTCAGTATATGTAGGTCTGATTATCACCAACTGTATCCTGATGGGACGTCTGGAAGCGTTTGCGATGGCAAACGGCCCGTGGGAATCTTGTCTTGACGGTCTGGGCAACGGACTGGGCTATGCCAAGATTCTGGTCATTGTGGCTTTCATCCGTGAGCTTCTGGGCTCAGGTACGTTGCTGGGTTTCAATGTCCTGAACCATGCAGCTATCCAGGAGTTCGGCTATGTGAACAACGGCTTGATGCTGATGCCGCCGATGGCGTTGATTATCGTGGCTTGCCTGATATGGTACCAGCGTGCGAAGCATCCTGAATTACAAGATAAGGAATAACAAGTAAAGGAAAGACATTATGGAACATTTTTTCAGTTTATTGGTCCGCTCCATCTTTGTGGACAATATGATATTCGCGTTCTTCCTGGGTATGTGTTCATACCTGGCGGTATCGAAGAATGTGAAAACAGCTGTCGGTCTGGGCATTGCTGTAACTTTCGTGCTGGTGGTGACTTTGCCGGTCAACTATTTGCTCCAGACGAAGGTACTGGCTGCCGACGGTATTTTGGGCATTGACCTCAGCTTCTTGAGCTTCATCCTCTTCATTGCCGTTATCGCGGCCATTACACAGTTGGTGGAAATGATTGTGGAGCGTTTCAGCCCTTCGCTGTATGCTTCGCTGGGTATCTTCCTGCCGTTGATTGCCGTGAACTGCGCCATCATGGGTGCCTCTCTGTTCATGCAGCAGCGCATCAACCTGACTCCTTCCGACCCGAAGTTCATCGGTGGCATCGGTGATGCTGTCTCTTACGCACTGGGTTCAGGTATCGGCTGGATGCTGGCCATCGTCGGCCTGGCTGCTATCCGTGAAAAAATGGCTTACTCTGACGTGCCTGCTCCGCTGAAAGGCTTGGGCATCACCTTCATCACTGTAGGTCTGATGGCAATGGCATTTATGTGTTTCTCTGGTTTGAACATCTAATAGGAAAGGAATAAGACAATGGATATGAATTTTATTTTAGCAAGCATTGGAGTATTCCTCGTGACTATTCTGGTGCTGGTAGTCATCCTGCTGGTTGCAAAGAATTTCCTTGTAGCTTCCGGCAACGTAAAACTGACTATCAACGGCGATAAGGAGATGGAAGTAGAGTCTGGCTCTACATTGCTGAACACACTGGCCGTCAACGGCGTATTCCTGCCTTCAGCCTGTGGAGGTAAGGGTTCTTGCGGACAGTGCAAGTGTCAGGTGATTGAAGGAGGCGGCGAAATCCTGCCTTCTGAAGTGAGCCACTTCAGCCGCAAGCAGCAGAAAGACCACTGGCGTCTGGGTTGCCAGGTGAAGGTGAAAGGTGACCTGTCTATCAAGGTGCCTGAATCTGTAATGGGTGTAAAGGAATACGAATGTACCGTTATCTCCAACAAGAACGTGGCTACTTTCATCAAGGAATTCAAGGTGCAGTTGCCTAAGGGTGCCCACATGGACTTCATCCCGGGTTCTTACGCACAGATCAAGATTCCTAAATATGAAATGGACTACAACAAGGATATCGATAAAGACCTTATCGGTAAGGAATACCTGCCTGCATGGGAAAAGTTCGGTTTGTTCAACCTGAAGTGTAAAAACGAAGAAGAAACCATCCGTGCTTACTCTATGGCCAACTATCCGGCTGAAGGCGACGTATTCATGCTGACCGTACGTATCGCTACTCCACCGTTCAAACCCGACCGCAGCGGTTTCATGGATGTGATGCCGGGTATCGCTTCTTCTTACATCTTTACCCTGAAACCGGGTGACAAGGTGCTGATGAGTGGTCCTTACGGAGACTTCCATCCGATTTTCAACTCAAAGAAGGAAATGATCTGGGTCGGTGGTGGTGCCGGTATGGCTCCGCTGCGTGCACAGATTATGCACATGACGCGTACGTTGAACACAAGAGACCGCGAACTGCACTACTTCTATGGTGCCCGTGCGCTGAACGAAGTGTTCTACCTGCAAGACTTCCTGCAGCTGGAAAAAGACTTCTCGAACTTCCACTTCCACTTGGCACTCGACCGTCCGGATCCGGCAGCCGATGCAGCGGGCGTGAAGTACACTCCGGGATTTGTTCATCAGGTAATGTACAACACTTACCTGAAAGACCACGAAGCTCCGGAAGACATCGAATACTACATGTGTGGTCCTGGTCCGATGTCAAAAGCTGTGGTTAACATGCTGGATAGCCTGGGCGTTGAAAGCTCTTCTATCATGTATGATAACTTCGGTGGATAATCGCGAAAGACATTATAAGTCTGAGATAAGTGAAAAGAGGCTGTCTCAAATTGAAATATAATTTGAGATGGCCTTTTTTGTGTCTGCAAAAAAAATCGGGCAAGCCCAAACTTCGCTCAGTCAGGACTTGCCCGTCTCCCTAATTTTTCGTATCTTAGGG
>NZ_JACJKA010000023.1 GCF_016900355.1 Bacteroides mediterraneensis | reverse complement strand
CATCTACAGCACATTATACCACCAAAAGGCATGGACATAGGAAAAACATAAATCATACTCTATGAAAAATGGCAAAACGATGATTATATAACGAAAAAGAGGATGCATCATTTTGACACATCCTCTTCTCTGTATAAAAAGTGGAATAAAAATGATGTTCGGATTAGAATCCCAATCCGGCTACGTGGCTGAACAAGTCGTACACTCCGCTGCAAAGTCCCAGGATAATGACTCCGATAAGGCAGATGAACAACCCTGTACGGGCCAGGGCCGGTGTACGGAAAGTAGCAATCGGCATATCGTTGGGAGTGATGTACATGGCTTTTACAATCAGCAGGTAGTAGTAGAGGGAAATGATGGTGTTCACCAATGCCAGGAATACTACCAGCCAGTGGCCACTGTGGAAGGCAGAGGCAAATACGAAGAACTTGGAGAAGAATCCGGCAAACGGCGGGATTCCGGCCAAAGAGAACAAGGCCAGCGTCATGAGGAAGGTCAGGCGCGGGTTGGTCTTGTAGAGTCCGTTGTATGCACTGCGGTCCACTTTACCTCCGGTATGTTGTTCAATAACACTGATTACACCGAATACAGCCAGGTTGGCAGCGATGTACACCACGAGGTAGTACACCAGTGAAGCCATTCCCTGTTCATTTCCTCCCAGTACGGCCAGCATGATGTAGCCGGCCTGTGAGATACTACTGTAGGCCATGAATCGTTTCAGGTCTTCCTGCAGGATGGCAAAGATATTGGCAATGGTAATGGTCAGTACGATGACGATGCTCAGCAACAAGCTCCAGTTGGCTGCCATCTGTCCGAATACTTTCACCAGGATGCTCATCAAAGCGAAGGCAGCTGCACCTTTAGAGATGACAGACAGGTAAGCCGACACATTGGTCGGTGCTCCCTGATAAGTATCGGGTGTCCACATGTGGAACGGAACTAAGCTCAGCTTGAATCCCAGTCCGGCAAAGAAGAACACCATGGCCATAATCTGGAGCGGTGTGCCGGTCAGTGCAGCCGTCACGTCGGCGAAGTAAGTGGTTCCAGTCGTACCGTATACCATAGAGATACCGTACAGCATCAGGGCAGAAGAGAACATGGAGTTCAGGATGAACTTCGCTCCGGCTTCGGCACTGTGATGACGGAACTTGTCGAAAGCTACCAGACAAGCCATCGGGATGCTGGCCAGTTCCAGTCCTACATAGAACAGAATAAAGCTTCCGGCGCTCACCATGAAGTACATTCCCAGCAGCGTACTCAGGGTCAGCATGTAGAATTCACCGGCTTTGTGGCGCGTGTCTTCGCGTGACAACCACTCGCCCGACTGCAGGAATACGAGCAGGGTACCGGCGGTCAGGATGGTTTTTACGACAGATGCCATTTGAGTGGCATGATACATACCTCCGAATGCTTCTCCGCTGGTCGGAATAATGTTCAGAGCCAGTTGTACGACCATCAGCACGCAAGCCATGTACTGGAGTGGCTTGTGGCTGGGCGTCTTCATAATCAAGTCGGCCAGCAGCATGAGGAGGATGATAGCGACCAGGCTTATTTCAGCCTGCATAGTAAATAATTCGCTCATATAATTTCTTTTTATTTGTTATCGGATAAGTTGGCTGATAATAGGTTCTACGCTTCCGCTGATGACGTTGCTCACCCAGTAAGGAGCAAGTCCCAGTCCGGCTACGGCCACAATCAGGCAGATTACAGCCAGACGTTCGTCCCAGGTGGCATCGGTCAGTTTCAGGTGTTCCGGGTTATGGCAGGTGCCATACAGGATTTTTCCGACCACGCGCAGGATATACACTGCCGTAATCACAATACTCATCGTAGCGATGACGGTGCAGGTGCGGTGGAACAAGTCCGGATTCTGGAAAGAACCGACGAAGACGGTCATTTCGGCAATGAATCCGCTCAGGCCCGGCAGACCCAAGTTGGCCAGACCGGCAATGACATAGCCGACAGACAGGAACGGCATGATTTTCATCAGTCCGCTCAACTGACGGATGTCACGGGTGTGGGTACGTCCGTAAATCATACCGATGAGGGCGAAGAACAGGGCGGTCATCAATCCGTGGCTCAGCATCTGCAGGATGGCACCCGTCGCACTGACGCGGGTCATCATCAGTAAGGCAAACAACACCAGTCCGCAGTGGCTTACGGAAGAGTAGGCGTTGATGTATTTCAAGTCGGTCTGTACCACGGCACTGAAGGCACCGTATACGACAGAGATGGTCGTCAGCACCAGGAAGAAGTCACCCCAAATGGCAGCTCCGGTCGGCATCAGGTACATGGCGATACGGAAGCATCCGTAACCTCCCAGTTTCATCAATACACCGGCGTGCAGCATACTTACGGCCGTCGGGGCAGAAGCATGACCGTCGGGGCTCCATGTATGGAAGGGGAAGAGGGCGCCCAGTACACCAAATCCTAAGAAGACCATCGGGAAGAAGATGCGCTGCATCTCGGTCGGTATCTTGTGCTGCACGATTTCCAGGATGTTCATCGTCTCGGCACCGGCTCCGTAGTAGATGCCTAAGATACCAATCAACAGGAAGGCGGAACCACCCATCAGCATCAGGGTCAGTTTCATGGCGGCATATTCCTTGCGGCCGCTTCCCCATACACCAATCAGCAGGTACATCGGAATCAAGGCTACTTCATAGAACATGAACATGGTGAACAGGTCGGTAGAGATGAAGAAACCGAATACACCGGTGCTCAGCAGGGTGAACCACAAGAAGTATTCCTTGGTGAGCGGCTTCAGTTTCCAGGAGGCAAATGTACCGGTAAATACGATGATGGAACTCAGCAGCAGCATGACCACCGAGATACCGTCTACTCCCACCGAGTAGCAGATGTGAAGCGGGGCATACCACGTGATGCTGTCCATGAAAAGCATCTCAGTCGTGGCTCCGGCATGGCGCTGTCCGATATAAGACACCGTGAGGTAGGCGGCAAGCACCAGCAGGATGGACGAGCCAGCCACCATCACTCCTCTGACCTGATTGACGTTGCGGGCAATCCACAGTCCCAGCAGCATCAGCAGAGGTATCAATACGAAAAGACTTAATATATTCATACGTTATAGATTCTTCTTTGTTAGTTCAGCAGCAAGATGATTGTCAGTACAATAATACCTGCCAGGAAATAATGAGTGTACGTCTGGATTTTACCATTCTGTATCGGCTGTACGGTTTCTCCAGCGGCGTTGGTGCTCCATGCCATGAAATTCATGAACTGGTCGATGACGTGGCGGTCGAACCATGCCAGCGGAGTGGATACGCAGCGGAAGATGATTTTCTTGGTAACGAACAACCAGATCTCATCCATGTAGAAGCGCTTGTAGGCTGCACGGTGCAGGGTACTGAAGCGCTGTGCCAGCATCTCGGGTACAGGCTGTTTTTCGCGGGCATACATCCAAGTGGCCAGGGCGATGGCGATGACGGCAATGACGATGCTGGTGCCGGCTACTCCCCAGTCGAGGTGAATGTCGTAGGCATGTCCATTGGAAGAAACGAAGTGTCCGAAAGGAATGAATCCGGCTACGATGGTAACCAGTGCCAGGAACATCAGCGGGAAAGTCATGGCCAGCGGACTTTCATGCGGTACATGATGTGCATGCAGTTCCTTGTTTTCCTTGCCCCAGAAGATGCAGTAGTACAGACGGAACATATAGAAAGCGGTCATTCCGGCGATAATCGTCATAATCCATCCGATGACCGGGCTGTACTGGAAGCAGGCCGTCAGAATCTCGTCCTTGGAGAAGAATCCGGAGAACGGAGGAATACCGGCGATGGCCAGGCAGGCAATCAGGAAGGTGATGTGGGTAATCGGCATGTATTTGTGCAGGCCGCCCATGGTTTCCATTTCGTTGCTGTGTACGGCATGGATGATGCATCCGGCACCCAGGAAAAGCAAGGCCTTGAACATGGCGTGAGTGAACAGGTGGAACATGCCGGCCATGTAACCCAGACCGCCTTCGTGTGGGTCGATAGCAGTGCAGACACTCAGTGCTACCATCATGAAACCAATCTGTGAGATGGTGGAGAAGGCGAGTACACGCTTGATGTCACTCTGCGCACAGGCTACGCTGGCGGCATAGAAGGCGGTGAAAGCACCTACCCAAGCCACGATGTGCAGGGTGTGAGGTGCATAACCGATGAACAACGGGAACATGCGGGCTACCAGGTATACACCGGCTACCACCATGGTGGCGGCATGAATCAGGGCAGATACCGGAGTCGGACCTTCCATGGCATCCGGCAACCAGATGTGCAACGGGAACATGGCACTCTTACCGGCACCACCCACGAACATCAGTCCCAGGGCCAGCGGCAGTACCATTCCAGCCTGCATCAGACGTTCCGTACCGGGATTGAAGGTGAAGGTCTGCATGTAATATCCGTAAATCAGGATACCGATCAGGAAGCCCAAATCGGCAAAACGGGTCACGATAAACGCTTTCTTGCTGGCGGCAATAGCTTCCGGTTTGGTGTAGTAGAAACCGATGAGCAGGTAGGAAGACACACCCACCAGCTCCCAGAACACGTACATCTGGAAGATGTTGGTGGCAACCACCAGTCCCAGCATGGAGAAAGTAAACAATGACAGGAAGGCGTAATACCGCTGGAAGCCCACCTCTCCTTTCATGTAACCGAAAGAATAAATGTGTACCATCAGGGAAACGGTGGAGATGACCACCAGCATCATGACGGAAATCGGGTCCAGCAGGATACCCATGTCAATATGAAGCGATGAGGTGAACGGCAGCCATTCAATGTTCCACGGAGTCAGCGTGGGGTAGAGGCCTTCCGCAGTACGTGGAGCCGTGAAATAGCTGAATGCCGTCAGATAGCTCAGTACGGCTACCACTCCCAGTGAAAGTGTGCCGATGGCGCCCGCTACACGATGAGGCATTTTCATGCCGGCCAGTGCCAGAAGCAGGAAGCTCAGCATCGGGAGGGCAAGTATCAGAATTGTATAATCCATAAGCAATTTAATAATGTATAAGAAAGTTATCCTTTCAAATCGGTTATATCATCGGTAAGCACCTGTTTCAGGTTGCGATACACATTAATAATGATGGCAATGGCCACGGCGGTTTCGGCTGCAGCGATGGCTATTCCGAACAGGCTGAAGAAATGCCCCTCCAGTTGCCCGGGGAAAAGATAACGGTTGAATACCGCGAAATTGATGTTGGTCGCATTGAGCATCAATTCTACTGAAATCAGCAGTGCCAGCAGGTTCTTGCGGGTAAAGAAACCATAGATGCCGCAGAAAAGCATGACGGTGCTGATGACGAGGTAGTGAACTACATGAATTTCTATTTCCATAATCTTACTGTATTATTTTTCTTTGCGTGCAATCAATATCGCACCAATCATACAAGCTAACAACAATACGCTGACGGCCTCAAACGGCAGGACGAACTGGTACTTGTCGGTACCAATCAACGCGTGTCCGATCTGGTCGACCGGAAGTTCCACTCCCTGTGGAATCAGGTTCAGGGCAAAGCCGTTGGTCATGACCAGGAAGAGCACCAGCACGGCTCCCACCACGGTGGTAATCAGCACGCTGATGAGTTTGGCCCGGTTCTGCCGGTATTTCATATTCTTGTCCGACTGGGTCAGCAAGATAGAGAACACATACAACACCACGATACCTCCGGCGTACACCATCAGCTGGACTGCGCTCAGGAAGGTGTAGCCCAGGATTCCGTAGATGGCGCCTGTGCCGAAGAGCACGAACAGCAGGTAAGTGGCCGCACGCAGCAGTCTTCCTGTAGTGACAGCCAAGATGGAGCTGACAATGATACAGGCACCTACGATGTAAAATACGATTTCTTGAAGTGATAGACTCATATCCGTTTCGTTTTATTTATTTCTTGTTGAGTGTCATTACGAGTTTTTCTTTCTGGAACACCGCATTCTCAAAGTCATTCGTGAACCGGATGGCATCGTGCGGGCAGGCATTGACGCACAGCATGCAGAACATGCATGATCCCAGGTTGTACTCGTATTTCACCAGTACTTTTTTCTTCTTGCCGTCTTCCGTCTCGCGCATTTCCGTGGTCAGGCGGATGGTGCCGTTCGGACAGTTCATCTGGCACAGGCCGCAGGCGATGCAACGGTTGTTGCCGTTTTCATCGACCGGCATTTCGAGCATGGCTCTGTGGCGTTCCGGAATATGGAGAGTGGTATGGCGGTTTTCCGGATACTGTTCGGTCACTTTCTTCTGGCAGAACACCTTCATGGAGGTGCGCATACCTACCAGCAGACTCTTTACTCCGCTGACGTATCCTTTCAAATATTCTTCCAATGCATTCATATTCAAAAAAAATTAATCAAAATGTCAGGCCGCATACTTTGCATACGGTCATCAGTAACAAAACCACCAGTGAAAGCGGCATCAAGTATTTCCATTCCAGTGTCAGTACCTGGTCGATACGCAGGCGCGGGAAAGTCCAGCGAATCCACATCAGCAGGAAGACGATGAGGAAGGTTTTTCCCATAAACCAAACAAATCCGGGGATGTAGTCCATCACCAGGTTCAACCCGTCGAGACCGGCAATGTGCAAAGGCATCCATCCGCCCAGGAACAGGGTGGTGGCGATACCGGCTGTAATGAACAAGTTCAGGTATTCGGCTAGATAGAAGAACCCGAAGTGCATACCGGAATATTCTGTATGGTATCCGGCTGTCAGTTCCTGTTCTGCTTCTGCCAAGTCGAACGGGCCACGGTTGGCCTCCGCATTACCTGCAATCAGGTAAATGATGAACGCCATGATGGCTGGAATGTGTCCCTTGAAAATGTTCCATCCGTTGGCTTGACCCTCTACAATGGTCTGGATGTCCATGGCACCGCTCATGACCACCATGGTCAATACGCTGAGGCCGATGGAAAGTTCATAACTGATAATCATGGCACCACTTCGTACAGCACCAATCAGCGTATATTTGCTGTTACTACTCCATCCGGCCAGCAGGATACCCAGCACGCCGATGGAAGAAGCTGCCAGCACGAAGAAGATACCGATGTTCATGTGCAGGATTTCCCCTCCTTTGTTCCACGGCAAGCAGGAGAAGGTAAGGATAGAAGCCAAGATGACGAGGAACGGAGCCAGGTTGTACAGAAAATGGTCGGAGTTCTTCAGGCTGATGATTTCCTTGGTCAGGATTTTCAACACGTCGGCTGGAACCTGCAACAGTCCTCCCTTTCCTCCTACACGGTTCGGACCGATACGGCACTGGAAAGCCGCACAGACTTTACGCTCCATATAGATAAGGATGATGGCCAGTACGGCGTACATGACGAGAATGAACACGCCGACCACGAGGCCTTCCAATGTAAGTGCCAGCCACTCGGGCATCAGACTGCACAGAAAGGCATGAATCTGCATGAGCAGCGGGCTGAAGTTATAATAATCTAAAAACATATTTCTTTCAATTTTTCAGTTTTACAGTGAGGGTTGTCCACCTTTCAGCCGGAATCTTACCGGTCGATGTCGGGGATGACAAAGTCGAGCGTACCGCCGATGGCAATCAGGTCGGCAATCTTGGTACCGCGGCAGATGGTATCCATGGCGTGTACCAGCGGCAGACCCGTGGAGCGGTAGTGCAGACGGTAAGGCACCTTGTCGCCGTGACTCTCGAGCACCACGTCGAATTCCCCACGGCTGGTTTCCACCGACGAGGTGAACACGCCTTCCGGCAGCTTGATAATCGGTTTGGTCTTTGCGCGGAATTCACCTTCCGGAATGTTGTCAATCAACTGTTCGATGATGTGGCAGGATTCCATGATTTCGTCCATACGCACCATGTAGCGGGCGAAGGAGTCGCCTTCCGTATAAGTGATTTCCTTGAAGTCCACCTTGTTATACAACGCATACGGATGATGCTTGCGCACGTCGTTGGCCCATCCCGAAGCACGTCCGGTGCCTCCCGTGCAGCCCAGCGAGATGGCATCCTCCTTCGAGAGGATTCCCACGCCCTTCAGACGGGTGTCGGCGATGACATTGGTCGTGAAGATGTCGTGATAGTCCTGGATCACGCTGCGCAGGTGCTTGATGAATTCCTTCACCTTCTGCTGGAAAGTGGGATGGATGTCCGCCTGCACACCCCCAATCATGTTGTAGTTCTGAATCAGACGGCCGCCGGTAGTCTCCTCAAAGATGTCCAGAATCATCTCACGCTCGCGGAACCCGTAGAAAAACGGCGTCAGTCCGCCCATATCCATCACCAGGCAGGAGTAGAACAGCAGGTGCGAGTCGAGACGTTGCAGCTCGTCCATGATGGTGCGGATGTACTGGGCACGCTCCGGCACCTCGATGCCCGCCGCCTTTTCGATGCACATGCACAGGGCGTGACGGTTCTGGTGCGCGCTCAGGTAGTCCAGACGGTCGGTCAGCGCCAGTGTCTGCGGATACGTCAGGCTCTCGTTCATCTTCTCGATGCCTCGGTGGATGTAGCCCAAAATCGGGTCGATCTTGCGGATGTTCTCCCCGTCGAGAGAAGTACGCATACGCAACACCCCGTGTGTGGACGGATGCTGCGGACCGATGTTCACCACGAAGTCATCTTCTCCAAACACTACGTTTTTGCGTCCCTCAAGTGTACCGTCCGGGCGGAGGAAGTATTCGTCAGTAAGGTCGGCATTCTCTTCGTTGTCCATCTGCAGCGGATTGGAGTTCATGTCATAATCCTTGCGCATCGGATACCCTTTCCAGTCTTCACGCAGGAAGATGCGGCGCATATCCGGATGGTTCAGGAAGACGATGCCGAAAAAGTCGTACACTTCACGTTCTTTGATGAGGGCTGTTTTCCACAAATCACTGACAGTCGGTAAAAATGCTTTTTCCCGGTCGGCTGTTACTGATTTGAGGATGATTCTGGCTCCTGTGCGGGTAGATTCCAAAAGGTAGAGTGCTCCAAGCCCTTCTTCCCCCCAGTCCATTCCTACGATGTCACGCAAGAAATCCATGGGCTCCTCTTTGTCGTCATGCAAGGCCTGGGCTGTGGCATGCAGCTTGTCTGCCGGTATCTTGACCACCGTTTCGCCGGCCTGACTGATTTCCGCTTCAGGAGTAATGCTTTTTATTTTTTCAATTTCCATTTGCATTTTCTTTTTTACTTGGTTGATTCCTCTTTTTCTTTGCGGTTTACGCCTCCTAAGAAACGTTCCACTTTGATTTTACGCTGGAGTTGCATCATTCCATAGAAGAAGGCTTCCGGCCGTGGAGGACATCCCGGAATATATACGTCGACAGGGATGATTTTGTCAATGCCGTTTACTACATGATAGGATTTGATGAACGGACCACCGGAAATGGTACATCCGCCTACTGCCACCACGTATTTCGGTTCGGCCATCTGGTCGTACAGACGCTTCAATACCGGAGCCATTTTGTAGGTGATGGTTCCCAGTACCATGATCATGTCTGCCTGACGCGGGGAGTTACGGGTTACCTCAAATCCGAAGCGGGCCATGTCATAGCGGGCTGCTCCAAGTGCCATGAATTCAATGGCGCAACAGCTGGTTCCGAAAGTAAGGCTCCACAGAGAGTTGCTTCTTCCCCAGTTGATCAGTTCGTCTACTGTGCCTAAAATGATACCTGCGCCGTCCATGTTCAAACGACGTACCATCTCCTCCAAATAATCATTGTTCTTGAAGTCTTCGTACTTCATAGAACGGATGGAGGTTGCTTTTTTTACTTCCATTCAAGCGCTCCTTTCCGCCAGGCGTATGCCAGGCCTAAGATTAAGACAACCAAGAAGAATCCTACACTGACCAGTGCATATACTCCTACCTGACTTGCCACTACTGCCCACGGAAAAAGAAATACCGTTTCGATGTCGAACATCAGGAACAGGATGGCGAACAGGTAGTAACCGGCTCTGAACTGTACCCATGATTGTCCGCGGGTAGGGATACCACACTCGTACGGCTCTCCCTTCTGGGGGTTGAATGACCTCGGAGCAAGTAGCTTCGCAATGGCCATAGCTGCAGCGACAAGGACGACGGCTGTCAGAATAACTACAATAATAAATGTAAAAAACATATATCTAAGAATTTTTGATGATACATAAATAGGTGTGGCTGTTTCCGATACGTCAAACCTCTGTTTGTTCCAATGGGGTATCTGAAACAGTAAAGAATCTTAAATAGTATTAAATCAGGATTTTTTCGAGGGTATATAAATAGTAGATTCGATTTAAATGCGTATAAGGGTGTTTAGAATGTCTAGGGTAGGATGTATGTAAATAAAGAGGGGGCCTGCGCATGAAATTTTCTTTAATCCAGCAGGCGGTCAGGAAAAATTTCCCGTCAAACTCCTTTTGGGCCTGTACGCACAAAAAATTATGTGGAATATCTGTTTTCCCGTTGGAAATCAAGTAGTCCACTGCCTTTGAAGTCGTATAGTCAGGATGGGGATGGATACAGTTTTCTGTCTGTTCTTTTACTGCATTTGCTTCTTGTAGAAAGTCTGGATGGAGCGTATAAAGGCTGCCTCCTATGAATAATGTCATAAGAGTGATTATTGATAAAAAAGCAAAAGTCTTCCACTTATTCATTCCACAAACCTTAATACCTTCAAAAAACGCTGCAAAGGTAGGCAATTATTTTGATACCATAGTCTGTAAATGCATTAAATTTTCTTGTCAATCCGGTTGCCGGAGGTTAGAATGGGTATCCTATGGCAAAGTGAATACCCATTCCGTCCTTGAATCGGGGAATATTGTAGTATCCCTTTTTACCAGTTTCATAAGGAACGTGAAGAGCGATTCCGAAGTCCAGACGCAGGATGAGGAAGGAGAGGTCGTAGCGTAGTCCAACACCTGTTCCGAGTGCAATGCTGTCGAAGAAATTATCCAGACTGAATTCTGCTCCCGGGCGGGCCTCGTCTTTTCGCATCAGCCATACGTTGCCGGCATCTAGAAAAGTGGCGCCGTTCAGGTTGCCTCCCATGAAATTCGACAGGATACGAAAACGGTATTCCAGATTGGCTTCCAGTTTGATGTCACCGGTTTCATCCACGTAAGAATAGCTGGCCGTGTTCGTAGGATGGAATCTTCCGGGACCGATAGAACGGACTGTAAAAGCACGGATACTGTTGGCACCTCCCACATAGAACTGCTCGCTATAGGGGGCGATGGTCTTGTTTCCGTAGGCCCAGATGACTCCTCCCATGAGTCGGGCAGCCAGTTGCTGCTTTTCGCTGATGTTGTGCAGGAAGCGAACTTCGGAAGAGTATTTTAGGAACTGTGCGAACGGAGTTCCCAACAGTTTCTTTTCTTTGGTGCTGAACTTTTGTCCGAAGGCGGCATAAATCATGGAAGTTACGTTACCGGCCGAGGTCAGTGAGTTTTCCCACCATACTTGGTTTTTCTTTTTCCGGTAACTGTTGTCGTAGGTTACGGTGTAAGTCAGCGAAGGAATGAACTGGTCGTCCAAACTATGGAACAGCATCGGGTTGGCATTGGCAATAGAGTCAAAGCGGGCTGTACGGTTCTGCAAGGTGTTGAAGGCCAGATGCAGCGGTGTGACCGTATGCTTGATGCTACGTTTGGGTTGGAAACTGTAGGACACGGTTCCTCCGAATGATAACATCTTGAAATAACGGGCGCGATTCAATTGTTCGGCATAAATCTTGAAATTAGTTTCCGACGGGAAGCGGAACGGGTCTACCCGGTTTCGTACCCACGGGAGAATCAGTCGGGGAAAATTCAATGACAGCGCCGCTCCTAATTCGTATGAATTCATTACGGAACTTTCACCATCCACTGTAGAGCTGGTTTGCCATTCATAAGATCCGGACAGTTCCAGGCTCAATGAAGCCCCCATTCTTTTAAAATTTTTCTTTGAAAGGTTGAATTTTGCACCCGGTCCCGTCTGTTTGGTGCTTTTGGTGGTAACGTTCAGTTCCAGTTCACTGTCATAAGGCAGGTCGAACATGGCATTGACGTCAATATCCAGCGTATCTGTTCCGGGGCGGGGAGTGTATTTAAAGTCATTGAATTTGAACACACCCAGTCTGGACAGAGCCTGTTGCGTATAGTTCTGTCGTACTTGTGAGTACGTTTCTCCGCTACGATAGAGGAAACGACGGCGAAGCACTCCATACCGTATGCCTGGTTTTTCCCCGGCATAATGAATGGTAAAGTTGTGGAAGTTCAGAGAATCCTCCGGTTGTTCCCCATTGTATCCAATCAAGTTGATTTTCGTATTCCCGATGTAGTATGTGCGCAATCCGTCTTCCGGAATATTCTGCTTCTGTACGATTTTTAAGTTGACATATCCCGGGCGGATCAGTGTGTCGGCCAGGAATGTAATAAAATCGGAACGATAATAGTAATATCCGTTGTTGCGGAACAGTTCCACCAGCCGGTTTCTTTCTTCGTCCAGTTTGCTGACGGAAAACTCATCCTCCCTTTTGAGTAGGCGTTTTTCATAGGATTCTTGAATCAGCGTATCCGCTTTACCAGAGAAGCCCACGTAACTTATGGAATCCAGTTTGTAACGTTGTCCCGTATAAATGGTATACAGTAGTTTGGCCTTCTTAGGATTTTTGGCCGTATCTACTTTTACCGTTACGTTTCCTTGGAAGAAACCGTTCTCGCGCAGCAAGTTGCTGGCCACTTTGGTACGGGTTTCCGGATTGACCGTCGACACATAGATAGGGTCGGCTGCCAGTTTCTTGAAAATCCATTTTCCGATACCTTTTTCATAGCGTTCAAAGCGGTTATATACCCACAATCCAAAAGGAAAAGGAATACGAAGATTGGGGCTGCCGAAAAACGAATTGTTCGGTGCCACGTTCAGAGCTCCCTGTACTTCTTCCAGGGTTGCTTCTCCTTCATCCTCTGGGTTGTATCCTACAATCTGAGGTGTGGGAGTACCGATGTAAAGCAGCTCATCCTCTGGGAGATGCTTGGTGGTAGAGCATGCAGCCATCATAACAAGCCACAGAAGTCCTGTCAGGAAACGGCTATTTATCTTTATTTTCATCTTCATTTTCATCTTCCTCTTTTTTTACAGCTTCAACGGGTGCTTTTTCTTTTTTTCTGAAAATAAACAACTCACCTACTTTGCTTACTTTCTTGCGTAATACGATACCTACGCCTGTTTCGGTTACTTCTCCATCGAGGATACTTTCATAATTCTTGTCGTGGAACAGTTTTACGTAGCGCGTACCGCTATTATCCAGACGGTATTCCAGTGAAATATTGTCGATAAAGGACTCATCCTGCTGCACGTTGTTTCCGGTGGAGACCTTTCCGCCAATGACCACCCGGATACGATTGTTCCAGAATCGTTTGGCGAACTGGAAGTTGTAGTCCGTGCTCGATTGTCCGGTTTGTTCTCCGTTGTTGGTTTCTATACCGAAGTTCACGTCGATGGTCTTGAGGGCACTTCCGGCTACCTTTGAAATCTGGTCTTGCAGGAACGAGTTCATCACGCTGCTTCCTCCTCCACCGCCTAAAGTACCTCCTTCTGTCAGGTACATACCGGTTACCAACATGGTTACTGCTACTTTATTCTTGTCTTCGGCCGACATGGAAGCCAGTTCATTCTGCATGCTTCCGTCTTCTGGTGCATCTATAATAAAGGAGAAGCCTAAATCCTCCAAGGTGTTGGTGATGTTTACTCCTACATCGAAATTGACCATACGTGAAGCCTGTCCTTCCTGTGCCACAGACGAGCGTACTCTTTCGGTAGCCTTGATGTTCAGTTGCGGATTCATGGCATTTCCACTCCATTGTATGTAACTTCCACTTTGTATGTGGAAGGTCTTCAACTGGATAATTGGCAACTGGTATTTCATTTCTCCACTCAACAGTGAATATTTTCCACTTAAAATGATACTTCCAGCAGGAGTGTATTGTAAGGATAAGTCGCCTCCTCCCTCAAAATACATATAGTTGCTGCCTTTTTCATCCAAGTTGACACGGCATTGTACGGCTTCATCGATATGCAAGGTCATCAGCATATCGATACCTCCCAGTGTCAGGGCTGGTAATATTCTCCGGTCCACAGTAGTCGTATCACTGAAGTTGATGAAGGTGACCGTTTCTCCTAATTTGTCCTCCACGGTCAGCGGAGAATCCTGCAAGATGTATGTAAAGTCACTGTTACCTAAGATGTTCATGTTTCCACGTATGGTCATGTTGTCCGGAGTGCCTTTGAGCGTAGAGTGGAAGTCTACATATAGCTTTCCGAATACCAGCGAGCGTTTGGTCTGTTTGGCATTCAGCAATTCAAAGTTGTTAGCATCCATTTTCAAGTCCATTTTCATTTGGCTGAGGTCTGCCATATCTACACTGCCATCGATGGTAAACGGAGTTTTTCCTTTGGTAAATATCTTGAACCGGTCGAAGGTCAGTTTGCTGTCTTTTATTTCTACCGGTCTGTCGTCAAACCGCAAGTTCAAAGAAGCCTGTGGAACATAGATATTCACACTGTCCAAGTTGATTTGTCCGTTCATGAGAGGACTGGCGCTGCTACCCGAAACTTTCATGTTTCCGTCCACGTCACCGCTTAAAATAGCCATTTGGTCGGGAATGAAAGAATTGGCAATTTCCAACGGGAAATGGTGTAGCGACATGTCTGCGTTAATCCGGTCATTCTCCTCCTCACTGGCCGCTGGGAAATAGGAACCGTCTATGCTGGCAATCTCCTGATTGTTTCGAGTGATAAAGCCATTGATACTTTGTTCTCCGCTTTCTTTGGGCAGGTAAACCGCACTCAAAGCCCAGTTGCCCAGCTCAATACCGTTGTAAGTTAACTGGTCGATGCTGTTTTCCAGTGAAATCATATCTGTGCCGTCAGTTTGTACATAATGCGCTTCGGCATTGATGACACCGGAAATGTCTGGCATGTAAGGGACTACCCTTTTAAATTCTCCAATGTTGATTTGATTCAATGAAAGCGTCAGATCCTGTTGGGCAGTAGAGTCAGGAGTGGAGTATAGACTGATGCCTGTACGCATGTCATCATGGATGGAGAGGTTGGCCATGATACGTCCGTCGTCCCTCAAGTAAATATAGTTGTCAGGGTTTACCGTGAACTTTCGATACACCAATGTAGGGTCAAATGGGTTGATGTGCAAGCTGATACCTTTTTTCTGCAATCCGGCGGTCATGCCGATATTGACTCCACATTCTTTCTTACCGTTCAGGTATTCTATGGTCGCGTTGAGTTTATCTGCTTCCACGTCTCCGTTGAGCATGATGTCGAATGCTTCCTGAAAAGGCTTATCGTTGGCGATAATGCCACTGCTGAGTAATATTTTCTCAGCTTGTTGTGACGCATTGAAATAGATGGTATCAAACGCAAGGCTGTCGGTGCTTAGTCCATAGAGATTCATGGCTGCATTCAGTCCGTTTTCCGGCGAGGTCTGAATATTTACATTCAGCCGGTCAAAATTGATTTTCCGGATGGCCAGCGTGTTGGAGACCGGATTGTCTTTTCCGGCAAAGATGCGTAACTGTGCATTGGGCAGCAATTCGCGTAGAACGGTCTGGTCAATGTGTCTTTCTTTCCATTGCTTGTCCAATGTTTGCGTCAGCTTTGTAATCTGGTTACCCAGTTCGTCAATTCCTCCCTTGCTGCGGAACAGGAAGGTCAAATCGCCCGCATTGACAAAGCTATGGATGGAATCGCGTGCGGTGGTAAAGCCCAAATGTAAATCTTTGGTCTTGTATGTCTTTTTCTCCGTAATCAGTTGGATGTCCTTGACCGACATACGTATTCCATGACTCTTCTTTAGGTTGGTATTCAGATGAATATCAATGTTGCTTGCAGTCTTGAAAGGAGTTTGTACCAGTCCCATTCCATACAAATCCAGGTCGGCTATCTGAATCAGTGCATCAGCTTTGATCCGTGACGGATGCAAGGTAGCATCCAGTTGAGAAGAGATTTGCATGGCATTGTCTCTTATGTTCATTGTCATGTTGGCCTGTGAATTCTTCAAGCTTGCCTGCAGTTGCACACCTGAAAGCGCGCGTGAACCAATTTGCAGATGCGAAAGTGCTGCGTCTGCTTTTAACCGCGTATGCGGAGAGAAAAAGTCATATCCTTCTCCTTTTACATGTGCCTGTGCCGTAAGCTGGAATAGAGAATCCATCGGCATAAAACTATGCAGATTGAGCTGTTCTATGTTTAAATCAGCCTGATAAGCCTCTGTCAGAAGGTTATACTTGCCGTCCAGTTCTGCATATCCTTCTTCGTGACTCAGTTTGGTTGTTGCTTGCAGGTCATTTCCTTTCATTTGTGCTTTTCCTCGAAGTTGCGTGCCGGAAGGAATAAGGAAATCTCCTGTCAGGCTTTGCAGGAAGTTCATCCGGTAAAAATCAGAATTCAAGTTGATGACCCCCTGTCGGGATATACTGTCGAGCACATGCCGGAGAGTACCGTCTGCTTCCATACGGAAACAGTCGGGAATTTTTACCTGGCAAGTATTTAAGTTCAACTGGTTCAGGTTACCATCCACGTCGAAACGTATTTGCAGCGGCGCTGCAGGAAACGATTGGATAAATTCTTTCGGCATATCGGGGATGAGCTTGAACAAGTCCGCTTTCCCGATTTCAGCCATCAGCCGTGCTTGCAGTAGCCCGTCCTGATTCTGTTCCGTGACCGACCAGTCAACCGTGGCATTGAATGCAATGAACGAGTTGGCTGTCTTGATCTGGAAATCAGGAATCTTGATGGTTTTCTCATCGGCACGCAATTCTCCTTCCGATGAAGTGATTTCCAGCCCGGAGCGTTCTTTCAGTTCGAACTGATGCAGTAGGGCACGGATATTGTTTCCTTGGTAATAAAGTGAGTCCAGTTGCAGATTTACTTTCGAAAGAGCAATGTGCGATGGATCTATCCCTTTGGCCAGCGGAGTCGAGTTCCCGGAGTTGTAAAATAGCTGGCTGTCCAGTAACTTGAAGGTATTGGCAGAATACGCCTCCTTATGTAAATCGACAAAGCCGTTACGCAAAGATGCACTTTGGATTCTGATGCCGAAATTCATGGTATCGAGTGGCATGTCCATCTGGAAACTGACATTGTCAAGGTCTATTTTCTCCAGTTTGAATTTCCAGTAGGTGGGAGCACTTTGGGTCGTGTCCTGTGCGGTTGTATCGGCCAGGCACATTTTCAGGTCTGCATCCTTGAGGGTCAGTTCATTGAGTACAGCCGTTTCGGGAGTCAGGTCTACGCCATGCGATTTCAAGAACAGATTGCCCAGCTTTCCTTTGAGCGACATTCCCTCAATCAGGCTCGCAGTGTTGACTGAGGCATTTTTCAGGCCCACTCCATCCACTTCTATCTGTTTTTTCAACAAAGGCAGCAGCTGGATTTTCACCGTCAGTTCTTCTACGTCCAGCAGGGTATCTTTCTGGTCTTTTACGGTGGTTTCATGTACGACCAGATTTAATGGAAATGACAGAGAAATGCGTTGTATATGAATTTGCATTCCCGTAGCCTCAGAGGCATACGCGGTGGCCTTGTCCACAATAAAGTTCTGGACAGGGGGGATGTAAATCAATATGCATAATATAATGAAAAGGATGAATGGACTTGCTAAAGCAATTCCTCCCCATTTTATATATTTTTTCATACACTATTGAGCCGTTAGATATTGCGAATATACGAAAAAGAACCAAATAATGGTACATTTTGTTTATGAACTGTGAGTTGAAATCACATTATTTATTTACCTTTGTGCAGTTACTAAAATTTATATACTACTTATGAAACCAACATTATTTGTATTGGCTGCCGGTATGGGAAGTCGTTACGGTGGCTTAAAGCAACTTGACGGACTGGGTCCTAATGGGGAAACAATCATGGATTATTCAATTTTTGATGCAATTCGTGGCGGTTTCGGGAAATTGGTATTCGTAATCCGTCGTGATTTTGAAAAGGATTTCCGTGAAAAGATTGTAAGCAAATACGAAAATCATATCCCTGTAGAGGTTGTATTTCAGGATTTAAATAACCTGCCGGAAGGTTTTACTTGTCCGGAAGGCCGTGCAAAACCATGGGGAACAAATCATGCGGTATTGATGGGTAAGGATGTAATCAAAGAACCGTTTGCGGTAATCAATGCAGATGACTTCTATGGCCGTGACAGTTTTGCTGTAATCGGTAAGTATCTGTCAGAGCTTCCTGAAGGTGCTAAGAACGATTACTGTATGGTTGGTTTCCGCGTGGGAAATACATTGTCTGATAGTGGTTCTGTAGCTCGTGGTATCTGCTCTACCGATGAGAATGCCCATCTGACTACCGTAGTAGAACGTACGGAAATCATGCGTGTAAACGGAGTCGTTTCTTATAAAGATGAAAAGGGTGAATGGGTAGGTATTGAAGACAATACTCCTGTTTCAATGAACATGTGGGGATTCACTCCTGATTATTTCAAGTATTCTGAAGACTATTTCGTAGAATTCCTGAAAGAAAATATCGGCAACCTGAAATGTGAATACTTCATTCCGTTGATGGTCAACAAGCTGATTAATGAAGGAACTGCTACTGTAAAAGTGCTGGATACTACTTCCAAGTGGTTCGGTGTGACTTACGCTGCCGACCGTCAGAGCGTAGTGGACAAGATTCAGGCTTTGGTGGATGCAGGTGAGTATCCTTCTAAATTGTTCTGATAATCCTCATTGAGAAAATTATTATAGACAGGCCGGGACTGCAGGGAACTGTGGTCTCGGTTTTTTTATTGATGAGAATATGCAATAAAGAAAAAGTACTTGGTTATCTAATAATAAAATTTATAAAAAAAGAGGCTGAATTTTAAATTCAGCCTCTTTTATACTATTTATTGCAATGATTATTCGCCACCCAGTTTAATTATGATGATGTCATCATATGCCATACAATTAAATCCTGCACCACTTTCTTCCATATAATACATAGGTGCAAGCTGGAAGGTCTTTTCATCAATTTGACGGTTATAGCTGGCAGAAGCACCGAAACTAGTCGGGTGTTCCAAAGTGATAGCTCCATAACCAGTATAAGTCATACCAATGCGGTAAGAGTTATATACGATAGTGCCATCTTCCTGAACTATGAATGTAAAATCACCATCCATTGTACTCTTTGTAAATCCTTCCAATTCAGAAGCAGGCCAAGAAGCAGCATTAAATTCTGCATACGGACTAGCTAATTTGTATCGATTCGGTTGTTCAGCTGCCTGATACATATCCACTTTCACTCCATTGCCTTCATTATACCAATAGAAGAACTGATTATCATAGAATGTAGCTTTTCCCAGATTGTTCCATGTATAATCTTTGCTTACGGTGACTTCTGTTACATTGTTACCACCTACGGCTACATTTTCACTATCAAATTGTAATTCTACAGTAATGGCCTGTCCAATTGCCAATGGAGTTACATCTACTGTTATAGTTGTTTTATTTTCACCATCAGCAAAGTGGTACCCTGTAACTGTACATCCAGGAAATTCCTGTTCCGTTTCTCCTGAACCAGTATAAGCATATAATTGAACATTTCCTTCAAGTTCTCCCTCTGTAGTTCCACGAAGGATATCTACTGTAAATGTGGGAGATGAAGGAGAAACGACCAACGGATTCAGTGTAGAAGATACAAACGATAAGCCTTTACCTTCTGTATAAAGCGGTCCTTCCTGGTCGGCATTACAGGCACTGAATAGTACCACTACCAACAGCGATAGAAGAACAGATATTTTATTTACATATTTCATATCGTATCTTTATTAAAGTTCATGATTAAATTGATTATTTGTAATCGCCTGTTGGGTTCTGGTCTTTCGACAAGTCCATATTGACGTTACCATCAAATTCGCTTTGAGGAATTGTCAGTACCCACATGTAACATTCCGAATCGTCAGTCGGACGGTTATTTAAAAGTGCCGCATCAGGCCAGCCTTGTGTGGCCGTACGGCGGAATCCTTGATGCAAACGACGCAAATCCCAGATACGTCCGTATTCACCCCACAACTCGATACGACGCTGGTCGATAATCTCTTCACGTAAAGATCCTGTACGCTGACTACTTGTCGCACCCAAGGCTGTTCCGGTCTTGCTGGTCGTATAACCGTCTACACGTTTGCTCATTACAGCATACAAATCATTCTTGGCAGCCGTTTCATCACCTAACATACATTCAGCTTCGGCGGCTGTAAGATACATTTCCTCTACACGCATCCATATATAATCACCCAGCCAAGTGGAATAATCTGAGAATTTGAATTTTTCCTGCTGATAACCTGCGTCAGCACCACGTTCGCTTTCTTCATTAGTTGGATCCCACCATTGTTTACGTGTATCGGTTGGCAACATAATGTTATCATACAAATCTTTGTTAATTTGTTTTCTAGCACTGTTACCATACGGCTTCTGGCTGACATCCAATTCATCCACTGCATCCATGTGGCTAAAGAAGGATGCATACATACCTGTTTGGTCGTTCTGGATGGGGGCTCCCCACATCACATTTGCTGCAGTCACATCGTTCAAACCTAAAAAGTCACTCACAGGCAATACTGTGCATCCGCTGGCTTCAATTGCATTGTGAGCCGCTGTTTTAGCCAGATTCCAGTCCTCCATTGTCAAAGCTATACGAGCCTGGATACCATATGCCACGCTTAAATCAATATGGGTTTTGTACTTCTGCGCAGGTGCATCCGTCAACTTGTTAATTGCGGTCTGAATGTCAGAAGTAATTAATTCATACACTTTCTGTACTGTGGAACGAGGCTGACCTGCTGTGCCGGCTACAGTGGGTTCTGTATAAATCGGGCAGCAAGGATCTTCTTCATGTCCTTTGTAAGTACGGGCAAAGTTCTGTGCCAGCATAAAGTAAGAATAAGCACGGATAGCGTATGCCTGACCAATTACATAATTCACATCCTCAGTTGTACCGCTCATTGTTTCCTGTGCGGCCAGAATGTAATTGGCGTTACTGATCCATGTATAGTAGCAGTTCCACATATCATAAGAACGCCATGCTGAACTAGTATATCTGCTTTTTACGTTATAGAGGCAATCGTACCAGTACCATCCACTACCCATATCATCCATAATCATGTCTTCCCCCATCACATCAGCCATAATTGTGTATGAATTGATACCAAAACTTTGATGGGTATTGTCTGTCGGTGACCAGGAAGTATACATTGAACGGTAAATACCATTCAACGGAATCAACGCTGAGTTTGCGTTGCTCAACAAAGTAGTACCTGACATGGAGTCTGTCGGTGCTGTATCCAAGGCTGAATCCAAACAAGAAGTCAATACGGAACACCCCATGAGACCGACAAAGGTATATTTCAAAATTTTCTTCATATTCTTATTTATATATTAATTCAGGAAATAATTAGAAATTAACTTCAAATCCGAAAGACCAAGTCTTGTTCGGGCTGTATGAATAGTCTGTCGAACCACTGAAGTTATACTGTGGATCCATACCTTTCAGATGAGTAAACAACGCCAGGTTGTCAACAGAAGCAAAAATACGGATAGAACTCAATTTAGCCTTTACCATCCATGCCTTTGGAAGAGTGTATCCTAAGGTAATGTTTTTGATGGCAAAATAAGAAGCGTCAATCAGCCAACGGTCATTTGTGGCATAAGTACCACCCACTTCCATACGAGGTACATCTGTGATGTCACCTGGTTTCTGCCAACGGCGCAAAGCATGTTCATTCCAGTTGTTGTTGTAGTACATGTTTTCCATGCTGCCACGATACAAACCATCATAAATCTTACCTCCCAATGAGTAAGTTGTCAAGACAGACAAATCCAGGTTTTTCCAGGTGAGGTTTGTACCAATACTACCGTACAAATCCGGAATACGGCTTCCCAAATAATATTTGCTTTCGTTAGCCTTGTTGTAATCACTTGTGATGTATTCGTTAGTGATGTTTCCGTTGTCATCTTTGTCGTATGCCCAGTAGAGCTGTGCACCTGTAGCGGGGTCTACACCAGCCGACTTAGCCATATAGAAAGTGTTGATAGGCATTCCTTCTTTGATACTGTAGATACCATTGATGATTTCAGGACTTTCGTTTGTCAGTTTTAATACTTTGTTCTTGACAGTTGATCCCATCCAGGTAATATCCCAGTTCCAGTCTGATGTTTTAATCACAGTTCCTCTTACTTCAAATTCAAAACCGCTGTTACGCATATCACCTACGTTGGCGTTGTAACCGTTGAAACCGGTTGAAGTAGCCATCGGATAGCTTAACAACATATCAGTTGTCTTCTTATTATAATATTCTGCATTGATGCTCAAACGATGGTTGAATAACGAAGCTTCCACACCGACATTTATATTTCCATTCTTTTCCCAAGAAACTTCCTGGTTTTCCAAAGAAGATACCATACCACCGATATTGTTACCATTAGGCCAACCCAGATCGTATAAGCTTTGCCATACATAGTAATTTGTAGTAACTCCATCGCTCTTTAAGATATTATCATTACCTTGCTGTCCATAGCTCAATTTTACAGACAAGTTGTCTACCCATTTCACGTCTTCCATGAATGCTTCTTTAGAAATTCGCCAGTTACCACCTACAGACCAGAATGTACCCCAACGATGATTTTTGTGGAAACGGGAAGAACCATCTCTACGGATAGATGCGTCGAAATAATATTTTTCATCGAAGCTATAGTTGAAACGACCAAACCAAGATTCAATACGATATTTATCAGTATATGAATCAGCAGAGGTGATGGTAGTACCTGGACGAAGTTCCAAGATGCCATCTACCAGGTTAGATTTAGCAGCATTCAAGTATTCGTACTGGTATGCATAGAATTCATGACCAGCCATTACATTGAAACTATGTAAACCGAAGGAACGGTCCCAAGTCAAGATCTGGTTGAATGTGTAGCTCTGCATACGAGTATTGTACTTGTAGAGCAAACCACCGGCAGCGGCTTGGTTACCATGATACATATTCATATAGTTCATCTGGTTTGCTGTACGATAATCCATACCAAAGTTTGCAGCCAGTTTCAAACCTTTGAATACGCCGAAGTTGTCACTGTCAGAGCCCAATGTAAAGCCTGTACGCAAGCTGGCTACATCGTTCTTTACGTATGACTTATCATCTACCAGATTACCCAGCGGGTTGTAGTCGTTATAACTACCCGGACGTCCTTGTTCACCGTAGTCCAACTGAGGATTGCCGTTTTCATCCAATACGTTATTACCCTCCATATCTTTTACATACATCGGAAACAACGGAGAAATAAATTGAGCAGAATACCATACATTTGAAGTAGAAGAACCGTCATACTGGCTATAGTTCATCAATGAATGTGTCAATGATACGTTCATGTTACCTTTAAACCATTCAGTCACCTCTGAATTAATGTTGGCACGTCCGCTGTAGCGCTGGAAGTTTGTACCCGTCAAAATACCGTCTTCGTTCAGGTAGCCCAAAGAGAACATGTATTTAGTTTTTTCTGTACCACCACTTAACTGCAACTGATGTTCGTGGCGGAAAGCGTTATTGTGGAGGATAGCGTCCATCCAGTTTTCATTCCAAGCAGCCTGAGCATCTGCACGAACTTGACCTGTGGTCGGATCAATAATCTGATTCCATGTATAATTTTTAAACGGATTATATAATTCTCCACCTAAATTAGTGCTCAAAGAATTGCGAGCGGCAGCTTCAGCATCAGCCCAGCTATAACTATTGGTAAATACATAACCATTACGCAATGCTTCATAAGTCAGCTGAACAAATTCTTTTTGATTTACCATGTCGTATTCAGGAATAGCACGAGAAGACCAACCTGCGGTAGAACGCCATGAAACATTTGTTTTACCTTCTTTACCTTGTTTGGTGGTAATCATGACTACACCGTTTGCACCACGGGCACCATAAAGGGCACCGGCAGATGCGTCCTTCAACACGGTCATAGACTCAATATCCGACGGGTTGATAGAAGATAATGTTCCATTATAAGGAATACCATCGACTACATACAACGGATCTTGTGATGCGTTGATTGAACCATAACCACGGATGACGATAGAAGCAGCTTCACCAGGCTGTCCAGAACCTGAAGTGGTCAGCACACCTGTACTTTGTCCTTCCAAGGCTTTGGTTACGTTGGTAATAGGACGTGACTCGATTTTATCTCCGCTAATAGTTGCAGCAGAACCCGTGAAAGATGATTTCTTTGCCGTACCGTAAGCTACGACCATCACTTCGTCAAGTTGCTCTGCATCAGATCTTAACACTACTTTCACACGAGGTTGGATTTTCACTTCCTGCGTCTGCATTCCGATGAAAGAAATGACCAAAGTTCCCGCGGAACTAAAAAATACTATAATCAATTAGTAATCAGATAAGTATATTTTGGAGAAAAATTTATTCTCATGAGTTTCAAAGACACATAGAGGAACTTTTAACATCATTTTTCTACCAAAACTCTACTCTTTTTCATTAAAAATTCCGATTGCATTACAACTTATATTTCTTAATTTTAAATGAGTTATAAGATAAAAAACTAACTTTGTAAACAAACACTTTAGCAAAATGAGAAAATATCCTGTAGGTATACAAAGCTTTGAAAGCCTTCGTAAAGGAGGCTATCTGTATATAGATAAGACAGAACTTATTTACCGTTTGGTCTCGACCGGAAAGTATTATTTCTTCAGCCGGCCAAGACGATTTGGGAAAAGCTTATTGATTTCTACATTGGAGGCTTATTATTCAGGACGAAAAGAATTGTTTCAAGGATTGTATATTTGTCAAATGGAAAAAGATTGGCTCTCTTATCCCATTCTACATATTGACCTGAATGCGCAAAAATATGACACACTTAAAAGCCTTGACGATATTTTGAATGATATCTTAACAAAATGGGAAAAAGTCTATGGAACAGAGCCAAGCGAAGTGTCCTTATCTTTGCGTTTTCAAGGAATCATCCAGCGGGCAGCTGAAAAGACCGGAAGAAACGTCGTGATTTTAGTAGACGAATATGACAAACCTATGCTCCAGGCTATAGGAAACAGCGAACTGCAAGACAACTATCGTGACACATTAAAGGCCTTTTATGGAGCGTTGAAAAGCAAGGACCAATATATTCAGTTCGCATTATTGACAGGTGTTACCAAGTTTAGTAAGGTAAGCATATTCAGCGATTTGAATAATTTGATGGATATATCCTTTGACAAACGATATGCCGAACTTTGTGGAATTACGGAAAATGAGATTCATGCTTGGCTGGAAACAGACTTGCATGAATTATCTGTTCATGCCAATATGAGTTATGAACAGGTCTGTCAATCTTTAAAGGAACATTATGACGGCTATCATTTCACTGAAGATTCCGTGGGATTGTACAATCCGTTTAGTCTTTTGAACACATTTGCTAAAATGAAGTTTGGCAATTATTGGTTTGAAACAGGAACCCCAACTTATCTGGCCCAATTGCTTAAACAAAACAAATGCAATTTAGTCCGCCTTTCAAATGAAGTGGTTACAGCTGATTTACTGAATGGAGTAGACTCCTTGACGAACAACCCTATCCCAGTCCTATATCAAAGCGGATATCTGACCATTAAATCCTATAATCCTCGTTTTAATGTGTATACCTTGGGATTTCCCAACCAAGAAGTAGAAGAAGGTTTTATCAGTTATTTGTTGCCTTATTATGCTCATGTGCAACCCGCAGAATCGGCATTTCAAATCATGAGCTTTATTGAGGAAGTAGAAAAAGGAGAAATAGATGCTTTCTTTTCACGGCTGCAAAGTTTTTTTGCAGATACTCCCTACGAAATGGTACGCGATTTGGAGTTACATTATCAGAATGTACTTTTCATCATATTCAAATTGCTTGGCTTCTACACGGAGGCGGAATATCATACCTCAGAAGGCCGCATTGACCTGGTAATAAAAACGAACCGTTTTATTTATTTGATGGAATTTAAACTGGAAGGTTCCGCTGAAGAAGCATTGAAACAGATAAACGACAAACATTACGCAGTTCCTTTTCAAACTGATGGAAGAAAGGTCTATAAAATAGGCGTGAATTTCAGTAATAAGACTCGGAATATCCAAAAATGGATTGTGGAAAATGCCACAAACTGAGTTGTTTCACAAGTATCGTGTGTAAACCGGAGATCATGAAAAGATTATTGTATTCAGATTTTATGTACAAATCTCTTTTGGTTAGTCAGACGTAATAAGTTAAATAATATAAAGTCCCTTTATGATAAACAATTACACAATAAGATGCTGAAAAGGATGTATGGTGATTATTAAAGAAAAACCATCCCGACTGATTTTATAGCCAGGATGGTTTTATTCTGTTAAATATGCAAATTAACTGATATAGTATCTGTTAATTTTTTTGCGGCAAAGTTGATGCCCAATTTTCATTCTGTGTTACACCATACCCTGTATTAATTTCTGCATTTGGAATTGGATATACCAAATTAGAAATTTTATAATTTGTATAGGTAAATGAAACTTTCGGAGCTTGTGTCGCATCTACTTCAGCCATTTCATCCCAACGGCGAAGGTCATATAGACGTAATCCTTCTTGGAACAACTCACGTGCACGTTCATCTTTGATGAAAGACATCAATTCTTCCTTCGTAGAAGGCAAATCATTAACAGATGTAATATCTGCATTACGTTTTGCTACAGTCAACAATGCATTTTGTGCATCATTGATTGTTCCATTTGAACTGTGCAGATTGGCTTCTGCCTTGATGAGGAACATTTCAGGAGCATTTACGATATAATTTGTCGCATAGGCAGGGTTACCTGAAGAGAAATGAGAGAATTTACCTCCTTTGAATACAGGTACTTCCGGAGTAGATTCGCCATCCCATTCAAAAATGCTTGTACGGCAATCGTTCTCACCATATAAAGCTTGAAGTTTCGGGCTCGGACTGTAGTTATAAGTGCTCCATAACGTACCACAGGAGTTAGCCGACCAGTTCTGACTGGCTGTAATGGCTAAGGCAAACATACTTTCAGTATTGGATGTTTCACTATTATACAGAGCTTTATAGTTTGCATTGCCGTATGTTAGTGTTGAAATATTGGCTTCATCAAGTGCTTTTTGTGCATCTTGTATAGCTGCATCCCAATTTTCCATATACAAGTTAGTACGTGCTAACAATCCATATACAGAAGCTTTACCAAAATACTGTAACTGACCTCTGTCACCACCGGCTGCATCGAAGTGTTTGATGGCATTGTTAAAGTCTGACAATATTGCTTCATAACTTTGTCCTACAGTAGAGCGTGTCACCTTCTCGAACGCAGGTATAGGTGTATTAATTACCACGATACCAGGTTCTGATGAAAAGTCTATGCCATTTACTTTTATTTGATGGCAGAATATATTTGTCAACATCAGCTGGGCATAACCACGTAATGAATATGCTTCAGCCATATATAAGTCAAGTTCCGCCTTTTCTTCCGGTGTCGCATTTTCATATATAGCTGGAACAGCCTCTATTATACGGGCTGCGTTATCAGCAACTTTATATCCATATTCCCATATGGATTTTAAATAAGTATCTGTATCTACAACGGTAAACGTATAGATATCGTCAAAATGTCCGGTTTTACCATTCCAGTAGCTGATATCTGTCGGGATATCTCCTATACTGATGGCATAATTACCAGCAAAGCTATAATAGTACAGGTTATAATAAGTTCCATTCAGTGCAGTTGAAATTTTTGAAACCGATGTCAATGCACTTTCCGTATCGATTCCTGAATAGTAATCGGTTTCAAGAAAATTATCACCGCAACTTGTCATGCCAGCTCCCAGAGCTATCAGCATAAATGCGTTTAATATATGTTTCTTCATATTATACAGTTTCTTTTAAGTTAGAAAGTAAGTTGGATACCTCCAATAAATGTACGAGTAGCAGGATATTGCCATGCTATAACACCGTTTGCGGATGTTTCTGGATTGTAACCTACGAAATCACTAGCGGTGAATGTGTAAAGGTTGTCTACAGAAATGTATGCACGGAGTCTTTGTATCAGAACTTTTTCTGTCCATTTTTTTGGAAGAGTATATCCAAGTGTCAAGTTACTAATACGTAGATAGTCTCCATTGTATAAGAAACGTGATGAAGTGGCTGTTGCCTTATATGGATCTTTATAGATGTATTGAGGATATTTGGCATCCTTGTTTTCTTCTGTCCATGAGTTGAGTGCAACGTCTTTCAAAGGAGTTCTGAATGCCATTCCGAATCCGGTGAAGGCAGCTCCGGAATCAAATACTTTTCCCCCAAGACGATAATTGAATGACAATCCGAAATCAATGTCTTTCCATCTCAGATTGGTTCCGAAACCACCCAATACATTCGGGTCAGCATCCCCTACATATCGTTTGGCTGCTGCATTATAATCACTGGTAGTTTCGTTTCCCGTTTCATTCAGATACCATAATGGCTTTCCTGTTTCACGGTCTACACCAGCATATTCCTTCATCTTGAACTGTGTATAAGGACGGCCTTCTTCAATAATCTGGAAATCGTATTCTATCGGGTCATCGGTAGATAATTTTACCACCTCATTCTCATTCCAAGTCAAGTTAGCATAAGCACTCCATGACCAATCTTTAGTTTGGAGAATATTCGCATTCACAGAAAATTCAATACCATGGTTGCGGATTTTACCGATGTTCTTATAGGTTTCGGACATGCCTGTAGTCATAGACAAAGGTACTTGGAATAAAGCATCAGAGGTAATTTCATTATAAAAATCAAAAGTGAAGTGCAAGCGATGCCACAATGAAAAATCAAATCCTACATCGAATTTTTTAGAAACTTCCCATGTCAGTTCCTGGTTGGAAATGCTTACAGGAATCATACCCGGCATTTGATTATAGTTATAACCTGCACCATAGAATCCACGCGCTGCATACCAGTCTATATCTTGGTTTCCGACAGTACCATAAGATGCACGTAATGTGGCGTTGGTAAATACGTTGTTCCCACTTAAGAAGTCTTCGCCTGAAATACGCCATTTACCTCCTACTGACCAGAAGTTACCCCAACGGGTATCACTACCGAAAACAGAAGAACCATCCCGGCGGTATGAACCAGAGAGATAATATTTGTCAGCATATGAATAGTGCGCATCCATAAAGTAAGAAGCTAAACGAGCCTCTTTTTTATAGTATTCACTTCCTTGTTCTGTTCCGGCTGTAGTCAAATCACGCATACCGGAATCGGCAAATGGGAAATCAGACTTAGCATAATATTCATAGAAGTATGATTTCTTTTGCATTTCTTGTCCCAGCATCACATTGATGTCATGCTTGTCTGCGAATTTATGATTCCACCCTAATACATTATTCCATGTAATTACCGTGTTACGGGAATTATATTGTTGTCCCAATCCGTTATAATCCATGGCTTGTGGATTGTAGAGTGCACTCCAATACTGATATTGGCGTAAATCTGTTAGATTGACACCTAAAGTTGTCTTGGCATAAATACCTAATCCGAAATCAACTTGCAGATATGGATTTAAGTTGATGGTCTGCATTTTATTTTCATTCAGCTCACCAGTATCTTCATCCATCAACGCAACAGGGTTATACATATTTATATTGTTGTAGTTCCCTTCAGAGTCATATACAGGATCCATTGGAGTCTGGCTGGAAATTGCAGCAGTTAATGGGCTTGACATAGAACCACCTGTAGACAATGAGAATCCATTTTGGGTAGAATAGCTATAAGATGTATTTACACCGATTGTGGCCCATTTAAATTTTGAATCAAGATTCATACGCCCTGAGAATCGTTCCATATCTGATCCGATAATCAGACCGTCAGTGTTCAAATAACCCAAGCTAACATAATAACCAGTATTTCCGCTTCTTCCTTGTGCGCTGAGGTTGTAATCCTGATAATATCCTTTACGGGTGATGGCATCCATCCAGTCTGTACTAGTCTTGCGGTCCCAGCCGAAATAGTTGTCAGCCAGGTAATCATAATTGTCTTGCCAGTTACCTCCTTGGTATGCTGTTAAACCATCGGTGAATAATTTCATGGTTTCTTCTGCATTAGCAAAATCCATGTTGTTGTTTCCCATGGACACGAAACCTTGTTTAACATCCAAGTTCAAATTGAATTTACCTTCTGAACCTTTCTTTGTTGTGACTACGATTACACCGTTTGCAGCACGTGAACCATAAATGGCTGTAGCAGCAGCATCTTTTAACACAGTAATACTTTCGATATCAGCCGGATTGATTGATGACATAGGATCAACCATGTTATTGTCTTTTGAACTCATTGCATCAGTATCAGAGTTGACAGGCATTCCATCTATTACGTAAAGAGGCTGTGTACCAGAGTTTAAAGAAGCACGTCCACGTATATATACAGACCCCCATACACCAGGCATACTGGTAGAGTTATTCATCTGCACTCCTGGCACCGTTCCTTCCAGCACTTTTACAAAGTTTGCATCATTCTTTTTTGCAATAGCGTCTTCACCAACGATAGAAGCTGCACCTGTAAATGATGCTTTGCGTTGTACACCATATCCGGTCACTACTACTTCATCAAGTACCTCAGCATCAGATTTTAATGTAACCTTTACATTCGGTTGGATTTTCACTTCCTGCGTCTGCATTCCGATGAAGGAAATAACCAAAGTTCCCGCCGAACTTGGTACGTTAGTCAACGTAAAATTACCATCAATGTCGGTAACAGTACCTACAGTGGTACCCTTTACCAATACTGATGCGCCCACTACAGGTAAACCATCTTCTTCAGAAGTAACATTACCAGTTACCTTCGAGATTTGAGCGTTTACCAGACCGATACCTATCATCAGGCAGGTCATTAACAGCATCAATTTTCTTTTCATAAAAAATCTCTCTTAAAGTTTAACTTTACATTAATAAAAATTCATTCACTCTAACGGGTGCAAAAGTAGTAATATAATTTTAAATATTTATACCTTTTTCAATAAAAGTATAGCAAAAGGTTGCTTTTTAACACTTATCCGAGGATGTTTTTATACAAAAATACGTTTTTCTGAAGTATTTGATAAGCTTTTTTGTCTTTACATTTTTTTAGTCGTAATGATCTCTCAATCTTTATTTAGTGTCAATTTCTTTCTTTTAATTTAAACAAAATGGGGTGCATATATGTGATAAACTTCTACCAAAACGCATATTATCTGCATATTCTTTTAAAAGTCATATAGTATGAACAAAATCCGTTTTCGTTTAGTGTACAATCGCAAAAAAAAGTTAAACAAACTTGGTAAAGCCCTCATTCAAGTGGAAGTATATCAAAATCGTAAAAAGATTTACATTTCGTCAGGGATATATGTAAATCCGTGGCAATGGGATAGCTGCCGTAGTCGGATTATACGTCATCCACAGGCGGAAGAATTGAATCGCATGCTGGAAGAATTTATGTTGGAGTTACAATGGGAGGAATTGAAATGTTGGAAACGTGGTATTCCCGTTAATCCATCAGTTTTCAGAAATTTTCGGGCACAATCTCATGAAGAAAAAGTCACATTTTTCCACTTTGGTAGAAATTGGGTAGAACAATCAGCCCGTAAAGAAACAACCAAAAAGAACCTGTTGACCACATTAGATTTACTGAAGAATTTTCATCCCTATGTTGAATTTTCGGATATTACTTATTCATTTCTCCAGGAATTTGAGAATTTCATGAGGCAAAGAATGTATGAAACCAACACCATCGCCAAACACTTGAGACAATTAAGAACATTTATCAACGAAGCCATTAAAAGAGGGTATATGATGGCAGAAAATTATCCTTTTAAGAATTACCAGATAAAAACCACTCAAAGCAAACATACCTTTCTGCTACCTGAAGAAATCCGAAAATTAGAGCAACTTGACCTTTCTCTTTTATCCGAGTCGTTGGCTCATAGTCTGAAAGCCTTTTTATTTTGCTGTTATACGGGAGTGCGATACTCAGATTTTATACATCTTAATGAAAGAAATATTGTAAAAGTAAAAGGTAAAAAATGGCTGATGTTTAAAACGGTGAAGACGGATACAGAAGTCAGCATTCCATTGTATTTGTTATTCCAAGGAAAAGCCCTTGTTCTCTTGCAAGAACATAAGCATGATTTAAATCACTTCTTTCATCTGAAATCGAATTCATCCGTCAACAAAGATTTGAAGAAAATAGGACTGATGGCAAAAATAGACAAGCATTTCTCATTTCATACTGCCCGGCACACCAATGCAACGCTTCTGATATATAATGGTGCACAGATAACTACAGTTCAGAAGCTGTTAGGTCATCAAAGTGTGAAAACTACTCAAGGTTACAGCGAAATCTTTTCGGGTACGATCATCAAGGACCTGAAGAAATGTAAATTCTAACTATATAATAAGGTATATAGCTATTTTATCAAGGAAATAGGTAAATGTGAAAAGGCAAAGACTATAATAGAATAGCGTCTTGTTACATTTTATGTATCCCGATGCAGAAACGTATGTTTTCCTATAAGGAAACGTACGTTTCCGCACTGAGAAACATACGTTTTCCACGTGCGAAACGTAAAATATGAGGAATAGGTTATAAATTAATACCCTTGGATTTTGACTTGATTAGTAAAAAAGAGGTAGAAAAGCTATATAACTCGCACGTTCACATAGGCTCTGGATTGTTTATATGCAATACAGGCGGATTGTTAATTACTTGTTTATCAGTTATTTGTATGAAATTTTAGTTCGGCGGGAACTTTGGTCATTTCCTTCATCGGAATGCAGTCACAGGAAGTGAAGATTGCTCCGATGGTAAAAGTAGTTTTAAAGTCTGATTCTGAGCAACTCGATGAAGTGATGGTCGTAGCTTACGGTACGGCCAAAAAATCTTCATTTACCGGATCTGCAACATCAATAAAAGCAGATCAGATTACTTCAGGATCAAAAGAATCTTTAGATAAGGCCTTCTCTGGTAAAATGGCTGGTGTACGAGTAGCTTCTGCTACAGGTGATCCGGGATCTGTTGGAAAGGTCAACATCCGTGGAGTTGGTTCAATCAATGGATCTACTTCTCCTCTCTATGTAATCGATGGAGTTGTCATGAAATCAGATGAAGACATGAATTACTATGGAAAGTCACAGAGTATTTTAAGTACATTGAACCCTGAAGACATTGAGTCAATGACCGTATTGAAAGATGCAGCAGCGGCTTCATTGTATGGTTCTCGAGCTGCAAATGGGGTAGTCATCATTACCACAAAAAGTGGAAAAGAAGGTAAAACCCGAGTTTCATATAATGGTGAGGTTGGATGGAACAAAATGGCTGTTGACCAATACAATATGATGAGTGGTACAGATTACATCGATTATGCTCGTGAATCTATAGCAAACTATTATATGGAATATGAAGGAGTAGCTTCCAAAGAAGAAGCTTATACCCTGATTGACCAGAATAATGACCTTAGTGCTTTTGTAAAAGATCCTTCAGGAAAGACCAACACAAATTGGAAAGATGAAATCTATCGTACTGCTATAACACAGAACCATCAGGTTTCATTAAATGGAGGTAATCAAAATACCCGGTTTTATGCAGGATTTGGTTATAATAAGAGTGATGGTATTGTATTAGGTAGTGATTTTCAACGAATCTCAGGTCGTGTGAATGTCGATCAGAAAATTACAGATTGGGCCGATTTCTCTATAAAGCAGATGGTAGCTTCAACCACCCAAAACGGTTTTCGAGACCAGAATGATCAGGCTCAAGGGTTGGGTACAAGTTCTCCGTTAGGTATCTTATTTGCTTTGGATCCTACAGCTCCAGTATACAATGCAGATGGCTCATATAATGAAGATGTAAGCTTTGGACAAATTACCAATCCACACCTCATGTTGGGCAGTAAAGATAATGCCAATTCTTTGGAATGGATTCAAAGTAAAATGTTCCGTAGCTTGACAAATGCAGAATTGGGACTTCATTTCTTAAATAAACTTTTCTTTAAATCCGTATTTGGCTACGACTATATTGACAACAAACACTTTGAATATTGGGATAAGAATAGTGTAAATGGAGCAGCTGTAGGTGGTATGGGATCTCGTTATACTTTCCAGAACTCTACATTGACAAGTTCAAATACATTGACCTATACCGACACATTCAATGAGAAGCATAACTTATCTGCCATGATTGGTTTTGAAGTTGAAAATCAAGAATTGCTTCAAATTGTCACAGTGGCAAAGAACTATTCAAATCACCTTCCTGAACTGGTAAACGGACAACCTGATGCTGCCTCCAGCTCTACTTACGGGGCAGGTATGCTTTCTTATATTGGGAACGTAAATTATAACTATGATGATAAATATTATCTTTCTGGAAGTTTCCGACGGGATGGTTCTTCTCGCCTAAGTAAAGAGAACCGATGGGCTAACTTTTGGTCTGTTTCTGGTGCATGGAGACTTAGTAAAGAAGGATTCTTGGAAGATATGCCATTATTTACAGACTTTAAGATTAAAGCCTCTTTCGGTACGAATGGTAATCTTCCAACTGACTATTATGGATACAAAGATTTATATGCAGGATCTGGATATGGAAGCAATCCTGCTATCTATTGGTACCAGCTTCCGAATGACAAGTTGACATGGGAACGCTCAAAAAACCTTAACGTAGGTATTGAATGGAATATGTTTGACCGTGTAACATTGGGAGTGGAATATTATTTAAAGAAAACAACAGACTTGTTGTTCCAGGTTCCAAACTCTTATGTAACAGGATTTGCCAGCCGTTGGGAAAACTTGGGAGAATTAAAGAATGATGGTGTTGAAATAGAAATCAACTCACAGAATATCCGTACAAAAGACTTTACTTGGACTACGAACTTTAACTTGACTTACCAACAAGCTATTGTTGAAAAGTTGCCTAATGGAACAGATATTCAATATGGTGATGGCCAAATGTATATACACCGGGAAGGTGAATCAATGTATACTTTCTATCTTCCTGAATGGAAAGGCGTAAATCCTGAGACTGGATTAGGAGAGTTTTGGATTGATCCTAATGATCACTCAAAAGGGACAACTACAGACTATAGCAAAGCTCAATGGGGTATTGTGGGAAAAGCACTTCCAGACGTAATGGGTGGTCTGACCAATAGTTTTACATACAAAGATTTCGATCTTTCGTTCCTGATTACTTATCAATTTGGCGGAGATATGTTTGACTATCCTGGTTATTTCTTACATAGTGACGGATATCGTTTAGGAAGTACAACTCCTTCGGCTGATGTAGCAGGTAACTATTGGAAGAAACCTGGTGATGTAGTTGAGAATCCGAAGCCTATTTACGGTAATCCATACCGTGCTGATAGATTTTCCAGCCGTCATATAAAATCAACAGACAATATCCGGTTGCGCGAATTGACAGTAGGATATAATATTCCTATCTCTAAGAAATATATGCAACGTTTAAGAATCTATTTCAGAGCCAACAATCCTTGGTTAATTTGGGCAAAGACAAAGGATGTGGATCCTGATGTAGCCATCAACGGATATCGTCAGGTGGATACTCCGCAATTAAAGAGTTGTGTATTTGGAATTAATATTGAATTATAAGCAAAAAGAGTGATTATGAAATTTAAATATATTGCAATACTGACATTGGTTGCCGGCATGGCATCCTGTGACGTTTTGGAAAAAGAGCCGGCAGATTCATGGGAATCTTCATCTGCTATTACATCGTATGATGATTTAGTATATGCAGTCAATGGAGTATATGACAGCCAAACATGGACCTCAGCGACTTCATCTCGTGGAATCTATTCTGGAGATTTCACATTGTATGCTGATATGAAAGGTGAAGACTATCAATGCATTGGAAAGAACGGGCAGGCTACCGATGTTTCATGGTATTTGGCTGTTCCCACCAGTTTGAGTCCTGAAACATTTTATTTTGCATTCTATCAATCATTGGCCAGAGTAAATAAAGTATTGGAGCAAGCTGAAGAAGCTGGTCTGTCGGGAGAAGAGGTGGACCAACAGCTTGGAGAGCTTTATGCTTTACGGGCATTGTTTCATTTTGATTTGGCACTTTTATATGCTAAATTGCCATCTACTGTAAGTGATTTAAATAATGAACTAGGTATTACTTTGGCTACGCAGACATTCCCTGCAGACTATATCGGAGAAAGAGCCTCATTGGCAAAAACATATGAAACCATATTCTCTGACATTGACACGGCTTTGCAAAAATTGGCTAATGATAAGAGTAAGAAAAACGGACATATCAATTATTGGGGAGCTTTGGCTTTGCGTGCAAGAATGCATTTGTACATGGATAAAGCCGATGGAACAGACCATAATGTTTTAGCTTTACAAGATGCTAAGGAAGTGATAGAAAACAGTCCTTATTCATTGTATACGATTAATGATTATTTGAGTGTCTGGGCTCAACAATTCTCTCCTTCTGAAAATATATTCGAGATAGCTGTAACATCGCAATATAATGCACAGCGTAATTCTTTAGGATATTATACTCATGCAGAAGGATATGCTGAGGCTGCCATAAGCGACTCTTTCAAGCAATTGTTGGATGCACAGCCTGCAGGAGATATCCGCAAGCAATTAATCGCAGAAGAAACTGATAATGGTAATAATACAGGATATTATACACAAAAATATCCTGGATATAACGGAGAAATTTATGTGAATAATCCTAAAGTCATCCGTTTGTCTGAAGTTTACCTGATTGCGGCTGAGGCTGCATTAAAGTCTATTAATGACAATGGGGCTAGTGCAGCTGAGTATATTAATACTTTAAGAAAAAATCGTATTACTGGATATGAGGAGGTCAGCACGGTTACATTAGATGATATTTTAACCGAGCGCCGTCTGGAATTAAATGGTGAAGGACACATGGCATGGGATATGTGGAGAAATAAGAAATCCGTAAACAACCCTAAAGTTGGAAAGGTTGAATATACAGATTATCGAACTGTTTTGCCTATTCCACAAGCTGAAATCAATACTTCACACGGAGTTATAAAACAAAATATCGGATACTAAATCAATAAAATTTACCCAGGTTTACGTTTCGGCGTATTCTTGGGTAAGTTTTTCTATATTATTCTAATGTCTATCATTTGTAATCCTATTTATAAGGGGCAGTATTTTTCATGCAAAATAAATATTGAGTAGATCGTTTGGCAATAATAGCTAAAAACAAATTGTAATTAGAGAAAAGATTACATCTTGCTTCATTTTATGGATATACCTCCTTTTTTGGTCTTATTTCGACAAAATATGGTCTTTTTATATGAATTTTCTTGTTAATAATACAAAATATATGCAATTTTATTCTATTTATATTCGTTTTGTATAAATATAGGTAAGTATATACAAGTAGTTAAGAATCATTTATTTGTCTCTTTTTAATGCTATTTTGTTTCCTGCCTATGGAATAAGTGTAAGAATACCCTCTGTTTGACTTATTCTCCTTAGTTTATTATTTTAGCAGCCCGTTTGTGAAAACATACTTGTTTAACTTAACTAAACTAAAGAGAGATTTTATGAAGAAAAAAATCACGTGGTTCGTGACCTTTCTCCTGATAGGGATTGGTCTGTCTAATGCCCAGATTTCTCAAGTGACCGGTAATGTGACGTCCGATGAAGACGGACTGCCGGTAGTGGGCGCATCGGTATTGGTAAAGGGTACGACTGTAGGGACAGTGACCGATATCGATGGAAATTTTACAATTACTGGAGTGCCGGCCTCGGCAAAAGTTCTGGTGGTTTCTTTTATCGGTTTGCAGAGCCAGGAAGTGCCTGTGAAATCGGTGGTAAATGTAGTGCTGAAATCCGATGCGAAGCAGCTGGATGAAGTGATGGTTGTGGCTTATGGTACAGCCAAGAAGGAGTCGTTTACGGGTTCGGCATCGGTGGTCAAGGCTGACAAAATCACGTCAAGACCGGTAGCTAATGTCACGAAGGCTTTAGACGGATTGGTGGCCGGTGTACAGACTACTTCCGGTTCCGGACAGCCGGGTTCGGGGGTTTCGGTCGTGGTTCGTGGTTATGGGTCTATCAATTCGGCCCAGAGTCCTTTGTATGTGGTAGACGGAGTGCCTTATGATGGAGACGTGGTTTCCATCAATCCGAATGACATTGAGTCGATGACGGTATTGAAAGATGCCTCGGCAGGTGCGTTGTATGGTTCACGCGGAGCAAACGGCGTAGTGATGATTACAACGAAGAAAGGAAAGTCGGGCAAGGTAAATGTCAATCTGAAGGCTAACTGGGGTGTGGCCTCCCGTTCTATTCCTCGTTATGAAACAATGGATGAGGCGGGGTATCTGGAGACCGTTTTCCAGTCGTACAAAAACAATCAGATTTATAATAATGGTCTTTTGCCGGCGGCAGCGGGAGTTGCGGCACTGGAGGCCATGAAATCGGGGGCTACTGCGATTTTCAGCCAAAATGAGCAGTATAATCCGTTCAATTATTCTGTGACGGAGCTGATTGATCCTGCTACGGGCAAGGTGCGTAGTGACGCGCGTCTGAAGTATTCGGAAGATTGGATGAACGAGGCGATGGTGAACAACCCGTTGCGTCAGGAGTATAATGCTTCTTTCTCTGGTGGAAATGAAAAGACCAAGTATATGTTTTCATTGGGATATCTGAATGAAAAAGGTTTGTTGAAGACTACCCAGTTTTCTCGTTACAACGGTCGTATGAACATTGATTCGGATGTGACCAACTGGTTGAAGGCCGGGATGAATGCCAGCTATTCGCGCAATGAAAATAATACGGCAGTGGAAAACTCATCGGGTAACTCCAATGTGTGGTACACGGCTCAGCTGATGGCACCTATTTTCCCTGTGTATGAGAAGGATGCGGAAGGAAAGACGGTGTTAGATAAAAATGGCAATCCGGTGTTCGATTATGGATCAAACCGTCCGGCGGGTGCCAATGCGGACTGGAATACCATTGCGACTTTGTATGATGACAAATATTCTACTACGAGCGACAACTTGAGTGCCCGTATGTATATGGAATTAGGCAACCTGAAAGAGGGGCCTTTGCAGGGTTTGAAGTTTTCGGTGAATTATGGTTTCGACTTGATTAATCGGGATAACATGACTTATTACAATCCTTATAACGGAAATGCGACTTCCGTGAAAGGACGTCTGACCAAGAGTGCTTCCCGCTCTTTCAGCTACACACTGAACCAGCTGTTGAATTATGACCGCCGCTTTGGCAAACACCATGTTGCAGCATTGGTGGGACATGAATTTTATAAATATACCTATTCTTACTTGTCGGGTCAGAAAACGGGTTTCCCATTCGGTGGATTGTATGAACTGGCGGCAGCCACAACGGTAGTCGATACGGATTCTTATAGCCATAATTATTCAGTGGAATCGGTATTGTCGCGTCTGTCTTATGATTATGCTGATAAATATTATTTCTCGGCCAGCTTCCGAACTGACGGGTCGTCTCGTTTTTACAAGGACAGCCGCTGGGGTAATTTCTGGTCGGTAGGTGCGAACTGGCGGATTTCGCAGGAAGAGTTCATGAAAAACGTGAGATGGGTGAACAATCTGTCGGTGAAAGTAAGTTACGGTGTGCAGGGAAATGACCGTTTGCTTGATTCAAACGGTGATGACATCTATTATGCATGGCAGTCTTTCTATAGTCTGAGCTATCCGAACAATACGATGAACGGTGCCGCTTTGTCTTCTTTGGAAAATAAGGGATTGAAGTGGGAAAAGAACGGCAACCTGAATGTGGGTGTGGAAGGCCGGTTGTTTGACCGCGTGAGCTTCAGTGTGGAATGGTATCAGCGCAAGACTTCAGACATGTTGATGTCTTTCCCGATGGCTACTTCGCTTGGGTTTGACGGATACAACAAAAATATCGGTAGCATGCGCAACCGCGGACTTGACGTGAGCATCGCCACAGATATTTTCCAGCAACCAAACTTCGGATGGCGACTGACACTGATGGGCTCGACCGTGAAAAACGAGGTATTGCAGCTGGCGGATAAGCCGGAAATCATTAATGGAAGTTATATCATCCGTGAAGGTGAAACCATCAATTCGTTCTATACAGCTACTGCAGCAGGAGTGGATCCGGCTACAGGTGAACAGTTGTACTGGGTGTGGGATACGGATAAAGACGGAGTAAGAGGCGAGAAGTATATCTCGAATGATGCATCGAAGGCTACCAACTGCAAGGAAATCCAAGGCAGTCGTATTCCGGACTTGTATGGTTCTTTCAACAATGAATTCCGGTACAAGAACTTCGATTTGTCTGTGCTCTGTACGTATTCTATCGGTGGTAAGGTGCTGGATAGTGTGTACAGAACCTTGCTGTATGGAAATTATGTCGGACAGGCTAAGAGCAAGCACCTGGAACGTGCCTGGAAACAGCCAGGTGATATCACCGACATTCCCCGCATCGAGATTGGCAGGAGTTATATTACGACCAACAACGACTTGATTGACGCTTCTTACCTCGCCATCAAGAATATCTCCCTGGGTTATACTTTCCCGGAGAAACTGATTCAGAAATGGGGCATGAACCGTTTGCGGCTTTCAGCTACGGCAGACAATGTGGTGTTGTTCAACTGCCTGAAGGGTATGAATCCTCAGTATAATTTCAGCGGTGGTACGAGTTTTGGCTATGTGCCGGTTCGGACTGTATCATTTGGTATTGACGTAACATTCTAATGAAAAAAGACAACAATGAAAATCAATAAATATTTTTTATGCGGGCTGGTGTTCGCAGGAGTCGGTTTGTTGGCTTCCTGCTCGGATGAATTGGAGACTCAGCCTACCAACTCTGTGTCTGGAACGCAGGTTTTTGAGAACGCGGAGCATGCGGAAGCCGCGATTAATGGAGCATACCGTTTTTTGTACACTGCCGGATGGAGCTCGGGCTGGGGCACACAGAACTGTGGGCAGACAGCCATCCAGTTGTTTGCCGATTTGATGGCAGAAGATCATTTGATGCACGAACAGGGACAGGGATGGTTCTATGAAGATTATCGCCTGAACGTGCACGGAGACTATGCCGGAAAAGCCGGACGTTCTTATTCCGTATGGAATTTTTATTATACGATAATCAGTAACCTGAATTATATTCTGGCAAACGATGGAAAGCTGGAGGGAGATCCTGATCTGGTGAATAGTCTGATGGGCCAGGCGTATGCCTTCCGGGCTTATTGCTATTTTTATCTGATTCAGTTATACCAGCAGACTTATGCAGGGCATGAGAATGCTCCGGGTGTTCCTCTTTATACGGAACCGACGGTAGCCGGAACGGAAGGGAAACCTCGTGGTACGGTGCAGGGCGTGTACGACCGGATTAATTCGGATTTGGCTGAAGCAGTCGGTCGCTTAAAAGGACTGAAACAGTCGCACATCTCTCACATTGATTATTATGTAGCCAAAGGTTTCCAGGCGCGTGCTTTCTTGGTACAGCATAAGTATAAGGAAGCGGCTGAAGCGGCGAAAGAAGCACTGACAAAACCGGGACTTTCTTTGGTGAAGGTAGATGCCTTGGGTGGAAACAACAGTGTGAAGGTAGACGATGTGATGTGGGGACTGGAGATTTCGAAAGACCAGACTTCGGGTTATGCCGGATTCTTCTCTCACATGGATGCGGATGCAAAAGGTATGTATGGCTCCAAGGCCCGCCAGTGCATCAGTTCCGGATTGTATAACCTGTTGTCGGATACGGATGAGCGTAAGATGAAATGGTTCCGGGGAAAACTGGAAAAGGAGGAGAAAGGTAATTCTATGGTAAGTTATTGCCAGCTGAAATTTAAGATGGCCGATTATACTATCTGGACCGGTGATTATCTGCTGATGCGTGCGGAGGAAATGGTATTGATTAAGGCCGAGGCGGAATGTCATTTGAAGGAGTTTGATTTGGCACGGACTACTATCAAGCAGCTGGGAACGCTTCGGGATACAAATTATGAGGCTATTCTGGCAAAGCGAACCGATTCGGAAACTTATGATGCGAATACAAATGCTCCTGTCACTACGCTGATGGAAGAAATTTTGTTGCAGCGCCGTGTGGAATTGTGGGGTGAAGCAGGAAGAATCTTCGACTTGCAACGTCTGGCTTTGGGTTACGACCGGAAGTATGAAGGTTCCAATCATTCGGAAACAGTGCAGACAAAGAATACGGGAGTGGCTTCTCCGCTCTTCATATTCCCTTTGCCTCAGTCGGAGATTGACGGAAACGAGCATATCAGCAGCTCGGATAACAATCCTATTGTACGATAACTTTTAATTGAAATGAGATGAAGAATTATATATTCGCAATTGCGGTTTTATTATCGGGTGTGGCTGCTTCATGCAACAAAGATGCCGAAGGAGCGGTGTACACAGCACATGAAATGGCTTTTTCTTTTGTAAACGCCAAACAAGTGATGGACGCGGAGGCCGGAAATGCCGGTGTGGTAAAAGTGCCGGTTTATCGCTCCAGCAGAAACGGTGAGGCCAAGGTGGAAGTGATGCTTGACGAGAAGGCGGTTGCCGAAGGTGTGCTGAAGCTTCAGACACCGGAAGTGACCTTTAAAGACGGAGAACCGGCTGCCTATGTGGAAGTAAGTTTCTTGCCGGCAGACCAGTGGAAGGAAAAGAAATATACGGCAGTACTGACCTTTAAAGAAGGCACTCATTTGTCTCCCGGTGTTGAGGCCCGCACGGAAATTACGGTACAGCGTAAATAATTACGGTTGATTGTGGTTTGTAAAAATAAAAGAGCGCATCTGAAAGGAGATGCGCTCTTTTTCTGTATATTTGCGACATATAGAATTAGATTTACACTGAATGAAGGAATTTGTGATATCGGATGCGCAGACCGAAAAAGCTGCGCTGGTGGGTTTGATAACCCAGACTCAGAATGAACGTAAGACCAATGAATACCTGGACGAACTGGCTTTCCTGGCGGAGACGGCAGGGGCGGAGGTGGTAAAACGCTTCACCCAGAAGCTGGACACTCCCAACTCTGTGACGTATGTAGGGAAGGGTAAATTGCAGGAAATCAAAGATTACTTGGCTGTTCAGAATGAAAATGAGGAGACTGAAATCGGAATGGTGATTTTCGATGACGAACTCTCGGCGAAGCAAATCCGTAACATTGAGAATGAACTGAAAGTCAAGATACTCGACCGTACTTCATTAATCCTGGATATTTTTGCCATGCGGGCACAGACGGCCAATGCCAAAACGCAGGTGGAACTGGCGCAATACAAATACATGCTTCCCCGGTTGCAGCGTTTGTGGACACACTTGGAACGTCAGGGAGGTGGTTCCGGAGCCGGAGGTGGTAAAGGTTCCGTGGGTCTGCGTGGTCCGGGTGAAACGCAGCTGGAAATGGACCGCCGTATCATCTTGAACCGTATGGCCTTGCTGAAGCAGCGCTTGGCTGAGATTGATACGCAGAAGTCTACGCAGCGTAAGAACCGCGGACGATTGATTCGTGTGGCGCTGGTGGGATATACCAACGTGGGAAAATCTACGCTGATGAACCTGCTGGCCAAGAGTGATGTGTTTGCGGAAAACAAACTTTTCGCGACCCTTGATACGACGGTGCGTAAGGTGATTATCGAGAATCTGCCTTTCCTGTTGTCCGATACGGTAGGGTTTATCCGGAAATTGCCGACCGACCTGGTCGATTCGTTCAAGTCGACGTTGGACGAGGTGCGTGAAGCTGATTTACTGGTGCACGTGGTTGATATTTCTCATCCGGATTTTGAAGAACAGATTCAGGTGGTGGAAAAGACCATTGCCGATTTGGGAGCAGGTGGGAAGCCGAGCATGATTGTATTTAATAAGGTGGATGCCTATACCTATGTGGAAAAGGCGGAAGACGACTTGACTCCGAAAACCAAAGAGAACATTACCCTTGAGGAACTGATGCATACTTGGATGGCGAAGTTGAATGATAACTGTATTTTCATCTCAGCTCGTGAGAAAACAAACATCGAACAGTTCCGTGACCTTTTATATAAAAAGGTAAGAGAGCTGCATGTACAGAAGTATCCTTACAATGATTTTCTGTATCAGACCTACGACGAAGAATAACCGCCAAAAAGAGAAAAGATGACACGACATTATCGTTCCCTGACCCCTGAAGAGATTGCCCGGTTGGAAGCCCAGCATTGTGTGGCTTCCGATTGGGAAAGTGTAGAGGTGGCCGAGGATTTTCATACAGACCATATCCATCATGTCCGTTTCTCCGGAAAGATCCGACTGGGTTTTTTTGAGAAAGAGTTTACACTGGCGGGTGGAATTACCAAGCATTCAGGGTTGTACTATGCTACATTGCATAATGTAACCGTAGGCGATAACTGCTACATTGAAAATGTGAAGAATTATATTGCCAATTATGAGATTGGGCAGGATACCTTTATCGAGAATGTGGATATTATTCTGGTCGATTGCCGGAGCCGTTTCGGAAATGGAGTGGAGGTCTCGGTCCTGAATGAAACGGGGGGACGGGAGGTGATTATGCACGACCGCCTGTCGGCCCATCAGGCTTACATCATGGCGCTTTACCGTCATCGCCCGGTACTGATTGAGAAGATGCGGCAGATTATTGAGACCTATGCAGAGGTCCATGCTTCGGAAACAGGCACGATAGGACATCATGTCACGATTGTCAATGCGGGTTACATTAAGAATGTACGGATTGGCGATTATTGTCAGGTGGAAGGAGCCGGACGTCTGAAGAACGGAAGTGTGAACAGCAATGAAGCGGCGCCGGTGCATATCGGTTACGGAGTGGTGTGTGATGATTTCATCATCTCAAGCGGCTCCCATGTGGAAGACGGTACCATGCTGACCCGCTGTTTTGTGGGCCAGGCTTGTCATTTGGGACACACGTATTCAGCTTCCGATTCGTTGTTTTTCAGTAACTGTCAGGAAGAGAATGGAGAGGCTTGTGCTATTTTTGCCGGACCTTTCACGGTGACACACCATAAGTCAACTTTATTGATTGCGGGTATGTTCTCGTTCATGAATGCGGGTTCGGGTTCAAACCAAAGTAATCACATGTACAAGCTGGGGCCGATTCATCAGGGAACGCTGGAACGGGGGGCCAAGACCACCTCTGATTCTTATGTGTTGTGGCCGGCCCGTATCGGTGCCTTTTCATTGGTGATGGGGCGTCATGTAACGCATCCGGACACTTCCAATCTACCTTTTTCTTATTTGATTGAAGAGAAAAATACGACGTATCTGGTGCCGGGTGTCAATCTGCGAAGTGTGGGAACCATCCGCGATGCGCAGAAATGGCCTCGCCGTGACAAGCGGAAAGACCCGAACCGGTTGGACCAGATTAATTATAACTTGCTGAGTCCGTACACCATTCAGAAGATGATGGTCGGACGCCGGATTCTGAAGGAGCTGGCACGGGTATCGGGAGAGACTTCGGAAATCTATTCCTACCAGAGCGCGAAAATCAAGAATTCTTCCTTGAATAAGGGAATCAAATTCTACGAAACAGCTATTCACAAGTTTTTAGGCAATTCCGTGATTAAGCGCTTGGAAAATATCCATTTTACTTCTGATGAAGAAATTCGGAAACGGTTGTTGCCGGATACTTCGGTCGGTACAGGAGAGTGGGTAGATATCTCCGGATTGATTGCGCCGAAGAGCGAGATTGAACGGTTGATGGAGGATGTAGAGTGCGGACGGTTGACTTCCGTAGATGAGATACACAATCGTTTTGCGGATATGCACTCCCATTATTACACCTATGAGTGGACGTGGGCTTATGAAAAAATGATGGAGTTTTATGGTTTGCAGGCCGACAAAGTGACGGCAGCAGATATTGTGTCTATCGTGCGCCAGTGGCAGGAAGCAGTGGTTGGACTCGACAAGATGGTATACGAAGATGCCAAGAAAGAATTTTCACTGACTTCCATGACCGGATTCGGAGCCGATGGAAGTAGTGAGGAAAAAGTGCGTGATTTTGAAGAAGTGCGGGGCGTGTTTGAGAGCAATCCATTCGTGACGGCCGTGCTTGAACACATTAAAGTGAAAACCGCCCTTGGGAACGAATTGATAGAACGTCTGAAAGATTTGTTGTAAAAATACAGGAGGGTCTGTGTATGAAGAATATATGCGGATGGATTTGTTTGCTGTGCTTGTGTTTTCTGTCTCTGCAGGCACAGGCCGGAAGGAAAAAAGTGCTGGAATATCCGGGATTCGTATGGGCCAACACTTCTGAAATAGAGTTTAAGCGGATGATTCTGACCGAGGAACAGACGCAGGTGGATGCCGTGATGTATGGTAAGCCCGGCACTCCGCTCGTCATCTCCTCCCAGGCCATGTTGAAAGGAGCGAATGGGGCAGTGGCCCGTTTGCGCGAGGCCGATAAAATATCTATTGACGGAGTGACAGAACCGGAGGTAATTGGTGAGGACGGAAGATTGGAGGTGACCCTTTCTTTTGCCCCGTTGCAGTCCGACGTGCATGAGGTGGATTTCGTGGAACCGGAAATGAGCTGGAACATCTTTGGCATTCAGTTGAGCCGGAAGGAACCTTATATATATGTGCCGAATTTTCTGACTTCAGATACTTCGATGGATTCGAATGAGCTGCCGGAGCCGGGATTGTCGGAAGGAAAGGCGGTCGTGAATGGATATATTTTAGGATATGATTCGAAAATGGCCTTGTTGGGCGAACTGGTATATGAGGACGGGTTTTTTCCTCAGCCTTGGACGCTGCCCGTAAAGATACGTCAGGATGGTTCTTTCCATTTGGAAACAGAATTGTATCAGCCTGTGTTGACCTCCTTGAAGTTAGGTGAGGCCACTTTGTCTCTTTTTCTAGTGCCGGATGAAGAACTTACGGTTTATATTCATTTGCCACGTTTGAGCATGTCGTGCTCGCATCTGTTGGGCAGACATTATGAGAAAAAAGAAAAAGCTTGGTTTGATGGAGCGGCTGAAACAATCAACAGAGAGCTGTCTGTGGGGAACAAATCAGCCTTGGAAGCTTATCAAGCTGTGGAAAAAGACTTGATGGAACGTCCGGAAATTGCCGGAAAATTGAAAGCTGATAGTGAAAAAGTGAAACCGGTGTGTGAACGTTTGCTGGCTGCTTCTTCTTTGACTTCGGATGACGTGAAAATCTTGAGAACATTGGAATTTCCAGAAATACGTACTTATGTAGAAACGGTGGCGCAGGCTCTCCAGTTGAATGCTGCGCGAGTGGTCTCTACCAAAGAGGCGGTGGTGGCTTCGCTGGATACCCAGGTGGCAGGTGCCGATATTCTTCCCCGGATTATTGCGCCACATAAAGGAAGAGCTATTTTGATAGACTTTTGGGCGACTTGGTGCGGTCCGTGCCGGAAAAGCATGCAGGTCATGCTTCCCCTGAAAAAAACACTGGCCTCCAAGGATATTGTCTATATTTACCTTACGGGGCCTTCTTCTCCGGAAAGTATCTGGAAGGCTGCACTTTCTAAGATGACCGGTGTACATTATCGGCTGACGGACGCACAATGGAAGTACCTTTGCAGTTCGTATGGGGTGACCGGCATTCCTGCCTATTTGATTATCAGTCATGACGGAAAATTACAGGCGCGCTATGTAGGTTTTCCGGGCGTAGATGTATTGCAGGAAGATTTGCTTCGGGCTGTGGAAGAGTGAAAAGGATTGCCGATAACTTTTTGGATGAATTAAGGAAAAATTTCAATAATACTTTGTAACTTTGCTGCACAATAACTAACAATAAATACAATTATTATGGCAACACCAGAATTCAAGTATCAGCCGATGTTTGAGAAAGGTAAAGATACGACTGAATACTATTTGCTTACAAAAGACTATGTGTCAGTAAGCGAGTTTGAAGGAAAACCTATCTTGAAGGTTGAAAAGGAAGGTCTTACAGCAATGGCGAATGCGGCTTTCCACGATGTCTCTTTCATGCTGCGCCGTTCACACAACGAAAAGGTGGCTAAGATTCTGCACGATCCGGAAGCCAGCGAGAACGACAAGTTTGTAGCACTTACTTTCCTGCGCAATGCCGAAGTGGCTGCCAAAGGCGTACTGCCTTTCTGCCAGGATACGGGTACTGCCATTATCCACGGTGAAAAAGGACAGCAGGTATGGACAGGCTACTGCGATGAAGAGGCCTTGTCTCTGGGTGTGTACAAAACTTATACAGAAAACAACCTGCGTTATTCTCAGAATGCACCGTTGACCATGTACGACGAAGTGAACACTCGTTGCAACCTGCCTGCACAGATTGATATCGAAGCTACTCAGGGAATGGAATATGAATTCCTTTGCGTCACAAAAGGTGGTGGTTCTGCCAATAAGACTTATTTGTATCAGGAAACAAAAGCCATCCTGAACCCGGATACACTGGTTCCGTTCCTGGTTGAAAAGATGAAGACACTGGGTACAGCTGCTTGTCCTCCTTATCATGTAGCATTTGTGATTGGAGGTACTTCTGCTGAAAAGAACCTGTTGACCGTGAAACTGGCTTCTACTCATTATTACGATAATCTGCCTACTACAGGTAATGAATACGGTCGTGCATTCCGCGATTTGGATTTGGAACAGAAACTGCTGGAAGCTGCTCACAACATTGGTTTGGGTGCACAGTTCGGTGGTAAATACTATGCACACGACATCCGCGTCATCCGTCTGCCGCGTCACGGTGCTTCTTGTCCGGTAGGTTTGGGCGTATCTTGTTCTGCTGACCGTAACATCAAATGTAAAATCAACAAGGACGGTATCTGGATTGAAAAGCTGGATTCAAATCCGGGCGAACTGATTCCGGAAGAATTGCGTCAGGCTGGTGAAGGCAATGTAGTGAAGATTGACCTGAACCGTCCGATGAAAGAAATCTTGGCTGACCTTGACAAATATCCGGTAGCTACTCGTCTGTCATTGACTGGTACCATCATCGTAGGTCGTGACATCGCTCATGCCAAACTGAAAGAACGTCTGGACCGTGGTGAAGACTTGCCTCAGTATATCAAGGATCATCCGATTTATTACGCTGGTCCGGCCAAGACTCCTAAGGGTATGGCTTGCGGTTCTATGGGACCGACAACTGCCGGACGTATGGACCCGTATGTAGACCTGTTCCAGAGTCATGGTGGTTCTATGATTATGTTGGCTAAAGGTAACCGTAGCCAGGCTGTGACAGATGCCTGCAAGAAGCACGGTGGTTTTTACCTGGGTTCTATCGGTGGTCCGGCTGCTATTCTGGCTCAGAACAACATCAAGAGCATTGAATGTGTAGAATATCCGGAACTGGGTATGGAAGCTATCTGGAAGATTGAAGTAGAAGACTTCCCTGCATTTATCTTGGTGGATAACAAGGGTAACGATTTCTTCAAACAGATCAAACCTCGTTGCACTGGTAACTGTAAATAATTGAGACTTTAGATATGCTTTTCCCGTAGGGAGGAGCATGAGACCATACAAAGGATTTGCAAACCGTAGCCTGTCGATGGCCGGATTTGCAAATCCTTTTTTATTCTATTTCCCCCGATTTGTTTCATCATAGTGGATTAAAAATGAATTTTCTGCGTTTTTGTAAGAACTGGACGCTTCCCATTGCGATGGTCATGGGAGTCATTCTGTATTTTGTGTATGTCAATATCCCTTTTCTGGTGCCGACCAAACCGTTTGTGAGCCGTGCCATCGACATTGTGCAGCCGGTATTGATTTTTCTGATGCTGTTTCTCACGTTCTGTAAAATCAGTCTGCATGATTTGAAGCTGTGTGCCTGGCATTTGCGTTTGCTGCTGATTCAGGGAATCAGTTTTGTGGTTTTGGGCTTGCTGCTGGTGATATTCCCAGATTTCCCGGCCCGCATTTTAGTGGAAGGAGCGATGATTTGTCTGATTTGTCCTACGGCTACGGCGGCCGCGGTAGTCACCCGTAAATTGGGAGGAGATGCGGCCCATCTGACCACCTATACCATTCTGATCAATATTCTGACCGCCATTTTGGTACCGTTGATGCTTCCGCTGGTTCATCCGCATCCGGAACTGAATTTTGGTAGTTCGTTTACCCTGATTTTAGGAAAGGTCTTCCCGTTGTTGCTTTGTCCGTTTTTGGCGGCTATTCTGTTGCGGGTACTTCTGCCGAAGGTACATGCCAAGGTGGCGCAGTATCATGAACTGTCTTTCTACTTGTGGGCCGTAGCCCTGACCCTGGCCATCGGCGTGACGGTGAAGAGTATAGTACACAGCGACGTGTCTTTCTGGTATCAGGCCGGATTGGGCGTCATTTCACTGGTATGCTGTGCGGCGCAATTCTATTTTGGAAAGAAGGCCGGGCGTCAGTATGGCGACTCCATCAGCTCCGGACAGGCTTTGGGGCAGAAAAACACCGTATTTGCCATCTGGATGGGTTATACTTTCTTCACTCCGGTGACGGCAGTAGCTGCCGGATTCTACAGTGTATGGCACAATGTGGTCAATTCCTACCAGTTGTATCTACAGCGGAAAGCAGAAGGAACGTCCGACGCTTTGAAAAATTAACAGCAAGTCTGTCATTGCTGTGCGCGGAAAGTTGTAACTTTGCCGTCACTTTGTAATGTAGAAGAATAGATTCGCATGATTTCAATAGAAGGATTGAAGGTGGAGTTTGGAACGACTCCCTTGTTTGAAGATGTATCGTTTGTTATAAATAAGAAAGACCGCATCGCGCTGGTCGGGAAAAACGGTGCCGGAAAATCCACCATGCTGAAAATCCTGGCGGGATTGCAGCAGCCTACGGAAGGGGTGGTGGCCGTGCAGCGAGGCATTACCATCGGGTATTTGCCGCAGGTGATGATTTTAAGCGATACACGTACGGTGATGGCGGAAGCCGAGATGGCTTTTGAGCATATTTTCGAGATGCAGGAGAAGCTGGAAAAGATGAACCAGGAGCTGGCCGACCGTACGGATTATGATTCGGAGAGTTATCACGAACTGATAGAGCGCTTTACCCACGAGAACGAACGTTTCCTGATGATGGGAGGTACCAACTACCATGCAGAGATTGAGCGTACGCTGACGGGATTGGGATTCAACCGGAGCGATTTTGACCGGCCGACATCTGAGTTCAGTGGGGGATGGCGTATGCGTATCGAGCTGGCGAAACTTTTGTTGCGCCGTCCGGATGTGCTCTTGCTCGACGAGCCGACCAACCACCTGGACATCGAGAGTATCCAGTGGCTGGAGAATTTTTTGAAAGCAAGTTCGGGAGCCGTAGTGCTGGTGAGCCATGACCGTGCCTTCATTAACAACGTGACGAACCGTACGATTGAAATTTCCTGCGGACGGATATACGATTACAAAGTACCCTACGATGAATTTGTCGTGCTGCGTAAGGAACGCCGCGAACAGCAGTTGCGTGCGTACGAAAACCAGCAGAAAGAAATAAAAGATACGGAAGATTTCATTGAACGCTTCCGTTACAAGGCTACCAAGGCCGTACAGGTACAGAGCCGCATCAAGCAGTTGGAAAAAATCGTGCCCATTGAGATTGACGAAGAAGACAATTCCACCCTTCGCTTGAAGTTCCCTCCTTCCATCCGTTCCGGTAATTATCCGGTGATTTGCGAGAATGTGAAGAAAGCATACGGCGACCATGTGGTGTTCCACGATGTGAACCTGACCATCCACCGCGGGGAAAAGGTGGCGTTTGTGGGAAAGAATGGCGAAGGTAAGTCTACTTTAGTAAAGTGTATCATGGATGAGATTCCTTTCGAGGGCAAGCTGACCATCGGACACAATGTGCAGATTGGGTATTTTGCCCAGAACCAGGCCCAGCTGCTCGACGAGAACCTGACGGTGTTCGATACCATCGACCGGGTGGCGAAAGGAGATATCCGTTTGAAGATACGCGATATCTTGGGTGCCTTCATGTTTGGAGGAGAAGCCTCCGAAAAGAAGGTGAAAGTGTTGTCGGGAGGGGAACGCAGCCGTCTGGCCATGATTAAACTGCTGTTGGAGCCGGTGAACTTCCTGATTCTGGATGAGCCGACCAATCACTTGGACATGCGTTCGAAAGACGTGCTAAAGGAAGCGATAAAGGAGTTTGACGGGACCGTCATCGTCGTATCACACGACCGTGAGTTCCTCGACGGACTGGTGACCAAGGTGTATGAATTTGGCGGCGGTCTGGTGAAAGAACATATCGGTGGCATTTACGATTTTCTGCAAAAGAAGAAGATGGAGAGCCTGAACGAACTTCAGCTGTCACAGTCGCCGCAGGTGACTCCAGAAAAGAAAGAAGAAACGCCGGACAGTGACAACAAACTTTCGTATGAGGCCCAGAAAGAGCTGAACAAGAAAATCCGTAAGTTGGAAAAGCAGGTGGCCGACTGTGAGGCAAAGATTGAAAAACTGGAAGGCCAGGTAGGGGAACTGGAGCAGCAGATGGCTACGCCGGAAGGAGCTTCCGACATGAAACTGTATGAGCAGCACCAGCAGTTGAAGAAACAGATTTCAGACGCGGAAGACGAGTGGGCTGCCTTCTTGTCGGAACTGGAAGACATGAAAAAAGAATAATTTGAGACTTAATTAAAATAACAACCATTTATGAACAAAAAGAATTATGTAGCCGTAGCTGCATTGGCATTTGCTATGCTGACCAGCTGCGCCGGACAGAAGGAGGCTAAAAGCACTTCTGGTATCGATCTGGCAAACATGGATACGACTGTGGCTGCCGGAACCGACTTTTTCCGTTATGCATGTGGCGGTTGGAACGACGCACATCCGTTGACTGCCGAATATTCTCGTTATGGCACATTCGACCTGTTGTTCGAAAACAGCCAGAAGCAGTTGCGTGAACTGATTGAAGGACTGGCTGCCCAGAAGAACAACCCGGCAGGTTCAGCCGCACAGAAGATCGGGGATTTGTACAACATGGCCATGGACAGCGTGACCTTGAACAAGCAGGGAGCAGAACCTGTGAAAGCAATGCTTAGCAAGATTGCAGCTTTGAAAGACAAGAGCGAAATTATTCCGATGATGACCGAAATGGCACATATCGGTGTGGGTACTTATTTCCGCAGCTATGTATATGCTGACCCGAAGAACAGTTCGCTCAACATCTTCCAGATGGGACAGGGTGGCATCAACCTGGGTGAAAAGGAATATTACCTGGACAACGACAGCATTACGCAGAATATCCGTGAACAATATAAGGTGTATATCGGCAAGCTGTTCAAGCTGGCAGGTTTCACAGAAGCGGAAGCTCAACAGAAGGTAGCCGATGTGATGGAAATCGAAACCGCCATCGCCAAGGCTTCACGCAGTGCGACAGAGCTTCGTGACCCGGAAGCCAACTACCACAAGATGTCGTTCGACGAACTGAAGAAGACCATCTCTGGTATCGACTGGGATGCGTATGTAAAGGGATTGGGCATTCAGGCTCCTGCTGAACTGAACGTAGAACAGGTAGAACCGATTCAGGAAGTGGCTCGTTTGATGAATACTTTGCCGCTGTCAAAACACGTGTCTTACCTGGAATACAACTTGATCGATGCAGCCGCTTCTTGTCTGAGCGATGATTTCGTGGCTGCCCGCTTCGATTTCTATGGCAAGGTATTGTCTGGTCGTCAGGTAAACCAGCCGCGCTGGAAACGTGCCGTAAGTTCTGTAGACGGTATGTTGGGTGAACTGGTAGGCGAAATGTACGTGGAAAAATACTTCCCGGCTGCAGCCAAGGAACGTATGGTGAAACTGGTGAAGAACCTGCAGGTAGCACTGGGCCAGCGTATCGATGCACAGGACTGGATGAGCGACAGTACTAAGGTGAAAGCACATGAAAAATTGGATGCTTTCCATGTAAAAGTAGGTTATCCTGACAAATGGAAAGACTATTCCAAACTGGACATCAAGAAAGACTCTTACTGGGCTAACGTATGCCGTGCTTCAGAATGGAACTTCAACGATATGTACAGCCGTCTGGGCAAACCGGTCGACAAGGACGAATGGTTGATGACTCCGCAGACAGTGAACGCATACTACAACCCGTCTACCAATGAAATTTGCTTCCCGGCAGCCATTCTTCAGCCGCCGTTCTTCAACATGGAAGCTGACGATGCTGCCAACTACGGTGCCATCGGTGTGGTAATCGGTCATGAAATGACACACGGATTCGACGACCAGGGTCGCCAGTTCGACAAGAACGGTAACCTGACCGACTGGTGGGCTCCGGGTGATGCTGACCGCTTCAAAGAACGTGCACAGGTAATGGTAGACTTCTTCAACAATATCGAAGTATTGCCGGGCTTGCATGGAAACGGTGAACTGACACTGGGTGAGAACCTGGCCGACCACGGAGGTTTGAACGTAGCTTTCCTGGCTTTCCAAAATGCCACGAAAGATGCACCGCTTGGTGTAGTGGACGGTTTCACTCCGGAACAGCGCTTCTTCTTGGCTTATGCTACTTTGTGGGCTGGTAACATCCGCGACGAGCAGATTCGTGTATATACCAAGTCAGACCCTCACTCTTTGGGCAAATGGCGTGTGAACGGTGCGCTGCCGCACATCCAGGCTTGGTACGATGCCTTCCACATCACACCGTCTGATCCGTTGTATGTAGCTCCGGAGAAACGTGTGAACGTATGGTAAGCCGTAAATTCTGAGAATTAATATTCAGCATATAAAAGGTCTATGGACTGTCATGATGTCCATAGACCTTTTTTTATGGCCTTCAGCGTGATAAGTATAGGAGGCAGGGAGTATTCTTTCATTTCTACTGGCATATTCTTTCTTTTCTACCGATATTTTCTCTGTTTCACACTTTGGAATTTGTATCCCACACTGTGAAATATATATCCCACACTGTGGTTTTTGTATCCCACAGTGTGAAACAGAGAATTTATGAGGAAGTTTGAGAGAATATGTAGGTAGAAAAGAAAGTTTGCAAAAATATTTTTCTTACTATCTGCTATTTAGAAAATAGATTGTCTTTTATAAAAAATAAAAATTTGTCATATTTACCTACTTTGATATAATGGATTGTTTATAAGAATTTTATTGTTGGATTTCTAATTAAAATCGATAAAATATTATGCTTTAATTGTTTTGCGCCATACTTCTTTTAAGTACATTCTTATAAATAAGGATAGAAGATAGGCTATTTTTAGGAGTATTTTATTGTATTTAATTAATTATCTTTGATAAAAATAATTCATATAAGCGCTATTGAAGGGGAGCAATAGAATCGTGTGTAGAGTTCTTTCATTTTGAGTTTAATGATAGTAATTCAAACTGTGTAGAGATGTAGCTGTATGGAATAGCTTTTTGTATTGTGTGATATAATAAGAGGGAAATTTGTTAGCCGTATTTATGTTTATTTATAATAAGAATGCTTATGAATAGATTGTTTCTTTTATTTATTTTGTGGATTAGTTTTGTGAATGTGCATGCTTCTATCAGTGGGGATAGTGTGAAGCCTTTTGTTGGTAAATGGGGATATTGGAAGGGGGATTGTTATTATGAGTTGGAGTTAAGTTTGTATGACATTCCTGTAAGTGGAAATTATGGAATGTATAGTGATTTCTGTGGAGATACTTCGGAGGAGTTTCCTGTTGTGGATGTCATTTCTATACAAAATAATGTGGCGAATGTCATAGTTGAAACTTATAATGGGAAAAGTAAGGCTTTGTTGGAGTGTGACCCTATTTCTAAAAAGATTTCTTTAAAGATTTCAGGTTTTGCACCACTTGTATTTAATCATCAGGATAAGTTTGGTTTTGTATGTATCAGGGGAGGTGACAAGGTCAATGTGCGTGCTGTTCCAGTGTCAGGTACTCCGTTGTTAAAAGCTGATCGTGGTCAGAGTTTCAAGTTTTTAGGAAAAGAACAAGGCTGGTTTAAAGTGGAGCTCTCTGAATTAGACAGGCGTGTAGGGTATATTTCTCCGGAATATGGTTTTTATCTTAAAGAGAATGATATACCAGAAGATGCGTTGTCCAAAAGCTATTCTAATGGACCGGTTTCTATTGAATTTAGTAAAAAAGGCAATCAAGTGATGATGCTTAAGACGACTATGCGTCCGTTAAAAGACGGTAGCTTCTTACCTGCTTTAGTTGAAAATTATTTAGGAAGAAAGGAAGGAAATGCATTAATATTTACTTATTTCCAATCTGGATATATTATGGAGTTGAACGTGGAGGAGATGTCAAAAATAGATCCTTATGTAATTTATTACCAGAAAGATCCTGGAATGTTTATTATGGAAGGTAAGAATTATTCCGTAGTTGATGAATTTTGAAGAATTTTCTGTGAATTAATATTGTGAAACTAATAGTTGAAATTATAGAATAATCATATTGTTAGAATTGTACACAGTTATAGAGGCAATATTGGTATAATAAATTTTAATATAAAGGGTATGAAATCGATTATATATTCTTCATCTTTTGCAAAAATATGTGTGATGATAATAGCATTGTGCTTGTTTTCGTTGTCATATTCTCAAGAAATTGATACTGGATTATATAAAGTGGATGTAAATACGAGTTTAGTCGTACGTGAAGCTCCGTCATCTCAGGCCCCAAAAATAGGCTCAGTAAAGAAAGGAGACTTGTTAGAGGTACAATCATGTGTGGACGGTTGGGCTGAAATAAAATATGATGGCCAGAAAGGATATGTTAGTGCTCGTTATCTTGTAGCCTGTACTCCTTCGGGTGAGTGTATAATTCCAGGTATCAATGATAACTTGTTTGATTCTCAGGTGTATCTGTTTTTGTATAAAAAAATGCCTTTCGTAATTTTGGGATTAGGTATATTGTTGCTGCTGCTGGCTCGTACTCCATTAAGTGGTGTGTTGTTAGTGTTGATGGGAGTTTCTGAATTGTTGTTTGTGGCGGGGTGTATGGCTCCTGGTCACTCTTCTATGGTTTGGTTTGGAGATCCTGGTGAAGTTGGCTGGCTTTATGCTATATTAGGCTTTGCTTTACTGATAGGTGTATTAGGATTTCAATTCGCAGCTTTTCGTGGGCTTATGTCTGAAGTGTTTTCCGGATGTTTGTGGAGTTTGTTAGGGTATCCATTGATGCTTGTGCTGGGATTATCTATTGCTTCATTGATGCTGAGTCTTAAATTATGGTTTATTGTTCTGGGAGGAATCGGTCTTTTGTGGTTGATTGTGGCAATGAAAAATCGACTTGGAATCGTGGAAGCACTTCGTCCAACTTTGTTACTCTCATTGACATGTGGTGGTTTTCTAGCTATGGTTTGGGAATCTGCTGGGCTTCTGATTGGAGGATTCTTGATATTATTATTAATAGGTGCGGTAGCAAATGGAGGAGATCATGCTTCTGCACGTAAAGTTTCGCAGAATTTATCTCAAGTTCCTGCCTCAGGAATATCGCAAGAGACAGAAGGAGGGGATAGAGTGATCTATGATAATAGTGGGCGTCCTACTTTTTTGTCACGTAATCCGACTACGGGAGAGTGGCAAGATGAAGAAGGACATTTCTGGGAAGTAGAAGATGATGGTTATTCTCGTCGATTATGATTTTCTATAGTAGAATACTTTTTCATTTGCATTGATATTTTGAGAACAGATATGATTAATAGTAGGTAAGAGTAAAATTTTGTTATTTGTTAATTGGTTGTTTTCAGATTGATTATGCTTGGTTCGTGCTGAGATTGGTTCCCTAAGCTTTATTCGTAAGAAAATTAAGGAGAAAAGGACGTTTTCCACTGAAGAAATCACGGTTTTCGGTGTTGTGCGTTCTTGTTAAAAGTTCTTCTTTTGTATAGAAAAGAAGGTTCGCTATATACCTGGAAAAGACTGATGCGGTGGCCTTGAAGCCTTGTAAAAGAGGATTCCGATAAATAGGAAAGTGAGATAGATTATTTATGGGAATTTTGTTTTGCATTTAATTGCTTATTTTTGAAAAAAATAATTATTGAAGGACATTAGTGTCCCGTTAAAATGGGACGAGTTAAACAATTAATCAAAAAGCCCCGGAATCAGGGGATCATTTAGATCTTTGACATCATTGAAATTAGTCTTGTCGAACAGGTCACGCAAGTGGGTTTT
>NZ_JACJKA010000022.1 GCF_016900355.1 Bacteroides mediterraneensis | reverse complement strand
CGGCAACCGGTGCTGACTGCAACATATAGGTTCAACAAAATAATAGCGACTGCAACTATTAGGTTTATAGTGACAGTCGCTATTGTTGTATATAAAGTTCAATACCTGTAGTTTAACGAATGCTTACAAAAAATTAATATCAGGATTAAAAGACAAAATACTCCAACGCTTTCCGGATGCCCTCTTCCTCCACACTGGCGGTCACATAATCTGCTACGGCTTTCAGTGACTCATTCGCATTGCCCATAGCCACACCGATTCCAGCTTCCCGGACGATGGGGATGTCGTTGCCTCCGTCGCCAAAGGCCATCGTTTCTTCCTTCTTCAGTCCTAGGAAATCCATGACAGCTCTCAGTCCCTTACTTTTATCTGTCCCTTGGACCGTAATATCGGCAAAATCAGGATACCAGCGACTGGAGGTGCAATGAGGAAGCAGAGGCATGATTTGGCGTTCCTCTTCTTCCGAAATGACCGGTGTCAACTGGAGAATGGGATGTGCCCACAAAGTATCGAGCGAACGGCTTTCCTTCATACCCTGCACGTTCAGCATCTGCCGGAAAATGTAGTCCACCTTCTCATTGCTGTTGTACATGATCAGGTCTTTCTCCCCGACCACCATGCAGGCGAAGTTCATCTCATCAGCCTTCTGGATAAGGGTACGCACATCTTCTTCCGGAATCGGACTACAGGAAATCACCCGGTCACCCACAAAGCAATACGCGCCATTCACCGTGATGTATCCGTCTATCAGTTCCCTGATTTCTTGAAGATTATTGATAAGGGAAAACGGACGTCCGGTAGAAATGAACACTTTGATACCCTGTTCCTTCGCCTGACGGATAGCTTGCACCGTAGAATCAGATATCCGGTGGGTCTGAAAACTGACCAAAGTACCGTCGATGTCAAAAAACAATGCTTTAATCATACTTTATATTTTTCAATTTTCCTTTTTATCTTGCCGACTATTCGCCTTGGAAGCCGCAGGGAGAGGAGCCACGGTATATCCTAACTTTTGGATGGCTTCTTTCAGCTTTTCGGGTGAAGTTTTTCCGTCACTATACTCTATCGTCACCGTCTTTTTAGGAAGATTGACATCCAAACCGGTCACTCCCTTTTCAAAAGAGAGGGTATTTTCAATGCGTTTCTGACATTTTTCACATTTCATGGATACCAGGAAAGTCACTTCCGATTTTTCTTTTTTGTGCTCTGTCACGCTTTTAGCCGATGCGGAGAAAGAAAAGGCCCACATCATCAGCATAAGAAATGTCATCAGTTTTGTTTTCATTGTCTCGTATTTTTAAATTACACATGCTGTCATAACTTAGGAATCTGGTAACGGATTCCTGCATAAAGTTTGTATCCCATTGTAGGACCCCAGACCATTGTCGCATCGAAATCCGGACTGTAGGGATTGGCTGCGGACACAATGGGGGACTGCTGTTTATAATTGGTCAGGTTCTCCCCTCCTACATAAATCTGCCACCGGCGGAAACGACGGGTAATCTGCGCACTCAGTTGGGCAAACGAGGGAAAAGAGGCATTCCACAACGGATGCACCACATCGGCCAAAGGCATACGTCCTCCCCCGTTGAACTGGACCGTGGCATCAAACTGCCATTTTTTCAAAGGAGTTTCATAAGAAGCAGTCACCAGTGCCTTGTAGCGGCTTGTCAACGGTTTGCGCATCGTCTGTCCATCGTACGTACACTTCACATCCATCCAACGGTAAGCTCCCAACAGGGTGAATCCCCGAAACAACGGATAGCTGGCTTCTATCTGAAACACACTGGAAGTAGAACGTCCCGCCAGATTGTAAAAATAAACTCCATGTGCATCCTGGTCCAAATCGACCACCACCTGATTCTGAAAATCTGTATAAAACCACTCCGCATTGAGGGTCAATTCTTCGTGGTTCACGGGAATATGGAAAGAAGCGGTCACTCCATAATTCCATGCTTCCTCCTGTTTTAAATCTTCTGCAAGATGAAATGTGCGGCTGCTCGCCAGCAAATAGCTGTTTTCCGGAAGCACGAAAGTAGTGCGATATCCCTTTCCGGCAGAGGCACGCAGGCTCAACCACGGAGCCACCTCATACTTCGCATGAACACGAGGGGTCACAAAGAAATGATGCAAGGAACTATAGTCGGCACGCAATCCGGCCATCAGCGTAAACTTCTGGAGAGGAGTCCACGTATATTCCGCATACGCTCCTCCTACCTTCTCCGACACCCGATGCCACTGCGGACAGTAACGCTCCACCACATTACCATTCTGCACATACTGGTCCCAGTTATAATTCAGTCCGGCGGCCAGTTTATGATGCGCGCCAAACTCACTTTCATAGAGGAAAGAGGCATAGACATTCGATTCATACACATTGTACACCTTATCGGCATAATGGGTACGCTGGTCATGATACGACCCCGACACGATGAGGGCCACACTTTCATTCCGTTCCTGATTCAGGATAAATCCATTTTTCGTGAACCCTTCCACCCGATTGGCATCGTTGTAGATGGTATAAGGAGACATCCCGTCCACAGCGTGTAAAGTATGCTCCGTCTGCCCACTGGTTCTGCGGTCGGTCAGAATCTTAATGCCCGACTGGGAAACGAAACGGGAGGTCTGATAATGCCAGCGGTTCATGGCACTGAACGACTGCATTTGAGGCATATCCAAGAAAGTATCCTTGTTCTTGTCGTGCGCCTGCTCCTCATTGTAGTAGTTCACGAACAAAGCAGTAGACAAACGGTCGTTCAACTCCACGGCACCCACCACATTTCCCTCATAACGTCCGGTGCTGCTGCCAAACAGATTCACCAGCAAGGGGTCTGCCACCTTCGGCTTCTTGTATTCCACATCAATCTGCCCGGTCACCGACTCGTATCCGTTCTTTACGGAAGCAGCCCCTTTGGAAATCTGTATGCTTTGCATCCACGGCCCCGGAATATAGTCAAGTCCGTACGTGGAAGCCACCCCGCGCAAATTAGGGAAATTTTCGGTCAGCATCTGTACGTAGGTACCGGCCAGTCCGAGCAACTGTATCTGCTTGGCCCCCGTCACCGCATCGCTGTAAGCGACATCCACCGAAGGATTGGTTTCAAAACTTTCCGAAAGATTGCAACACGCTGCACGTGTCAGAGCCTGTGAAGTGACACTCTCTGTATTCAACACACTTTTCCGATTCTTGATGGCTCCAAGCCCTCCGGCCGTCACCACCACTTCTTTCAATTCCGTGCTGGGAGACATCACCAGAATCTGAATGTCGTCCGGGCGTTCCATCTCGTATGTCAACGTCATAAAGCCTACGTAATCGGCTTTCAGCAGTTTGGTATCGTCCGGTACTGCCAGCTCAAAATATCCGTTTTCATCCGTCACAGAAGTATGTTTACTCTCGTCATACACATAAGCTCCGGGCAAAGGAACTCCCTCTTTATCCATCACATATCCTTTGACGGTTCTTTCAGGAAGTGCCATTGCCACACTCACACATCCTATCCACACTCCTATCAACCATACAATTTTCTTTAGCATATCACTGTTCATTCTTTAAATTAGCAGGACAAAAGTAAGCTACATACACAAACCGGACGTTACATAATTATGGATATGATTTATATCTCGTCCAATGGCCTCAACGTATGCCCTTTCATCCGTTTGAACTGGGTGGGAGACAAACCGGTCACCGACTTGAACTGCCCGCTCAGATGGGCCACGCTGGAATAATGCAACTTATCGGCAATTTCACCGACACTCAATTCATCATAGAAAAGCAATTCCTTGACCCGTTCTATTTTCTGCTGGATATAATATTTTTCAATGCTGATTCCTTGCATTTCAGTAAACAATTTACTGAGGAAACTGTACTCCCGATGACACTTCTGCTGCAAATAATCAGAAAGATTCACCTTTTCCTGCTCTTCCGCATGATGTACCAGTTCGATGACTCCCACCCGGATCTGTTCGACAATACGCATGCGTTTGTCGTCAATCACTTCAAAGCCATAATGTTCCAGACGAGCCTGTATGTTATGAAACTGGTCAGGAAGCAAAGGCTGGGCCAACGTCACAACACCCAATTCTACTTTCAAGGGAGAAATACCGTTTTCCTGAAACACTTCCGTCACCGTATAGATGCAACGTCGGCAAACCATATTTTTAATGTAAACGTGAATCTTTTCCATGACACAACCTCCTGTTAAGTGAGCGGCAAAGATAAGCATAAAACTTTACAACCATGTTGTCATCTTCTTTTTCAGTCATTTAACCTGCATTTCATGAGGGTTATGCAAAAGGAACAGTATCTTTGTTGAAAAGAAGCATAGACCATGAAATCGAAAGACTTATTAGGAATATTTCCAGACAAGACTGCAGAACAGATTTCGCTGCTGAAATACTCCAAAACTTCCTGCGGAGTAGACTTTCTGCTGAATATTGCCGACAGCACAGAAAAACGCGGATGGTTTGACATTGATACCCGCTACAAAACCGACTTTTTTGAATTCTATTTTTTCCGGAAAGCGGCTGGATACTTATTGCTGGGAGGGAAAAAGATAGAATTACACGATCAAATGGTACTCATCATCTCTCCTTACCAGCAACAGGAATGGCATGTGGAAATGGACCAGCTGACCTATCGGTTCCTCGTCTTTCAGGAAGAGTTCATCAACCAGTTTCTGTCGGACAAATATTTCATGTACAGGCTTCAATACTGTTTCCAGAATGATTTGCCCACCTGTTTTTCCATGGAAGAAGAGCAGATGGAGTCCTTCGTGGCCTTACTCCGGCAAATCCAGCAGGAACTTCGTAATCCTATTGCCGACAGCTACCACCTGATTGTGGCCTACTTGTATCAGTTCCTGCTGTTGCTCAACCGCTTCTACACCCATCTGTTCCACCTGCCCTCGGCCTTGCCGTTAAACAACCATGCCTACCAGTACAAGCAACTGCTGGAAAAGAATATCTGCCAGAAGATACGGGTCAACGATTATGCGGAAATGATGGGAGTCAGCCGTGTTTCACTGAATAAGGCGGTGATGCGGGAATTTGGCGTATCGGCTGCCCATCTCCTCAAACAAAGGCTGCTGCAGGAAGTGAAAAACGACTTGCTGTTCACCAACCTTTCTGTAAAAGAAATTGCCTTCCGGCTGCATTTTTCGGAACCGAATCACCTGATGCGCTTCTTCAAACAGCAGACGGGACAAACCATTTCCGAATTCCTGAAAGAAACGAAGAGCTAAGAACTAATCTCGTCAATTATCAAAATGGTAGTCTTGAAACCTGTTCAGGTAGTCCCATCCTCCTCCGGATAGACTACTTTTGCCACCGGATAAACAAGAACTATATGGTAGCAAAAGAAACAATTGAATTGTTAAGAAAGAAAATCAACGAAGCAGATGCCATCGTCGTGGGAGGAGCTTCCGGCATGTCGGCAGCTTCCGGATTCATATTCTATTATCAGTGTGACGAGGTATTCCGACAAATAGCCGGTTCATTGGAAGACAAATATGGATTTCATAACGTCTTCGATGCGTTCTACCACCAAGGACATACCCGGGGAGAGCATTGGGCCATGATACTCAGAGAAACTCAGTACTTGTACGAGTGCCCGACCGGAGAAACGTATTCCGACCTGGCAGAACTGCTTCAAGGCAAAGACTACTACATTGCCACCACCAACCAGGATGCACAGTTCTATCGCACCTTCCCTTCCGATAAAATCACTTGCATACAAGGAGATTCCCGCTACTGGCAATGCAGCCGTCCTTGCCATGACCACATTTACTACAACCAGGAGAAAGTGGCCGAACTTTGTGGAAAAATTGAACACGATGCGTTGCCGGAAGACCTGATTCCACGCTACCCGCACTGTGGAGCGGAAATGGAACCGTGGGTGCGTGGATACCACTTTCTGCAGGGAGCACACTACCAGCAAGAGATGGAGCGTTACCTGAATTTTCTGCAACAACATTCAAACGCCAAGACCTTGTTTCTGGAACTTGGAGTCGGCATGATGACCCCGATGTTCATCAAGGAACCGTTCATGAACATGGTGTACCAATGGCCGAACGCTTTCTACGTCACCATCAATCCGCAGCATGCCATCGTACCCAAGGAAATTGCCCGCAAAAGTCTTGCCATCCATGCAGACATCGCACAGACATTAAAACAACTTCTTGGGAAACCGATATCAGATACAATCGCGTCCAGTTCAAAAAAAATATTCAACCCTTCCAGAGTCTATTGACATGAACAAACTTATCCTAAAAGCCTGCCAGGCCCTCACACAAGCCGATGCCGTACTCATCGGAGCCAGCAACGGACTTTCCATTGCGGAAGGATACCACCTCTTTGCCTGCAACGACATGTATCAGCATCAGTTCGGGGACTTTTTGCAACAGTACGGCATAAGAAATGTCATTGAAGGATGTTTCTTTCCCGACCCTCAAATCCGCCGAGAGTTTCTTCAGCGGCTGATACACCATTGGGTAGAAACCTATCAACCGTCCCAAGTGATGAAAGACCTCCTTGCACTCATTCAGCACAAGGATTATTTCATTCTCACCACCAATGCAGACACTCACCTCGAACTATCCGGAATGGACCCCAACCGGATTTTTGAAATGGAAGGCCCTTTGTACAAGCTCTTCAGGGAGCTCCCATCGCAGACAAAAGTCGTCAGGTGCAATCCTTCCTCTCTCGTTACCACGGGAAACGGCTGGTCATACTGGAACTGGGCATCGGCCGGCACAACCGCCTCATCAAGCAACCGCTCATGCAACTGGCGGCCAGTGAACCGAATGCAACCTACATCACCCTGAACCTTGCTCAGGAACTCTATGTTCCTCCCATCCTGACTACCCGCTCCATCGCATTGGAAGGAGACATTGCTACAACGCTCAGGGAAATGAACCACATGCTGTCAAATCAAACTAAATAACTTATACCATGGGAACTTATCGCAAAAAACTACAGGGAACCGCCCAATATACCTCTTTCATTCCCGCTCCTCTTTCCACCGTCCACGTGGAAGAGGAATTGCTCGCCCCTTTCATCACTGAGGCTCAGGAAGCCATCGACCTTTTAAATCAAGCTATCGGTAAACTGGAAGAGGAAGAGATACAAAGAGTTCTCCGAAAAGAAGCTGAAGCTTCGTGGATGCTCTCTGCCGGGAAATACTTTTTCCCTTTTGGCATTCCATCCTTCTCTTCCCACTGGAATGAGGAGGAACAGGAAGAAATCCGGCATCTGACAGAAGCCTCTCTCTATGCTTTAAACAATCTGGAAACACTGCCTCTCTGCGGACGTCTGCTCAAGAATGCCCATTACCTGATGTGCCAAAGTGCCTTGTATGAAAAGAAATATCCGGGAGAATTCCGTAACTCACCCGTATGGATAGGACCGGAAGGATGCAACCTGAAAAACGCCCTTTTCGTTCCCCCCACCGAAGAAGACATGACGGAAGCCTTTTCCGAACTTGAGAAATTCATTCACGAAGAATCGAATCTGCACCTTCTCATACGAGCGTCCCTCATTCATTACCAATTTGAGGCCATCCATCCTTTCATCGATGCCAACGGACGGACAGGCCGGTTGCTCAACCTTCTCTTTCTGTTCGACCACAAAGCCATCCAAAAACCGGCCCTCATATTTTCTTATACCTTGGGGAAATACGGCACCCGATACTACACCGAGTTACAGAAAGTACACGAAAGCGGTACGTATGAATCTTGGGTGATATTCTTCCTCCAAACCTTGAAAGAGGCTGCCCAGCAGACCGTCCGTTTTCTGTCCACTCCTCCTCCCTCGTTCGCTTGAGGGAGGGAAAGAAGTACCGAAGATTATCTACGGTAATACTGTGCCATTGAAAACGCACGGTGAAGGGCCAGACGGGTGCAAGCCAAGGAACAGAGCGAACCCACAAAGAACAGAATGCCAGTAGAAACCATGATGTTACCCAAACCTACCAGCGGAGAAACGATGCCACCGAAAGCAAAACCCAGCGCTCCTAACAAGGCCGAAGCCACACCGGCATTTTCCCGTTCACTATCCATCGCCAGCGTATTGGAAGCCGTGAAGGTCAGCCCGATCATAGAAAGCAGACAAATCAGCAAGATTTCGTAAACCCAAAAAGAACAATTCATACACAATGCGATACACAGGAAGAAAGAAGCAATGACCATTCCCACACTCCCCCGGTACAACGCTTGCTCCGAATGGGCAAACTTGACAGAAGCGGCCGCCGATATCATAATAGCAATGGCATTGATGCCAAAGCAGATACTGAACATCAAAGGAGAAAATCCATAATGCTGCTGCATGATGAACGGAGCGGAAGAGATGTTGGCAAACATCACTCCCTGCGCAAAACCGAACTGAAAAATGTAGCACACATACCGACGGTTCTGAATCACAGCCAGGAAGCTCCGATAAACATCGCCCCAGCGGGCATTCTGACGACGGACAGCCGGCAAAGAATCCGTGAAATGCAAGCTTCCAGCCAGTAGTAAAATACCCAGTCCAAACAATACCCAGAAAATACCATGCCAACCCACACTGTCGGCCATACTGCCTCCGGCAATCGGAGCGGCTACCGGAGCTACTCCGTTGATGGCTCCGATAATGGCCAGCATCTTGGCAAGTTCCCGACCGGAATATTTATCGGCTGCGATAGAACGGGAAATGACAATACCTCCGGCACCCGCCATTCCCTGAATCAACCGCCAGCCTACAAACTGCATGATGGTACGGGAATACAGACATCCCAAGGTAGCTAACAGAAACAAACCCATGGCGATAATCAGCGGACGACGACGACCGTACTTATCGCTGAGCGGTCCGAAGAAAAGCTGCCCCACAGCCAATCCAATCATACTGGCCGTCAGTCCCAACTGCACTTGGGAGGAAGTGGTATGAAAAAAGCCTGTCATGGCAGGCAAAGTAGGCAAATACATGTCGGTCACAAAAGGCCCGAAAGCCGTCAGGACCCCTAAAAATACGAGAATAAACAATTGCGAATTTTTTCTTGTCATAATACGTGTCTTTAAAACGCTGCAAAATTAGTAATTATCCAAAGGCCATATCATACCTTTTGCCGCACAAAACTTTTCAAAAACCGCACAAAATGAATTTTATTCCGAGAAAAAAGTCTATTTTTGTTTCATAAAAGCACCTGCACATGGATATTTCTCTGTTATCATCCCTCAACGGAATCCACTACGACGAAGGGAATCTGGATTTTCTCCGGCCTTCTCCCCTCCACTTCAACTGTGGAGTACAGATATTATGTACTTGCGGAACGTGCATTCTTTCTACAGGAGCCCAGCAGTTTCATCTTCAGGAAAGGTCGGAACTTATTTTCTGGGGAGGAAGCATCATGCAACTGATGGAAGCCTCGGACAATTTCCATGTCCGCCTGCTGCTTTACCCCAAGAAAGTATTTCTTCAGGCCGCTGTCTCGCTCGACACTACCTATTTTAATTATATGCGTGAATTTCCCCAATACGACCACGGAGCGGAAAGCTGGAAAAATGTCAGCCTGTGGATTGACATGGCCCAACTGCTTTTCACACGTCCGGCTTCCGCATTCAGTGAACGACTGGAACTGAATTTCCTGCAAAGCATGCTGATGTGGATTTTCAGTGCCATTCCCGACACGTATGTATCGGCTACCGAATCATACACCCGAAAGCAACTGTTATTTCATAAATTCATGCACCTGATTCACGAACATGCAGCCCAAATGCACCAGGTATCGTTCTACGCCGAACAACTGTGCATCTCCCCTCGCTACCTGAACGAAATTACCTGGTTACATTCCGACGGAAAAACACCCAAGGAACTCATTGACGAACAGCTGACCGCCGAGCTGAAGGTCTTACTCAACAACCCGGCGCTGTCCATTGCCGAAATCGCTTCGCTCTGCCATTTTCCCGACTCCTCCTACCTGAGCCGTTTCTTTAAAAAGAACACCGGACTTTCGCCGAAAGAATTCCGTGCCCAAAAACAAAGATAAAATCAACAGAGCCCTCTTGCCAGTTCCTCTCGGACGACAGCCATCATGCCTTCCACCTGTGCCAGCGCCAGCATACGGCCATGAAAAGAATAGCCGGGGTTATATCCTTCCTTTTCATCTCCCAACATCGTGCGACCATGGTCCACCCGCATGGGTAATCCGGGATTTTCCTTTTCAAAAATACGAATCAAATCGAGCAGATGACCTCTTCCCGTCAGATGAGAAGTCTCCCTGAAATCACCTCCCGGCAAAATTTCCGTACTGCGCAAATGCACAAAGTGCGTTCTTCGGGCAAAACGGCAGGCCAGTTCACGCGTGTCGTTCTGACTGCCCGAACTCAAGGAACCGGCACAGAAGGTCAACCCGTTATGCGGATTGTCTACTGCCTGCAACAGCCACTCAATGTCGGCTTCGTCCGTTACAATGCGAGGCAGGCCCAACACCTGGAAAGGAGGATCGTCTGGATGAATGCACAAGTTCACTCCATATTCGTCGCATACAGGCATCACCGCCTCCAAGAACGTACGCAAGTTTTCTCTCAGTTGCTGCCGGTCTATACCTTTATATAAAGCCAACAACTCTCGGAACTTACGGACCGGATATTGCTCTCCTTCCTGAATGTTCCCGTCAATGAATCCCTGGGTCTTGACGATAATCGTATCAATCAGCTCGGCTTTTTCTGCCGCCGTGATATGCTGGTCCAGTTCGTCTACCTGCTGTAACTCTTCCGGCGAATAGTCTTTCTCCGCCTCTTCCCGCTGCAGAATCTTCAAATCGAAATAAGCAAACCGTAGCCGGCTGAAATAAAGAGAAGTGCTTCCGTCGGGCAATGCATAATGAAGGTCCGTACGTATCCAGTCGATCACCGGCATGAAATTATAACACACCGTCTTCACCCCACATTTTCCCAAGTTGGCCAGGCTGACCTTATAATTCTCAATCAAGGCTTCCCGTTGCGGACCGCCGTATTTGATGGCCTCACATACCGGCAGACTTTCCACTACCGACCATCGCAATCCGTACGACTCAATGTAAGTTTTCAGGTCCTGGATGGCTTCCACCGTCCAGATTTCCCCGTTAGGTACCTCATGCAGGGCCGTGACAATCCCTTCCACTCCTATCTGACGGAGCATGGAAAGCGTAATGCGGTCCTTCTTTCCAAACCATCTCCAAGTCTTTTCCATCTTTTTTCCCTCCGACTGATTTTAAACTCCACTGAATGAACTGAATCCGCCATCTACAGGTAATGTCACGCCCGTAATGAAACTGGCCGCTTCGCTGCATAAGAACTGTACGGCTCCGTTAAGTTCCGAAATATCCCCAAAGCGTCGCATCGGAGTTTTGGCAATGACCTTCCGGCTGCGTTCCGTGAGTGAACCATCCGGATTAATCAGCACGGCCCGGTTCTGGTTGCCGATAAAGAAACCGGGAGCAATGGCATTGACCCGAATCTTCTCGCTAAATTTAAGGGCCATCTCCTGGGCCATCCAACGGGTGAAGTTCTCTACCGCACTTTTGGCCATGGAATAGCCCGGCACCCGGGTAATAGCTTCACAGGCTGCCATGGAAGATACATTGACAATGCTTCCGCTTTTCTGCGCCGCCATCACTTCCCCAAACACCAGACAAGGATATACTGTGCCGTTCAGGTTCAAATCAAGCACTTTATTCAAATCCTCCACTTTCATGTCGAACACATGCTGGCTTTCAGTCAGTGTACCTCCGGGAATGTTTCCTCCTGCCGCATTGACCAGAATATCCACTCTTCCCCATCGGGCCAGCACCTCATCCTTCACTTTCCGTAAGCTGTCCATATCGAGTACATTGCAAGTAAAGCCTTCCACTTCACCGCCAGTCTGCCGTAATCGTTCCACCACTTTTTCCACGTGATCCGGATGGGCTCCGATAACAGCCACTTTCGCTCCGGCTTTCAGCAAACCTTCGGATATATTACTTCCCAAGACTCCAGACCCGCCTGTCACCACTGCCACGCGTCCGGATACATCAAACAAATTTTCCATTACTTTTCTATTTTTTTGTATGCTCCAAAGTTAGAAGAGAAATACATACGAAAGTTGACCGATTTTTGCAGATTATTTACGTAGATTTGCCATTATTTCTGTTCATTCTTCACTTACATGAAAAAGATACTCAACGAACAACTGGATATTTCAGACACCCTGCCGCTGAAAGCACGGTTCTACGACTACAAATGTTTCACGTATCCCTGGCACTTCCACGTGGAATTTGAAATCATCTATGTAGAAAAAGGGTATGGACAAGGAGCAATTGGAGACGGAATGACGAATTTTACAGACCAGTCACTTTTTCTGCTGGGTTCCAACCTCCCCCACTACGTAGAAAACCCGCCGGAATATAGCCAACAGGAGGAGCTGAGAGTGAACGGAGTGATTATCCAGTTCGAAAAAGACTTCATGCAATACGCATTCTCCCACTACAGCCAGTTTCAGGCTATCAACCGCCTGTTGGAAGAGTCGCAAAGGGGATGGCTGTTTACCCTCACCGATTTTCCAGAGATTGCACAAATGCTTAAATGTATCCCGGAGAAACAAGGAGCCGGACAAATCATTGCCTTCCTGCAACTGCTGGATGCACTGACCCGGCTGCCCACTGGCAAACTGATTTCATCGCCAGCCTACAACCCGATTTCTTCTCACCTCCACGGTCGAAAAATAGAAAAGGTCATCGCTTTCCTCAATACGCATTACACCCAGCCTCTCAAATTAGAAGACGTAGCTTCTTATGCGGCCATGAATACGACAGCCTTCTGTCGGTTCTTTAAAGAAAATACAGGAAAGACTTTCACGCAACATATCACAGACATGCGGATAGGCTACGCCTGCAAACTGCTGCTGAACGAACGGTGGAACATCGCGGAAATCAGCCTGGAATGTGGATTTGAATCAATTACTCACTTCAATCGTTGCTTCAAGAATCACATGGGAATGAGTCCGACCGCCTACCGGAAGAGAATTCCATAAACATCTATGTATCAGACACATACAATCATTTCACTCACAAAGAGGAAATTCATCCCCAAAACGCCCTGACGTTTCAAGTAAAACGCAAGTGCGTTTCATCTAAAACGTAAGTACGTTTGACTTCAAACGCAAGTGCGTTTGGGTTAAAATGTACTTGCGTTTTCTCTCAAACGCAAAGGCGTTTTTTTACCTTCCCCTCGGCGTACCCTCCATCACGTCCCAATGCTCCTTTCACACATGAAATAATTTATGTTAATTTATTTCATCATTGCACGCCGAATTAAAAGAGCTTGTTTACTTTTGCGTTTGACAATAGTGTAAAATTCCATATATGTTTAAAATAGGTATTGACATGGGGTCGACTACGGTCAAGGTAACCGTCCTCAACGAAAAAGGAGACCTCATCTTTTCCAGATACAAGCGACATCACGCGAAAGCAAAAGAAATTGTGACAGGCATTCTCCAGGAACTGCTGCAAGAAAAAGGAGACATCGATGTATGCCTCTGCATCACCGGTTCGGTGGGAATGGGTATGTCCGAACAGTATGCAATTCCCTTTATACAGGAAGTAGTGGCCGCCACAAAAGCCATCCAGCAACATTATCCGGAAGTCACTTCCATGATTGACATCGGAGGAGAGGATGCCAAAATCGTGTTCTTCACCCACGGAGAACCGGCCGACCTGCGCATGAACGGAAACTGCGCCGGAGGCACCGGAGCCTTCATTGACCAAATGGCGGTCATTTTGGGTACAGACGTGGATGAACTCAACCGACTGGCCTTGAAAGCCACCCATGTGTATCCCATCGCTTCCCGTTGCGGGGTATTCTGCAAGACAGACATCCAGAACTTAGTGGCCAAGAACGTAAGCCGCGAAGACATTGCTGCTTCCATCTTCCATGCCGTGACCGTGCAGACGGTGGTTACCTTGGCACACGGATATGACATCAAGGCACCGGTACTCTTCTGCGGAGGTCCGCTGACTTTCATTCCGGCCTTGCGGAAAGCCTTCATGGAATACTTGCACCTGAAAGATGAAGAAGTCATTCTGCCCGAAAACGGTACCTTACTCCCTGCTTTAGGTGCCGCCTTGTCGCGCACGGAGAAAGATCCGTCGGAACCACTTTCCAAACTGATTGAAAAATTGCAGGCTCCCGGACTGTCCAACCGACAATCACAAGGACTGGCCTCTATTTTCACCAGCCCGGAAGAATACCAACAATGGGAAAAGCGCATCTCCACGCATCAAATGAAGAAAGCGACCTGGAAACCGGGCACACAGGATGTATACATCGGCATCGACTCCGGCTCTACCACGACCAAAATTGTGGTGACGAATTCGGACGACGAGATACTGTTTACCTATTATCAACCCAACGGCGGACATGCCATCGAGACTGTAGCCGAAGGACTGAACCAACTGAAAGCCTTGTGCGAAACGCACCATACGACACTCTGCATCAAAGGAAGCTGTTCTACAGGCTACGGAGAAGACCTGATCAAAGCAGCCTTCCAGCTGGATGCCGGCATCGTGGAAACCATTGCCCACTATGTGGCAGCCCATTACCTCGACCCGCAAGTGTCGTTCATTCTCGACATCGGCGGACAAGACATGAAGGCCATCTTCGTACACCAAGGCATCATCGACCGGATTGAAATCAACGAAGCCTGCTCTTCCGGATGCGGTTCTTTCATCGAGACCTTTGCCCGCACCTTAGGCTATTCGGCACAGGAATTTGCCCAAACGGCCTGCCGGGCTACCCACCCTTGTGATTTGGGTTCCCGCTGTACGGTCTTTATGAACTCGAAAGTGAAGCAGGTACTCCGGGAAGGTGCCACCGTGGACGACATCGCGGCCGGTCTGGCCTACTCCGTGATGAAGAACTGCCTCTACAAGGTTCTGAAATTGAAAGATGCTTCTGAACTGGGACGTCACATCGTCGTACAGGGAGGTACCATGCGCAACGATGCCGTCGTACGTGCCCTGGAACTGCTGACCGGTACGGAAGTCATCCGATGCGACGAGCCTGAACTGATGGGAGCTTTCGGATGTGCCTTGTACGCCCGCAAACATTGCCACACCACGCTTTCGCTGGAGGATATTCTCGCGAAAGCTCACTATACCACCCACACCCTGCACTGTAAGGGATGCGACAATCAGTGTCAGGTATTCCGCTACCGCTTCGACAACGGAAAAGACTATTATTCCGGCAACCGATGCGAAAAAGTATTCACCAACGGTTCCCGCGAAATTCCCGGCGAAAACGCCTATCATTTCAAGAACGACCGACTGTTCCAACGCGCCCAACAGGAGGTGGAGAATCCCCGAATGACCCTCGGTATCCCCCGCAGCCTGAACATGTACGAGGATTTTCCTTTCTGGCACACTTTGTTCACCCAATGCGGTATACGGGTACTGCTCTCCGGGAAATCGGACTTCAAAGATTATGAACAGAATGCCCGGATGGTGATGTCCGACAACATCTGTTTCCCGGCCAAACTGGTACATGCCCACATCCAGCATCTCATTGAGGAGAAGGTGGACCGCATCTTCATGCCGTTCGTCATTTTCGAGAAGAAAGGCCACGAGCAGAACAGCTACAACTGTCCGGTAGTCACCGGTTATGCCGAAGTCATCAAGAGTGTGCAGAGCCAGGGAATCCCCATCGATTCTCCATCCATCTCTTTCAAGGACAGAGACCTGCTCTACAAACAGTGTGTACAATACCTGAAAGGATTGGGCGTGGAAGAATCATGCATCCGGAAAGCCTTTGAACAGGCGGAAAAAGAAGAGGAAGATTTCCGACAGTCAGTGGCCGACTACAACCTGCAACTGTGGCAGAAAGCCCGGGAACAGCACCACATGGTCGTACTGCTGGCCGGACGCCCCTATCATACCGACATGCTGATCCAGCACAAGATTTCCGATGTGCTGGCCGACATGGGCATCGATGTCATTACCGACGACATCGTACGCAACCTGCCGGGAACCACGCCGCACGTGCATTTCCTGGCCCAATGGTCATACCCCAACCGGATTCTGAAAGCCGCACAATGGTGCGCCGAACAAGATTCGGAAGTGCAGTTCATCGAGATGACCTCATTCGGCTGCGGGCCTGATGCCTTCCTCACCGACGAAGTGCGTGACATCCTGTTCCGAAGAGGAAAGACATTTACCCTCCTCAAACTAGACGACATCAGCAACGTGGGTTCCATGAAGCTCCGCATCCGTTCGCTGACGGAAAGCATGAAACTCTTTCACGAAGCCGAGGTAGCCAAAAAGGAACTGCCTGCACCTACGACTCCCCAAGTCTGTGAAGACGACCTGCGTCATAAGAAAATCCTGTTGCCGTTCTTCACGCCGTTCATTTCGCCGTTGATTCCTGCCATCATGCACCTGGCCGGATACGACACGGAGAACCTGGCACTCAGCAACACGGAATCGTGCGAATGGGGACTGAAATACGCCAACAACGAAGTCTGCTATCCGGCTACCCTGATTGTGGGAGATGTCATCAAAGCCTTCAAGAGTGGAAAATACGATCCGGAGCAGACCATCGTCGCCATGACCCAGACCGGTGGACAGTGCCGTGCCAGCAACTACCTGCCGCTTATCCAAAAAGCACTCGAAGAAGCAGGCTATCCGTCTACTCCGGTCATTTCATTGACCTTCGGCCGTTCGATGGAAAACGGACAGCCCGGTTTCAAGATGAACTGGATGAAGATCTTGCCGGTAGCTCTCCGCAGCATTCTCTTCAGCGACTGCATCGCCAAATTCTATTATGCGTCTGCCGTACGTGAGAAAGAACCCGGACAGGCCAAACAGCTTCGGGAGAAATACCTGAAACAGGCTGAAAGTCTGATACTGGCCAGCCGGAGCAAGGAATTGTGGCGACTGATGTCTCAGGCTGCCGAAGAATTCAATGCCATCTCCCGCGACATGGAGTGTCCCAAAGTAGGCGTGGTAGGAGAAATCTTCCTGAAGTTCAATCCTTTCGCCCAGAAAAACATCATCGAATGGCTAACCGAACAGGGCATTGAGGTAGTACCTTCCGTACTGGCCGATTTCTTCATGCAGAACTTCGTCAACCGGAAAGTCCGGGTGGAATCGCACATCCAGAAAGAAACGCTTCCTGCATTCATCTATAAGTCGGCCTATTTGCTGATCAAGAAACAGATTGAAAAAGCCAACCGGATTGGAAAAGAATTCCGCTACTTCGTACCCTTCAAAGACATCTTTGAAGAGGCAGAAGAAGCTCAGAAGGTCATTTCTCTGAATGCGCAGTTCGGCGAAGGCTGGCTGCTTCCGGCCGAAATCATGTCGTATGCCCGTCAGGGAATCAACAATGTAGTGAGCCTGCAACCTTTCGGCTGCATTGCCAACCACATCGTATCGAAAGGAATCGAAAAACGTATCAAGCAATTCTATCCCGAGCTTAACATCCTTTCCTTGGACTTTGACAGCGGGGTCAGCGACGTGAATGTCACCAACCGTCTGCTGTTGTTTATTGACCATTTAAAACAGTGAATGCCATGTCTGACGATAAGAGCCTCAGCCTAGAAAACAGGATATTGGAAACGGCCAAATCCGTGTTCATGGAAAAAGGGTACTCCGACACAAGCATGAGTGAGATTGCCGAACGGGTAGGCATTAACCGACCGGGACTGCATTATTACTTCCGGACCAAAGATAAACTGTTTCATGCAGTCTTCGGAGCGATTGTCCAGTCGCTCGTTCCGCAGTTTCAGGATATCTTGTGTCAGAAGAACCTTCCCTTTGCCGAACGCATCGGGAAGGTAATAGATGTTTACTACCAGATGCTGCTGCAGAATCCCTACCTTCCTCTGTTTGTACTCCGGGAAATACACCGGGACATGAATTTTATGCTTGCGGCTTTCCACAATCAGCGGGTGTTGCATTTTTTTGAAGAACTGAAAAAAGAACTGCAAGCAGAAATGGACAGTGGCAGACTGCGCCAGGTACCCCTGCGCGTAGTATTCTGTACTTTTTACAGTGCCTTGGTATTTCCTTTCCTCTCCAAAAATCTGCTCACGCAGACCATGATGCAAGACCATGAAGACTTTGAGGACCTGCTGACGGAATGGAAACCTTACATCGTCCACCAAATGGTCAGCCTGCTCTGTCCTACTGAATAAAAAATTCCTCTCCTTCCAAGGCTGCTCATCCACCTGAGGGAGAGGAATTTTTCTTCATACAATCCCCAGAACCGGAAGTCAGTGCTCCCCGTCAGATACTCTACTGTCACATTCGTGGATAAAAAAGTAATCTCTTAATCTACTTTCGTGAACCTTTCCCGTTTTTATTTGTTCCTATTGCATTAAACAAACAACTAAACGACTAATAAACGATAAGAACATACGAAAAGAATCACACCTATCCACTTTTCTCAAGAGACCACTTTCTATAGGATTTATCTGATATCCTCACTCCTAAAGGCATCCATCCCACCTCTATCAATAAGCTTTTCTGATACGTACATTAATACAATAACTATACATTTAAATCACCTTATGAAAAAAAATCACCTTTTTCCCTTAGCCATAGGGAGCCTATCCTTTCTGCTATGGTCATGCCAAGCTCCTCATACAAGCGATGGAATCTATGAGGGCATACTTCCAGCTGCAGACTGTCCGGGAATCTATGTCATGCTGGCCATCAACGGCGACCAGTATGAACTGCTCGAAAAATACATTGCAGAACCAGAGACATTCGTCACCCGTGGAAACATCGAACAGAAAGAAAAACAGCTCCATCTGGACAATCAGATGCAATTCACACCTCTCTCCCATGAGTTGCAAGGCCAACATACGACATTAAAAAAAATCTCGGACCGAACCGAACTGCCGGAAATCTATGTCTCGCAGTCATTAAAAGAAGACCAAAGTGGAGAAGACGCCCTCATCAAACTATACAGTCAGAAAGACAAGAAATATGCAGAATTCCATTTTAGGAACAACACATACCAACTGAAATTGAATCTGCATAATGATTCAGTAGACGAGTATGTCGACCCGGAACAGCACATCAAACTTTCACAACCTGTTCCGCAACTTTCATCCTTTCAAGAGTTTATCTTCAGAAATGATACGGCAGTCTATACATTTACACAGCTCAGCCCCACGAACTGTATCTACCATTTGGCAGGAGAAAAAATGAGAAAGAAGCACCAACTTTCTTGAACGTCATCTATTACAATGACGACCAACAGGCTTTTGTGAAACTATTGCATCCTACACTTCCTCATTGTTACACGCTTACTCAGACAGAAGCATCCGCTAAAACCGCCACTTATACAGACGGAGAAACGGAATGGCAACTTCACAATGACCAGCGTGCCACACTTGTTATGCATCATAAAAAATACCAATATCTGGAACAAGAATAAGACGGGAAACGACCATCAAAATACTTAAAGAAAAAAATCACTATGGCATCTATTCTATTGGGATACCTGATAATAGCTATTATCAGTTGGACTTTCACTTTCATTTCTATCCGTAAGGCTCGAACCGATATTGAGCTTTGGGGAAATGAAACCGATTGACTATTATATAATTTTAAAGCGAATACGCATTATCAGCATGCAATTCCCAAAATCAGAAGTCGTCTCAAAATTGAAGAGACGACTTTTTTGTTTTTTTTCAACTATGTCATATATATTACACGAGATATGCAAAAAAAACATTTTATTTGTAAAAAATGAATATTTATGAGGCTATCTAAACGACAAAAAATGCTCACCGCGTCCGTTGACGCGACGCACATTCGGGGTGTCATCATCCTCCCTGTTCCATACATAGTCTCCTGAAGGCAGCGTATGCCTTGTTAGTACCAAAGAATCCGAATCATGAAACTGGGACAGACGGATTTCCATCGAATCCGGGCTGAAGGTCATGTAAACCGTATCTGACCTATGCTCGACAGACAACATGCAGATCTTTTCGGGCTTGTTTTCACACTGCTGGCTGCAAAGCGCCAGAATCAGGCAAACTGCCATTAGAATTAAATAAATACGGACCATCATTCTATAAAATCGTTTAAGTTCAGGTTTGCTTCTGCCTCTAAAGCAAGCAGGGCTGTGCATCAAATACTCTCAAAATTAGCTCATTGATTTCAGAAAACAAAATCACTTTGTCCGTCTGAAGCTTTTTGGGGAACCGTTCAGTCAGCATAACCGGACATCCATCATCAAATATACCCCGTTCGGGCAGCTATTTCCCGCTTTGGGTAAATTTGAGTAAAATAAGACAGAATGTTCATTTGTTTTTTTCGTATTTTTGCAACCATACAATATTAAATATACCAGTGAGCATACAAGGTGTCTGACGGATGCCTGTAGTACAAATCTTTACAATAGAAAAAAATGAAAAGAAAGAATTACCACAAGGGCTTGCTTCTCGGTCTTCTGACTGTATCAATCACAGCATGCGGAAATGCGGATTCACCCGTCGGGAAATGGGTTCAACCGGTTCCGGGATTACCCGGTCTTCAGCAGGGCTTTGAACTGGAAGAAGGCGGAAAGGCTTCTTCTGTCAACATGGCAACACTCCGGTACGAAACCTGGCAGCAGACGGGAAATCGCCTCATTCTTACCGGGAAAAGTATCGGAAACCGCCAGACCATTCCTTTTTCTGATACATTGAACATCGAAAGACTCACTCCGGACAGTCTGATTCTAACCAAGGGACGTCTCACTCTGCGATACGCAAGGGAACAGAGCGGGAATACCGCAAAGGCCTCAGAAAGCATTCCGGCCAGCAAAATAGTCCCGGCCAAGCAAATGAAGGTAATGAAAGGCAGACTGCGCATCGGTCCGGAGGTACGCTCGTTTATTCCGGAAGGGTCCGATGAAGCCTATTGGATTGTGGATGCAACCGGAGAGCTTTATCAGAAATATGACAAGACAACCGGAGGCGTGAAAAACGGAACCGTTGTATATGCAGAATTGCAGGTGGAAGACATGGGCAAATCCAAGGAAGGTTTTGCTGCGGATTACCCGAGTGTATTCAAGGTACATAAAGTGATTAAAATAGAAAAATAGCCAGCTGATACGTTTTTACCGGCTGTCCTCCTATAGCAGATAGATGCTGTATGGGGACAGCCGGTTTTCTTTTTCAGACCATTCCGTATCTTGGCGAAATTATTTCATCTTCCATTAACCCTGTTTCAGTTCCCGGTTCGGGGGATTGGGTAAATCCGATTTCATGGCGTTCTGTTTCCCCGTCTGCCGTTTCGATGGTGTGTACATAGGAGCCCATTCCCGTACAGCGTTTACGGAAATGAAAAAGGACGGCTTCGTCATCCGTCCCTTGTTCTCTGATTTTCTTCACTCGGTAAGCATTCTTTCTTGTCAACGTGATAACCGTCTGTTTTCCGGTCTTGTCCTTCATGAGGTCTGCTACTGTACCTTCACATACCTTCTTTCCAACTTCTTCAGTCATATTCTTTTATTTAAATTAGACATGACCGGCTCCGTGGAGCCAGTATTTCAATTTCTTACTGGCCCGGCTGTTCTTTGCCAATGACCGGTGCAAGGCTTGGCGGAAAAAAATACCGGAGCGAAGCGAGGATGATTTTTTTCCAGCCAACCAGCACGACAGGGCCGCCTTGCACAGTCAGTGGCAAAGGGCGATATTTGCTGTAAGAAATGAAATAATGGTTGAAAATTATATTGCGAACTTGTTTTGCAGTACTTTCATTTCATTGGCAATGGTAGAATTCATTATTTTGGCATAAATACGAGTTGTACGAATGTCCGTATGTCCTAACATTTTGGCAATGGATTCCAAGGAAACCTTATTTGCAATAGCCAGTGATGCAAATGTATGTCTTGCAATATGTGTGGAAAGATTCTTCTGAATACCACATACATCAGCTATTTCTTTCAAATAACTGTTCATTCGTTGGTTGCTGGGAACAGGAAGTAATAATCCTTTTTCATTGCAGATTGGATTTGATTGATATTTCTCTAAAATAAGTCTTGGTATATCCAACAATGGAATGTCGCACATATTATCGGTCTTTTCCCTTGCTTTTCTTATCCACCATTCACCATTATCAGCCTGTACAAGGTGTTCCTTTTTCAGATTCTTTACGTCTGTGAAAGCCAAACCGGTGAAGCAACAGAAGATGAATATGTCCCTTACGGTTTGTAATCGTTGAATATCAAAATCTTTATTGATGATTTTGCGAAGTTCCATTTCGTTTAAGAATTCACGGTTACACTTGGTCTGTTTGAAGTGTATTTCTGCAAACGGATCATCAGTTATCCACTTCTTTATCAATGCAGTTTTGATGATTTTCTTTAAATTCTTCAGATATTTCACTGTCGCATTTTGCGCACAGTTTTTCTGTATTTTAATGAAATGTTCGAATTTGGTTATAAATTCATAGTTGATTGATTTTAATGGAATATCAGCCAGTTTATACTGTTCACTGATAAACTCCTTCAAATATCTTGCTGTACGTTCGTATCGAAGTACAGTACCTTCGGCATATTCCTTGTTCATTAATTCCCGATATTCCGAATTGTGTTCCTGGAATACTTCAAGCAGCATTTTGGGAGTAGAGTGTTCTCCATAATATTTTATAATATCTGCTGTAATAGGTTTACCGTCCTGCTCAAGTTCACGGTGAATTTGAAGGATTTTAGTTCTTATCGTATCAAGATAGTGGTTTATTTCTTGATACTTCTTTTCCCTGCCAATCGCGCATTCTTTTTGCGTATTCCATTTTGTAACATCTATACTTCGCTTGATTTGTACCTCTGCACGTTTTCCGTTTATTGTGATACGCATACAGATTGGTGCTTCTCCATTTTTAAGCAGCTTTGATTTCTTCAGGAAAAACAATACCGTAAAATAGTTTCTTTGCATTGCCATACTCTTCTTTTTTTGATGGTGTAAAAATACATGTTTTGAAAAGAGTTTGTTTTATGCAAAACGCAGAGAATCAGTGAAATATAATCCAATTAGGTGGACTTGTTTTTATGTGGAAATTAAGTCCACCTATTTCACCTCCAGTAAGATGCGGTATTCTGCTTCAATTTGCAGTATGGATAAAAAGAAAAACCGCTGATAATGATTGATTATCAGCGGTTTTCATTGTTTTGCTTTTTGTTTGAGTGATCCGCTTGGGGCTCGAACCCAAGACCCCAACATTAAAAGTGTTGTGCTCTACCTGCTGAGCTAGCGAATCAATCCTTTGTCGCATCGGTCATTTCCCGATTGCGAGTGCAAAGGTAGTAACTTATTTTAAACCTGCAAAACATTTGGAAACTTTTTTCTCAAAAAAGCCGATTTTTCTTTCCAAAAGGCCTTTTCAGGCGTTTTTACGCTCCAATTCTTGCAGACTTTCCAGTTTCTTGGTCTCCAAAAACTCATAGATACCACACAAGTGTTCCTTCACACGCTGGTGACCGAACTCATACACCTTCGTAACCAGCCCGTCCAAGAAATCACGGTCGTGCGATACCACAATCAGGGTGCCGTCGAAATCCATCAACGCCTGTTTCAGGATATCCTTCGTCTTCATGTCCAAGTGGTTGGTCGGCTCGTCCAGAATCAAGAGGTTGACCGGCTCCAGCAACAGTTTAATCATGGCCAGACGGGTACGTTCACCTCCCGACAAAACCTTAACCTTCTTCATCGAGGCTTCCGAACTGCCGAACATGAAGGCTCCAAGCAAGTCCCGGATTTTATTGCGGATTTCTCCCTTGGCCACATCGTCAATGGTCTGAAACACCGTCAGGTTCTCGTCCAGCAACGAAGCCTGGTTCTGTGCAAAATACCCAATCTGCACGTTATGGCCCAGCGTCAGCGTACCTTCATAGTCTATTTCATTCATGATGCACTTCACGAAGGTAGACTTACCTTCTCCGTTCTTTCCCACAAAAGCCACCTTGTCGCCCCGTTCAATGGTGAGGTTGGCATTCTTGAACACCACATGGTTGCCATAGGTCTTTCCCACTCCTTCCATGATGACCGGATAGTTTCCGCTGCGTGGAGAAGGAGGAAATTTCAAGCGCAAAGCCGAGGTATCTTCTTCGTCCACCTCGATCAGTTCCAGCTTCTCCAGCATCTTCACCCGGCTCTGCACCTGCAAGGTCTTGCTGTAAGTGCCCTTGAAACGTTCGATGAAGTCCTTGGTCTCCTGAATCATCTTCTGCTGTTCCTCGTATTGCTTCATCTGCTGCTCACGGCGTTCCTTCCGCAGCACCAGGTACTGGGAGTAATTCACCTTATAGTCGTAAATCCGTCCCATGGTCACTTCGATGGTACGGGTCGTGATGTTGTCCACAAACTTCCGGTCGTGGCTGATGACCACCACCGCCTTGGCACTGTTGATCAGGAAATCTTCCAGCCATTGGATGGATTCGATGTCCAGATGATTGGTCGGCTCGTCCAGCAGCAACACATCCGGATTCTGGAGCAACAGCTTGGCCAGCTCAATACGCATCCGCCACCCTCCACTGAAATCGCTGGTCGGACGGTTGAAGTCTTCCCGCAGGAAGCCCAGTCCCAACAAAGCCTTCTCCACATCTTCCTCGAAATGTGTCATGTCGATGGCATAAAACTTCTCGCTCATCGAGGCCACTTTCTCTATCAGGGCCATATAAGAATCACTTTCATAGTCCGTCCGTGTGGCCAGTTCGTTGTTCATCCGCTCAATCTCTTCCTCCATCTCCTTCAGATGGGCAAAAGCCTGAGAGGCTTCTTCAAACACCGTCCGCCCGTCTTCCGTCATCAGGTGCTGCGGCAGATAGGCAATCACACAGTCCTTGGGGGCGGTCACTTTTCCCCGCGTAGGCTGGCGCACACCAGCCAGTATTTTCAGCAGCGTGGATTTGCCGGCGCCATTTTTTCCCATCAGGGCAATACGGTCTTTTTCGTTAATCTGAAAGTTCAGGTCACTAAACAAGGTGGTCCCTCCGAATTCCACGGTCAGTCCATCTATACTAATCATATTATGTAGGGTTTTAAATTTTTGAAAGGTGCAAAATTACAAAATTATGCGGATTATTACTCATTCAAGGCGCCACAGTGCGGACAAATGCCTTTCGACCTCATCTTGGCACCACAGGCTCCACAGGCGTAGGGATAGCTGTTGGCCTTACGCAAGCGCCGGACGCACCACACGGAATAGGCGATGAAGGCCAGATAGGCCAGATAAATCCACAGATACGTAAAGAATATATACAGAAAAATACAGCAGGAAGCCAGCCCCAGCAGATAGAAAAAGGCCACTTCCATCGTGGTCTGGTGAAACAAGTCGTCCAGCAAGGCCACTCCTACCAACAAAATAAAGAATACACAAAGCACGAACAGCCCCAAAACGAAAGGCAGGTCGAAGGGATTCAGCGAAGGGTCATAATAATACCGCTCCCAGGTTTCCGGCACGAAATGCTGCACACTGTTATACAATGTGGCCGCCGCGGCCATCAACCACGACAGGGTAATGGGAAACACACTGTCGATGTCGTTCAGCCAGATGAGCTTAATCTGCTTGCGTCGCAAGGCACGGTACACGAAGCAAAGAAAAAACACCGCCAATACTAAAAAGAACGGCAGGGCATGAGAGTTACTGAACAGATGAATACAACGGGAGATAGGGTCGACGGGGACGATGTGCGACAGCAACTGGTGTTCCGGAACCCATCCGATGGTTTCCTGGTCACGGGCCACTTTCACCCACACCGAGTCGCCTTCCATTTCTTTACGGGCGGTAATTTCGGCTACTACCAGTTCATCTCCTTCCCTTACCGGAATGGAATCGAGCAACGGGAGCTGATGAAGCCAGAGCGTGTCGGCCGTGACCCGGAAATTACTGTTCAAGGCATACGGACGTTCACTGACTACCGCCGCCACCGAATCGGTCGTATTTCCGTCTCCCCTGGAAGACAAGGAGGTACGGTAATGGCAGGCCGTCACGCACAACAGCAAGCAAATCACCCCTAGAATATATCCCACGTGTTTCATTCTGATTTCCGATTATCCAATGACACTTTCATCTGACAGACTTTACAGTCGAAATCCAGGCGGAATCGCCGTCCGTCCGTGCTTACCAGATAGTAAGGTTCCTTGTAGGGCGATTTCACCTTATGATGTACCGGACACCAGCCCATGCTGTAGCGCAGGCAATGCTTGCAGAACATCAGCACGGCATCGGTCCGTGGTGCTTTCTCAAAAGCTGGCTCGATGCGCTTCACTCCGTGGTCGTGATAAAAGGCCTGTGCCTTCGTATTCATCACATTGCCCAGGTAGGTCAAGTCGCCCACGATAAACGCATGTGTGGTTTTCGGGAAACGTACCCTTTCCTGCGGATAGTTGATGCGGCGGGCTTCCAGCAGCTTTTCCACCGCATTCCGGCGCAAATCGGCCAAGGCAGAAGAGGGTACGAACCAGTCTGCCGACAAGGAGATGTCCAGTTTCTCCAGCTCAAACGGGGTGTTGCCCAGCTTGCCCAACTGGTTCTTCAGGTTTTCGGCCTGAGGGGTACGTGCCAGCGTCTTTTCTGCCGGCAGCGTCACGCTGACGCAGTTATCGTCTTCGTCGGTCAAGGTCAGGGTAAACCCGAAGTTGTTCTCTTCGAACAGCATGGATACGGCCATCTTCCGTTCGGCCGACTTTTTCTGCATCACCCGCTCAAACTCCTGGTCGAAGTTGCGGTAGATTTTGGTCTTCGGACGCAGACGGGGCATCTCCTGCGGATAGAGTTTGTTGTTCTCCACCCGGTTTACCCGGAAACCGTGCAGCTTGCCTTGCTCATCCAAATAGCAGAGTCCGTCACCATTGCTGAAAGGTTTCACTCCGGCCACCGTGAAATAGTTGCCGCGCACTTCTTTCACCACGCCCATCTCCTCGCCCAACGACTTCGGGGTATGGAAAGAGAAAATATCCGGCGTACGCCCGTGCAGGAAGTAATCGGTAAATCCCCGGCTGAAACTCTTGTCCAGCTGCGGACGGAAAGCCAGACGGACCGTACCGGACGAAGCCCGCACGTATTCTTTCCGGCGCTTCAGAATGGCATCCAGTTTCTGGCGGTAATAGGCGGTCACATTCTTCACGTAGGCCACGTCCTTCAAGCGTCCCTCAATCTTCAACGAAGAAGCGCCCGCATCCAGCAAGGCTTCCAGGTTATCGCTCTGGTTCATGTCTTTCAGTGACAGCAGGTGCTTGCCGCGGGCAATCGTTTTCCCGTCCGCATCCACCATGTCGAAACTCAGGCGGCAGAACTGCGCACACTCTCCGCGGTTGGCACTGCGTCCGAAACATGCCTGACTCACGTAGCACTGTCCGCTGTAGCTCACGCACAAAGCGCCGTGCACGAATACCTCCAGCGGCGTATCCGGACAGGCAGCATGAATCTTCGCAATCTCGTCCAGCGTCAGCTCACGGGCCAATACCACTTGACGGAAACCGGCCTCGGCCAGAAATTTCACTTTCTGCGGCGTACGGTTGTCCATCTGCGTACTGGCATGCAGCGGAATCGGGGGCAGATTCAGGCGGGTGATTCCCATGTCCTGTACGATGAGGGCATCCACCCCCACCCGGTACAAATCCCAAATCATTTTCTCGGTATCTGCCAGTTCCTCTTCCTTCAGGATGGTATTGACAGTCACGTAGATGCGTACGCGATACAAATGGGCATAACGCACCAGGGCCTCAATGTCTTCCAATGAGTTGCCTGCAGCGGCACGTGCGCCGAAACGCGGGGCACCGATGTACACCGCATCGGCCCCATGGTTGATGGCTTCTATGCCACACTCCAGGTTCTTGGCCGGAGCAAGCAGTTCGATAGGACGTTGTCTGATCATTCTTATTTTATCTGATTGATATCGTAAGGAGTTTCTTGGTATACATAATAGTTCATCCAATTGGAGAACAACAGGTTGGCCGTACTTCTCCAGCGCACCAGCGGTCCTTTTTCCGGATCGTTGTCGCGGTAGTAATTGCGCGGCATTTCAATGGGCAGGCCTTTGCCCAGGTCACGGCGGTATTCCGTATCCAACGTATAAGGAGAATATTCCGAATGGCCGGTCACGAAAAATTCACGTCCGCCACGGGCCATCACGATGTGTACGCCCGACTCGGGTGACTCGGAAATAATCTGCAAATCCTTGCATTTTTCAATGTCTTCCCGACGGACTTCGGTGTGACGGCTATGAGGCACATAGAACACGTCGTCAAAGCCACGGAAAATGGGCAGGTGCTCAAAGCCTTTACAGATATGGTGTTCAAAGATGCCGAACATTTTCTTGTCCAACGGATACTTCGGAATGCCGTAATGGTAATACAAACCGGCCTGTGCCGCCCAGCAGATATAGAACGTGGAAGTGACATGGGTACGGGTCCAGTCAAAGATCTCTGTCACCTCATCCCAGTAGTTGACATCCTCAAAATCCAAATGTTCCACCGGAGCGCCGGTAATGATCATTCCGTCGAACTTTTCGTTTCTCATCAGTTCAAAATCACGGTAGAATGCTTTCATGTGCTCCACCGGCGTATTCTTTGAAGTATGGCTTTTCAGCTTCATCAGGCTCACCTCAATCTGAAGAGGAGAGTTGGACAGCAAACGAATCAAGTCGGTTTCTGTCGTTATCTTAAGTGGCATAAGGTTGAGGACGACAATCTTCAACGGACGGATGTCCTGCGAGCTGGCCCGCGAATTGTCAATCACGAAAATATTCTCTTGCTTCAACAACTCGATTGCAGGCAGTTTATCGGGTAAATTTAATGGCATATGGCTGTGTTTCTATTTATTTTCTATCAAAGGGCAAAGTTAATAATTCAGCACGGATTACGGGGAACGGCTGTCCATCTTTTTTGTCCTTATCATTTTTTAAACACGCCGACATACTCCGTCCGCTCATTCTCCCCCGTTTCCGACGGCCTTCTGCAAAAAATCCGCAAACGCCAGCGCCGACTTTTTCCGGTAGTTTCCCTGTGCCCAGAACAGGCATCCTTCGGAGGCCAACGCATCTGCACACAAGATGGGAATCTGCACCAAATCTTCTTCTCCGCGCACAGCCGCTTGAGTCAGAATCGTAGCCCAATAGCCTTCCCGCAAGGTATGGATAATGGTATGCACATCGTTCATTTCTACCCCCACCGTCAGTTCCAAGTGCTGGGTACGGCACAATTCATCCACCTTCTTCCGGGTGGCAAAGCCCTGTCCCGGCAACACCAGCGGAGTCTCGCACAGCCGTTTCAGTGTAATGGAAGAAAGTCCGGACAACGGATGCGAACGGTGCACAATGAAATTCAGGCGGGAAGAGAACAAAGGTAAGGTTTCAAACCCTTCCGAGGTGCCTTCGGGCTTGAAAGACAACACAAAATCCAGGTGATTGGCTTCCAGCCGCTCCAACAATTCTTCCGAGGTGGCAAAACTGATATCGACCTTCACCTTCGGATAGGTTTTCGTGAACCGACCCAGCGCCGCAATCAGCAGGGGACTCATGCTATAAGTCACTCCGATGTGAAGTACTCCGGTCTCTATCCCTTTCAAATCACGGATAATCTGTTTCCCGTCTTCCGCATCGTAAAGGGCCTTGGTGGCATAAGGCAAAAAAGCCAATCCGGCCTCCGTAGGAACCACCCGCTTCCCGATGCGGTCGAAAAGCAACACATCCAGTTCTTCCTCCAACTGCTTGATTTGTTGGGAAAGCGTACTTTGAGAGATAAACAACACACGTGCCGCCTCCGAAAAATTCTGCAATTCGCAAGCCGCTTTAAAATATTTCAACTGACGGAGTTCCATTTCTTATCGTTTCTGCCTATGAATGTTATCGGAAAAATGAGTGCTACAAATATAGACAATATTTGGCTCGCATTTAACTTTGTCAAAAAATAAACGTAAAAAGATGAAAAAGATTCTCAGTGCAATGTTTGTTTGCTTGTCGATAAGCTTGTCGGCACAAACCGTAAAAGGAGTAGTAAACGAAGGACTTCGTTATTGTGAAAGTACCTATCCGTATCAGGAAGGTATCCTGGTGGCCAACTTCGGTACCGCCGAACTGAATCCGCTGAACACGGAAGGAAAAGGATACATCGCATTCTATAAAAACGGAAAGACCCAGGTAATGGTTCCGGCCGACGGCAATTTATCGGCTCCCAAAGGAATGTTCATCCGTCAGGACTACCTGTATGTATGCGATGTGAATAAAATCGTAGTATATCACCTGACCGACAAGGCGGAAAAGCCGAAAGTCATTTCCCTGCCCGAAGGCAACCTGTTTGTCAACGACCTGGCAGCCGACGGAAACTACCTGTATGCGTCAGTGACCAACACCGACCGTATTTTCCGCCTGGATATCAGCAATCCGGCCCAGCCGGGACAGCCCGAAGAGTGGCTGCAAATCAGCGGACCGAACGGACTGCTCGTACGTGACGGAATGATGTATGTGGCTTCTTATCCGGCCGACGGAGTGACCAAGGAAGCCAATGTGATTTACCGCATCGACAACCTGAAGCAGCCCGTAGCCCGCAAACTGACGGAAGTGACCGGACAATACGACGGCATCGCTTTCTCTTCCGACGGGAAATCGCTGATTGTCACCAACTGGACACCGGCCCAGCTGAGCCGTATCGACCTGGCCAGCGGAAAGATGTCTCCTCTGCCCTTGAAACTGGAACAGCCGCTGATTGGCCCGGCCGACATTACCGTAAAAGACGGTTTCATCTACATTCCCGACCTGCCCAACAGCCGGGTGGTGGTGGTTAAGGAATCTTGTTGCTGCAAATCCCATGAAGGCAACTGTGGTATTATAGCCACAAAGGAAAGACAGCCTTTTTCGCCAGAGAGATTGCAATGTATCTCTGGTCGAAAGGGCTGGATGTCAGCCTGTGCGCGATTTCCGATTTCGACCCTCAGAAACTGGCAGAAACGGATTTCCTGCTGTCGGGATGCTGGACCTGCGGTTATTTCGTCGTCGGACAGCACCCGCACCGGCAATGGAAAGCCTGCAGCCGACGAATGGCAGGAGAAGTGCCTCCTCATCGCACGCTGCTTTTTACCACCTATAAATTCAGGACGGGAAGCATGCTCCGGAACATGAAGAAAACTTTACGTATTTTCCGGAAAGCCTCCGTACCTTTCCTACAATCCAAGAACGGCTTGCTGAGCGACACGGACAAACTAATACTAGACCAATTTATCACCTTGTAACTTCTTCTTAATCTATTCTCAAATCACAAATGTAATGCTTATGAAAAAAAAGAAACTTACCACTGGCTCAGGCGCACCCGTAGCCGACAACCAGAATGTGGCTACCGCAGGACGAAGAGGTCCGATGCTTTTACAAGATGTGTGGTTTCTCGAAAAACTGGCACATTTTGACCGCGAAGTGATTCCCGAACGGCGCATGCACGCCAAAGGCTCGGGAGCGTTTGGAAAATTTACGGTCACGCACGATATCACGGCCTACACCAAGGCAGCCATCTTCTCACAGGTGGGAAAAGAAACGGAACTGTTTGTCCGCTTTTCTACGGTGGCCGGTGAACGTGGGGCGGCGGATGCGGAACGTGACATCCGTGGCTTCGCCATCAAATTCTATACCGAAGAAGGAAACTGGGACTTGGTGGGCAACAACACGCCAGTGTTCTTCCTGCGCGACCCGCTGAAATTCCCCGACTTGAACCACGCGGTGAAACGGGACCCGCGTACGAACATGCGCAGCCCGCGCAACAACTGGGACTTTTGGACTTCACTGCCCGAAGCCCTGCACCAGGTGACCATCACCATGAGCGACCGCGGCATTCCGGCTTCGTACCGCCACATGTACGGCTATGGCAGCCATACGTTCTCCCTGATCAATGCGGAAGGAAAACGTACGTGGGTCAAATTCCACCTGCACACCCAGCAGGGCATCCGTAACCTGACCGATGCGGAAGCGGAAGCGATTATCGCAAAAGACCGGGAAAGTCACCAGCGCGACCTCTACGAAAGCATTGAAAAAGGCGACTTCCCGAAATGGACGATGTACATCCAGCTGATGACGGAAGAACAGGCCAAAGCGTGTCCGTTCAACCCGTTCGACCTGACCAAAGTCTGGTCGCAAAAGGAATATCCGCTGATAGAGGTGGGCGTGCTCGAACTGAACCGAAACCCGGAGAATTATTTTGCCGACGTGGAACAGGCGGCTTTCAATCCGGCCAACGTGGTGCCGGGTATCAGCTTCTCGCCCGACCGCATGCTGCAGGGCCGTCTCTTCTCTTACGGCGATACGCAGCGTTACCGTCTGGGGGTTAACCACCACCAGATTCCGGTGAACCGGAGCCGTTGTCCTTTCCTGAACATGTATCACCGCGACGGACAGATGCGCGTGGACGGCAACCACGGTTCAACCTTGGGCTATGAACCCAACAGCTACGGAGAATGGCAACAGCAGGGCGAATACAAGGAACCGCCTCTGGAACTGGATGGTGCGGCTTATCAGTGGGATTACCGGGAAGATGACGCGGACTACTATTCTCAGCCTCGTGCCCTGTTCCGCCTGATGACGCCTGCCCAGCAGCAGGTGCTCTTTGAGAATACGGCCAGAGCCATGGGAGACATTCCGGAAGAAATCAAGCTCCGCCACATCCGGAACTGCATGCAGGCAGATGAAAACTACGGTAAGGGAGTGGCTCAGGCCCTTCACATTCCGCTGGACAGAATTTAAGGGATTTCCCGGCTGTTTCAGAGAAAGGCCAGCCGCTTTTCCCTGAAACACTGGAGTCTTTTTTACGTTTCCCTCGGGAAAAACGTACGTTTCCCACCGCGGAAACGTATGTTTCTCGGGTGGAAAACCTACGTTTCGGCCACGGGAAACGTAGAAAACATCGAAAAAAAACCGCCTCTTCGCAGGGGCGGTTTTACTTTTTATTACAGCTGATTTACAGACGGTTCTTATAGATATCGGCCATGAGCTTCTGGTACTGGTTCTCCAACGTCATGTAGCTTTGCAGGTTGCCATATACGTTGTCGGCCTCCACATAAAAGTCGATGATGGACAACTGGCCAGCCGTCACGGCATCGTAAAGCAAACGGAGGGACTGATGCATCAAAGGTACATCGTAGGCCTGCATCGCCTCACGCAACTGCTGCATCTCGTTGAACTGGCTCTGCACCTTGGCTTCCACCTGCAGGCGGGCATTGTCGCGCTGCAAGTTCGCACTCAACGCCTTGGCCTTGGCAATTTTCAGTTTCTTACGGTTGGAAAACAAAGGAAAACTGCCTCCTACCAAAAAACCGTTGCTCTTCTCTCCCACCGAGGTATTCCGTCGGTAGCCCACTTCCAGTTTCGGCAACCAGTTCTGCTTGTTTACCTTCACTTCTTCCGAAGCGGCCTGAACTGTTGCCTCAGCCACCTGCAGATCGGCATCCGACTGCATCACTTCGTTATACAACGTCTGATAATCCCGGATAGCCTCTACCTTGGGATAATCCGTTTCCGCAAAATCCAAAGGCATATTACCATTCATGGCCAGCAACTGCTGCAATGCCGTACGGTGTGCGGCATTGTTCTGAGCCACTTCGGTCTGCACCTTCATGCGTTCCATCTTGATTTTATTCACTTCCAGGGCATTGGCATCCCCCTCTTTCAGGCGTTTCTCGAACAACTGCAACAAGGCATCGGCGTTCTTCATCCGCTCGGCCAGCAACTGCTGTTCCTGATTCAGCCGAATCAAGTCCAGACACAGGTTCTTGGCTTGCAGCAGAATGTCGCGACGGAGCACCTGCTGCTGACGGTCCAACACGTTTTTCTGCGATTTTCCGGAACGGTTGCGTGCCGCATACAGCGTGGGGAAATCAAATCCCTGCGTCACCACCAGTTCCGAACTGGCCATGCCGTCCACGTTGCTTGCATAAAACGGACTGTATTCCACACTGGGGTCTTCCAGGTTATTCCGTGTCTGCACTTCCATCTTAGCCGCCTCCATGCTGTGCGCACTGGCCTGAAGTGCCTTGTTGTGCTGCTCCACGGATTGCAGCACCTCTTCTATTTTCTGCGCCTGCAGCCCGCCGGAAAAAGCCAGGCCTGCCAGCAATATCCATCCAAATTTTTTCATGCTTCTGTTCTTTTAGTCGTTTTCTTCCGGTTCATTAACTCATACACAATAGGAATGACAAAGGCATTCAGGAAAGTGGAGGTCAGCAATCCTCCCAAAATGACCTTGGCCATCGGACTCTGAATTTCATTGCCTGGCAAATCGCCGCGCAAGGCCAGCGGAATCAGGGCCAGGGCAGACGAAAGGGCGGTCATCAGAATCGGGTTCAGACGGTCGAGCGAACCGTGTACGATACTTTCGCGCACATCCAGATGCTGCTCTTCACGCAACAGGTTGTAGTGGGTGACCAGCAACATACCGTTTCGGGTGGCAATACCGAACAAGGAGATAAATCCGATGATGGCCGGAATACTGACTTCACCCGTAGTGAACAGCAAGGCAAACACACCGCCAATCAAGGCCAGCGGCAGGTTCAACAAGATCACTCCGCTCTCGGCGGCATCGTGGAACTGCATGTACAGCAACAGGAAGATAACCACAATACTCATCAGAGAAGTCAGCAGCAAAGTACGGCTGGCGGCTTGTTCGCTTTCAAACTGTCCGCCGTATTCAATGTGATAACCTTCTGGCAACGTAATCTTCTCGTCCACCCGACGCTGGATATCATTCACCACGCTACGCAGGTCACGTCCGCTGGTATTGGCTGAAATCACGATTTTCCGTTTCACGTTTTCCCGGTTGATGGTGTTCGGTCCCATGGAAGACACCACATCGGCCACGTACGACAACGGAATCTTCCGCCCCTGCGCATCGTCAATCATCAGGTCTTTCACACGGTCCATCTCGCCCCGGTCGGCCTCATCCGCACGCACCACCAGGTTGAAGGTCTTTCCCTTTTCATACACCTGCGACACAACCTCGCCGGCCATATTCACCTGCACGAACTCACTGAACTGCGGCAACGAGATGCCATACTTGGCCAGCATCTCCCGCTTGGGTACAATCTTCAGTTCCGGACGTTCAATCTGCTGCTCCACGTTCAGGTCGGCCACGCCTTCCACATCACTGATGGCCGCCTTTATCTGATTGCCCAAGGCAAACATCCGGTTCAAGTCATCCCCGAACAGCTTGATAGCAATGCTGGCCTGCGTACCACTCAACATGGCATCGATACGGTGGCTGATGGGCTGTCCGATTTCAATGTTGGCCCCCGTGATGACCGACAGTTTCTGACGGACATCCGCCAACAGTTCGGCATGCGAACGGTCTTTCAATTCAAAAGGCGCTTCTATTTCCGACACGTTCACGCCCAGCGCATGCTCATCCAGTTCCGCACGTCCCGTCTTGCGGGCCACGGTCTGTATCTCCGGAATGGAGAGCAGAATTTCCTCGGCCTGACGCCCAATCTTGTCGGACTCTTCCAAGGAAATACCCGGCAGGGAGCTGACGTTGATGGTAAACGAGCCTTCGTTGAACGACGGCAGGAAGCTGTGGCCCAACGTAAAGAAGGTACCCAAAGCTACCACGAACACGGCAATGGTGGTTCCCAACACCGTTTTTTTGTGCTCCAGCGACCAAAGCAAGGCCCGTTCATAATATTTCTTCAGCCATACCGCCAAGAAGGCTTCTTTCGGCAGGCCGTCTCCTTTTGTTTTTCCGCCCAGCAGGTAACTGCACAACACCGGGGTCAAGGTCAGTGCCACCACGGTGGAAGCAAACAAAGACACGATGAAGGCAATGCCCAGCGGCACCAGCATACGACCTTCCATCCCGGTCAGGAAGAAAAGCGGAATAAAGCTCACAATGATAATCAGCGTGGAGTTCAGAATCGGCATACGTACCTCACGCGAAGCATTGAACACCACCTCACGTACCGGCTTGCGTTCTTCCGGAGGGAGCATCTTGTTTTCCCGCAGGTGCTTCCACACGTTTTCCACGTCGACAATGGCATCGTCCACCAGCGAACCGATGGCAATGGCCATACCTCCCAAACTCATGGTATTGATGCTCAGTCCCATGTAGTGCAATACCAGAATGGCTACTACCAGGGAAAGAGGAAGGGTAATCAACGAAATAATCGTCGTACGCGTATTGGCCAGGAACAGGAAAAGCACGATGACCACAAAGATGGCGCCTTCATACAGCGATTCCTGTACGTTGCTGATGGAGCTTTCAATGAAGCGCGACTGGCGGAACACATCGGTAGAGATTTTCACATCCTTCGGCAGGTTCTTCTGCAAATCGGCCAATGCCTTCTCCAATTGTTCCGTCAAGGCAATCGTACCCGTGTTGGGCTGCTTGGTTACCGTAAGCAGTACGGCTGGTTTTCCTTTTTCGGAAGCCACTCCCAATTTGGGCTGCTGTGAACCGATACGCACATCGGCCACGTCTTCCAAGGTCACCGGCGTTCCCTCTGCCGTAGTCTTGATGACCGCTCGTCCCAGCTTATGCACATCGTCCGTGGAAAGCACTCCCCGCACGATGTACTCGTTGCCATATTCATAGATGACACCTCCGTTGGTATTCTGGTTCATGTTGCGCGATACGGCCATCACCTCTCCCAGAGTCACCCCATAATGACGCATCCGGTCGGGATGAATCAGAATCTGGTATTCCTTGATGTCTCCACCCAATACGGCGACCTGTGCCACGCCTCCGGTGGACAACAGACGCGGACGGATGGTCCAGTCGGCCAGCGTACGCAAATCCTGCATGGAAGTAGAATCGGCCGTCAAGCCCACAATCAGCAATTCGCCCAAGATGGACGACTGCGGTCCCAGCGTGGGCTTCCCCACGTTGTCTGGCAACGACTCGCCCACTGCGGCCAGCTTTTCAGACACAATCTGACGGGCCAGATAGATATCGGTATTCCATTCAAACTCGACCCAAACCACTGAAAAGCCCGTGGTGGACGAAGAACGTACCCGTCGTACATTGGTCGCTCCGTTCACGGCCGTCTCGATAGGGAAAGTCACTAATTGCTCCACTTCCTCGGCCGCCATACCGTTGGCTTCGGTCATCACTACCACCGTCGGGGCATTCAGGTCGGGAAACACATCCACCTCTGTATGGAAGGCCGTATAAGTACCTCCTATCAGCAACAGCACCGCCGCCACCAATATCAACAGACGATTCTGTAAGGAAAATCGTATAATCTTGTTCAGCATAGCCCCTCCGCTTTAATGGTTATGTGTATGCGCCGGGATGGCATTGGAAGCCGAGGCCAGTTTGACATGAATTGCTCCCCGAGTCACTACCGTATCCCCGTCTTTTATGCCGGAAAGAATCTCTACCCGGCTGCCATCGGAAGCGCCTAATTTGACTTCCTGCTTTTTATAGCACTCCTCGTCCAACTTCAAGTAGACGAAATACACGCCCTGTTCCTCGGTCAAGGCCGATACCGGAAGGCTCAATACGCCGTTCCGTTCGCCCGACAAGAGATACACCTCCACGAAAGAACCGGGAACCATGTCGCCCCGATTGTCGAACTCAAAAGTCACTGGTACGTAATAAGAAGTATCTCCTGAGGATTTACCGAAAGAAAGCAATTTGCCTCCCAAATTCTCAAGGCTATAGACCTTATTATTATAAGGAGTCTGGAAATTGGCAGAAGTCACTTGGGAAAGCTGTGCATAATAGCGTTCGGACACTTCCGCCTTCAGCACCAACCGACGGGTTTGTGTCACCGTCATCAACGGCTGGCCCACCGTCACATAATCGCCTTCCTTTACCAGACAAGTCTTGATAAAACCACCGATAGGCGACTTGACAGACACTCCCTTGCCCGATTGGCTCGGCTTCAACGCTTCGTAAGTGAGACGGGCATTCTCATAGGCTTCACGCAAAGCGGCAAAATCCTTTTGCGACACAATCTGACTGCTCACCAGTTTCTGGGCCCGCTCGTATTCTTCTTTGGCCTTCTCATAAGCCACCTTGGCCTTCTGCACAGGGTCGCCATCCTGGATATGGGCGGCCGACACACTCAGCAATTCTGTTCCCTTGCCGACTTGCATTCCCTCGGCTACTTTCCGGGAAAAAGAAACCACTCCCGAAGAAGCGGCTACTACGGTAGCTTCTTCTCCCTGAGCCGCCAGAATCTGTCCACTGGTATGAATCACATTGCGAAAAGTTCCCGCATGTACAGCTTCAGCCTCCACACCTGCCGCCTTTGCCTTTTCAGGAGTCAAGATAATCTCATCGGAATGGCCGGCTTTTTCTCCGGCATGCATTTCTTCTTCATGGTGGTGTCCCTCTTCACCATGTTCATGGGCATGTTCTCCACATGCGCCTAATAGGAACATACACAATGTCCCTGTCAGAATATAGTTTTTCATTGAATTACGGTGTTTTTAATTTTGCTGCAAAAATAACGTCTGTACCCTGCAAGCTGGTTGCAAAGTACACTTCTCACTCTCTATTCCCTACAATAGGGTTGTTTTATGCAGCAAAGGGAGGGGCACGAAAATTCCGCACGGCCGAGAAACTCCGGGCATGCAGTTTTTCTATATAATAGGAAGTCAACTCCGTGGATTCCATAGAGACAGGCGCCTCCAACCCCACGGATGACAGATAAATCAGGGTATAATACGCATAATCGGGTGTAAAATCCGGAGAATGGTGCGGAGTGGAAAAAGAAAAATGAGTGACACAACTAATATCGCAGGTATGCTTGTCGGCATCACCGGGGGCATGCCGTTCCTCGCCTTCCGCATGGGGATGCACAGACGCACAGGTTTCCATGTCCGGATGGATACAGAACGCTTCGTTGTGATGGTGATGGGGAAAAACGCCTACTACCAGCACCCACAGACTGACAAGCAACAAGCAATATGCATTTACACGATGTTTCATTCCCTTTCTCTAACGGGCGCAAAGGTAAAAAGAAATCCAGAAAAAAACAACATTTTGTATGCAGACTGACATTTACATCGTTTTCGCACCAACGTATCGGAAAAACTTTTTTAAAGGAGCGACCGTACATCCTTACTATAAAATAGATTACCTTTGCGAGCAAAAAGAAAGGTGAATATGAAATTGGGGCGTATATTCCTGTTCGTTTGTCTGTTGCCAGCCCTTCCAATGACAATTTATGCACAAGGGCCCGACCAGAGACCCATCCCTTCTCTTCCAGAAGAAGAAATAGAAGGAACACCTGCCTATATAGCCCTCAGCCACATCGAGGTGGCCGACAGTTTGCTGGAACCCAATGTGTTGATTTTTTGCGGACAACAGGTAAACTTGGACCCTTCCGACCGCAAACGGAAACTGAGAAGGGAACTGGCTTCTCTGTCTCGCTATTCACAATCCCTACAACAAAAAGCTGCTTATTTTTTCCCCCTGGTAGAACCCATTCTGGAGGAACATCAAATACCTGACGATTTCAAGTACCTGATGGTGATTGAAAGTGGTATGAACCCGGAAGCCCGTTCTCCTGTCGGTGCCCTCGGCTTATGGCAATTCATGAAAGAAACGGCCAAAGAATATGGGTTACGGGTAGAAAGGAAAATAGACGAACGACTGGATGTGGAAAAATCAACCCATGCCGCCTGCCGCTACCTGCGTACCGCCTACGACAAGTTTCACGACTGGGTGGCCGTGGCACAATCGTACAACATCGGACAAGCCCGCATAAGAACGGAACTGAAAGAACAGAAAGTGGAAGAAGCCATCGACCTGCAACTGGTGGAAGAAACCAACCGCTATATCTACCGCTTACTGGCCATCAAAATTTTATTTACCCATCCGGAGAATTTCGGTATCACCGCCGTACCCGACTACTACAAGAAAATACGAAGAAGATAGAAACAAAAACGCCATGAAGCCCGCTCCCACAGGAGCCTTCTTCATGGCATTTTTTTATTTCACTGACTGAAATTACTTCACTTTCAGGCTGTAGTTTTCAATTCCTTTCGGATGAATCACCTTTTCCAACTTCAAATCGAAAATCAGCATGGAGTTAGCTGGAATGGAAGACTGAGAGGATTCTCCATAAGCCAAATCTGCCGGAATATACAATTCCACCCGCTGACCTTCTTTCATGTGCTGCAAAGCAGTCATCCAACCCACAATTAACCCATCAACCAATTGTCCATCTGTCCGTTTGGTCTGCATCGCCAGATGGCTAGGTACATGGATTTCTTCATCCAAATCTCCCGTATAATTTTGGTCGAATACGGTTCCGTTAATCAGCTTGCCACGATAATACACACTGACACTATCCGTAAACAAAGGAGTAATTCCTGTGCCCGGCTCCAGAATCTTCATATATACCGAATCATTGGCATTGGCCGGAGTTTCAAAGGGGTTGGTCACTACAGAACTTCCTCCTCCCAGTCCTGGAGTTGTACTTCCATCCGCAATCTTATAATTACGATAGATTTCCCATTCACCTGGATGCGTACGAGCTACGTCCGCAATGGAATCCAAATAACGGTCATTACGAACTTCCCAATTCGCATAAGGATCTTCCACAGTGGTATCTTCCGCACACGATGTAAATCCGAAAGAAAGGGCAAACGACAAGGCTATCAGCCAAAACAGGTTCTTGTTCATGTAAAGTTTAATTTGTGATTACAGGGTTTTCAGCAAGCTGGTGATGCTGACTTTGTCTGCAATGATATTATTCAAATCTGCAATGGCCACACGTACCTGTTCCATGGTGTCACGGTTACGCAGTGTCACGCAGTTGTCTTCCAAGGTCTGATGGTCGACCGTCACACAATACGGGGTACCGATGGCATCCTGACGGCGGTAACGCTTTCCGATAGAATCTTTTTCATCGTACTGGCAGTTGAAATGGAATTTCAGGTCATCGATAATTTCACGAGCTTTTTCAGGCAGACCGTCTTTCTTGACCAACGGCATGACAGCCAGTTTCACCGGTGCCAACGCTGCAGGCAATTTCAATACGACACGAGTTTCGCCGTTTTCCAGCTTTTCTTCGTGATAAGCGGCACTCATCACACTCAGGAACATACGGTCTACACCGATAGAAGTTTCGATGACATACGGAGTATAGCTTTCGTTGATTTCCGGATCGAAATACTTGATGCTCTTGCCAGAGAATTTTTCATGCTGGCTCAAGTCGAAGTTGGTACGAGAGTGGATACCTTCCACTTCCTTGAAACCGAACGGCATCAGGAATTCAATATCAGTAGCTGCATTGGCATAGTGAGCCAGTTTTTCGTGGTCATGGAAACGATAGTGGTCATCGCCGAAGCCCAGTGCCTTGTGCCATTTCAAACGGATTTCTTTCCATTTCTTGAACCATTCGAGTTCAGTACCCGGTTTTACGAAGAACTGCATTTCCATCTGTTCAAATTCACGCATACGGAAAATGAACTGACGGGCTACGATTTCGTTACGGAAAGCCTTACCAATCTGTGCAATACCGAACGGAATCTTCATACGTCCTGTCTTCTGTACGTTCAGGTAGTTGACGAAAATACCCTGAGCGGTTTCCGGACGAAGATATACCTTCATGGCACCATCGGCAGTAGAACCCATTTCAGTAGTAAACATCAGGTTGAACTGACGAACTTCTGTCCAGTTCTTTGTACCAGAAATCGGACATACAATGTCTTCATCCAAAATAATCTGACGCAATTCAGCCAGGTCGTTGGCATTCATTGCCTTGGAATAACGTTCGTGCAAGGCATCGCGTTTGGCCTGATGTTCCAATACACGCGGATTGGTGCTGCGGAATTCAGCTTCATTGAAAGCATCCCCGTATTTCTTGGCAGCCTTGGCTACTTCCTTGTTTATCTTTTCGTCGTATTTGGCAATCTGATCTTCAATCAATACATCGGCACGATAGCGCTTCTTGGAATCACGGTTGTCAATCAACGGGTCATTAAATGCGTCTACGTGACCAGAAGCCTTCCAAATAGTAGGGTGCATGAAGATTGCAGAATCGATACCTACAATGTTTTCATGAAGCAGCACCATGCTCTGCCACCAGTATTGTTTGATATTGTTTTTCAGTTCCACACCATTCTGACCGTAATCGTATACGGCACCCAGTCCATCATAAATTTCACTTGACGGAAATACAAAACCATATTCTTTACAGTGTGAAACAAGTTTCTTGAAAACGTCTTCTTGTGCCATTTTTCCTATTATTTTGATTTTTTCTACTTAAATATCTACTTAATAGGGCACAAAGATACAGATTTATCAATAAAAAAGCATTATAGGTATATTAATTTATCTTATGAGTCACTTCATCTTACCGTTCTCATCCACTGTAAGCTGAAGGCCGTCGTATGCCAAAAAGACATTTTCAGGCAACTGTTCCTGTACTTTTGCATGTAAACCAATCTGATGACTCATATGAATGAAGTACGTTTTTTCGGCTTGAATACGCTGGGTTTGGTCCAACGCTTCGGACAAAGACTGGTGCGTCCAATGAGATTCTATACGCAAGGCATTCATCACCAGCAACTTCAAGTTCTTCAGACAGCCATAGCTTTCTTCCGGAATATGCAACATGTCGGTTATCCACGCCATCGGACCGATACGGAATCCCATGATGGGAAGCGGTCCGTGCATCACCCGGAAAGGAATAATTTCCACCTTATTTCCTTCCGTGTTCGATACGGTGAACGGTACTTTATCTTCAATGTAATGCAAAGGAATATGCGGCACTCCAGGATACAAATGTTCAGTAAAACAATAAGGCATACGATTCTTCAAACGAGTGGCCGTATATTCTTCGGCATACACTGGCACATCCCGGAAACGACAGAAAGGCCGCAAATCGTCCAAGCCACCCACATGGTCATAATGCTCGTGCGTAATCAACACTCCGTCAATCGGACGGAAATCATCCAGCCGGAGCATCTGCTCCCGAAAATCCGGACCACAGTCTATCAAGATACGTACGCCATTCACTTCTACCAGTCCCGAACAACGCAAACGTTTGTCATGCGGGTCCTTACTCGTACACACTTCACACGTACATCCCACCTGCGGCACGCCTGTCGATGTACCACTGCCTAATATCGTGACCTTCATTGTTTTTCTCCAATAAAATTAACCTCCGGACATATTGTGATGCCAAATTTCTCTTTCACCGAACGGACAATGGCCTCAGCCAGCCGCACGACCTCTGCCCCAGTGGCACCTCCTAAATTCACCAATACCAAGGCCTGCTTGTCGTGCACTCCAGCTCTTCCCAGATGCTTGCCTTTCCAACCGCAACGGTCTATCATCCATCCGGCCGGAATTTTCACCCTCGCCTCATCCACTTTATAGTGGGGCATTTCCGGATACATCTTCAGCAACTCTTCAAACTGCTGTACCGGTACAATGGGATTCATAAAGAAACTGCCGGCATTTCCTATCTTTTCCGGATCGGGAAGCTTGGCTTCCCGAATATGTATAATGATTTGACGAAGACCGGTTAACGAGAGCTCTCCCCCCTCTTTCTGCAATTCCGAACGGATATTGCCATAATCCAGATGATAAACCGGTTTTTTCTGCAAACGATACGTGACATACGTCACAATGTATTTCCCTTTTAGTTCTTTCTTGAAAATGCTTTCGCGATACGCATAATGGCATTCCTCGTTCGTAAAGACCCGTAATGCACCGGTCTCTACTGCCACCGTTTCCACAGCGACAATCAAATCTTTTGCTTCCACGCCGTAAGCTCCGATGTTTTGGACCGCAGAAGCCCCCACTTCACCGGGAATCAACGACAAATTCTCCGCCCCATACCAGCCTTTACGCACGGTATAGTCTACCAAGTTGTCCCAAACTTCTCCAGCTCCGACACGCAGGTCGACAAACTCTTCTGTGTCCTGCACTACCTGTATGCCTTTAATACCAGAATGCAAGACCGTTCCCGGATAATCAGACACAAATAATAGGTTGCTTCCTCTTCCCACATGCAAAAGAGGGGCATCCTTCTCCTGTCGTCCGATCAAGAAGCCCTGCAGTTCATCCACTGACTCATATTCCACGAAACGAGCTGCCTTTACATCCATTCCGAACGTATTATAAGGAAGCAAGGAATAATTTGTAAAATCTTTCATATCCGTCAATCGCTCAAATCTTCAAATCGCATCAGTTTCCATACGCCTCCATAGCGTTCAAAATACAGCGTATTACTGAAACCGTTACCAAATCCTTTAAATTCCACTACTTTATAATCGGAACGTATATTTTCCGGCTGACCATAATGCACATTGGTCATACGCCCCTTCATCATTGGAGGACGGAAAGCAAACCATTGTCCCTGCTCCAGTGTTGTTTCCAGAATCTGGAATTCATCTTCCGGATCAGCCGTCACAAACTTCAGCGGATTGCGCAAACGCTCCTGCTGGAACACAGAATCACGTGAGAAACGTTCGTAGAATGTATAGAAATCTTCCTTCCCGTCTTCTTCGTCGGGCAACTTTTCCACATTAATGGCTTCCAGGAACCAGGAATCCTTTTTCCGCTGAAAATAATAACGCTTGACCCTGCGGTCTGTCAGGAAAATCCAATCCACCTGCACACTATGCAAGCTGGTATCCTTTTCTATCTCCATGTCTTCTTCCTTGTCGAAAAGAACGGTGTAAGCCGGTTCACGACTGAACAAAGGATCAAACTTCCAATCCGCTTTTTGAATACGGGTCACTTGTTTCCCTTTATATTCGGAAAATGGGAATACCACCCGCGACAGCTGGAACTTCGCATCGGAAGCAAAATTATAAAAGAAATCTGCAAAACTTTCGTCTGCCGCAGCAGGGATTTCTTCCTCTACTACCACAGTGGAATCCTGAAGGGAATCCGGATGTACTTTTATAGAATCAATTTGTTCAGTCAAGGCAGCGAACGGATCTGTTTTTTTCTTTCCACCGCCACACGATACCATCAGCATCAGCAAACAGCATCCAATGATTAGTCTTTTCATTTGGTTTCCTCAAATATTGCCGCAAAATTACCTTTTTTTTCTTATCATTATCCAAGAAACAAGAGTTTTCTTTTTTGTTGGAGGAAAAACCGAATTTTTCAGTTTAAATCCTTACCTTTGCAAACAAAAATAATTAACGAAGAGATATGTTAGCAAAAATAGAACAGTTGCTTCAGGAAGTAAAAGGACTCACAGCGCAGAATCCAGAAGAACTGGAGGCTTTACGCATCAAATACCTGAGCAAGAAAGGTGCCATCAACGCACTGATGGCTGACTTCCGTAACGTACCTGCTGAACAGAAAAAAGAAGTAGGTATGAAATTGAACGAGTTGAAGAACCTGGCACAAGAACGCATTGCCGCCTTGAAAGAAACATTCGAAAATCAAGACAACAGTGCGGCTGAACTGGACTTGACTCGTACGGCTTATCCGATTAAACTGGGTACACGCCATCCGCTGACAATTGTGCGCAACGAAATCATCGATATCTTCGGCCGCATGGGCTTTACCATTGCCGACGGACCGGAAGTAGAAGACGACTGGCATGTGTTCTCTTCTATGAATTTCCCCGCAGACCATCCGGCACGCGACATGCAGGATACGTTCTTCATTGAGACTCACCCTGACATCATTCTCCGTACACACACTTCTTCTGTACAGAGCCGCGTGATGGAAGTTTCTCAACCTCCTATCCGTGTTATCTGCCCGGGACGTGTATACCGTAACGAGGCTATCAGCTACCGTGCACACTGCTTCTTCCATCAGGTAGAAGGTCTGTATGTCGACAAGAACGTGTCTTTTACCGACCTGAAACAAGTGCTGCTGCAGTTTGCACAGGAAATGTTTGGACCGGATACAAAAATCCGTTTGCGTCCGTCATACTTCCCGTTCACTGAACCCAGTGCCGAAATGGATATCAGCTGCGACATCTGCGGCGGTGAGGGCTGTCCGTTCTGTAAATATACCGGATGGGTAGAAATTCTGGGATGCGGAATGGTAGACCCGGCTGTGCTGGAAGCCAACGGCATTGACAGCAAAGTATATACGGGTTATGCTTTCGGTATGGGAGTAGAACGTATCACGAACCTGAAATACAAAGTAAAAGACTTGCGTATGTTCTCCGAGAATGATACTCGTTTCTTGGAAGAATTTGAATCAGCCAACTGATTCCGAATAAACGCTTTTTCATAAGAACACGGATTACACCGGGAGTAAAAAGGAGGATTTCCTGCTAACATCTCGTGTAATCCGTGTTTATCTTATATATATCACACTTTTCCTTCCCCGAATATGCCAAAAGACAAGCTGGTCACTCCGAGTTTTTGTGCCATTCTGGCAGCCAATTTTCTGCTTTATTTCGGTTTCTGGTTACTCACTCCGATTCTTCCCTTTTATTTGTCGGAGGTATTCCACACGTCACATACCACCATCGGAATCATTCTTTCCTGCTATACGGTTTCTTCCTTGTGCATCCGTCCGTTTTCCGGTTATATATTGGATACATTCGCCCGCAAACCTTTGTACCTGCTGGCCTACTTCATCTTTACCTTGATATTTGCCGGATACATGACTGCCACTGTACTGACTTTGTTTATCATTTTCCGTGTGGTGCATGGATTCTCCTTCGGGATGGTCACCGTAGGAGGGAATACACTTGTCATCGACATTATGCCTTCTTCCCGACGAGGTGAAGGATTAGGATACTACGGACTGACCAACAACATTGCCATGTCCATAGGCCCGATGTTCGGCTTGTTCCTGCACAGTGGAGGGGCTTCCTACACCACCATCTTCTCGTATGCGTTGGGTTCATGTGTCATCGGTTTCATTGCTGCCTGCACCGTACGTACCCCCTACAAAGCTCCCGTAAAACGAGCTCCCATTTCTCTTGACCGGTTCATCTTAATCAAAGGGCTTCCAGCCGGGTTAAGCCTGCTGTTACTCTCCATCCCGTATGGAATGACCACCAACTATGTAGCCATGTATGCGCAAGAAATAGGTATTACCGCTGAAACTGGTTTCTTTTTCACCCTCATGGCCGTAGGAATGGCCGTCAGCCGGTTATTCAGTGGCCGACTGGTAGACCGAGGCTTGGTGACTAAGGTCATTGCGGCAGGCTTGTATCTGGTCAGTACCTGTTATTTCGCCTTGACAGCCTGCGGATGGCTGGTAGAATGGAACTTGAAAATCACGACAACCATTTTCTTTCTTATCTCATTACTGCTGGGCATCGGATTCGGTACCATGTTCCCAGCTTATAACACTTTGTTTGTTAACCTGGCTCCCAACAACCAGCGAGGAACGGCCACAAGTACCTATTTAACTTCATGGGATGTCGGTTTGGGAATCGGTATGCTGACAGGAGGTTATATTGCAGAAATTGCTACGTTCAAGATGGCCTATCTTTTCGGAGCTTCCCTCACGGTTGTATCCCTGCTTTATTTCCATGTGAAGGCAGGTCCCCATTTCGAACAAAACAAACTCCGCTGAAAGAATCCTTACTCCTTATAGGTGAATACAAAGATATGTGACAAACGATTATCGACTTTTGTCAATTGCAAAGACAAAATAAAGGGACGGAACAAATCGGCATGCCGAATCATAAATGGCGGAAGATAAGAAGAATACTTTTCTGGCGATTCCATTACTTTCTCCATATCAGTCACCATAATGTAAGAAGCATCGCGCGACAAATTAGAGACGCATTCGTCAAATAAAGAATGGGATGGAGAAGATGCAATCGCCGCCACACATGAATCAACCTTTTCACGTCCCGACACGACCAGCAAACTATCAGGTTCAGCAACCATTGGTATCGCCCGTAGGCCTTCTATCGTACGCTGCTGGCAACCTTCCGCTCCATACATCTGACCGCTCAAATAAAATACCTCACTATTGAGATGAATATCATATTCGCTCCAACTATGACAAGTTTCTTTTCCTAACAAAGGGACCGATGCTGTACGTCCGTAAATGGTAATGAAATCTGTAGCTTGAGGATGATGTATAGACGCAAAAACAGTATCTTCACGAAGCGATTTATTGTCCTTTACGGCATCAATGACCTGTTCTATCAGCTTCTTCTGATAACTTACCACCACCAACCCCTCGGTCGTACAGACTGACAAATACTTTTTAGGGGTTAAAGGATATATTTCAATTTTTTTCCCACGATAAAATTCTTTCTTCGGAGAAAAATCTACTCCAAAGCGATTCTGGATAGCTTCAATCAATTGACGTTTTCCCTCTTTTCCCATCCGGAAATAAGCAACGACATCCATTGGGGTATGTGGCTGATGAAAACTTATCACCACATAATGCATTTGATACGACAAGCCATGGGCGGAAATAGATGAAAACTCATTTAGGTCAGACAATATATCATTAATCAAACCCGACCGATGAAGTGTATCCAACTGGGAAGAATAGGCCATCTGAGAGAAGGCATGCATAAACTTATCAATATTGTCTGTTTCAAGCACACCTGCACAATCTTGAGGGACAAATTCGAACACATCTACCTGATTTTCCTTATCGGCCATACTCAGACGGGCAAAACCATAAAAGGCAATCCCGATACAAAACAGTACCACGGAAAGCACCACACCCAATTTTATGACCGAACGAATTTGCATTACTATACGATTTCACGCAAAGATAGCAAAAACTTTTTAAAAAGTACAAACAAAAACGAATATATTTTTAGAAAGTCATTTACATTGTTTTAATTTTTCCATCAATTCGGCACGTGAGATTCCCAAATCAATTGCTTTCTCGTATGCCTCACGTGCATCGTCCTTCTTTTTTTGTTCCAAATAAATGTCTCCTTTCATCAGATAAGACATTGCATCCTGGTCATCCAGTTTCAGTACTTCGTCTAAATCATACAAAGCTGCGTCCAATTGTCCGTGTTCCCATTCCATATTGGCCCGCATCTTCAATATTGCCGCATCTTTGGGGAAATCGGTTACCAAACGGTTCATGGCATCCATTGCCGACTGAAAACGTCCTTCCTTTTCATCCAGCATAACGATACCGATGCGAGCCGTCTTATTCTTCACATCCTGCTCCAACACGACGTTATAATCTACACGGGCTTCCTTATATTCACGACGTTGCATATAAATATAAGCCCTGAACAAACGGGCCTCCTTGTTTTTCGGCAAAAGGTCAATCACATTGCAATAATCCAAGTAGGCTTTCTGGGTCAGATTCTTCTCCAGGTAGAGTGCAGCCCGATTCAGCAACATTGTGGTAGAATAAGGAATGATGTTCAAAGCTAATGTATACGACTCTATCGCCTCCTCGGTCTTACCCAATCGTTTCTGAACAGTTCCCAGATTGGAAAACAACAAGGCATTCCGCGCATTGTTCGGTTCAAGTTTCAATGCCTTCTGGAAAAGTTGTTCCGCCTGAACCAGACTGTCTTTCTTCACACAATCCATCGCCTGCTCAACTATTTCATTATACGACTGAGCCTGCACCGAAAATGCGGTTGAGAACAAACCACACAAAACCAACAGTAAATATTTCATTTTCTTTTTCTTTGATTCTACAGCGAAGGTAGCATTTCTAAACCGAACAAAGAGGTATTACAATATTTTTTTGTAAGTTTGAACAATCATTTATATAAAACCCGAAAATCATGAAAACAGAAAAAGCGATTTTTGCCTGCGGTTGCTTCTGGGGCGTACAACACCAGATGGAACGTGCAACAGGAGTAATACGTACTACCGCAGGATATATAGGAGGACACAAAGAGAATCCCACTTACCCGGAAGTAAAAGCCCACACCACCGGACATGCAGAAGCCGTGCTTGTGGAATATGATGCCGAACAGACCACCTATACAGATTTGTGCAAACTCTTTTTTGAAATACACGACCCGGCACAAACCGACGGACAAGGTCCGGATATCGGCCCGCAATACCGCAGTGAAATTTTCTACCTGAACGATGAACAGAAACAGGAGGCAGAAAAGGTCATTCAGATTCTGAGAGACAAAGGATATGAGGTGAACACCAAACTGACACCGGCCACTACCTTTTGGCCCGCAGAAGAATATCACCAGCATTATTATGACAAGACAGGCGGTGAGCCTTATTGCCACATCCGGGTCAAGAAATTTTGACAAAAAAGAGGGACTTCTCGCAAAAGAAATCCCTCTTCCTATTTTTCAGACTCAATCTCGAATCAAGCTTTCTTGATGTAATCTACAATCCAGGCACCGACTTCTTTCGTACCGTATTTAGCACCTCCTTCTACCTGTATTTCCGGAGTGCGCACGTTGGCATCCAGTGAAGCATCTACTGCCCGACGAATCAGTGCACCTTCTTCCTTGCAGTCGAAATATTCAAACAACATGGCTACTGACAGAATCTGTGCCAACGGGTTGGCGATGTTCAAGCCCTTAGCCTGTGGCCATGAACCATGAATCGGCTCGAATACCGGAGTGCTTTCACCGGTAGAAGCAGAAGGGAGCAATCCCATAGAACCACTGATGACAGAACCCTCATCGGTCAGGATATCCCCAAATGTATTTTCCGTCACCATGACATCAAAGAACTTCGGTTCCTGAATCATCTTCATGGCTGCATTGTCTACAAACATATAGTCGGTCGTTACTTCCGGATACTTAGGAGCCATTTCCTGGGCAATCTGACGCCACAAACGGGAAGAAGCCAACACATTAGCCTTATCTACTACCGTCAGGTGTTTCCGACGCTTCATGGCATATTCAAAACCGACCTTCAAAATACGTTCAATTTCCGGACGAGTGTACATGTTCGTATCGTATGCCTTGTCGTTGTCCTGGTATTTTTCACCAAAATACATACCACCTGTCAATTCACGGATGCAGAGGAAATCCGCTCCATCTACCAATTCTGCTTTCAACGGAGATTTGTGAACCAAGCACTTGAAAGTTTGTACCGGACGAATGTTGGCAAAAAGTCCCAATTTCTTACGCATGGCCAGCAATCCTTGTTCCGGACGTACCTTAGCCGTCGGGTCATTGTCAAATTTCGGATCACCTACAGCCGAGAATAACACCGCATCAGCATTCTTGCAAATCTGATACGTTTCTTCCGGAAACGGATCACCCACTTCATCAATGGCGTGAGCTCCGCAAAGCGCATATTTATAAGTTACTTTATGACCGAATTTTTCACAAACGGCTGTCATTACATCTACTCCCTGTACGGAGATTTCCGGTCCGATCCCGTCACCGGCTAATACTGCTATTTTAAAGTCCATAATTAGATACGTTTAATTTAAATCTTCTATCATATTCAACATTTTGATGGTCGCTTTGATGGCTGCTTCTGTCTGGTCGGCATCAAATCCGCGGGTACGGAATTCCTTATCCTCATAATTCCACGTAATCACGGTCTGCACGAAGGCATCGGTGCGCCCGCCTGGCGGAATGGTGACTGCATAATTCACCAACATCGGGAACTTACGGCCCAGGGTACCTTTGTAAATCTTACGCAAGGCACGCACGAAGGCATCATACTGTCCGTCACCGGAGGAGCTCTCCTGGTAGGTCTTACCGTCGATTTCAATGCTCAGCGTAGCCATCGGTTTCAGTCCTTGAGCCAAGGTCACAAAATAGCTGAGCAATTTCACCTTGTTCTGTATCCCGTCGTGCTTGAGCACATCACTGATGATATATGGCAAATCTTCCGGAGTGACTTGTTCTTTTCGGTCTCCCAATTCAATGATACGCTGGGTAACCTTCTTCATGGACTCCTCATCCAGTTCCAGGCCCAGACTTTCCAAGTTCTTGCGGATATTGGCTTTACCGGAATTCTTCCCCAAGGCATATTCCCGCACACGGCCGAAACGCTCTGGAAGCAGGTCATTGAAGTACAACTTGTTTTTGTTGTCTCCATCGGCGTGAACCCCTGCCACTTGCGTAAACACGCTCTCTCCTACAATCGGTTTGTTAGCCGGAATCGTGACACCGGAATAGGACTCTACCACACGGCTTACATCGTTCAACCGACTCTCATCAATACGCGTTATGGCGTGGAAATGATCCTTCAGAATAGCCTGCACACTGGCTAAAGGGGCGTTTCCAGCCCGTTCTCCCAATCCGTTGATGGTGGTATGCAATCCTTTCACCCCACTCAGCACAGCTGCCAATACATTGCTCACAGCCAAATCGTAATCATTATGGGCATGAAAATCGAAATGCAGGTCTGGATAACGCTTCTTCATCTTACGCATGTATTCAATTACCTGCAACGGATTGAGAATACCCAATGTATCCGGCAGCATGAAGCGCTTGATGCCACTGTCTTTCAACCCGTCGACCAAGCCAAATACATACTCTGGAGTATCTTTGATTCCGTTGCTCCAGTCCTCCAGATACAGATTGACATCCATATCCTTCGTCAAGGCATAATCCACTACCTTACGGATATCCTCCAGATGCTCCGGAAGCGTCTTCTTCAACTGATAGCGGCAATGCTTCTCCGAACCTTTTGCCAACAGATTAATGACCCGACATCCTGCCTGGTGAATCCAGTCTACCGACACCGTTCCATCGACAAAACCCAGCACTTCCACTCGCTGCAACAGACCACGGCGTGCCGCCCAGTCGCAAATCATTTTCACTGCGTTGAATTCACCATCCGACACACGGGCAGAAGCCACCTCTATCCGGTCTACTTTCAAATCTTCCAGCAGCAGACGGGCTATCATCAATTTCTCATGAGGCACGAACGATACGCCACTGGTCTGCTCCCCGTCGCGCAACGTAGTGTCCATTATTTCTATTCTCGGATGATTATCCATAATCAATTATTCTATCGGTTAGCTACGTGCCTTCTCGAAGGCTTCAATTTTATCTTTGTTTTCTACTAAGAAATCAATGTCGTCCAATCCGTTCATCAGACAATGTTTCTTATAGGCATTGATTTCAAACTTCTCAGACTTTCCTGTAGCTTTATTGGTAATGGTCTGTTCCGGCAGATTTACTTCGACTTCTGTTTTAGGGTCGGCATAGATTGAATCAAACAGTTCCTTCAGAAATCCTTCACTTACCACTACCGGAAGTACGAAGTTGTTCAATTCATTGTTCTTATGAATATCGGCAAAAAAGCTGGACACCACTACTCTGAAACCATAACCGGCAATCGCCCACGCCGCATGTTCACGGCTGGAACCACTTCCGAAGTTTTTTCCAGCCACCAGAATCTGTCCGCTGTACTTCGGATCGTTCAACACAAAATCCTTGTTCAACGAACCATCCGGATTGTAACGCCAGTCGCGGAACAAATTGTCTCCAAAAAACTTTTCATCACGGGTTGTAGCTTTCAGAAAACGTGCCGGGATAATCTGGTCTGTATCCACATTTTCCAAAGGCAAAGGAATACAAGTACTTGTTATGATATTGAATTTCTGTTTCATGACACTCATTTTTTACATTAATGTTCTCGGATCTGTAATTACACCAGTTACGGCAGCGGCTGCCGCAGTCAACGGGCTGGCCAGCAACGTACGGGAACCTGGTCCTTGACGACCTTCAAAATTACGGTTGCTGGTAGATACGGAATACTTGCCTGCCGGAATCTTATCGTCATTCATGGCCAGACAAGCACTACAGCCCGGCTGACGGATTTCAAAACCTGCTTCTTCCAGAATTTTATCCAGTCCTTCCTGACGAATCTGTTCATCCACCCTCCAAGAACCCGGCACCAACCATGCGGTGATATGGTCAGCTTTCTTGCGTCCTTTCACGATAGAAGCGAAGGCTCGGAAGTCCTCAATACGTCCGTTGGTACAAGCTCCCAAGAACACATAGTCTACTTTCTTACCCAGCAGACTTTCGCCCGGCTGGAAGCCCATATAATGCAAGGATTTCTCAAAGGAACCTTTTTCCACCTCACTCATACCTTCCGTGGTCGGGATGTGTGCGGTAATGGCCATACCCATACCCGGATTGGTACCGTAAGTAATCATCGGCTGAATATCTGCGGCATCAAAACGTACTTCCTTGTCGAACACGGCATCCTCATCGCTCTTCAGCGTCTTCCAGTAAGCCAATGCCTTATCCCAATCCTTTCCTTTCGGAGCATATTCGCGACCTTTAATGTATTCAAAAGTCACTTCATCCGGCGCAATCATTCCTCCACGGGCACCCATTTCAATAGACAAATTACACAGGGTGAGACGACCTTCCATTGTCAAGCTGCGGATCGCTTCACCGGCATATTCCACAAAATAACCGGTCGCACCGCTGGTGGTCATCTTCGACATCATATACAAAGCCACGTCCTTGGCTGTCACACCTTTTCCCAGCTTACCGTCAATCGTGATACGCATAGTTTTCGGACGAGCCTGAAGGATACACTGTGAAGCCATCACCATTTCCACCTCACTGGTACCGATTCCGAAAGCAACCGCTCCCATCGCTCCGTGAGTAGAAGTATGTGAGTCACCACATACAATGGTCATACCCGGAAGAGTCAATCCGCGTTCCGGACCTACCACATGAATGATACCGTTTTTCTTGTTCATCATTCCAAAATATGTCAAACCGAAATCGGCTGCATTCTTGGCCAAAGCATCTACCTGTGCTTTGGATACCGGATCTTCAATCGGTTTGTCCTGGTCGTGCGTCGGCGTATTGTGGTCCGGCATACAATAGATGCGTTCTGGACGGAAACATTTCAATCCACGGGCACGCATCCCGGCAAAAGCCTGTGGACTCGTCACCTCATGACAGTACAGACGGTCTATATACAATTGGGTAGGTCCATCTTCTACCTTCTGCACCACATGTGCATCCCATATCTTATCGAATAATGTATTAGCCATAAAATCTCGTTTAATTTATTTTCTGAATTTGTTGATACAATCGATATATGCTTCTACTGAAGCTGCAATGATGTCGGTGTTGGCTCCGAAACCATAGTACATCTGTCCGTCGTATTCCACCTGCATGTGTACTTTACCTACATCATCACTACCTTTGCTGATAGCCTGAATAGTAAATTCCTTCAAGGTCATCTGACGCTTGATAATCTGTTTTACGGCCTTGATGGCAGCATCCACCGGACCATTACCTGTAGCGGCTGCTTCAAAATGCTCTCCACTGATGTTCAATCCCAGACTGGCTACAGAACGTACTCCAACTCCACTGGTTACCTGCAAGTATTCCAGTTTGATATGATGGTTCACATTGCGGTCGGCACCAGCCAATACCAGAATATCATCATCCGTAATGTCTTTCTTCTTATCAGCCAGTTTCAGGAAGTCTTCGTATACCTTGTCCAATTTTTCCTGCGTCATTTCTACGCCCAACACATGCAGACGATGTTTCAAAGCCGCACGTCCGCTACGTGCCGTCAATACGATGGCATTGTCATCGATACCTACATCTTTCGGGTCGATGATTTCATAAGTCTGTGCATTCTTCAAGACTCCATCCTGATGAATACCGGAAGAATGAGCAAATGCATTACGTCCTACGATAGCTTTATTGGGCTGTACCGGCATGTTCATTAAGCTGGAAACCATGCGGCTGGTAGGATAGATTTTCTGTGTGTTGATATTTGTATCGATATGAATGTCATGATGACAGCGAAGAATCATGGCAACCTCTTCCAAAGAGGTGTTACCGGCACGTTCTCCGATACCGTTGATGGTCACTTCCACCTGACGGGCTCCATTCAATACGCCACTGACGGTATTGGCAGTCGCCATACCCAGGTCATTGTGGCAGTGAGTAGAAATGATGGCTTTGTCAATTCCATCCACATGTTCCATCAGGTATTTGATTTTTGCGCCATATTCATCCGGCAAGCAATAACCGGTCGTATCCGGAATGTTTACCACTGTGGCTCCCGCTTTGATAACGGCTTCTACCACACGCGCAAGGTATTCATTCTCCGTACGTCCGGCATCTTCGGCATAAAACTCTACATCTTCCACGTAACGTTTGGCATATTTCACCGCATTGACAGCCCGTTCGATGATTTCCTCACGAGTAGAATTGAATTTATATTTGATATGCGAATCAGATGTACCTATACCCGTATGAATACGTTTGTGTTTGGCATACTGCAACGCCTCGGCAGCCACGTCGATGTCTTTCTGTACGGCACGTGTCAGTGCGCAAATGGTTGGCCAAGTCACTGCTTTTGAAATTTCAATGACTGAATTGAAATCGCCCGGACTTGAGATTGGGAATCCGGCTTCAATCACATCCACCCCCAACGTTTCAAGCTGTTTAGCCACCTGAATTTTTTCTACGGTATTTAACTGACATCCCGGTACCTGCTCCCCGTCACGGAGCGTAGTATCAAAAATAAATAATCTGTCACTCATAATATTCTTGTTTTATTTCCTTATAATCCTAAAAAAAAGCCTTTCGCACTGGGAAGTGAGAAAGGCTTTATATGATATTGTTTTTACATCAATATGCACGCGACTCACTTCCCACCGGGCTTTCCAGCAGATTAATCAAACCACATAGCAAAATATGTAAAAACAGAATATTCATTTATTGATTCTTTTTACTCGTTTCTTTTTTGTAGCTGCAAAGGTATACAATATTTTGAAACAAGAAAATAAAAAGAAAGTTTTTTCAAACATTAAACAACAATTTTACACAAACACATGCAACTGAATATAAATCTATCATTCTGAAAGCAAACGAAGCTCATGCAGACACGCTTCTACTTCAGTCATGCTTCCCATGTGTTTGCCCATATCGTCCGACAATTTCACACATTCACGCCACTCCTGGTTCGGGCTCATTTTACAGCGTGACAGCTTCATGACAATGTTAGAAGGCTGATAACCTGTATCATTGGTCAGGTTCGTACCGATTCCGAAGGAACACCGTATCTTTCCCTGGCAATACTGGAATATCTTCAGAGCTTTTTCAAAGTCGAGTGCATTACTGAAAATAATAGTTTTGGTAGTCGGGTCAATCCCCAGCTCCTTGTATCGGGCTATCAGACGGTCAATAAATTCATACTCATTACCCGAGTCGCAACGTACGCCGTCAAACAATTTCGCCTGCTTCCGGCTGAAGTTGCTCAGGAATGCATCCGAAGTATAGGTATCCGACAAGGCGGTGCCCAAATCCCCGTCATATACATTCACCCAGTTTTCCAAGGCCATATAATTGGCATGTTTATATCCGAACTGTGCCCCATGAAACATAAACCACTCATGCGGATGGGTACCCATCGGACGCATATTATACTTCATAGCCAGGTAACAATTGGAAGTTCCCGTACAATATTGGGCATGGTCTTTCAGATATTCCACCACCATCTGATGCACATCGAACGAAAAACGACGGCGTGTACCGAATTCAGAGAAAGGCATCCGATGCATATTCGATAATTCCACCTTTCCTGCTAGTCGGTCCAGAATGACTTTCTTATCCGGAATATGATTCTGAAACTGATTCTTGATTTCAGAAACAATGGCCAATAAAGGAACCTCATACAATGTTACCTTATATAAATAGTCCGTAACGGACATTTGAAGATGATGATGCTCATCCAGCCACACCTCTATCTTCTTCGAATCGAACCGGAAAGAAGAAAGCCACTCCCAATACACTCCTGGCAAAAAACGACAATGAGTAGTCATGTATTCCTGTTCATCCGGAGACAGTCGAACCATTTCCAAGTTATGGATCTCATTCTTCAGTGCCTCCAGAAAACCTTCTGTATATTCCGTATCGTCTCTATCCTTAAACGTAAAAGTTCCCATTGCGTAGGGAAACAACTTAATATAAGCGTATGAAGTAGTAAACTTATATAAATCAGTATCTAAAATTGTTTTTATCACCATATTGTTCTATTTATTTCTTAATGCAAATATAATTATTCCTTTAATTTCAACGCGATAATACAATCTACAGAAGGCTGCAAATTTTGGGTATGCAACACGATACCTCCCTGGATTTTTTCCCATTTCACTTTCTCGCCCGTGTGAAAGACCGTAGAAGAAACGATTTTCTCCGTCAGAGGTAACGTCACAAACTGAGGCATCTGATCAGCCAGCAAATGCACGTAAAGCATGTTTCCCTTCCGGGTTGTTGTACCCCATGAAGCAGTCATCACATTTCCAGCTGTAGTACCATAAATGGTTTCTCCGTTTTCCGACATCCACTTGCCGATTCCTTTCAGACGTTCGACTGCCACTGCCGGAAGTTCCCCATTGGGTTGAGGACCGATGTTCATCAGCAGATTGGCTCCTTTCCCGGCTGCACGCACCAGCAGACGAACCAATTCAGTCACCGATTTATAATTCTGGTCTTTTATCCGATATCCCCACATACCGTTCATGGTTTCACAGGTTTCCAACGGCAATTTTCCTACCACAGACTCTCCCGAAAATCCCGCTTTATTCTCACCTGGAAGATCCCGTTCAAACATCTGGAAATCTTCTCCCGGATAAGGAGCCTTATGATGATTGTTCCCAATCAGGCAAGCTGGCTGCAACTTATGAATCAACGCATACTGTTCCTCCAATTTCCAGTCGAACCCGTCCGGCTGGTCCCACATACCGTCAAACCAGATTGCTCCAATCGGGCCATAATTGGTCAGCAACTCCGTCAGCTGATGATTCATGAACTCATAGTAGGTAGCCCATTCCCCATGCGAAGTACGGCCGGTACCATGTCCGGTCTTTCCTAAAGGATAATAGTCTTCACGCGTCCAGTCCAGATGTGAATAATACAAATGCAACTTGATTCCCTGTTTCCGACATTCCTCTGCCAGCTCCTTGATGATGTCTCGCTTGAATGGAGTGGCATCTACGATGTCGTAATCCGAATATTGAGTATCAAACATGGAAAATCCGTCATGATGACGGGAGGTAATGCAAATATATTTAGCTCCGGAAGCCTTGATAACCGATACCCACTCGTGCGCATTAAAACGGGAAGGATAAAATCCTGATGCCACCTTGGCGTATTCATGGCAATCAATATTATCATTATTCATATACCATTCTCCTTGCCCGAACATACTGTAAATACCCCAATGCAAGAAGATACCAAACCGATTATCTTGAAACTCCTTCCGCGCCTGCAAATTCTCCGGCGAAGGAACATACTTATTTTCAGCCTGAACAGACAAGGCGGACATGCCCAATAATCCCCCAAGGCAGATTGTTTTAAAATAATGAAAGATGTGTGTTTCCATATCTGCGCTCAATTAAAAGAATACATAATTAAGATTCAACCTCCCAAAGATATAGAAAGGCAAGCGCAACGGCAAATGGAATGTAAAGTTTTCCACATTTCGCCCTATTCACAGCGACAATTGGTTGATTTCCGGTCCTCGTCAGGGCAAAAAAAGCCCCGAAGCAGTTATGCCTCGAGGCTCTATCTAAAACGGCGACTACCTACTCTCCCACTTGTACGCAGTACCATCGGCGTGGCGAAGCTTAACTTCTCTGTTCGGAATGGGAAGAGGTGGAACCTTCGCGCCATAGTCACC
>NZ_JACJKA010000021.1 GCF_016900355.1 Bacteroides mediterraneensis | reverse complement strand
TTTATAGCCAACTCTTTGTCGGCTATAGCAGCATATTGCTTTTTTGAAAAGAAGCCCGCCATTGATGTAAACTTTGTCAATGACGGACAACTGTCTATTTTCTAATTTTATATCGAACTCACGTTAATAACCGATTTGAAGATGCCTGACATGAATGGTTACGAAGTGCTGGAACTCTTACGCACATCCGACATCGGCAACTCACGCACGATTCCAATTGTGGCTGTAACGGCGGCAGGGTTCATCACGGAGGAAGAACTGAAATCGGCAGGGTTCACCGCCATGCTCGGTAAACCGTTCTCCATTGCCGAACTACTGAATGTAGTAAGCCAATATGCCAATAAAGAGCATAGACAACTGCTCGACTTCTCGGCTTTACTCACCTTTGGCGACAGGCGACATACATTGGAACGGTTGGTAACGGAAACGGAGAAAGAAATGGATGAAGTGCAGAACGCGGCGAAAGAGAAAAACATGGAGGCATTGGATGGCTGGGTACACCACCTCAGAAGTTCATGGATGCTGATGAAAGCGGAACAGCCGTTGCAGGAATTATATGCCGTAATTCACAGCGATAGTCCAACGGACGGAGAGATAACACATGCAGTTAATGCTGTATTGGCACAAGGTAAAATGATTGTGGACTTGGCAAGAAAGGAAGCGAAACGATGGGAAGAATAATTGTTGTGGAAGACAACCTCACTTTCTCCGGCTATGTATGCAGGCTGTTGAAAAGCAAAGGTTTCCAAGCCGTCAGTGCGTCCACTTGCAACGGGGCACACAAACTGTTCGCCAAGATGTGCGAGGACGATATTGTGCTCGCCGACCTGCGCCTGAACGACGGTGACGGCATCTTGCTGTTGGATGAACTTCGCAAACAAGGGAAACGCAATCCCTACATCATCATGACGGACTATGACGAAGTGCCAACCGCCGTCCGGTCGATGAAGTCGGGTGCGGAGGATTATATCCCGAAGAAGCTAATTGAAGACAATCTCTTTCCTCTCCTGAAAACCTTACAGAAAAGGACAGAACGGCACGAAACGCCCATTCACGAGCGGCAGAGTGCGGCTTTCCGTGAAATAGGCCACAAGATAAAATTGGTCGCACCAACCAACATGAGCGTGTTGGTGCTGGGCGAGAACGGAACGGGAAAGGAACACATTGCCGAGAAAATACATACAATGAGCAAACGGGCAGGCAAGCCTTTTGTCGCTGTAGACTGCGGCTTACTGTCGAAAGAGCTTGCTGCGTCCGCACTGTTCGGACATGAGAAAGGAGCGTTTACAGGTGCGGATGCCAAACAGAAAGGTTATTGGGAGGAAGCCGACGGCGGTACGCTGTTCCTTGACGAGATAGGCAACCTGCCAGCCGAAGTACAACAGATGATGCTCCGGGCATTGGAAACCAAACGGTATAGACCCATAGGCGGCAACAAGGAAAAGGCAGCAGACGTGCGCATCATAGCCGCCACCAACGAGGATATGCAGTCTGCAATCGCCGAAAAGCGTTTCCGTCAGGATTTGTTCCACAGGATAAAGGAATACACGTTGAACATACCGCCGTTGCGTGAGTGCTGTGAGGACATCATGCCGCTTGCGGAGTTCTTCCGTGAACTTGCCAACAAGGAGTTCGGCAAACAGGTGAAAGGCTTTGACGCGGAGGCAAGGAAGAGGATGCTCGCCCATCCGTGGAGCGGCAATGTGAGAGAACTGAAAGGAACTGTACGTTCGGCGGTGCTGTTCACCGACGGGGATGTGATAACGGCTGACAAACTGAATTTTGAAGAACCTCTGCTGTCGGGAGAAGCATCCTTGTCCTTGAAGAACGTGGAAATGGAAAAGAGGCAGATAATCCGTGCTCTGAAACAGGCGGACGGCAACCGCTCGCTGGCTGCTGAACTGCTCGGCATCGGGCGCACCACACTATACGGCAAGATGAAACAATACGGCATCAAGTACAAGGAATAAGGCACGATTGCCGCAGGTCAGAAACAGGTTGCCCGACTTCGGAGAGGCAACTCGGCGGCAAGGCTTGCGAGAGTAACTCGCAAGGTTTTGAGTAACTCAAAACATACCTTGCTGCTGCCACTTTTCGGCAGTAACCGAAAAGCCTTCGGGTAACTCGAAGGACACCTTGCTGATTTCTCGTGAAATCAATAATCCGTCAGCAAACGGATTTGAACAAGTGTTGTTATTTCGGCTCTCAATGCACGTTTCCCGATGCCCAAGCTGCCCAAAAGAAGAAAGGGAATAGGGCGGTGTGCAAGCCTGCACCTTATTGAGATTACAGGGAACAAAGCCGAATTTTCATCCTTTTGAGAAACAGACAATAGTGCCAATTCGGATGTCAATATGTGCCAATCACAGCCAAAACAGACATTAGACCAATAAGGAAATGCTATTTTGAGCAAATACATCCTCGCTTGTTCACAAGCTCAGCAAACCAATGATTTACAAAATCGACGATGAACAGAACAGGACAACCAAGAAAGTAATCCAATGCAGATAGGAAGCAACATAGTTTCAATGATATGCTGGTTTGCTGTCGTGCTGTTGTGCAGGTTTACAACAGCGAAACTTCAAATAAAAGTTTCATCAATGGGGCGCGGATTTAGAGGAGTAGAGTTCAGAGGAAGTAAATCGGTGGTACAATGAGTTCGCCTTTCAATGTGGCGATATCAAAGGAATAATTGAAATGAAAACATCCTGAAATTCTTTCTAATCCAAGAAAATGTGTATATTTGCAGACATAATAATCTCGAATACGTGAAATATTAATCAGACAATAAAGGTGAATAGGTGAATTATGAGAAGAAAGATATACGATAAACTGTTGGAATGGAAGAAGAACCATAAAGGTGATACCGCCCTTCTGATAGAAGGAGCCAGACGTATAGGAAAAAGCTATATCGTGGAAGAATTCGCACGTAAGGAATATGCGTCTTACATTTTGGTGGATTTCAGTAAGGTAAATCCGCAAGTGATGGAGTTTTTCAACCTTTATTTGGATGACCTCGACATGCTTTTCATGAATTTGGAGCTTTACTTCAGGCGGAAGCTTACTCCACGTCAAACGAAAGACGAAGAAGCCCGTTCTTTAGTCATATTCGATGAAGTACAGTTTTGTCCTCGTGCCCGTGCAGCCATCAAGCATTTGGTGGCGGACCGACGTTATGATTACATTGAGACGGGTTCACTGATTTCGATTAAGAAGAATGTCAAGGACATTATGCTGCCTTCCGAAGAACACGCCATCGAAATGTTTCCGATGGACTTTGAGGAATTTTTGTGGGCTATGGGAGACGAGATGCTGATGCCTTACATACAGATGCGGTTTGACAAACGTCTTCCTATGGAGGCTTTCCACCGCCGGGCAATGGATTATTTCCGGCAATACTTGATTGTCGGGGGTATGCCGCAGGCTGTCGCCAAATATGTGGAAACGCGGGATTTTGAAAAGGTAGATGAGGTGAAGCGTGACATATTGGCTCTTTATCGCAATGACATTCACAAATATGCAGACAATCAGGAAACCAAAGTTGCCGCTATTTTTGAGGAAATACCGGGACAGTTGCAGAAACATGAAAAGAAGTTTGTTTTGTCCGCCTTGCAGAGCGAAGCCCGTATGCGTGACTATTCGCAGGCTTTCTTTTGGTTAAGTGACGCCAAAATCATTAACTGCTGTTATAACTCAACGGAGCCTAGTATCGGGCTGAAACTGAATGAAGAACGCACCACGCTGAAATGCTACATGGGCGATACCGGACTGCTCATCAGCCATGCTTTCGACGAGCGGGGAATAGTAAGTGCAGACCTTTATCGGAAGCTGATGTTTGACAAGCTGGAAGTGAACGAAGGTATGCTGGTGGAGAACATCGTAGCGCAGATGCTTCGTGCGGCAGGACACAAACTTTATTTCTTCAGCAACAGTTCACGGACATCGGCAGATGACCGCATGGAGATTGATTTCCTGATAGCCAAACCTGTAACGACCAGCAGGCATAATATTTCCCCCATAGAGGTGAAGTCCGGGCAACGTTACACACTGAATTCATTGAGAAAGTGCATAGCCAAGTATGGCTCCCAGTTATCCACACCCTACGTGCTTCACGACAAGGATGTGAAAACAGAAGATGGCATTGTGTACCTACCTTTATATATGACACCGTTGCTTTGAATGATATGGGAAAACAGCTTACATACCAAGAACTGTTGGCGGCATACAACAAACTTCTTATGGAAAATGAGCTTCTTCATAAGGAGGTAGACAGACTACAGTCTTTGCTCTGCAGCAAAGGTACTCACTTGACACAACCCATTATAAAGCGACATTTGTCTTTGGAAGAAAAAGTGGATGTGTTCCGCAATCTCTTCAAAGGACGTGAGGATGTATTCGCGCGGAGATGGTACAGCCGGACAAGCGGAAAATCCGGCTACCAGCCTGTATGTCGGAACGAATGGGATAGGCAATTGTGTGACAAGAAAAGATATAAATGTACGGAATGCCCCAACAGGGCTTTCAAGCCCTTGGAGTATGAGGATATCTATCGACATCTTGAAGGGAAGAGTTCGGACGGGCAGGATGTAATCGGTGCCTATGCCATTCTTGCCGACAATACGTGTAACTTCCTGTGCGCGGATTTTGATGACAAGTCATGCGAACATGGATACAAGAAAGATGTGTTGGCGTATGTCGGGGTCTGCAAGGATTGGAATGTTCCTTGCTCCATTGAACGCTCCCGTTCCGGGAACGGCGCACATGTTTGGATGTTCTTTGAACAGCCGTTGCCTGCATCCAAGGCACGAAGGCTTGGAAATACGATATTGACGGAAGCGACAGAAAGATACGGAAGGATGGACTTCAAATCATACGACCGTTTCTTTCCTAATCAGGACAGGTTGCCTGATGGAGGATTCGGCAATTTGGTGGCGTTGCCACTGCAAGGCAAAGCCCGCAAGGAAGGGAACAGCGTGTTTGTGGACGAAAACTTCATGGCATACGAAGACCAATGGAATTATTTGCTTGAAATAAAACGGATATCCGAAGTGGCGGTTGACGCAATATTGGCAAAACATGAAACGGCTTCGGAATTGGGCGAGTTGTCTACTACCAGCGAGTCGAAACCTTGGGAGACACCTGTGCCTCAAAAGATTACTCAAAATGATTTCCCTGCCAATCCCGTCCTCATACGCTCCAATATGCTGTATATCCCCTTACAGGGATTTTCTGCAAAGGTCGTGAACCACCTAAAACGAACCGCGTCATTCAAAAATCCGGAGTTTTATGCCAGACAAGGTATGCGATTGTCCACTTACAATATTCCTCGCATCATCTCTTGTGCCGATATGGAAGACGATTACATTGCAATGCCTCGTGGATGTGAAGATGCGGTCGTTACACTTTTGGAAGATAACCAAGTAACTTATCGTATAGAAGACAAGACCTACCAAGGGAAGAATATAACTGTAGAGTTTAAAGGCAAGCTTCGTGAAGAACAGAAAGCGGCCATAACCAACTTGACTGCCCATAACAACGGAGTATTGAATGCCACCACCGCATTTGGCAAGACGGTTACGGCGATCGGTTTGATTGCTGAGCGGCAAGTAAACACGTTGATACTTGTACACACAAAAGCCTTGCTGGCCCAATGGAAATCCCGCTTGGAAGAATTCCTGCAAATAGACTTTACGGAAGATGCCCTTCTTAAGAAACGTGGTCGTAGGAAAGTCTTTTCGCCATTCGGAACATTGGATTCCAATGGAAATTCACTGCATGGAAAAGTAGACATAGCCTTGATGCAATCCTGCTTGGAAGACAGTGGGGTAAAACCTTTTGTCCGGGATTACGGAATGTTGATTGTGGACGAATGCCATCATGTGTCAGCGGTAAATTTTGAACGGATACTGAAGTATGCCAACGCTCGCTATGTCTATGGATTGACAGCCACCTCAATCCGCAAGGACGGACATCAGCCTATCATCTTCATGCAATGCGGCCCAATCCGTTATTCGGCAGACGCAAAAGCTCAAATGGCATCCCAGACATTCACACGTCTGCTTGTTCATCGCTTTACTTCTTATAGGGAGTTGACGGATGATAAGTCCACTTATGCCCGGATGGTTCAGAAAATGGCTGAAGATGAAAATAGGAACGGACTTATAATAGAGGATGTATGCGTGGCTCTGAAAGAAGGACGTTCACCAATTGTACTGACCAACCTTACCGCCCATGTCAAAACATTGGCAAACGCGTTAATACCACACTGTAAACATGTGGTTACTCTTGTCGGTTCCGAATCGGCAAAGGAGAAGCGTCAGAAAATGGAATACTTGCAAAACATGCCACTATCGGAACCGCTTGTTATAGTAGCAACCGGGAAATATGTGGGTGAGGGTTTCGACTATCCCCGGTTGGACACCTTGTTCTTGGCATTGCCTGTCTCATGGAAAGGTATCATCGCGCAATATTCCGGACGGCTGCATCGGGAATATCCGGGTAAGAAAGAAGTTCAGATTTACGATTACATCGACATTCGCGTGCCGATGTGTGATGTGATGTACAAGCGTAGATTGAGAGGATATGCATCTGTCGGTTATCAGATTAAGTCAAACGCGCCAATAGACTTGTTCAACGAAAGTCAAAGCGTTATTTTTAATGGACATACATACCAAAGTGAATTTTTCAAGGATTTACACCAGGCAAAGCGTTCGGTTGTCATTTCCGCTACAAAACTTTGGTTTGCCAAGCACTCTTCCGTACTTGAGATGCTAAAAGAACTATCGGCGCGGGGTGTGGAAGTTGTCGCTTTTATCAAAAGTAATTTGGAAAAAGAGGAAAAGCTAAAAGGCATAGGAGCAAGTATTAGGATTAATGACACATTGGCTATTGACGTTGCAATCATTGACAAATCCCTGATATGGTATGGCAATATTAACTATCTTGGTTACAACACAGATGAAAACAATGCCATACGTATTTATGATTCAGCTTTGGCAGAGAATGTTTTGGAAGTGCTTTATACGTAACGCTAAATTTTCTCTATTTTTCAGAGGAATAACTTTGGTAATAAGGGATAAAAACACTACTTTTGCAAATGAGAGAAGCGTTCTTTTGATTAGTGCAGAACATTGTAGAATATAGAAGCCCGCTGGTTTCCAAATCGTTACCTGTTAAGCTGACAATCTTTGTAAGTTCTTTGTTTTCAATGAGTAAGAAGGAATGATATGTCTTAAGCAATGAAATGTGATTCGTTTCTTGATGTTACACAAAATGGCTATATCCTTTAGGTATTTGTTTATATCTGCTGGGTCTTGAATTGGCAGTAATTTCTCTCCACCTTTGTATTTATCCAATATCAGTTTGGCGATGGGGAGTAGGGGAATGCGTGAAAGAACTCCAGTTTTTACTCTGCGTTTCTTAATCCAGATTCTACCTGTGCTGTCCTTTTCAAAATGTTCTGGAGCTAAGGTTTTGATGTCGATGTAGCTCAATCCAGTGAAACACCCAAAGAGAAACATATCTTTTGCTCTCTCCAGTCTGGGTAGGGGAGTGTCAAAGTTGATAATTTTCCGTAGTTCTTCTTCATCCAAAAAGTCTATTTCCACGGGTTCACGTTCTATCTTATAAGTGATGAACGGATTGGTAGTCATGTATGAATTAGCTACTGCAAGGTTGACAATCTTTTTAAGTAGCTTTAGGTGTTTAGTGGATGAATTTTGAGCCATTCCTTTATCTATTCTTAGGAATGAATGAAAAGACTGGATAAAGTTCAGGTTCAATTCGCGTAGGTATAAATCCTCTCTTTTGTATTTCTGCTGAACAAACTCTTTAAGTAGTCTTACTGTATAGACAGAAATCCAATAAGTAGCTTTGGAAACTCCATTGCCTACCAGCTTTTCCTGTTCTTGGTTATGCTCTTCAAAGACTTCAAACAGCGTTTTCTCTTTAAGTGATTCTACCTTATCGAAGTATGCGTCACGTAATAGTTCTGCTGTGATGATAAAACCTCTGTCTAACAATTCTGCTTCTTTCTGATAAAGTTTGGCTTTGATTGCTTTTAGATAATTGTTTAGGCTTTGAGCTTCTTCGTCTTTACCTTTTACTTGTTGCTTGGTTTTGTCCCATTTGTCGATAGGAACTTGTTTACCAGTTGATAGAGTGCATCTTTCCCCATTTACTGTAATTGTAATTTCGATAGGAGCTTTACCACTCTTTCTTGCTTTACTTTCTCTTATGGCAAAGAGAATAGAAAAAGAACTTCTTACCATAGTTTAATCATTTAAAATTACACATTAGGAAGTCCTTTTAAATATGATATATCTTTCTGTGTATTAGATAAATGAATCGAATTTTGCGACCACTTTTGAAAAAATGGAAAAATGGTCGCAAATTGGTCGCAAAATATCCTCTTTTCAGCCCATTTTCAAGGATAATCAGCCACTTATTACCCTTAAAAACAAGCCTGATTCAAGCGATATTCCGCTTCAATTTCAGCATCCATTCACAACGATTTATAAGAAGCACAACAGACGAAAAGTGATGGGATTTTATCATTTTCCCCATGCAGTACAGATAAAATAAAAATCCCCATAACTCAGAGAGTTACAGGGATTTATATGATTGAATCAAGTATAAATTACTTATTCAAAGCCAAAGCTACGTTTACAGCGCAAGCTACTGTACATCCTACCATCGGGTTGTTACCGATACCCAGGAATCCCATCATTTCTACGTGAGCAGGAACTGATGAAGAACCAGCGAACTGTGCGTCTGAGTGCATACGGCCCATAGTATCTGTCATACCGTAAGAAGCAGGACCTGCAGCCATGTTATCCGGGTGAAGTGTACGGCCTGTACCACCACCTGATGCTACTGAGAAGTAAGGCTTACCAGCAAGAACACGTTCTTTCTTGTAAGTACCTGCAACCGGATGCTGGAAACGAGTCGGGTTAGTAGAGTTACCTGTAATAGATACATCTACATTTTCGTGCCACATGATAGCTACACCTTCACGTACATCGTCTGCACCGTAGCATTTTACTTTTGCACGAGGACCGTCTGAATACGGAGTTTCTTTTACAATGTGCAATTCACCTGTGAAGTAGTCGAACTTAGTCTGAACGTAAGTAAATCCGTTGATACGAGAGATAATCATCGCAGCGTCTTTACCCAGACCGTTCAAGATGCAACGCAACGGGTTCTTACGAACTTTGTTGGCCATTTCTGCAATCTTGATAGCACCTTCTGCAGCAGCGAATGATTCGTGACCTGCCAAGAAAGCGAAGCACTGAGTTTCTTCACGGAGCAGACGAGCTGCCAGGTTACCATGACCCAAACCTACTTTACGGTCATCAGCTACTGAACCCGGAATACAGAAAGACTGCAAACCGATACCGATTGCTTCTGCAGCGTCAGCAGCATTCTTGCAACCTTTTTTCAGTGCGATGGCACAGCCTACTACGTATGCCCATTTAGCATTCTCGAAGCAGATACCCTGAGTTTCCTGACAAGTCAGATACGGATCAAGGCCGGCTGCGTCACAGATTGCGTTAGCTTCTTCAATGTCTTTGATACCGTTTTCATTCAAAGCAGCCAAAATCTGCTTGATACGACGGTCCTGACTTTCAAACTGTACTGGTCTAATCATAATCTGTATCCTCCTTATTATTCTTTACGTGGGTCAATATATTTAACTGCGCCTTGTTCGGGTTTGAAGCGTCCGTAAGTTCCGGTAACAGCTTTCAATGCTTCGTTAGCATCTACACCCTTCTTGATCTGTTCCATGAATTTACCCATGTGAACAAATTCGTAACCGATTACCTGGTTGTCTTTGTCCAAAGCCATACGAGTGATGTAACCTTCAGTCAATTCCAAGTAACGAGTACCTTTTGCTTTTGTACCATACAGAGTACCAGTCTGGCTGCGGAGTCCTTTACCCAAGTCTTCCAAGCCTGCACCGATCATCAAACCGCCTTCAGAGAAAGCTGACTGAGTACGACCGTAAACAATCTGCAGGAACAATTCACGCATTGCGGTGTTGATGGCATCGCAAACCAAGTCTGTATTCAGTGCTTCCAGAATTGTCTTACCCGGCAGGATCTCAGATGCCATAGCAGCTGAGTGAGTCATACCTGAGCAACCGATGGTTTCTACCAGACATTCTTCGATTACACCTTCTTTGACGTTCAAAGTCAGTTTACAAGCACCCTGCTGCGGAGCACACCATCCCACACCATGAGTTAAGCCTGAAATGTCTTTGATTTCTTTTGCTTGAATCCATTTTCCTTCTTCAGGAATTGGGGCCGGACCGTGGTTAGGTCCTTTAGCAACACAACACATGTGTTCAACTTCATGTGAATAAATCATATTCTTTACGTTTTATTGGTAATAAAAAATAAGTATTTCGTAAACCACGAATTATGGAATTTCTTCCTTAATCCGAACGCAAAGTTAGTCGTTTTATTTCTTTCTGCAACGTACGAAACCAAACTTTTTCCAACATTTTAATGATATTTTTTTCAGTTTGGCCTGTTTTGTAAACTCTGCTTGCCAAAATGTTTTTCCTCTTCTGAAAGAATCTTGTATCTTTGCCGCAGATACGATATGCAAGCCCTATCGTAAGTCTACATATAGATAGGTAACAATTATTAGGTATAGCATGGAAATGAATCAGATTACGGTCTCCGATGCGGATTTGCGGAAGGGGGCAGAAGAAGGAATGGATGCATTCTTGAAAGTGTTTATCGACAAATACCTGGAAGTGACGGGGGGGATGATTAACGAAAAGACCATGCCGTTGCTCAACGGCTACCAGCATACGTTGCTGGGATATCACTTTTTCCGGGAGGAAGTGATGGAAGGCGGCTTTGTACAGCTCATCCAGAATGGATACGGACCGTATATCTTTGACAATCCGTTTGCCAAGGCGATGCGTCTGTTTGGGGCAAAGGATTTCTCAAAGCTGATTTACGAAGCCAAGAAGATTTACGATGCACACCGGGCCGATCTGGAGAAAGATTGTACGGAAGACGAATTTATGGCCATGTATGAACAGTATGAGGCATTCGATGATTTGGAAGAAAAATTCATGGAAGAGGAAGAGTTGATTACGGCGCAGATTGCGGCTTACGTGGATGAGCATTTGGATTCTTTTGCAACCATTGCGTAATAAATGGTTTATTTATGTTAAATTTTCAGAGTCCGTATGCAGTGTTTTCCTCTTTTTGCATTTATCGGATAAATTGGAAAATATTTATAAACTAAAGATAAGAAGAAAAAAAGAAAGTATGAAAAAACAGAGATGGGCAGTATTTTTTGCTGCATTGTTAGCCGTGGTAGGATTTAGTTCTTGCTTGAACTCAGAAGATGATGGAGTAAGAACAATTACAGATTATGTGGAAGTGAGCACAAGTGGTTTTGGGGGAGTGTCTTTCAATTCAATGTATGGTTGGGTATGTGTGCCTAGTAAGACATTGACATCTACTCCTGAATCGAATCTGGCGTATGTGGTTTACCAATACAATAATGCAGATTTGCAAGCTATTTCAGGTACCACCTCTAGCTCAACAGATTTGCCTGTAACCTTATTGCAGGATCCGGTGTATTTGAAGAATCTGGGAAATCCGTCTTCAACTTTGCCGGAGGCAACAGAGACTGTGTCACTGTATTCTTTAGGAAGCGGAGATGGTATGGTGTGGAGAAACAACAAATATCTGATTTTGGCCCCTGCTTATATGTTGAAGGAAGGAACTAATCAGGACAATGTGAAAACCGAATTGGCCAATCATCATTTGAGTGTTTATTACGTGTCTGATGATGATAACGTATCTTCTAATACGCTGACTTTGAAATTGCGTTATCAGATTGATGGAATAGGAAGTTCTGATTCTGAATCAACAGAAACGAGTGAAAGTTGGGCAAATGATTATACTGTGAAATATACAGACTTGGTTTATGTAAGACTGGATTATCTGATTTCTCAGTATAAAGCTGCACATGGTTCTAATCCGAAAAGTGTAGCTGTGGAATATGAGTATAATAATAACAGTGCCAATCTTCCTACCATTGCTAATAAAAAGCCTCGGACTGTTACATTCAGTTTGTACGAGACAACTTCAAATCAATAAATTTATATGAGAACTGCATTGCGAAGAGCTCGAAAGGGCCTTGCAATGCAGTTTTTTTTATATCCAGAAAAAACGCCCTTGTGTTCTTCTTGAAACGTCCTTGCGTTTGATCTCAAACGCCAAAGAGTTTTGATTAAAACGCAAGGGCGTTTTGTGTGAAACGTACTTGTGTTTTCTCTCGAACGCAAAGGCATTTTGGGAGTGCCTTTAAAAGACTTGTTTTTTAAGGCACCGGACGTTTAAATTGCTTGAAAAGATAGCTTCCTCTCTCCTTAATCTCGTACTTTTTTGTAAATTTGCAATTCGTTTCATCACATCATGAAAAGAATTGGGAATGAATTATAAAGAATTGTTCAATAAAATGACATTTTTGCTTTCCTCGCCCACTCGTTTTTGGGAAAAAGAAGCAACAGAAGGGCAGGGAAACCGGATGATGTCGGAATATGTTTATCCGCTGATTGGATTGTGCGGTCTGACCGAGTTCATCGGAACATTCATCGGACGCGATATCAGTTCTGAATTCTTCCAATGGGCATTGACGCGTTGCTGTGCGGTAGCTGTGGCTTTGTTCGGCGGATTTTTTCTGGCTGCTTATCTGCTGGATAAAATCACCTGGAGATGGTTCGACAAGTATGTTTCAAAGGAAAAAATGCAGGTGTTCGTGGGCTATTCCATGACGGTCTTGTTTGTGCTCGATATCGTTAATGGATTGATATCCATTGAAATTCTGCATTGGATTCTGCAACTATATACCATAGTGGTAGTGTTTGAAGGAGCACGGAAGTTTTTAGGAATTCCGGAGCGTCGGCTGACTTCTTATACGCTGGTAGCCACTGTGCTGATATTGCTGTCTCCGGGAGTAATTGAATTTATATTTAATAGATTGTCTGTAATTTTAAATTGATGAGACCAGTTTCTAATAATATTAACATCAAGAACAAGCGGGCATCGTTCGATTATGAGTTTATCGATACGTATACCGCCGGAATTGTGCTGACCGGTACGGAAATCAAGTCCATCCGGCAAGGAAAGGCGAGCTTGGTAGATACGTTCTGCTTTTTCTCCCGCGGGGAACTGTGGGTGAAGAACATGCACATTGCCGAGTATTTTTATGGTTCTTACAACAACCATACGGCGCGTCGTGACCGTAAGTTGCTGCTGACCAAGAAGGAGTTGCGCAAGTTGCAGCGTACTTCTGAAGAACCGGGCTTTACCATTGTGCCTACCCGTATGTATATCAATGAACGCGGACTGGCCAAGGTGGTCATTGCGCTGGCCAAGGGTAAGAAACAATATGACAAACGTCAGACATTGAAAGAGAAAGAAGACCGGCGGATGATGGACCGCATGTTCAAACGCTAAACTAAACTACTAAAAGGTGTACCATGCCTATGCAGACAAAGACAATACAACAACTGGTACGGGAACGTATCCTGGTGCTCGACGGGGCGATGGGTACGATGATACAGCAATACAATTTGTCGGAAGCGGATTTCCGCGGGACTCGTTTCAAAGATGCGAAAGGACAGCTGAAAGGGAACAACGACTTGCTGTGCCTTACGCGACCGGAGGTGATAGAAGAAATTCACCGGAAATATTTGGAAGCGGGAGCCGACATTATCGAAACGAATACATTTAATGCCACTTCGGTGTCAATGGCCGACTATCATGTGGAGGCTTATTGCCGGGAAATCAACTTGGCAGCCGCCCGTCTGGCTCGTCGGATAGCCGATGAGTTTACGGCGATGAATCCGGAGAAGCCTCGTTTTGTGGCAGGTTCCGTAGGGCCGACCAACAAGACGTGCTCCATGAGTCCGGATGTGAACAATCCGGCTTTCCGGGCATTGACCTTCGACGAATTGCAGGCGGCTTATTGTGAGCAGATGGAGGCTTTGTTGGAAGGCGGGGTAGATACCTTGCTGATTGAAACTATTTTCGATACGCTGAATGCCAAGGCAGCCATTCGGGCAGCTGAACTTTCGATGGAGAAAACAGGCCGGAAGGTGCCGTTGATGCTGTCGGTTACGGTGTCGGATGTGGGTGGACGTACGTTGTCGGGACAGACACTGGATGCGTTTTTAGCTTCAGTGGAACATGCGGATATTTTCTCTGTCGGACTGAACTGTTCGTTCGGGGCCCGTCAGTTGAAGCCTTTTCTGGAAAGACTGGCTTCTCGTGCACCTTATTATATTAGTGCCTATCCGAATGCCGGACTGCCGAACACGTTGGGACAGTATGACCAGACCCCGGAAGATATGGCAGCCGAAGTGAAGGAATACATCGACGAAGGACTGGTTAACATCATCGGGGGATGTTGTGGTACCACAGAAAAATATATCGCCAAATACCAGGATTTGATTCGGGGGGTACAGCCTCGCGTACCGGTACAGCCACACAAGTATATGTGGTTGTCGGGACTGGAACTGCTGGAGGTGTCTCCTGAAATTAATTTCGTGAATGTAGGTGAACGCTGCAACGTGGCGGGTTCGCGGAAGTTCCTCCGGCTCATCAATGAAAAGAAATACGAGGAGGCCTTGTCCATTGCCCGCAAGCAGGTGGAAGACGGGGCGTTGATTCTCGATATCAATATGGACGAAGGACTGCTGGATGCGGCAGAAGAGATGACCACCTTCCTAAATTTGGTGGCTTCGGAACCGGAAATCGCTCGTGTACCTCTCATGATTGATTCGTCCAAATGGGAAGTGATTCGTGCCGGACTGAAGTGTGTGCAGGGAAAATGCGTGGTAAACTCCATTTCCTTGAAGGAAGGGGAGGATGTGTTTGTGGCCCATGCACGTGAGGTAAAACAACTCGGGGCAGCCGTCATTGTCATGGCTTTCGATGAGAAGGGACAGGCCGATACGTTCAGCCGTAAGATCGAGGTGTGCGAACGGGCTTATCATATTTTGGTTGACAAAGTCGGATTTAATCCACACGATATTATCTTTGATCCCAATGTGCTGGCCGTGGCCACGGGTATCGAAGAACATAACAATTACGCGGTCGATTTCATTCAGGCTACCGGATGGATTCGCAAGCACTTGCCGGGGGCTCATGTAAGCGGTGGGGTGAGCAACTTGTCGTTCTCTTTCCGCGGCAACAATTATATCCGTGAGGCCATGCATGCGGTGTTCCTCTATCATGCCATTCAGCAGGGTATGGACATGGGGATCGTCAATCCGGCTACTTCCGTGCTTTATACGGATATTCCGCAGGATATCCTGGAGCGGATAGAGGATGTGGTATTGAACCGTCGGCCGGATGCGGCAGAACGGCTGATTGAGACGGCGGAACGGTTGAAACGGGAAAAGGAAGGAACAGATTCGCAGGAAGGCCATGAGGCACAGTTGTTGTGGCGTAAAGATACCACGGTAGAAGAACGGTTGCAGTATGCGCTGGTGAAAGGACTTTCGGACTACCTGGAAGAGGATTTGCAGGAAGCGCTTTCCCGTTATCCGAATGCAGTGAGCATCATTGAAGGTCCGTTGATGGCGGGTATGAACCATGTGGGCGATTTGTTCGGCTCGGGTAAGATGTTCTTGCCACAGGTAGTCAAAACGGCGCGTACCATGAAGAAAGCGGTAGCCATTCTCCAGCCTTACATTGAGGCGGAAAAGCAGGAAGGGGCTCGCAGTGCCGGAAAGGTGCTGGTGGCTACGGTGAAGGGTGACGTACACGACATCGGAAAGAACATCGTATCGGTAGTTATGGCGTGCAACAATTACGAGATTATTGACTTGGGCGTGATGGTGCCGGCGGAAAAGATTGTGGAAACGGCTATCCGGGAAAAAGTGGATATTGTAGGGTTGAGCGGACTGATTACGCCTTCCCTGGAGGAAATGGTGCATGTGGTGACGGAGTTACAGCGTGCCGGATTGGACATTCCGGTAATGATTGGAGGAGCGACCACTTCGAAGTTGCATACGGCCTTGAAGATTGCCCCCGTATATCATGCGCCGGTAGTCTACATGAAAGATGCTTCGCAGAATGCGCTGGTGGCTGCTAAATTGTTGAATGCGGAACAGCGCCCGGCTTTTGTGGAGGCGTTGAATGAGGAATATCAGGCTTTGCGTGACAAGAACAAGCAGAAGGTGGTGAAGACGGTGTCACTGGAAGAAGCGAAGAAAAACAAGTTGAATCTTTGGGATTAATCATTTAATTAGGATATTATGAACGTACAGATAGAAGAAGGATGGAAAAAGGCGTTGGCCCCGGAGTTTGAAAAGGATTATTTTGTCCGGCTGACGGATTTTGTTCGACAGGAATACAAGCAGACTACGGTATATCCTCCCGGGCGACTGATTTTCAATGCGTTCAATCTTTGCCCCTTTGATAAGGTGAAGGTGGTGATTATCGGACAGGACCCGTATCACGGACCGGGACAGGCACATGGACTGTGCTTTTCAGTCAACGATGGCGTACCGTTCCCGCCTTCTTTGCAAAATATCTTCAAGGAGATTCATGACGATTTGGGTACTCCCATGCCTGCGAGCGGGAATCTGACCCGGTGGGCGGAACAGGGAGTACTGCTGTTGAACGCGACGTTGACGGTACGGGCGCATCAGGCAGGTTCCCATCAGCGGAAAGGATGGGAAGAGTTTACGGATGCGGCTATTCGGGTACTGGCGGAACAGAAAGAACATCTGGTGTTTATCTTGTGGGGGTCTTATGCCCAGAAGAAAGGAGCTTTTATTGACCGTAACAAGCATCTGGTGCTGACTTCCGTACATCCTTCGCCTTTGTCGGCTTACAACGGATTTTTTGGCAACAAGCATTTCAGCCGTACCAATGAGTATCTGGTGGCGCATGGCGAGACGCCTATCAATTGGTAGAAACTATTTGAACCGCGCTTTTCCTGAAAAAATTAATCCCCTTGCTTCTGCTCAGTGGAGTGGAAACAAGGGGATTGTGTATAAAGTGTGTGTTTGTCTCAGATGAGTTGCATGCCCAGTTTGGCGCATTCTTGGCGCATTTCTTCCGGCCAAATGCTGGCTTGGATTTCACCAATATGGCCTTTTTTCAGGTAGAGCATGCACAAGCGTGACTGTCCGATACCTCCTCCGATAGTGAGCGGCAATGTATCGTTCAGCAGACGCTGGTGGAAATAAAGTTTGGTACGCTCTTCTTTTCCGGCCAGTTCCAGCTGTTTAAGCATGGCGGCTTTGTCCACACGGATACCCATGGAAGAAATTTCGAAAGCACGCTGCAGCACGTCGTTCCATACCAGCAAGTCTCCGTTCAGTCCCGGCAGGCCGGTTTTCGGGTCGATGGTGGTGTAGTCGTCGTAGTCGGGGGCACGCAGGTCGTGCGGCTGTCCGTTGCTCAGCTTGTTGCCGATGCCGATAATGAATACGGCGCCAAATCGTTCGGTAATCAGGTTTTCCCGTTCCTTGGCGGTCTTATCGGGATACATTTGCAACAAATCTTCCGAATGGATGAAATGCACATCGTGTGGCAGGAAAGATTTGATTTGCGGATACATTTCACAAATCATATACTCCGTGCGTCGCATGGTTGCATAGATGCGGGTGACGATGTTTTTCAGGAAATCTACGGTCCGCTGTTCCGGCGTGATGACCCGTTCCCAGTCCCATTGGTCTACATACAAGGAGTGGATGTTGCCCAACTCTTCATCGGCACGAATCGCGTTCATGTCGGTATAGATACCGTAACCCGGTTCTATTTTATAATCAGCCAGGGTCAGTCGTTTCCATTTGGCCAGAGAATGAACTACCTCTGCCTGCTGGTCGCCCAAATCCTTTATCGGAAAAGTCACGGGACGTTCCGTGCCACTCAAGTCGTCGTTGATACCCATGCCCTTCAGTACGAACAACGGGGCAGTGACACGCCGTAGCCGGAGTTCAGAAGAAAGGTTCTGCTGGAAAAATTCTTTAATCTGCTTGATACCCAGTTCGGTTTGTTTCATATCAAGCAACGGCTTGTAGCCTACAGGTTTTATAAGGTAACTCATCTTTTATTTCTTTAATTGTTTGTTTTGCTTGCAAAGATAGGTGTATTTCGTAAATATGCAAGCGAAATCTAAAATAACTTATCAAAATGATTCTATTTTATTTGTATAGATAGATAAAATGAAAACGAATAAGAGGAAAATAAAAAGTGTCATTCTGGAAACTTTCTTCCGGAATGACACTTTTTAAGGTTATCAGAAACGCCTTTTTTAGCGATTCTTGTACATATGTTCGTAATAGTTCTGGTATTCTCCGCTGGTGACGTTCTTCACCCATGCCTGATGGTCCAGATACCATTTGATGGTTTTTACAATACCGTCTTCGAACTTGGTTTCAGGCGTCCAGCCCAGTTCACGGGTAATCTTTGTCGGGTCGATGGCGTAGCGCTGATCGTGCCCTAACCGGTCTTTGACGTAGGTAATCAGTGAATCGTTGATCCAGTCAATGCTGATTTGTCCGTCGGAGGTCATTTCTTTCTTTTTGAGTATGTTCCGGTATTCCGGCTGTTCGGTCATGATTTGACGGATGGTGGCGATGGTCAGTTTGACAATTTCTATGTTCTGTTTCTCGTTGTGTCCGCCTACATTATAAATTTCACCGTCCTTCCCCTTATTGATAATCATGTCGATGGCTTTACAGTGGTCTTCCACGTAGAGCCAGTCGCGTACGTTGGTACCATTTCCATATACAGGAAGTTTCTTTCCTTCCAGGATGTTCTTGATGATAAGCGGAATCAACTTTTCTGGGAAGTGGTAAGGACCGTAGTTGTTGGAGCAGCGGCTGATGGTTACCGGCATCTTGTAAGTATCCCGATAGGACATGACAATCAGGTCGGCACTGGTTTTGGAGGCACTGTACGGGCTGTGCGGGCAAAGCGGGGTTTCTTCCGTGAAATAACCTTCCGGGCCCAGTGAGCCATAGACTTCGTCGGTAGAAACTTGATGGAAACGAACTCCTTTTCGCCAGGTAGGATAGCCGTTTTCGTCTTTTCCGGTCACCCAGGCACGTCGTGCGGCATCCAACAGGTTTTGTGTGCCCAGTATGTTGGTCTGTAAGAATAATTGTGGATTTTCAATACTGCGGTCCACGTGGCTTTCGGCAGCAAAGTTGACGATATAATCAAATTTGTAATCTGCAAACAACCGGTCGGCCAGGTCATGGTCGCAGATATTTCCTTTGATGAAGAAACAGCGTTCGTTGTCGATGTCCGACGAAATGGTTTCCAGATTTCCAGCGTATGTCAAAGCGTCCAGAATGACAACCTTTATGTCATCATGCTTGGCCAAGATATATTTGATATAATTGGCACCGATGAATCCGGCAGCTCCAGTAACTAGATAAGTTTTCATATAGTTTTTTGATTTTTGCGCAAATTTCGGAAAGATTTTTGAATGCAACAAGACTTTTCAGGCTTAATCATTCAGTTCAATGACTTCCAGGTCGGAGAAGTTTCCGTCGGCTATGGAAAAACGTACCAAGGTGCGCACCTTATGAAAACCATATTTCCCGGTTGCTCCCGGATTGATATGCAGCAAGTGCAGTTTGGGGTCGTATTTGACCTTGAGAATATGAGAATGACCGCTGATAAACAGTTGCGGAGGCTGTGTGTGGAGAATCTGCCGGACGGAAGGGTCGTATTTGCCGGGGTATCCTCCGATGTGTTTCATCAGTACGTCGGCTCCTTCCAGTTGGAACCGGTTGATTTCCGGAAAACGCAGTCGCAAGTCTTGTCCGTCGATATTGCCGTATACCGCCCGGAGGGGACGGAAGGCAGCCAGGCGGTCGGCCACTTCCTGTGAACCGATGTCTCCTGCATGCCATATCTCGTCGCAGGGGTCAAAATATTTCAGGTAACGTTCGTCCCAATAACCATGGGTGTCGGACAGGAGTCCTATTCTTTTCATTTTTCTGTTGTTTTTGTCCGGCAAAGATACTACATTTGAGAAAACCTTGAAGGATTCTATGTATGGAAAGCCATTATAAATATTTCAACCGCGACATCAGCTGGCTGTCGTTCAATTACCGAGTCTTGCTCGAAGCAGACGACGACAGTCTTCCTTTATATGAAAGAATTAACTTTATTTCCATTTATTCGTCAAACCTGGAAGAGTTTTATCAGGTCCGTGTGGCAGAACACAAGGCAGTAGCTTCCGGAGGAAAGAGCGAGGACATGACGGTAGAGGAGGCGCATGACTTGATTCGACGCACTACGGAGGTGGTAAACCGTCAGCTGGAAGACCGTGTACGCATTTATGAGCAGAAGATACTTCCCGAACTGCGACGGAATCATGTCATCTTTTATCAGAGCAAGAGCGAGGTAGAGGACTTTCACAAGGAGTTTGTGCATCGTTTTTTCATGGAAGAAGTCTTTCCTTACCTCCAGCCGATGAAGATGGAACCGGAGAACGTACGTTTCTTTTTGCGTGATAAGCGGTTGTATCTGGCGGTGAAAGTCCAGAAGCCCGGAGCGGACAAGTCGGAATATTATCTCATCAAGATGCCGTATAGCAAAGTGCCCCGTTTTGTGGAACTGCCTTTCCATGACGGAAATTATTATCTGATGTTTCTGGAAGATATCATCAAAGCGAATTTGCAGGAAATGTTTGTGGGGTATGAGGTGGAATGTAGTTATTGTTGTAAGATTTCGCGCGATGCCGACGTGTTTGTGGATGATGTGCCGGCAGAGAGCATGGTGGAGAAGCTGAAGGAAAAAGTGAAAAAACGGAAGATCGGGGCTATCTGCCGTTTTGTGTACGACCGGAAAATGCCGGCGGAGTTTCTGGATGCGTTGGTGGAAGCACTGGGCATCAACCGGGAAGAACTGGTGCCGGGCGACAAGCATCTGAACTTGGAGAATCTGTCGTTCCTGCCGAACCCGAATCCGAATATTCCTCAGATAGTCAAGCCACAGCCGATGTTCCTGCCGGGTATCAATGAAAAGCATTTCATGTATCGCCGGATCGCCAAGCGCGACATGTTGCTTTATTATCCTTACCACAGTTTTGAGCATTTCATTCGTTTCTTGTACGAGGCGGTGCACGATCCGCTCTGTCGGGAAATCATGATTACACAATATCGGGTGGCGGAACATTCGGAAGTAATCAATGCGTTGATTGCGGCTGCCCGGAATGGAAAGCATGTCACGGTGTTCGTGGAACTGAAGGCCCGTTTTGATGAAGAGAATAATCTGGCGACCGCGGAGCTGATGCGGAAGGCAGGCATTGACATCATCTTCAGCATTCCGAAGCTGAAGGTACACGCCAAGGTGGCGTTGGTACTTCGGAAGAATGACAAAGGAGAGCGGTTACGAAGTTACGCGTATGTCAGTACCGGGAATTTCAATGAGAAAACGGCGAAGATTTATGCGGATATTGCCTTGTACACGTGCAACAAGCAGATTGTGGAGGATATGTGTACCCTGTTCCAAGTGTTGAGGCGGGAAGTGAAGGAGCCTCATTTCAAGCGGTTGCTGATTGCCCGGTTTAACTTGTTACCAGAACTCAAGCAATTGATACAAAAAGAAATCGATTTGGCGCGTCAAGGAAAGTCCGGACGAATCATCTTGAAGATGAACGCCCTGCAGGATACGGCCATGATTGATGAACTGTATCGGGCCAGTGAAGCCGGTGTACAGATTGACCTGATTGTACGGGGCATCTGTTGCCTGGTACCGGGAGAATCTTTCAGCCGGAACATTCGGGTAACTCGTATTGTGGATACGTTTCTGGAGCATGCTCGGGTGTGGTATTTTGGCAACGGGGGTGACCCGAAGGTGTTCATCGGTTCTCCCGACTGGATGCGCCGTAACCTGTATCGCCGCATAGAGGCGGTGACGCCTATCCTGGACGGAAGGCTTCGACAGGAACTGACCGACATGCTGCACCTGCAGTTGTCGGCCAACCGGAAAGCCTGCTGGGTGGACAATCATTTGCAGAATGTCTTTAAGCGGAAACCGGGGAATGACGATGTGCGGGCACAGTATGACTTTTATGAATACCTGAAACGCAAGCTGGCTGACGATTAATCAGCCGGCTTGTGCTTGTTTTCGGAGATGAGCAGCAGCTTGTCTCCCGGTTTCAGTTCCATTTGCCCGTTGGGGATGAGGAACTCACTGCCGCGTTTTACCAGCATGACCAGTGTGCCTTTCGGAATCTGCATGTCGGCCAGTTTGTTTTGGGTGGCCAGCATTTCCGCTGTCAGGGTGAGGTCCGTCAGGCGGGTGTCGATTTCTTCCGGCAGTTCCACGCCGAATTCATTGCCTTCCTTGGGAGCCGGCAAGTCTAAGTGCAGCAGTTTGGCCGCTTTGGTGATGGTCATTCCTTGAACTACCAGTGAGACGAGGGTGATGAAAAAGACAATGTTGAACAGCTGCTGGGAGCCTTCAATCTGGGCCAGTACGGGGTAGGTGGCAAAGATGATGGGGGTAGCTCCTCTCAGTCCGACCCATGACACAAACAGCTTGCCTTTGGCGGTAATATTCCGGAACGGGAGCAGGCAGAGGAACACGCTGAGCGGGCGTGCCACGATAATCATGAAGGCACCAATCAGCAAGGCCACCGCAGCTAAGTCGAGCATTTCGTGTGGGTTGACCAACAGTCCCAAGGTGAGGAACATGATAATCTGGAAGAGCCAGGTCAGTCCGCTCATGAACGTGTTGATTTCTTTCCGGAAAGCCAGTTTGGTGTTTCCCAAAATTACACCCATGATGTATACAGCTAAGTAGGCGTTTCCATGCAGCTGGTCGGTAATGGTAAAGGTGATGAATACCAGGCTGAGCAGCAAGATGGAGTAGAGGGAGCTGTTCGACAGATTGATACGGTTGATGAGCCATACGCTGAAACGTCCCATGGCATAACCGATAACCCCTCCGAAAAAGAACTGTACCAGCAGATCTTTCGTGATAAGCAGAAAGTCGGGATGGCTTCCGCTGGAGATGACTTGTATCAGTACGATGGTCAGCATATAGGCCATCGGGTCGTTACTGCCGCTTTCCAATTCCAGCATCGGGCGGAGATGCTGCTTCAGGTTCATGCGCTGAGAACGGAGCAGGTTGAATACCGAGGCCGAGTCGGTAGACGACATGGTAGCTGCTAATAGCAGAGAAGTCATCAGGGTAAGTTCGATATTGGTCCGGTTCCAGTCGGAAATATAAAAGATGAAGACACCCGTCAGCAGGGTGGTGAGCAGGACGCCGGCGGTCGACAAGACAATACCGGGAGTGAGTACCGGTTTGATATCGGTGTATTTGGTGTCCATACCACCGGAGAACAGAATGATACTCAATGCTATCATGCCGATGAACTGTGCATCCGAAGCGCTGTTGAACTGCAATCCCAGTCCGTCGCTTCCAAAGAGCATACCCACTACAAGAAAGAGCAAGAGGGTAGGAATTCCGAACCGGTAACCGGTTTTGCTGATGAGGATACTGGAAAAAATAAGAATCGATCCGATCATCAAAATGTTTTCTGCCGTAAAAATCATAATGCCTTAGTGATTAATAAACGAATAAAAGTGAATGTTTGTGTAAATATTAAATGCTCAAAGGTAAGAAAATGTTTTGTGGACAAGGGCTTTTCATGGAAAAATTTGTGGATTTTTTGATGAAGTTTCCTTCGGGGGATTTTTTGAGACGGCCTTGTATAAAGTGGAAATCTTCCTTACCTATTCTCTGTCCCACACTGCGGGATATAAAAACCACAGTGTGGAATATGTATTTCACAGTGTGGAATACAAAAACCAAACTGTGAAACAGAGAATCTGTAAGGGGATTTCAAGGAATAGGCCGGGCGGTTTAAAGGAATGCATGAGGGGGAGATTTTAATGGGTGAAGGCGGGCATCTTCTGTGTGGGGAATGACAGGGGTATCCAGGGTACTTGTTTATAGGCTTGTGTGATAATTTTGTAGAAATTTACCTTTGTTTTTCAAGAAAACCGTATATTTGCAATGTTTTGTTCCGTTTTGATTTCCGTTCGGCGAAATCACGGATGAAAAGGGAATCGGGTGAAAGTCCCGAACAGTCCCGCTGCTGTGAGCTCCGTATAGTGACGTTTGTCTACCCACTACTCAGCCACTGTCTTTCAATGAAAGATGGGAAGGCAAGACAAACGGGAGTAAGTCAGAAGACCTGCAAAACAAAGTCATGCTTGCATTCTCGAGGAAAGGATGGCAAGAACGTGCGTAATGTAGAATTACAATTAAAAACTTGCATGAAAAGATGGAATGAACCGGCTGTTATAGTCGGGTATCGCTTTTTTATAGCCGTGTGTTTGTGTGTCCTTACAGGCGTAGGGAGTGTTTTTGCACAGCAGGCCGATTCGGACAGCATTACGGGAAAGGTGCATCAGATTCCGGATGTGACGGTGAGCGTGCGGAAGACTCCTCCGGCGGTGAAAGCGACTTCTCCCTTGCAGGTGATGGGAAAAATGGAAATGGAGCGTCTGGGGGTACATGAGGTGGCCGATGCCGTGCGCCATTTTTCGGGAGTGACGGTGAAAGATTATGGTGGTATCGGAGGATTGAAAACGATTTCGGTCCGTAGTCTAGGAAGCCAGCATACAGGCGTAGTTTATGATGGGGTAGCTGTCAGTGACTGTCAGTCTGGTCAGGTCGACATCTCTCGCTTTTCGTTGGATAACGTGTCCCAACTGACCATGACGATAGGGCAGAGTGATGATATTTATCAGACTGCCCGTGCTTTTGCTTCTGCAGGTGTGTTGAGCATTCAGACGGCCCGGCCTGATTTTCAGGAAACATCGTATCATGTCAATGCCAATCTGAAAGCAGGGTCTTTCGGTTTGGTCAATCCTTCCATCTTATACAATCAGCGGGTGGCTGATCACACCTCGTTGTCTGTATATGGTGACTTTTTGCGGGCAGACGGCAATTATCCCTTTAAGATGTGGAATGGGAACAATCTGATTGACAGTAAGCGAAACAACAGTGACATACGGACTTACCGTGCGGAAGCTACCTTGTACACAAGTTTTACCTCCAAACAGGATTTGCAGGTAAAAGCTTATCTTTTTGATTCGGAACGTGGGTTGCCGGGCGGAGTGATTTATGATAATCTCTATGCGGCAGAACGGCTCTTTGATAAAAATTATTTCGGGCAGTTCCGATATGAGAACCGTTTTTCCGACCGTCTTAAACTTCAGGCCTTAGGTAAGTTCAATTACAGCTGGAACCGGGATTATAATGAGGAGGCTTCAGGTATCAGCGATGACCGTTACCGACAGACGGAGACTTATTTGTCTGCCACTTTGTGGGGAGACTTGGGAAAAGGATTCTCTTTGTCGTTGGCACAAGATTTTGTGTATAATTATTTGCATACGAACCTGGAAAAGTGTCAGTTCCCGCAGCGTTATACGTTGTTGACGGCCGTGGCTGCTCAATATCAACGTACTTCTCTTACGGCTACAGCTTCTTTATTGAATACCTATATTACGGAAGATGTACGTATTGGAACGGCGGCTGCAGACCGGAAACGTCTTTCTCCTGCATTCAGTGTGTCATGGAAACCGTTTGAAGAGATTGGCTTGCGTTTTCGGGCTTCCTATAAAGACATTTTCCGTACGCCGACCTTCAACGATTTGTATTATCTGATAATTGGAAACAGTCAATTGCGCCCGGAAACGACGAAACAGGGAAATGTCGGAGTGACTTGGAGCGGCTCCAGATTGGGTTTTCTGGATTTTCTCAGTGTGTCGGCCGATACTTATTACAATAAGGTGAAAGATAAGATTGTGGCAGTTCCTACTATGTTTGTGTGGAAAATGACGAATGTAGGGAAAGTGGAAACGATAGGGTTGGATGTGAATTTGTCGGCTGAGGCTCGTGTGACAGATTGGCTGAAGTGTTATTTGACCACCAACTACAGTTTTATGCAGGCGGAAGATGTGACTGACCCAAATTCCAAGACCTGGAGGAATCAGATTGTGTATACACCCCGACACTCCGGTGGGGGGAATTTCACCCTTGAAACGCCTTGGATAAATTTGTCGTACAATCTGACTTATGCATCAGAACGATATACGTTAGCGCAGAACTTGCCCAGTTATCGTATCAAACCTTATTCTGACCATGGAATCTCTTTGTCCCATAAATTCTCCTGGAAACGGCATCAGTTACGTGTGCAACTGGATGCGTTGAACCTTTCCAACAAGAATTATGAGGTGATACGCTTTTATCCTATGCCTGGCAGGAATTATAAGATTTCTATCAACTATTATTTATAAATTAAAAAACGAGAACGAATGAAAAAGAATTGGCTTTATCTGGCCTTCATGGCAATTCCTTTGGTGGGCGGTCTGACCGCATGTGATAATGAGGATATTCCTACTCCAACCACTGATCCGGAACCTACAACTACTTATGGGGCTTATATTGTAAATACAGGAAACTGGGGTGCTAATGACGGTTCAATCCAATGGTTTGATATGGCAAGCCAGACGGTAAGTAGTGATTTGTATCAGGCACAGAATGGAAAGGGCTTTGGCGATGTGCAGGATTTGTGTGTGTATGGGTCGAAAATGTATGCCATAGGAAGCACTTCTTCTAAAATTGAGATTTTAGACTTACAAGGGAAATTGATCAAAAGTATTCCGTTGAATAATGGGGAAAATCAGCCTATTCAACCACGTTATGCAACCGCTGCGGAAGGTTGTGTGTTCTTTTCTGCCTATGACGGGACGGTCTCTAAATTAGATACCTTATCACAGGAGATTACTGGAAGTGTGGAAGTGGGAGCATATCCGGAAGCTTTGACCTGTGTGGATGGGAAACTGTATGTGAATATTTCAGGATATGGTTCAGGAGATAAGGTAGCTGTGGTCGATGTAAAATCATGGACGAAGACTTCGGATATAACCGTGAAATTAAATCCTTATACTGTTTGTTTTGACGGGAAAGACGGATATGTATATGTGGTGTCTAATGGTAATTATGCAGGAGGTCCGAATTTGCCTGAAGATAAATGGATTTACCAGACTCTTCAAAGAATCAATGTACAGACCAATGAGGTAGAGGATGTATGCAATGCCACGTATGCCGCAAAGAAGGGAGATAACATTTACGTGTTGTATGCAGAATATTACCTGCCTGAAAGAAACTCTTGTTTTGTATATAATGTGAAGACGAAGGAACAAAAAGAGTTTATTGATATCAATGATGTTCCCTCTCCGGGAGGAATTGCGGTAGATCCGGTTTCGGAAGATGTATATATCATCAGCCAGCCTTATGGTTCTTTGAATGATGTATATGTGTATTCTAAAGACGGACAATTCAAGAAAAAGTTTGAGACAGGAAATGCGACTACCAATATCCGTTTCTTAGCTGAATAAATGTTATGAAACAAATTTTACTATCTGCCCATATAGTAATCATGGTCTTGCTTCTCTCTGCCTGTGGCGGAAGAAGCAAGACTTCTTCCGTTCAAGAGGGAGGGGATACGCTGAAAATGAAGTATGCCACCAACTTGTCGGTGGTGAAGTTTCCGGATTATACGCTGGTGGTTGTACGTAACCCGTGGGATACGTTGAAAATCCTGCACACTTATCTGTTGACCGATAAGACCCGGCCGGTGCCGGAGAATCTGCCGGAAGGCACTGTGGTGCGTGTGCCTTTGGAACGTGCTGTGGTCTATTCAGTAGTGCATGGAAGTGTGCTGAAAGAGCTGGGCTGTGCAGAGAGCATCAAGGGTGTCTGCAACTTAGAGTATTTTAAAATGCCGGAGGTACAGGAAGGCTATCAGAAAGGTACGGTGGTGGACTGTGGAAACGGTATGAGCCCGGACATCGAGAAAATCATCGACTTGCATCCGGATGCCATTATGCTTTCTCCGTTTGAAAACAGTGGCGGTTACGGAAGGGTAGGTAAGTTAGGCGTGCCTGTGATAGAATGTGCGGACTATATGGAAACCTCTCCGTTGGGACGGGCCGAATGGTTGCGTTTCTACGGTTTGCTGGTGGGACAGGAACAGAAAGGTGAAGTACTCTTTGCCCAGATTGAGAAAGAATATCTGTCGGTGAAGGCGTTGGCTGCCAAGGCGGTTTCTCATCCTACGGTCCTGAGCGACCTGAAATATGGTTCCGCCTGGTACATTGCCGGAGGGAAGAGTACGACGGGACGGCTGTATGCCGATGCCGGGGCAAATTATGTCTTTGCCGAATTGCCGAACAGCGGTTCGGTGCCGATGGCGTTTGAAACGGTGTTCGACAAAGGAGAGAATGCCGATTTCTGGCTGATAAAGTACAACCAGCCGAATGACAAGACTTACCGCGAGTTACAGAAAGACTATGCGTTGTATGCCCGTTTCAAGGCTTTTCGTACGCGTCAGATTTATGGATGCAACACGAATCGGATACCTTTCTATGAGGAATCGCCGTTCCATCCGGAGATTTTGCTGAAAGATATGGTAAAAATCTTCCATCCGGAATTGCTGGAGGGATATGAACCGAAATATTTTAGTAAATTAGCAGAATGATTTTCACAGGCAAAAAGAATGAGGTGGTGTTTGTCGGCCTGGGCTTCCTGATTTTACTTCTGGTGGCGGCCAATCTGTTTCTCGGTTCGGTGGATATACCGGCACGGGAAGTGGTGCGCATTTTGGGAGGCGAAGAGGCGGCAAAAGCCAGCTGGACCTACATTGTCTGGGAGTCGCGTTTTCCGCAGTGTGTGACTGCCTTGCTCTGCGGGGCGGCCCTTTCGGCTTCCGGACTGATGTTGCAGACGGTGTTCAGCAATCCGTTGGCCGATTCTTCCATTTTGGGAATCAGTTCAGGTGCCAGTCTGGGAGTGGCTCTGGTGATGCTGGCCGGAGGAGGTACCATTGCAACGGGTGTGTTTACATTGTCCGGTTTCTTCTCAGTCATTCTGGGGGCTTTCTTAGGGGCTGTGGCTGTGTTGGCCCTGATTCTTTTTCTGTCGTCTTTAATCAAAAGTAATGTCATGTTGCTCATTGCCGGTATCATGATTGGGTATATCGCTTCCTCATTGATTTCGCTGTTGAATTTCTTTGCGACGGCAGAGGGCGTGCAATCGTACATGGTGTGGGGAATGGGAAATTTCGGGGGCGTTTCCTTGGAACAGCTTCCGGCTTTTTCCTTGCTGACTTTGGCGGGGCTGGTAGTGGCTGTTCTGTTAATCAAACCGTTGAACGCTTTGCTCCTGGGGCCGCGTTATGCGGAGAATTTGGGCATCAATATCCGTCGGGTACGCAATTACTTGCTGCTGGCTACGGGACTGCTGACGGCCGTGACCACTTCTTTCTGTGGCCCGGTCGCTTTTATCGGTCTGGCTGTTCCTCACTTGGCCCGTCTGATGCTGGGTACTTCCAATCATAACTCCTTGATGCCGGTCACCTTGCTTTCCGGAGGGGCTTTGGCCTTGCTGTGCAATTTGATTTGTGTGCTTCCGGGGGAGTCGGGAGTGATACCTCTGAATGCGGTGACACCGATTCTCGGAGCTCCGGTCATTATTTATGTCATCATTAACCAACGTCGAATTCAATATTTTAACTGATGAGGCAATCGGAAATAGTGGTAGAAGGGAAGAACTTGACCCTTGGGTATCGGGTAGGAAAGAAACGGACGGAAGTGCATACCGGATTGAACTTTCAACTTTTCCGAGGGGAACTGACGTGCCTGTTAGGGGCCAATGGAGCCGGAAAATCTACCTTGCTCCGTACATTGGCAGCCGCACAGCCTCCTTTATCAGGGAATTTGTATTTGTTGAGACGTGACTTGTCGACTTATTCCGAACGGGAATTATCGAGAACCATCGGAGTGGTGCTGACCGACCGTACGCAGGCAGGAGGATTGACGGTGTATGAGCTGGTGGCATTGGGGCGTCAACCCTATACAGGCTTTTTCGGACGTTTGAATAAAGAGGACAAGCAACTGGTGGAACATGCGTTGCAGGCAGTGGAGATTGCACATAAGGCGCGTTGTTACATGGCGGAGCTTTCAGATGGGGAACGGCAGAAAGTGATGATTGCCAAGGCGCTGGTACAGGAGTGTCCCTTGATTCTTTTGGATGAGCCGACGGCTTTTTTGGATGTGGTGAGTCGGATTGAAATCATGAATCTGCTGCATCGGCTGGCAGTGGAAGAAAACAGGGCCATTCTTTTGTCCACGCATGATATAGAACAGGCATTGGTACTGGCCGACCGTCTCTGGCTGCTTTCTTCGCAAGGAGGATTGGAATGTGGAGTGACGGAAGACCTGATATTAGGCAATCGGATGGATACGTTGTTCCGTGAACGCCCTCATATCAAGTTTGATTTGATGCATGGGGGCTTTTCGCCGGAAGTGTCTGGTGAAAAATTCATTGTGTTGAAAGCGGAGAATGAAATCTTGCGTCATTGGACACAGAATGCCTTGAACCGTCATCATTATTTTTGTTTGGATGCTTCAGCTCTAAATCAGAAACTACCGTTGCTGGAAGTTCGTTCTTCCAATCTGCTTTTTTATACAGAAGTCAATGGACAGACTGTCTGTTATACGTCCTTTCAGCATTTATTGGAAAATATATAATTGCTTGAAATCAAGTTTTTTGAAAGAAATTCCTTATTTTTGCTTGTATCGATAGCAGAAAAATTATGGTGAATACAATCAAAATGGCTGGCACATCGCCGGAGTTATACAAATGTGTTGCGCCTTTGGTGATGAATCCGGAAGTCATCAAATACAATCATAACTATCCGTTTAAGACCAGTGAGTCATTTGTATGGTTTGTGGCTTTCGTACAGAAAAAAGTGGTGGGATTTTTTCCGGTGGAGATACGGAAAAAAACATGGGTCATTAATAACTATTATGTGGCAAACAATGAAGAAGATACTTTTGTGAGTTTGTTGGAAGCCGTGGTCGATGAATTTAAGGATGTAGATAAGACGTTGGAAGCTGTGGTGCAAAAAGGCCATGAGTTGTATTTCTTTGAGCAGGGGTTTGAAGTGGAACGTATTTGGAGTACTTACCTTAAACTAAAAAGAAAGGATGGAAAAAACGGAAAAGAACGTGTATGAACTGACGCAGGAACGTTTGTCGGTTCTGTTTAAGGAATTTGATAATGTGTATGTCTCTTTTTCCGGAGGGAAAGACAGCGGAGTGCTGCTCAATTTATGCATTGACTACATTCGCCGAAATAAGCTGGATCGAAAATTAGGGGTGTTTTTTATGGATTATGAGGTGCAGTATACCCATACGATTGAGTTTGTCAACCGGATTTTAGCGAAAAATAAAGATATACTTGAAGTATATCGTATCTGTGTACCTTTCAAGGTGAGGACCTGCACTTCCATGTATCAACATTACTGGCGTCCATGGGATGAAAAATATCGGGAGCTTTGGGTGCGCGATATGCCGAAGGGAGTCATGAAGGCCAGTGATTTTTCTTTCTTTCATGACAATATGTGGGATTATGAGTTCCAGCTGCGTTTTGCAGCTTGGCTGCATGAAAAGAAACATGCTGTGCGTACAGCCTGTTTGGTAGGGATTCGTACGCAGGAAAGTTATAATCGTTGGCGAACAATTTATGGAGGATTGAAGCAGCAGCTTTATCATAAATTTATTTGGAGTTCTAAGATTGCCAATGATGTGTATAACCTTTATCCCATTTATGATTGGAAAACTACAGATGTGTGGACGGCGAATGGTAAGTTTGGATGGGATTACAACCGTTTGTATGACCTTTATTATTATGCGGGGGTGAATCTGGAACGACAGCGGGTAGCCAGTCCGTTTATCGGTGAAGCGATTGAAAGCCTGCATTTATATAAGGTCATTGAGCCTGACACGTGGGGAAAGATGGTTGGACGTGTGAATGGAGTCAATTTTTCTGCACTTTATGGAGGAACACGCGCGATGGGGTATGGAGGCATTAAGTTACCGGAAGGGCATACATGGAAGTCGTTTATGGAATTTCTGCTTTCTACGCTTCCGGAAGAGACTAAAAGAGGTTATCTGAGTAAATTGCAAACCAGCATCAAGTTCTGGAGAACGAAAGGAGGCTGTCTGAGCGATGAAACCATCGCTAAGCTGGAAGCGATGAATATTCCGATAACAGTCCGGAACAAGAGCAATTATAAAACGACGAAACATCCGGTCATGATGGAATACCTTGACGACATTGATATTCCGGAGTTTCGGGAAATTCCCACTTATAAACGCATGTGTCTGTGTATTCTGCGTAATGACTATGCCTGCAAATACATGGGATTTGCGGTGAGCAAGGAAGAAAAGAAAATGAAAGATTATATTTTACAACAATATAAGAAGATATGGAATTGAAAGAAACAAAAAGTCCGGTGTACAATGTGAAAGCAGTACCGGTTGAGAAAGTATATGCCAATGATTATAATCCGAACGTGGTAGCACCTCCCGAGATGAAATTGTTGGAATTATCCATTTGGGAGGATGGATTTACCATGCCTTGTGTCTGTTATTATGACAAGGAGAATGATAAATATATTATTGTGGACGGCTTTCACCGTTATCAGGTGCTGAAAACATCCAAACGGATTTATGAGCGGGAAAAAGGAATGTTGCCGGTAGTGGTCATCGATAAGGACTTGTCGCACCGGATGGGTTCTACCATTCGCCATAACCGGGCAAGAGGTTCTCATGACATTGGACTGATGACGCATATCGTCGCAGAACTGACAAAAGCCGGTATGTCAGATAACTGGATTATGAAGAACATTGGAATGGATAAGGATGAACTTCTCCGCCTGAAACAGATTTCCGGATTGGCTTCTCTGTTTGCCGACCGTGATTTTTCCATCCCAGCTCCTCAGACTATGGAGCCGAGGGACGGGGAGGATTGAACCTTAGTATAGAAAATATCCTAATACGCCACTACAGATAATCAGGAGAATCGGATTCATCTTGTAGCGGTGTGAAGCGATGAAGGCGGCTATAAAGAGCAGGATACTGATTACGATTTGGTAAGTATCCGTTCCGAAGTTCTCTCCGTTCATCAGTACCAGTGCGGCAGCGGCCAGCAAACCCACTACTCCCGGACGAAGTCCTTTGAATACGGCTTCCACAGCTGGGTGTCGCTGATATTTCAGAAAAAAGCGGCTGATAAAAACCATGAGAATAAAGGAGGGCAACACAACGGAAAGAGTGGCCACGGTCGACCCTAAAATGCCTATGTAGTGTGAGTAACCCGCATTGACCATGGCCGTATAGCCTACATAAGTGGCGGAGTTGATTCCGATAGGGCCGGGGGTCATCTGACTGATGGCAATAATGTCGGTGAAGTCAGAAGTGCTGAGCCAGCCGTAGCGTGTCACTACTTCTCCCTGAATCATGGAAATCATGGCATAACCGCCACCGAATCCGAATAAGCCTATCTTGAAGAATGTATAGAATAGTTTCAGTAATAATAGTGCCATAGTGTTGGTTTTTATACGTTAGTTATATTTCTTCTGATAGCGTCCGTAGAGATAGCCCCCCAGTCCGCTGAGAATAATGACATAGATGGGTGAGAACCCCAAAAGCCATATCAGCAGTGCAGAAACTACTGGAATCCAAATGTTATACCGATTGATACGAGCTGACTTGGCCATTTTGAAGGTAGGGGCGGCAATCAGGGCCACTACAGCAGGACGGATTCCCTTGAAAACGTGTTCCACTGCTTCTACATGCTGGAATTGCCGGAAGAAAAGGGCAATGGCCAGGATGATGAGAAACGAGGGAAGGATGGTGCCCAATGCCATCCAGAAAGCTCCCCAGAACCCTTTGAGCTTATAGCCGATGAATATGGCTATGTTGACGGCAAAGATACCAGGAACGGTTTGGGCCAAGGCCATCAGATCCAGAAAGTCTTCTTTGCCAATCCATTTCCGTTTGTCTACCAGGTCGGCCTCAATCAGTGGAACCATGGCATAGCCTCCACCGATGGTGAAGACACCGATACGGAAAAAAATTAGGAACGATCTTAAATAAAAATTCATATCATTTGTCTTTTTAATTTTTCTTCATGTAAGTGCTGGGCGGTACACCGTAAAATTTCTTGAAGGTGTCCGTAAAGTATTTCGGATCAGCAAACCCCATTTTGTCAGATACTTCTGCTACGGTATAACGCTGGCTTTTCAGCATCAGGGCTGCTTCCTGCATGCGGATATTCCGGATGAATTCTGCCGGGGCAATACCGGTCAGGGCTTTGATTTTGTTGTAGAAACTGGTGCGGCTCATGTTGACGGAGGCGCATAATGTGTCTACATTGAAGTTCTTACCCAGTCCCTCTTTAACCAGTTCGGTTACTTTCTGAATGAATTCATCATCCAGGCTGGTAGGCAGCTCGATGTGGGTTTCGCTCTCCTCCGGCAATGCGGTAACTGCCGACCGGAAACGGTTGCGAATCATTTTCCGGTTTTCAATCAGGGTGTGGATGGTCGCCTTCAGGATATGTACGTCAAAGGGTTTCACCAGATACTGGTCGGCCTTGATTTCCAGTCCTTCCAGAATATGTTCCTTGTCGCCTAAAGCGGTGAGCAGGATGATAGGGATGTGACTGGTTTCCATGTTTCCTTTCAACCGTTGACACATTTCTCTTCCATCCATGACGGGCATCATGATGTCCGACAGAATCAGGTCGGGCTGTTTCGTTTGCACAAAGTCGATGGCCTCTTTTCCGTTTTCCACTCCTTCTGTCTGATATGTATCCGACAGGCTTTGCTGGATGAAGGCGCGCAAGGAGGCATTGTCTTCCACGACCAGTATCAATGGTTTCTTCTCATCCGTTTGTGTAGTCGGCGGTGTGTCTTGTGAAGAAGTCACCTGGTTAGTTACCTGAAGAGAGGCGACAGGGGCGGTATTGGTCTCCACTTTTTGGTCTGTGTCCTTGTACTGATAGTTTTTGCTCCGTATAGGGAAAGTTAACTGGAAGCTGGTTCCCACGTTTTCCGTACTTTGAAAAGTAATTTTTCCTTCGTGGTTTTCAATCAGGCGGTAAGTCAGCAGCATGCCGATGCCACATCCGGTATTGGTCTGATTGGCCGCATTATGTCCTCGGAACAAGTACTTGAAAAGTTTTTTCTGCTCTTCCTTGTTCATGCCAATTCCTGTATCCGAGATGGTCAGCATCCAGTTGTTTTTGTTGGCATCTGCTTTCATGGAAACCTTTCCTCCCGACGGGGTGTATTTGAGGGCATTCGACAGTAGGTTGCGCAGAATGGAGTCCATTTTGCTTACGTCAATCCAGGCCGAAAGGTGGTCAAAAGTACTCTCGTACGAAAGTTGGATGTTTTTTTGTTGGGCAAAACTTTCAAACTGATGCAAGTAGTTGCTCAGGTAATGGTTCAGTTCATGTTCGGTGACAATGGTCTGTGAGGAATAGAGTTCCTCTTTCTGGAAATTAATCAGGTTGTCGGCCAGTTCCGCCAGGTTTTCCGTGCTTTCCATGGCCAGCTGGAGGTTCTTTTTGCCGTTTTCACTCAGTTTCTCTTTTTCCATGACTTCGCCCAATGGGCCTTTGATCATGGTCAAGGGAGTACGGATGTCGTGTGCGGCATGTGTAAAGAAATTGATTTTCTCTTCCGAGGTTTTCCGCTCACGTTTGATAATTTGGTATCGGAGGAAGGCATACGCTGCCCCGGCAATCAGCAAAGCATAGAGCATGAAGGCCCAGAACGTCAGCCAGAAAGGACGTTCTACTAAAATACCGATTTCTCTTTCTTCCAGTACCTGTTGGTTGTCGAGCAGGATGGAACGTACTTTCAAGGTATAGTTCCCCGGTGAGAGATTGGTATAACGAATGGTGCCATTGTGGGTAGGAGGCGTCCACTCGTCATAGAATCCTTCCAGTTTCCAGCTGTACAGGATGCTTGAAGGATTGTCAAAGTTGATGGACGACACTTCCATCGAAAATGTGTTCTGGTCGTATTCCAGCTGGATGAAGTTGGTTTCATCCAAAATCTTCTTCAGCGGTGAGTGGGGTTCCATGGGGTGTACAGGATGGTACATGATGTTCAGGTTGGAGAACACCATGTGGCTGGAGAAGCTGGAGGGCAGTTCCAGACTGTCCGGTAAGATGATTACCCCTTCATTGCTCCCGAAGATAAGACGGCCGTCGCGTGTGTGAAGGCCGGCGGTAGAATTGAAGTTGGAGGCTAAGAGTCCTTGTTCCCGGGTCCAGTTGGTAAACGTGTGGTCTTTAGGCTTATAGAAAGATAAGCCGTTTTCTGTCCCTAAAAACAGATTTTCGTTTTTGTCGGGTACAATGCTGTAAATGTTATTGGTCAGCAATCCACTGTTGTTGGCCACACAATGGGTGATTTCTTTTGTTTGGTTGTCAATGATAAACAGGCCATTTCCGTAAGTGCCCACATACGTTTTTCGCAAGTCGGAGGTATGGTATATGGCATTCACACAGCCAATTTCTTCCTTTCCTTGATAAGGCAGGAGCCGTTTCTGTTTCTTGTCGAACACATATAATCCATGGATGCTTCCTACCCATAAAGAGTTTTCGTCTTTCTCCTGTAGGAATGTAATGGGATAGGGAGAATTGTATTCCTGTTTTTCAGCGGTGCGAGGATTGAATCCTTTCAGGCTGTAGAAACCTCCACTCCATACCACCCCCTGTTTGTCTACGATGATTCCACGGATATATTTGTCGGGCGTTTCTCTGATGGGGGATTCTCCTTGTTGATGGAAGGTAGCTTTGCCCGTTTTCTTTTCTATAAGGAAAATACCAGACATATAGCCTCCGGCCAGTATGATTCCCGGCTTTACTTCACAGAGTGACAGAAAGATATGATTCTCATAGTTGGGGAGTTCATCTGACGTGCAATAATTTTTCCATCTTTTTTCACGGGAGTTGAAGCAACTCACTCCGTTGCAGGTAGCATACCAGATATCGCCGTCTGAGTCTTCCATGATTCCGTTTACACAGTCGTTGGACAAGGTATTGGGATTGTTGGGGGCATGCTTATACCATTGGTATTGGGGATATCTTTCTGAGTAGATGGTAATGCCGATGGGATAAAGCACGTTCCATATCCGGTTGGTACGGTCCATGTAGATATCCTTGATAATGTTGCCGTTCATCTTGTTCAGACTCTCATTGTCCTCCTGAAGGAAATGAGAGAGACGCTTCTGGGGAATATTGAGTTTGTAGACACCGTCTCCGTCAGTGGCAATGAATACCTCTTCCGAATTTTCCCGGTTGGGTATAATGGTGTTTACCCCGATGTCTTTCAGATGATTTCCTAAGTCAGTCAGTTCTCCAGTGGTGGGAGTATAGATGAATAACTTGTCGAGCAAGGCATTGATAATGAGCTTTTTTGTCGGTTTGTGATAGTAAATGTAGTCAATGATATGGATGGGGGGAATATTTACCTTCTGGATGTTTTCCAGCAATCCATTATGAAAGGTAGCAGAATACAGATGCTCTTCGTTGGCAATAAAATATTTGTTTCCGTGAGCCTGTATCATGCACGTCACTTTTCCTGGAATCTTTTGGCCGATTTTATGGCTTTTCCGGTTAGTACCGTTGTAGACATACAGACTCTTTTCGGTGCAGAACCAGATATTTTTTTCTTCATCCATGTAAGTACATGTTACCGGGATGTTTTGTGTTTCAGGAAATTGCTGATGAAGGTCGAACATCAGCTGGAAAGAATCTTGTGCTTCGTCCAGACTGAAGACCAGACCGTCTTTTCCGATTTCCCACAATTGCTGGTCCTTGTCTGTTTTAAGGGTGTTCAGGTTGGGGAAACAACTGATGGTTGTTCCATTCTTGATAAGAGGATAGTGGGTGAATTGTTTTCCGTTGTAGCGGTCGATGCCCTTGTGGGTGAGAATCCATATGTAGTCGTGTTCCCCTTGTTGGAGAGAAAGCACCCGGCGACTGCTCAGTCCGTCGTCTATACCAATGTATTGGAATATCTGTGCTTTCATCTGTGTGAATGTGACAGACAACAGCAGGCAGACGATATATAGAAATTTGTGCATAATGTTTTCGTTGGGTATGAGGGACAAATTTCGTAAAAAACAATTTCTTATCAAAATAATGTGGAGGGTTTCGTCGTTGGGGAAAATAAAAAGGCATGGCTTTTAAAGCCATGCCTTGGGTTATATTACATTATAAAGACGAATCTTTATTTGTCACCGCGGATTGCAGCGATACCCGGAAGAACTTTACCTTCGATAGCTTCCAGCAAAGCACCACCACCAGTAGAGATGTAAGATACCTGGTCAGCCATACCGAACTTGTTGATGCAAGCTACAGAGTCACCACCACCGATTAGTGAGAAGGCACCTTCTTTAGTTGCTTCAGCGATTGCTTCAGCGATAGCCTTAGAACCACCGGCGAAGTTGTCGAATTCGAATACACCGGCAGGACCGTTCCACAGGATAGTCTTAGCACCCTTGATGGCCTGTTTGAATTCTTCGCGAGTCTTAGGACCTGCATCCAGACCCATCCATCCGTCAGGAATGTTCTTGTCGTCGCAAACCTGAGTGTTGGCGTCGTTAGCGAACTTGTCGGCAGCGATGCAGTCGCAACCTAATACCAAGTTTACACCTTTAGCTTTAGCTTTAGCAATGATGTCCAAAGCCAGATCCAGTTTGTCATCTTCTACCAGTGAGTTACCGATGTGACCACCCTGAGCTTTAGCGAAAGTGAATGCCATACCACCGCACAGAATCAGGTTGTCTACCTTGTCCATCAAGTTTTCGATGATACCGATCTTAGTAGAAACTTTAGAACCACCCATGATGGCAGTGAACGGACGTTTGATGTCTTTCAATACGTTGTCAACAGCTTTTACTTCTTTTTCCATCAGGTAACCCAGCATCTTGTGGTCTGCATCGAAGTAGTCAGCGATTACAGCTGTAGAAGCGTGTTTACGGTGAGCAGTACCGAATGCATCCATTACGTAGCAGTCAGCGTAAGAAGCCAAAGTCTTGGCGAATTCTTTCTGACGAGCTTTCATTTCTTTCTTTGCATCTTCGTATGCAGGATCTTCTTTTTCGATACCTACCGGTTTGCCTTCTTCTTCAGGATAGAAACGCAGGTTTTCCAGCAACAATACTTCACCCGGTTTCAAGGCAGCAGCAGCGTCCTGAGCTTTTGCGCAGTCCGGAGCAAATTTTACCGGAGTACCCAGTGCAGCAGCTACAGCGTCTACAATCTGGCTCAAAGAATATTTAGCGTTTACTTTGCCTTTTGGTTTACCCATGTGTGACATGATAATCAAAGCACCACCGTCTGCCAAGATTTTTTTCAAAGTAGGCAGTGCACCACGGATACGAGTATCGTCAGTAATTTTACCTTCTTCGTTCAAAGGTACATTGAAGTCCACACGAACGATTGCCTTTTTGCCGGCAAAGTTGAATTTGTCAATAGTCATCATAATCTCTAATATTTTTATGTTTAAAGTGTTTCTGTTGTTACAGACACCCCTTGTAAGGATGCACCGCAAAGGTAAGAAAAAAAATAAAAAAGAAAGAATAAGGGGTAGATTTTTGCATACTTAAAGGCTGTTTTGAAGGTCGTTAAAAAACGCAAGTGCGTTTGGACTGAAACACAAGTACGTTTAAACCAAAACGCAAGTGCGTTTCAGGTAAAACGTCCTTGCGTTTTGTCTCAAACGTCAAAGCGTTTTCCTTGAAACGCACTTGCGTTTTTGGGGAACTTTCAAAATGCTGATAAACAGTGATTTATTCAATGGATGGAAGATCCTCCTCGCCTTCGAACCGGAGGGAGTCTCCCAAAGCCATGTAGATGGAATCGCTGTCACTGTAATGCGGATAATAGTCGTTGCAGTCCCATGAGCGGTCCAGTTTTTCCTTTGGTTGCGGGAACTTCGCCACATAGAGCGGAGCCAGCTTGGGGTCGGCCAGCACTTTTTCCATGAAGTAACCGAATACCGGAAGGGCTGTACGGCTGCCTTGCCCCAGTTCGCCCGTGCGGAAATGGATGCTGCGGTATTCTCCGCCTACCCAGGCACCTCCCACCAGATTGGGACTGACACCCACGAACCAGGCATCGGAGTGGTTGGACGAAGTCCCGGTCTTTCCGCCGAATTCGGTGCCTTTGTCAAAGATGCGGAAGCGCCAGAGTGCCTGTGAGGTACCTCTCGGACAAGTCAGTCCACCTCTCAGCATCTGCTGCATGAGGTAGGCGCTGGCATAGGGGATGGCTTGCGTCTTTTCCGGCTTTTCTTCATAGATGACGTGCCCGTCTTTGTCTTCCACACGGGTAATGAGGATTGGACGGATGGCTTCTCCGTCGTTGACTACTGTGCCGTAAGCCGAAACGAGTTCCAGCAAGGAAACATCGGAAGCACCCAGACTCAGTGCCGGCGTTTCTTCCAGTGGGGTGCGGATACCCATTTTACGGGCAGTGGTGGCTATTTGATGGATACCTACCTCGTGGGCCACGTTGGCCGCGATGGTGTTGACCGACTGAGCAAAGGCCATTTTCAGGGACATGGTGTCGAGTGTGGCTCCTCCGTTGGCATTGTGTGGCATCCAGAGCTTCTTTTCCCCTTTTTCTTCCACTTCCCAAGGAATATTTTCATCCACCCGCAAATCGCAGGGAGATAGTCCCTGGTTCATGGCTTCTGCGTAGACAAAGAGTTTGAAGGTAGAGCCAGGCTGACGTTTGGACAATACCTTGTCATATTTCCATGACTGGAAGTTGATGTCGCCCACCCAGGCCTTGACTTCTCCAGTGTGGGGAGCAATGGCCACGAAACCGCAGTGCATGAAGCGCTCCATATAGCGGATAGAGTCCATGGTGCTGAAGGTAGTATCCTTTTGTCCCAGTTGATAGTCGAACACCTTGCAACGATGAGGCTGGTTCAGGTAATAGAAGATGGAGTCGGTCTGACTGCCGTATTTGTGCGACAGATACTGGTAAGCCGGTGTTCTTTCAGCCAAATCTTCGATAAAGTGAGGTATCTCTTCCCCGCTTCGGTCTCTCCATGGAGCTTGTGTGCCCCAGTGCGCATCGAATTTCTTCTGTACTTCCTGCATCTGTCGGTTAACGGCCTCCTCCGCATAGCGCTGCATCCGGCTGTCGACGGTGGTATAGATTTTCAGTCCGTCTCCATACAAGTCAATGTCGTTTTCCTTGCACCAGCTTTTCAGTTCGTTGGCCACAGCCTCGCGGAAGTAGAGAGCCAGTCCGGTGTTGTAACTTTCCTGTCTGAACTTCAGGATTGTGGGCAGTTGCCGGATAGAATCCAACTGATGTTTGTTCAGGAAATGGTGCTCGTACAGTTTTCCTAACACCACATTCCGGCGTGAAAGACTGTTTTTCGGGTTTATGCGCGGATTGTAGTAGGTAGTGGCTTTCAGCAATCCAATCAGGGTGGCTGCCTGTTCCACGGTCACCTTGTCGGGAGTTGTATTAAAATAGGTATGGCAGGCTGTTTTGATGCCGAATGCATTGCTTCCGAAGTCCACGGTATTGAAGTACATGGTCAGAATGTCTTCCTTGCTGTACAGCATCTCAATCTTGACGGCGGTCACCCATTCCTTTGCCTTCATGATGAGCAGTTTTACTCCGGGAATATAGCCCAACAATCCGGTGGAGTACTGTGAACGGACTTTAAATAGGTTTTTCACCAGCTGTTGGGTGATGGTGCTGGCTCCGCGGGCATCTCCGTGTGCCACGTAGTCTTTTGCAGCTGCGAAAACACCTTCAAAATCAATACCGAAATGCTTGTAGAAACGTTCGTCTTCCGTATAGACCAATGTCTTGATGAGGATGGGAGAGATGTCCTTGTATTCTACCGGCGTACGGTTTTCGGAATAGAATTTTCCGATCAGTTTCCCGTCGGCACTGTAAATTTCGGAAGCGATGTGTTGTATCGGTTCCTTGATGTTGAACATGCTCGGTGACTTTCCGAACAGCCACAGGAAGTTGAGGTCAATCATGATCAGCAGCACGATCAGCGAACAGATACCTGTCAGGATGGCCATGCCGGTGCGTCCATACCACGGCAATTTACGGAAAGTACGTACATACCATTGGATGGCTTGTTGTCCTGCCTTGAGCAGACGGCGGGACGTTTTTCGTAAGAATTGAGTAAGGTAAAGGATGTATTTTTTCATATTTCGTTGTTTAACCATGCGTCAATCAGTTTTCGGGCAATGCTTAGTTTTTTAGGTATTTCCGGCAGGTGTTCCCGGTCGTAGAAGTCGCCTGCGCTTAATTCTTCGTCCTGCAGCTTGATGGTGCCGCTTTCGTATTCTGCATAATAGCCTACCATGATGCCGCTGGGATAAGGCCAGGGCTGGCTGCCGAAATAGGTTAGGTTCTTGATGCGGATACCGGTTTCTTCCATTACTTCGCGGCGAACGCATTCCTCCAGAGTTTCTCCCGGTTCCAGGAAACCAGCCACCAGTCCTTTGAAGGTTCCCCGGAAATTGCGGGCGTGTACCAGCAGGATGCTGTCGCCTTTCTTGATGAGTACGATAACAGCCGGAGAGATACGTGGATAAATCTCCAGTCCGCAGTGGGGACAGCGTTTGGTGATGGGACCTGTCTGTTCGGTGGGGGTACCGCAGGCCGGACAGAAACGGCTTTGCTTGTCCCAAGTCAGTATTTGGGAAGCTTTTCCGGCACATTGGTATTCTTCCAGCGGGAGAATATCGTAAGAAGCTCGCAAATCAGTCGGGATGAAAGCATCCTCCTTTCCGTTCAGCTCCTCAGAGGGGAGGGCGTAGGCTTTGGCCGGGTGTCCCTGGATTTGTCCGATGGTATGTATCGTTGCATCGGCAGGAACTTTTACCGGTGGCTCTGTGGCATAGGGAATGTGAAATTGGTCACCTTCCTTTACGACCAGAAGTTTCTGGCCTTGGCAGAAGATGAACCAGCCGCACAGTTCTTTTGTATCTTGTTTCATGTTGGTGTGTACTTATTGGTTTAATCCTTTCATGGTGAGCTGGATGCGTTTCCGCTCGTGGTCGATGCTCAGTACTTTTACCCGGACGTGCTGGTGGATACGTACCACTTCGGTCGGGTCGCTGACAAAGCGGTCGGCCAGTTGGGAGATGTGTACCAGTCCGTTTTCCTTGATGCCGATGTCCACGAAACAGCCGAAGTTGGTGATGTTGGTCACGATGCCGGGCAGTTCCATGCCTTCCTGCAAATCGTCCAGCGTACGTACATTCTTGTCGAATTCAAATACTTGGATTTTCTGGCGCGGGTCTCTTCCGGGTTTGTCCAGTTCCTGAAGAATGTCGGTCAGGGTAGGAAGTCCCACGGTATCGGTGATGTATTTTTTCAAGTCAATCTTGCTGCGCAGTTCCTTGTCCTTAATCAAGTCGTTTACGCTGCAATGCAAATCCTTGGCCATCTGTTCCACGATGGGATAGCTTTCCGGATGTACGGCCGAATTGTCCAGCGGGTTCTTGGCCTGTGGAATACGGAGGAATCCGGCGCACTGTTCGTAGGCTTTGGCCCCCATTCTCGGTACCTTGAGCAGTTGTCGGCGGGATTCGAACGGACCGTTTTCTGTACGGTAGTCTACGATGTTCTGTGCCAGGGTCGGACCCAGGCCGGATACGTACGTCAGCAGGTGCTTGCTGGCCGTATTGACATTCACCCCCACCAGGTTGACGCAACTTTCCACCGTCTGGTCGAGGGCTGCCTTCAGCTTGGTCTGGTCCACATCGTGCTGATATTGGCCTACCCCGATAGACTTGGCATCAATCTTGACCAGTTCGGCCAGCGGGTCCATCAGACGGCGGCCGATGGAGACGGCGCCACGGACTGTCACATCGTAGTCCGGAAATTCTTCGCGGGCCGTTTTGGAAGCGGAATAAATGGAGGCTCCGTCTTCGCTGACCACGAACACCTGTACTTCCCGGTCGTAGCGTTGGCTGGTAACGAATTGTTCCGTTTCGCGACTGGCCGTACCGTTTCCGATGGCGATGGCCTCAATTTTATATTGTTCCACCAGCTTCACGAGTTTGCGTGCAGCCTGGGCATATTCTGATTTTGGGGGATGAGGATAAATGGCCTCGTTGTGCAGAAGGGTACCTTGTGCATCCAGACAGACTACTTTGCATCCCGTACGGAATCCAGGGTCGATGCCCATGACCCGTTTTTGTCCCAACGGGGGAGCGAGCAGCAACTGACGGAGATTCTCGGCAAATACGCGAATGGCTTCTTCGTCGGCTTTTTCCTTGCTGAGTGCCGCAAATTCCGTCTCAATGGAAGGTTTTAACAAGCGCTTATAAGCATCGGACACTGCTTCTTCCACTTGACGTCCACACTCATTGTTTGCTCGGACAAACAGTCTTTGCAAACGTTCGTTACAGCTTTCTTCGTCTTCCGGGAAAATGGAAACTTTCAACACACCTTCCGCTTCTCCGCGGCGGAGCGCCAGCAGGCGGTGGGAAGAGCATTTCTTGAGCGGTTCGCTGAAATCAAAATAGTCACGGTATTTGGCAGAGGCTTCCTCCGATTCTTTTCCTTTTACCACTTTGGCTTGGATAAGGGCCTGCCGTTGGAATTGGTTGCGCATCAGGTGACGCGAACGTTCGTCTTCGCTGACTTGTTCGGCCAGAATGTCGCGGGCCCCTTTCAGGGCATCTTCCTCATCTTTTACATCGCCTTTCACAAAAGCACGCACTTTGGTGCTGAGGTTGTTTTCTTTCTGCATCATCAGTAACAGAGCCAACGGTTCCAATCCTTTGGCACGTGCTGCTTCGGCTCTGGTCTTCCGTTTGGGCTTGAAGGGCAGGTAGATGTCCTCCAGTTCGGTGGCATTCCAGCAGGCGGTGATGCGGGCTTTCAGTTCCGGTGTCAGTTTGCCCTGTTCTTCGATGGTGGAAAGGATAGTTTCTTTCCGCTTGGACAGTTCGCACAGTTTTTCATACCGTGTCTGAATGTCTCCTATCTGTACTTCATCCAGTCCGCCGGTCGCTTCTTTGCGGTAGCGGCTGATGAAAGGAATGGTTGCTCCTCCCTGGAGCAGTTTGAGTGTATTGGCAATGCGATGTTCCGGCAGTTTTAATTCGGCGGCAATCATCCGGCTGAAATCTTCCATGAAAAAGGGGATTGAGTTGTATCGGTTACAAAAGTAGTGAAAAAATAGGAAAATATCAGCGTGGGGCGGTCTTTCGTTTTTTAGTATTTTAGGAAGTATTCTGGTGGAATATCAGGAACTTCTCGTATCTTTGCGGCAATTATGACCAATGTCAAATAAAATGAAGACCAGACCAATTCTATTTGTTATCAGCCTGATCACTTTGTGGGGCATGAGTCACATGCAACTGCGTGCGGCAGACAATCAAACAGTTACACTGAAGTTTATGGAGACCAGCGATGTGCATGGTTGTTATTTCCCTTACGATTTTATCCAAAATAAGCAGATGAAAGGCAGCTTGGCCCGTGTTTCTTCGTATGTGAAGGAGCAGCGGGAGAAGTATGGGCAGAATGTTATCTTGATGGACAATGGAGACATCCTTCAAGGACAGCCGGTGGCTTATTACTATAATTATATGGATACGACCTCGGTGCATGTATGTGCTGCTATGTTGAACTATATGCGCTACGATGTGGGTAACATGGGAAATCATGATGTGGAAACCGGACATGCCGTGTACGACCGTTGGGTCAGCCAATGTAAGTTCCCAATATTGGGAGCCAACATTATCAATGTCAAGACGGGACGTCCGTACCTGAAACCATATGAAGTGATGGAACGGGACGGGGTGAAGATTGCTATCCTCGGTATGATTACTCCGGCCATACCCTCTTGGCTGCCCGAGCAATTGTGGAGCGGATTACGTTTTGAAAGTATGACCGCTTGTGCAAAGAAATGGGTGAAAGAAATCCAGGAAAAGGAACATCCGGACATCTTGATTGGTTTGTTTCATGCGGGACCAGAAGGAAATCGCTTGGACAATGCCATAGAAAACGAATCGGCCGAGGTCGCTAAAAACGTACCGGGATTCGATGTGATATTTATGGGACACGACCATACGCGCTGGAATGAAAGAGTAGCCAATGTAAAAGGTGATTCTGTACTGTTGATAGATCCGGCCAATACCGCCAAAGTGGTTTCGGAGGTTACTTTTACGGTAAAGAAACAGAATGGGAAAGTGGTTTCCAAACAGGTAGAGGGCAAGCTGGTCCATATGGAGGACTATGCCGTAGATTCGGATTTCATGAATACATTCCAGGAACAGTATGAGACTACCATGGATTTTGTTTCGCGGAAAATCGGACGGATTGAACATACCATTTCTTCGAAGGAGGCCTTCTTTGGTCCTTCTGCTTTTATTGATCTGATTCATCAGTTGCAGCTGGATATTACCGGGGCCGATATTTCTTTCTGTGCTCCGCTGTCGGCTTATGCGGAAATCCAGAAAGGAGATATCTGTGTGAGCGATATGTTCAACTTGTACAAGTTTGAAAACATGCTTTATACCATGGTGCTTTCTGGAAAAGAGGTGAAGAACTTCCTGGAAATGTCGTACGATTTGTGGGTGAACCAGATGAAATCGGCTGATGACCATTTGTTGCTGTTGAACGAGAAAGACAATGGCTTCGGACGTTTCCGCAACCCCAGCTTCAACTTTGATTCTGCGGCAGGCATTATTTATACGGTGGATGTGACCAAACCCCGTGGCGAAAGAATAACCATCGAGCGTATGGCTGACGGAAAACCCTTTGAACCGGCTAAGCAATACAAGGTGGCAGTCAATTCTTACCGTGGAAACGGAGGAGGGGATTTGCTGACTAAGGGCGCAGGAATTCCTAAGGCAGAACTTTCCAAGCGCATTATTTTCTCTACCGACAAGGATTTGCGTTATTACTTGATGAAACGGATTGAGGAAGTGAAGGTGTTGAACCCGAAACCTTTGAACCAGTGGAAGTTTATCCCGGAGAAATGGACTGTTCCGGCGGCACAGCGTGATTACAAGCTTTTGTTCGGAACAGACAAAGACTAATATTTATAGTTAATCCATAGGGATATGTATAAAGGTCTCCGCAGGTATCTACGGACGGTGGCATGTGGACTGGCAATCTTGTTTGCCTCCTATTATGCCACCACGGCCCTGTTTGCCCATGTGCATGTGGTGAATGGGGTGATACTTGTGCACTCGCATCCTTTTACAAAATCTCACTCTCATAACGACGGCCAGACGCTGGCCCTTCATTTTCTTTCCAGTTTTTATTCCTTGGAAGCAGGACAGACGGATATTGCACTTCCGAATCTGTATTTGCTTTGTTCGTTGGATGAGAAACTGGAAATCTCGCCTGTCGTATCTTCTTATGCGGCAGGAATCTATCTCCGTGCTCCTCCCATACGATAGTTCTATTGGAGACTTGAAGAACTTAGTATGAATATTTTAGGAGCAAATTATGAAAAAATATATCAATTTGTGGATGGGAGTGGTATGCACTCTCGTCAGCTATGCGTATGCTTACGCAGATGGTCCCGTAAAAGAGGGAAATGTCATTATGGGGCATGTCATTGAAAAGGGTTCGGAGGCAGGTTTGCCTTATGCGGCCGTGTTGGTAGTGGAAAACGGTGAAGGTACCGTGACAGACGGAGAAGGTTATTTCCGTTTCAAGAATGTTCCGGAAGGAGAATATTCCGTGAAAGTACAGATAATGGGATATGCCACGCAGGTAAAAAAAGTAACGGTCAGCAAGGACTTTGTGGTCGACATGCATTTCGTGATGGAAGAAGAATCTATTATGACGGATGAGGTGGTGGTATCGGCCAACCGGAATGAAACCAGCCGGAAGGTGGCCCCAGTGGTGGTCAACGTGATGAACAACAAATTGTTTGAGATTGTGAATTCTACTGATTTGGCCAAGTCGTTGAGCTATCAGTCGGGATTGCGGGTGGAAAACAACTGTCAGAATTGCGGTTTTCCGCAGGTGCGTATCAATGGGCTGGAAGGACCTTATTCACAGATCTTGATTAACAGCCGTCCGGTAATGAGTGCGTTGTCGGGGGTGTACGGACTGGAACAGATACCGACCAATATGATTGAGCGGGTGGAAGTGGTACGTGGCGGAGGTTCTGCCTTGTTCGGAGCCAATGCCGTGGGAGGTACCATCAACATCATTACCAAAGACCCGGTACGTAATTCGTTTCAGGTGGCTTCTACGATGTCGAACCTGAACGGAAAGGTGTGGGAACAGTATATGGGGGCCAATGCCTCACTTGTTTCGTCTGACAATTCGTACGGTATTGCGCTGTATCAGTCCTACCGTAACCGTAATCCGTATGACGCGGATGGAGACGGATTCTCAGAATTGGGAAAACTCAATATGAATACTTTCGGGTTGCGGGCTTATTATCGTCCCACTCAGTTCAGCCGTATCAGTCTGGAATATCACACGACGAATGAATTCCGTCGTGGGGGTAACAAGTTTGACTTGCAGCCGCATGAAACGGACATCACGGAGCAGACCAAGCACATCATCAATAGTGGAGGCTTGACCTACGACGTGTTTTTTAACGAGTACAAACATAAGCTTTCGGTCTATGGTTCGGCTCAGCATATTGACCGTACCAGCTATTATGGTGCAGGTGGCGACCCGAATGCCTACGGAAAGACCAAGGACCTGACTGCCGTGGGAGGAGCTATGTATGTAGGCAATATGGATAACTGTCTATTTTCGCCGGCTACCTTTACGGGCGGAGTGGAATACCAGTATAATTCCTTGCACGATGTGATGACGGGTTACCAGCGTGACTTGCAACAGAATGTGAAGGTTGCCAGCGGATTTGTGCAGAATGAATGGAAATTGGACTATTTCACGATCCTGGCCGGATTCCGGTTGGACAAGCATAATTTGGTAGATAAGGTGATTTTCAGTCCCCGTATCAACACGCTTTGGAAACCTTCCGACAAGTTCCAAGGACGTCTGACCTGGTCGACAGGTTTTCGTGCTCCCCAGGCTTACGATGAAGATTTACACGTAGCGGCCGTGGGAGGTGAAGCAATGGAAATCCGTTTGGCAGAAGGGTTAAAGCCCGAGCGTTCTCAGAGTTTCAGCGGCTCGATTGATTGGACAGCCAATTTCGGACATTTCCAGTCGAACCTGCTTATAGAAGGGTTTTACACGGCGTTGAACGATGTGTTCTATTTGGAAAGCATAGGGGCGGACCCCGTTTCAGGTACTTCTGTGCAGGAACGTCGGAATGGTAGTGGGGCCCGGGTATATGGAGCCAATATTGACTATAAGATTGCGCATGGCAAAGAAGCCCAGTTGCAGTTGGGCTTCACTGTACAGCGTAGCCGTTATACGGAGGCCGTGAGATGGAGTGAGGATGAAGATGTAGCGGCTATCAAGCGTATGCCGCGCACACCCGACTATTACGGGTATTTCACTTTCAGTTCTGCACCTTTGAAGAATTTTGATTTCTCTCTTTCGGGCGTCTATACAGGCCGGATGATTGTGCCTCACTTTGCAGGTTATATAGAAAAAGACCGCTTGGAGCATACACCCGATTTTATGGATTTCAATCTGAAGTTGAACTATACCTTTGTGTTGAACGACCATCTGAAATTGCAGGTAAATGGAGGAGTACAGAACATCTTCAATGCGTTTCAGAAAGATTTGGATAAAGGCGGAAAGCGTGACTCGAAGTATTTCTATGGTCCTACGCAGCCTCGTACCTACTTTATCGGCATCAAGTTCTTCAATTGATGCACGGATAAAATAAGAGCGTCTTTTTAGCGGTGTCTTTTGTCAAGGCACCGCTTTTTTATGTTTGTACGTTGCTTTCTTGTTACAAAAATTGTGTGAAATAAGTCAAATCGCTATTTTTGTGGGAAAAATTAAAGATATATGAAAAAGACAGTATGGATTCTCACACTTGGATTGTCACTTTGCGGGCATGCTTTCGCGCAGAACTTTGACGATTATTTTGTAGACAAGACCCTTCTTTTGGATTATATATTCACGGGAAATGCCGACAAGCAGGATATTTGTTTGGATGAGTTGTCTTCGCTTCCTCAGTGGGCAGGGCGGCATACGCATTTGTCGGAGCTTCCTTTGGCGGGAAATGGTGAAATCACCATGAAGGACAAGGCGACAGGAAAAGTCATTTACCGGACTTCTTTCTCAAGCCTGTTTCAGGAATGGTTGGGTGAAAAGGAAGCCAAAGTGCTGACTCGTGGATTTGAAAATACGTTTTTGGTGCCTTATCCCAAACAGCCGGCAGAGATTACCGTGACATTGAAAGATGCGTATCAGAAACCCAGTGCCACACTGACACACGAAGTCAATCCCAAGGATATATTGATTCACCAGCGGGGTATGAGCAATCTGACTCCTCACCGTTATTTATGGAAGGGTGGTTCTTCGGAGAAGTGCATTGACGTAGCTATTATGGCAGAAGGCTACTCGGCAAAGGATGAAGCCTTGTTTTATAAGGATGCGGAAATTGCCTGTGAGTCTTTGTTCGATCATGAACCGTTCAAGAAACTGAAAGACCGCTTTAATATTGTCGCCGTGTTCAGTGAATCGAAAGACAGCGGGGTCAGCATTCCTCGAAACAACGAATGGAAGACCACGGCGGTCAGTTCGCATTTTGATACTTTCTATTCCGACCGCTACCTGACTACCCGGAGTGTAAAAGCCATCCACAACTGGCTGGCAGGTATTCCGTATGAACACATTATTATCTTGGCCAATACAGATACGTATGGAGGAGGAGGTATCTATAATTCCTATACCCTGACCACAGCCCATCACTCTATGTTCCGTCCGGTAGTCGTGCATGAGTTTGGTCACAGTTTCGGAGGTTTGGCGGACGAATATGCGTACGATGAGGCACCGAGTCCGTTGTATCCTTACAGCGTAGAACCGTGGGAACCCAATATCACGACTTTGGTACACTTTGAAGATAAATGGAAAGACATGGTGAAACCGGGAACTCCTATCCCGACGAAACCACAGACGGACGAGAAGCTGCTGTATACCAAAGTCGGAGTATATGAAGGAGGCGGTTATACGAAAAAAGGTATTTATCGTCCTACTACAGAATGTCGGATGAAAATCAATGAGGCACCAGTGTTCTGTCCAGTTTGCCAGCGTTCACTGGAACGGCTCATCCGTTTTTATACAGAATAATCACGTTAAATCTATATAGGTATGCTTCAATTTATCCCCCTGCATACGAAGGATCAGTCGTATGCGTTTGTAGAGAATCTGTGGCATGAGTCTTTCCCGGAATCGGAGCGGAGAGAGGATGAGGCTCAGCATCACAATGTAGACCACAATGCGGCTTTTACTTGTTATCTGATTGCGGAGGATACGCTTCAGATAGGTTTTATTACCGTATGGACATTGGAAGGCTTCTCTTATGTGGAGCATCTGGCCACATCTCCTTTGGTACGTAACAAGGGATATGGCCGGAGAATCATGGAAGAACTCCGGAATCAGTTTCAGGGACTCTTGATTTTAGAGGTAGAGAAGCCGGTAGACGAAATGAGTCGGCGGCGAATCGGTTTTTACGAACGTTGTGGCTTCCGGTTGTGTGAAAGGGATTATGTACAGCCTCCTTACCGGAAAGGGGGAGAGAGTCTGCCCATGTTCCTGATGTACGCAGGTACAGACGATATTGAGGCTGATTTTGAATCCATTCGGGATGAGATATACGAGAAAGTATATGGCGTAAAATCCGTATGAGGTAAAACAAAAAGAAAAAACGCGGAAACCGAATTGTGTAGAATTTCAGTTTCCGCGTTTTTTTATATGGTATAATGAGGTTATTCTTTCCAGCCGCCTCCCAAGGCTTTGTAAAGATTTACCAGTGTAATCTGTTTGTCACGTACGGCGTTGCTCAGGCTGATTTGTGCATCCAAATATCCACGCTGTGCATCCAGCAAATCCATGTAGCCGATTACTCCATTGATGTATTGCAGCTGAGCCAAGTCCAGTGTGATTTTGGACGACTGTTCCAGGCGCAGGCGAGTTTCATAGATTTCTTTCACCTTGTTATATTCAGCAATGGCATTATAGGCATCTTTGAAAGCATTCAATACGGCTTTTTCGTAAGCATATGCTGCTTGTTCGCATGCTGCTTTTTTAGCCTTCAATATCGCACGGTTCTTTCCCATGGCAAACAGTGGTTGGAGGATAGTTCCTGCCAACAGATAGTGAGGTGACTTGAAGATGTGTGAAAGTTCTTCGTTTTCTGAACCATGAGTGGCAGTCAAGGTCAGTTTGGGGAACATGTTGGTAAAGGCGATTCCCACTGCGGCATTGGCAGCAATGACAGCCTGTTCGGCCTGGCGTACATCCGGTCGGCGTTCCAGCAAGGAGGAAGGAAGGCCTACGGGAAGTGAAGTGGAATGTACCACATCTTCCGGCAGAGTAGCTCGTTTGATTTCATGAGGATATTCTCCAGCCAGGAACGTAATTTCATTTTGCTTCAACGTGATTTTCCGTTCCAAATCAGGGACAAGGGTTGCCGTACGGGCCAACTCTACCTGAGCCTGGCGGAAGGCTGTTTCCGAGGTTAATCCTCCTTCGTAACGGATGCGTGCCAGATGTAAGCTTTCCCGGCGGGCATCTACGGTTTTTTTCACGATGGAAAGTTCGTTGTCGAGGGCTACCAGTTCGAAATAAGACTGTGCCACCTGTGCGACTAGGCTCATTCGGAGGGCCCGTTGGTTTTCGATGGACCCCATAAATTCAGCCATGCTCTTGTCTTTTGCCCAACGAAGGTTTCCCCACAAATCAATTTCCCAGGTGATTCCTAACTTGATATCGTACTGGTTATCTTTTTTATAGTTGTCTCCGCCATAATCTTCTCCTTCTTCTTCCGCATAGAGCTTCAATCCTAACTGAGGAAAGAGGTTGGCATAATCAATCCGTTTCATGGCAGCCAGTTCCTTGACTCTGGCAGCTGCAATCAGCATATCCTTGTTGTAGTCCAATGTCTTTTGGATAAGTTGCTGGAGGATGGTGTCGGTATACATCTGTTCCCACGGATAGTCACCGATGGAGGTAGAGTCTACGCTGGTACTGTCGAGGGTAGCCGGTAAATCCATTTTGGGGCGGGTATATTGTTTCCCGATTTTGCAGCCCCCCATCAGAAGGGCTGCTGCGGAAATGAGTAAAAGGCGATATAATTTGTTAGTCGGTTTCATAAGCTACATTTGTAAGTTTACTTTTTCGCTTTCAATTTATGAGTGGCTTTGTAAATCATTACAAAGAAGAACGGCACGAGGAGGATACCTACGGTAACTGCCACAATCATTCCAAAGAAGACACCTGTACCGATGGCCTGTCGGCTGGCAGAGCCCGGACCGGTGGCAATTACCATCGGAAGCATACCGAGGATAAAGGCCAGTGAGGTCATCAGAATCGGACGGAAACGCAGACTGGCTGCATGGAGGGCAGATTCTACGATGTCGCGTCCCTTGTCCACTTCGTCTTTGGCAAATTCCACAATCAAGATGGCGTTCTTGGCGGCCAGACCAATCAGCATAACCAGACCAATCTGGAAATAGGTATCGTTTTCCAGCCCGCAGAGGGTAATACCTGCATAGGCTCCCAACACGGCTACCGGAAGTGAAATCAATACAGCGATGGGCACAGTCCAACTTTCATAAAGGGCAGCCAGGAACAGGAACACGAACAGGAACACCAGTGCCAGGATAAGTCCGGTTTGTCCACCTGCCTGTTTTTCCTGGTAGGAAAGTCCACTCCATTCCACTCCGATGTTTTCGGGCAGTTTTTCGCGGGCAATCTGTTCCAACAGTTCCATTACCTGTCCGGAGCTGGCTCCGTTGGCTGTAGTTCCTCGGATGACGGAAGTATTGAACATGTTGAAACGTTTGATACTTCCCGGGCCGGTTGTATAATCCGTGTTACCCAAAGCGGTCAGCGGAATCATGTTGCCGTCTGACCCGCGGACGAAGAACAGGCCGATGTTGTCGCGTTCGCGTCGGTAAGGAGCTTCTGCCTGAATGTACACACGGTAGATACGGTTGAACATGTTGAAGTCGTTCACATATACGGAACCGGTGTATGCCTTCATCGTTGAGAATACGTCTGCCATCGGCACTCCAGAGAGTTTCACTTTATCCCGGTCTACATCGAAGTAGAGTTGAGGGATCTCAGCCTGCAGAGAGGAAGAAAGTCCTGCAATTTCTTTCCGTTGTGATGCGTAATACATCAGGGTATCGGTAGCCCGTACCAGGTCGTCGTAGGTGGCGTCACCGCGGGCTTCCAGCTGCATTTCGAAACCGCCGGCCGTACCCAGACCCGGAATGACTGGAGGCGTGGAAAGATAGACCTTGCTTTCCGGATAAGTTTCCAGTTCTTTCTGTATTCTCTCCATCACTTCATCAATGGTCGTGTTGTCACGTTCCTTCCATTCTTTCAGGATGACGGTCAGCTGGCTTCGGGCCTGACTGGTTCCTACACGCGGGCTGCTACCGGTAACATTTTGTATGTATTCCACCGCCGGATCCTTCATGATGAAGTCTACGGCCCGGTCGGTTACGGCACGGGTTCTTTCCAGAGTGGCAGTTTCCGGAAGTTCCAGTTCCACGGTGAAATAACCTTGATCTTCAACCGGGAGGAAGCTGGTGGGTACCAACCGGTGGAACATATAGATGAATATCAATACCATTCCGAAGCCGACCATTACACGGCGCGGATTTTTGATGATGCGCTTGATATAAATAATGTATTTATTGTTTCCGATGGCCAGCCATTGGTTGATGAAGCGGAACACTCGGTTCTTGGGCTTGTTCGGGTCAACCGGGCGCAAAATGAGTGAACACATCACCGGACTCAACGTCAAAGCTACTACCGTAGACAGAAGCACTGAAACCACAATGGTGACCGTAAACTGGCGATAAAGCTGTCCGGTGATACCGGAAAGGAAGCTAACCGGGACGAATACTGCAGCCAGTACCAGTGAAGTGGCGATGATGGCTCCTACCAGTCCTTCCATGGCTTTCTTGGTAGCCTCATACGGACTGAGCTTTTCTTCGTCCATGATACGTTCCACGTTTTCCACCACGACGATGGCATCGTCCACCACGATACCGATGGCCAGTACCAATCCCAACAAGGTCAGGATGTTGAGCGAGAAACCGAATATCAACATGAATCCGAAGGTACCAATTAAAGAAATTGGTACGGCTACTACCGGAATCAGTGTGGCACGCCAGTTCTGCAAAGAAAGGAATACTACAACGATTACTAGGAACAAGGCCTCGAACAGCGTCTTGTACACTTCGTGTATGGATTCCGAGATATAATCGGTCATATCGAACGGGAAGTTGTATTCCATTCCTTCCGGGAAACTCTTGCTGATTTCTTTCATGGCGTCTTTCACGCTTTGAGCTACCTCCATGGCGTTGGCTCCCGGAAGCATGTAAATACCCAGAATAGCTGCGTTGCCTCCGTTGATACCACTTTCCGTGCTGTAGGAAGAGGCTTCCAGAGAAACACGGGCTACGTCACGCATACGGATAAGAGAACCGTCCGGATTGGCGCGCAGCACAATTTCCTCAAACTGGGAAGCCGATGACAAACGTCCCTGTGCTGTGATGGGCACGGTGATGTCGACTCCGTCCATGGGTTGCTGTCCGAGTACACCGGCCGCTGATTCACGGTTCTGGTCTTTCAAGGCGTTCTGTACGTCCTGCACGGTGAGTCCGAAGTTGGCCAGCTTGGCGGGGTCTACCCAGATTTGCATGGCATAGTAACGGCTACCGATGTTGGAGATACGTCCTACTCCCGGAATACGACGGAGCAAGTCGAGTACGTTCAGCGTGGCAAAGTTACTCAGATAGATTTCGTCAAACTTCGGGTCGTTGGAAGTCAAACAGAGGGTCATCAACTGGCTCGGAGCTTGCTTCTCGACAGAGATACCGTTCTGAATCACTTCGGCCGGCAAGCGCGATTCCGCCAGTTTGATACGGTTCTGGATTTCCACGGCCGCCAGGTCCGGGTCGGCAGAAATGTCGAAAGTAACTGTGGCAGAGAAACCTCCGGAGTTGGAACTGCTGGATTCCATGTAAAGCATGCCCGGTGTTCCGTTCAGTTCCTGTTCAATCGGAGTTGCTACTGCCTGTGACACGGTCACAGCACTCGCTCCCGGATAAGAAGCACTGATTTTTACCACAGGTGGCGTAATTTGCGGGTACTGATCGATAGGCAGCATCATCAGTCCGATGACACCTATAATCACGATTAATATGGAGATGACAGCCGAGAATACGGGTCTGTCAATGAAAAAGCTGACTTTCATGCGTAAATTCGTTTAGGTGGATTATTCTTCCTCTTTTTTCGCTTCGCTGTTGAGTTTGGCAGGATCTTGTACACGGACTTTCATTCCCGGAGCCAGTTTGTGGAAACCTTCGTACACAATCATTTCTCCGGCTGCCAATCCGCGTTCCACTACCACATCATTCCCGAACTCTGGACCGAGTTCGATGAAACGTCTTTCTACGGTAGAATCTTTTCGCATGACGAAGATATGAGCTCCTCCCTTTTCGATAATCAGGGCTTTCTGAGGAACTACCGTGGCATTTTCACGTACGTCGAGCAATACTTTTACTTTGGTAAACTGTCCCGGCAGCAATACATGGTCCGGGTTAGCCAGTTCGGCACGTACGGAGAAAGTACCTGTTTTCGGGTTTACCTGAGGAGCGGCAAAGTCTACCAAACCTTTGTGCTCATAGACGCTGTTGTCTGGCAAAGTGATGGTGACGGTAGGCTGCCAGGAACGGGTAGAATCCTTCTGACCGAAAGTTACGTTTCTTTCCTTGCTTTTCAGGTAGTCGAGAGCGGTCATACTGAAGTCTACGAGGATGGTATCACTCTTTACGATGGTAGCTAACAGGGATTTGCCGCTGCTGCCTACCAATGTTCCCAGGTCGACGTGACGTTCACTAATTTCTCCGGAAATGGGAGAACGTACCACCGTATAACCCAGTTCTTGCTCAGCCTGTTCTAGGTCGGCTTTACTCATTCCCACACTGGCCACCGCAGTTTCATAAGCTGCTACGGCATTGTCCAAGTCCAGCTGGCTGGCCGCGTTCTGTTCATAAAGCGGACGGATACGTTCCAGGTCACGTTTGGCTTTCTGGGCCTGTGCTTCATCCTTCTTTAACTGCGCACGCACTTTGTCGGCTTTGGCGCGATATTGGTCTTGATTGATGATGAACAATACTTGATTCCGCTTGACTGAGGTACCCTCTTCAAATAGCATTTGCTCCAGAAAACCCTCTACACGGGCACGTACTTCTACAAACTGTTGCGCGCGGACACGTCCTACGTATTCGCCGAATATTTGTACATTTTGCCGGCTAGCAGGCATAACGGAAACAACTGGGATTTCAGGGGCGGGTTTCTTTTCTCGGGTAAAAATAAAATAGAGAGATAAAATGACTGCGATGCCGATAACCATGTAAATCATTTCTTTTCTTTTTACCTTTAATTCTTTCCTAGTCAAAAAGCGTTTCATAAGTTCAATTTTTTTATAGTTTTAGATGCCATTATCTTTTGAATGGCGAACAAGATTCGTGCCAAAGATACAAAAATGTTTTATATGCTGAAAATCAGATAACTTCCTTCCGGGGCTGATAAGGAAGTATTGGGGAATTTTACGGATTATTGTGGAAAAAATCCACACTTTATGTGTGGTCATCGTTCTCTCCACAGGTGCTTGAGGGTCCAGATTGGGTAATGCCATAGCATACGTGGGCCTGCATATCGCATGACTTCTTTTATTCTCTGTTTCATTTCCGGACGGTAGCAGTGAACCGGACATTGACGGCAGGTTTTCTTCTGTTCTCCGAAAGGGCAATGCGCCAGCCGTTGGTGGGCATAGTCCAATAGTTCCTTGCAGTCCTTGCAAAGGGTAGAGTTTCCTTCTTTATGCCGGCAATAAAACCGGATCATTTGTTCTACGGTCTGTTTCTCTTCTTCTCTTCGTGAAAGTTTATTCATATAATATATGTAACTTCGATTTACAAAGGTACGAATAGAATTGATATTTTTCGTAACTTTGCGCCCGAAATAATCTGTAAACAAAATGATATTAGAGGAACATTTAGAGACGACTGTAAAGGCTCACGATCAGTTGCTGCATCGTAGAGTGGATTTATTGTTGCGTACGGGGAAATTATTGGTAGAGAGTCTGGCCGATACGAACCGTATTGTAAGAAACATGAAACGTACGGCTGCTTACCTTGGCATCCCTGAAGAGAAGCTCCATATCAATGTCAGTTTTACCATGCTGATGGTGAATGTGAGTGACGGCGATTATTCTTTCACTAAATTTCAGCGTATCGAGGGTCACGGTGTAAACATGACTGCCATTTCGGAAGTGAGCAAGCTTTCATGGCGTGCCATTGAGCAGGATTACACTTTGGACCAGTATGAAGAAGAGCTGGAAAAAATTCGTAAGAAAAAACGTAACTACACTCCTTGGCAGGTGGCTGTTGGTGCCGGTTTTGCTTGTGGCGGATTCTGTATTCAGTTCGGTTGCGACTGGATGGCGTTTTTGTATGCTTCCATTGCGGCTATATTGGGTATGCGTCTTCGTCAGATTTGCAATGAATCCGGTTTGAATCATTACATGGGTATTGCCATCTCTGCATTTGTGGCTACCATCATTGCCTGGGCTTCTACTTTGTTGCCGGCTGAATGGACGTCTACTCCCTGGCATCCGTTGTTGGCTTGTGCCTTGTTCATTGTGCCGGGTGTTCCTTTGATTAATTTTGTGGACGATATGCTCGACAATTACATCCAGGTAGGTATTGTACGGGCGGTGAACACCCTTTTGATGGTGGCGGCCATGGCGTTCGGTATCGCGTTTGCAGTGAAGCTCTGTCACATTGATAATTTCTTCCCTACCATCAGTATGGTTCCTCATCATAAATATTGGGAATATGCCATTGCAGCGGCTATTTCAGCCATGGGCTTCTCGATGATATTTAATATCCAGCGTCGCTTGTTGTGGGTGGTAGCCATTGGAGGTATCATTGCGGTTTGTACGCGTAACTTTGTCAATTTAGGACCGAGTACCAACAATATCGGTTTGGATATGGGATTGGTCATCGGTTCCTTCTCAGGTTCCGTATTGGTCAGTCTGATTGCTATTAAGGCTGTACACTGGTTCCATGTACCTAATCACGTGCTGACTATCCCTTCGGTGATTCCGATGATTCCGGGAGTGTTGATGTATCGTATGTTGTTTGGATTGATTAATATGAATGTACAATCTATCGATCAGGTTACCCCGTTGATGAAGGCCATAGAAAGTGGTGTCAATTCCGGATTGATTATTATGTGTATCGCTTTAGGAGTTGCTATTCCGAATATCTTTGGTCGTCGTTTTATTGCGGCTTCCAAGAACAAGCGCTTGGCGGAAATACTGAAAGAACGCCGTGCTCGCGGTAAGTTTATAGAATGGTAATCGGAAGAGATGCTTATTGATTGATAGGATTCGCGAGTTTACTTCATAAAAAATGAGGCCGTCTCAAAATTGAAATAAAATTTGAGATGGGCTTTTTTGTGTCTGCAAAAAAATCGGGCAAGCCCAAACTTCGCTCAGTCAGGACTTGCCCGTCTCCCTAATTTTTCGTATCTTAGGGAATCAAGCAATATATCCCAAAGATAATGTTTAAAAACTAT
>NZ_JACJKA010000020.1 GCF_016900355.1 Bacteroides mediterraneensis | reverse complement strand
CCCTAAGATACGAAAAATTAGGGAGACGGGCAAGTCCTGACTGAGCGAAGTTTGGGCTTGCCCGATTTTTTTTGCAGACACAAAAAAGGCCATCTCAAATTATATTTCAATTTGAGACAGCCTCTTTTCTCTTATAACCTTAATACGATGTGGTAATTGTATTTACTCCTATCATATAACAACAGAATGAGGAAAATGTTTTGGCTGAGGTGAGAAAATGTAATAGGACACTGCCGGATTTGTGCTATCTTTGCGACGGAAATATCTAAACCTGTATGACAGATTATTTGAATGAACTGAATGACAGTCAGCGCGAGGCGGTGATGTACAACGAAGGACCCTCCTTGGTGATTGCCGGAGCCGGTTCCGGAAAGACGCGCGTACTGACCTACAAGATAGCTTATCTGCTGGACAACGGATATGAACCGTGGTCCATTTTGGCATTGACCTTTACCAACAAGGCGGCCCGCGAGATGAAGGAGCGTATCGCCCGTCAGGTGGGGCCGGAACGTGCCCGTTATCTCTGGATGGGGACTTTCCATTCCATCTTTTCCCGTATTTTGCGGGCGGAAGCTGAAGCGCTGGGCTTTACGTCCAATTTCACGATTTATGATGCGACGGATTCCAAGAGCTTGGTAAAGACCATTATTAAGGAAATGAACCTGGACGACAAGGTGTACAAGCCGGGCATGGTGCAAGGGCGCATCAGTCAGGCAAAGAATCACCTGGTGCTGCCGGAGGCCTACGCGGCGAATGCCGAACTGGTGGAAGCGGACCAGGCAGCGAAAGTGCCGTTAGTGCGGGAGATTTACGCACGCTACTGGAACCGCTGTCGGCAAAGTGACGCCATGGATTTTGACGACCTGTTGCTGTATACTTACCTGTTGTTCCACACGCGTCCGGACATCTGCGACAAGTATGCGGCCCGTTTCCGTTATATTTTGGTGGACGAGTACCAGGATACGAACTTTGCCCAGCACAGCATTGTGCTCCAGCTTACGCAGAAACAGCAGTTCGTGTGCGTGGTGGGCGACGATGCGCAGAGTATCTATTCCTTCCGCGGGGCCAATATCGACAACATCCTGAACTTTACTCATACGTATAAGAATGCCCGTTTGTTCAAGCTGGAACAGAATTACCGTTCCACGCAGACCATCGTCAATGCGGCCAACAGCCTGATTGCGAAGAACCGCGACCAGATTCGGAAAGAGGTGTTCTCGGAAAAAGATAAAGGAGAGCCTATCGGTGTGTTTGCAGCCTACAGCGACGTGGAAGAAGGAGAGATTGTGGCCAATAAGATTGTGCAGTTGCATGCAAAGGAAGATTATGCTTATCACGACTGTGCCATTCTGTACCGTACGAATGCCCAGAGCCGTATCTTTGAAGAGGCGTTGCGCAAGCGTGGCATTCCGTACCGTATTTATGGGGGACTGTCGTTCTACCAGCGCAAGGAAGTGAAAGACGTTGTGGCTTATTTCCGATTGGTGGTGAATCCGAACGATGAAGAGGCTTTCAAGCGGGTCATTAATTATCCGGCACGGGGTATCGGGAATACTACATTAGGGAAGCTGGTGGAGGCGGCCACCCGTTATCAGGTAAGTTTGTGGAAGGTGTTGTGCGAACCGCTGAGCTATGGACTGACATTGAACAAGGGTACCCACACCAAGTTGCAGGGCTTCCGAGATTTAATTGCGGAGTTCGTGACGATGGCCCAGGAAAAGGATGCCTATACGGTGGGCATGGAACTGGTACGTCGTTCGGGTATCATGGCGGAGATTTACCAGGACCGCTCGCCGGAAAACCTGAGTCGGCAGGAAAACATCGAGGAATTGATGAATGGCATGCGAGACTTCTGTGAGGGACGGCAGGAGGAGGGGAATCCTCATCTGTTATTGTCTGATTATCTGTCGGAGATTGCCTTGCTGACCGACCAGGATGAAGACAAGGGGGAAATGCAGTCGAAGGTGACGCTGATGACCATCCATTCGGCCAAGGGATTGGAGTTTCGCAATGTGTTTGTGGTGGGGATGGAAGAGAATCTGTTCCCCAGTCCGCTGTCGTCGGCTTCCTATCGGGCGTTGGAAGAAGAGAGACGCCTGTTTTATGTAGCCGTCACTCGGGCAGAAGACCACTGCTACCTGTCGTATGCCAAGAGCCGTTTCAAGTATGGCAAGATGGAGTTCTGTAATCCGAGCCGTTTCCTGAAAGACATTGACGTGCGTTACCTGAAACTGCCGCAGGAGGAACTGATGGCCGGACGCATTGAAGAGACGGCCAGCCGTTTCCGGAAGGAGGCCAGTCGCGCTTCTTACGAACGCGAGCCTCGTGAAAGCGGACCGTCGATGTTCGACGGAGGTCCGATGCCGGAAGAACCCCATCGCTTTGTGCCTCCTCGTACGTTGCGGCGGATTCCCGAGGCAGCTCCATCGGCTACGCCGTCACGTCCGTCGGCTGGAGGATTGTCGGCGGGTATGTGGATAGAGCACGAACGTTTCGGCAAGGGAGAAGTGACCAAGGTAGAAGGCAGCGGAGACAACTGCAAGGCGACGGTGCAGTTCCAGCATGCCGGGGTGAAACAGTTGTTGCTGAAGTTCGCCCGTTTTAAAGTAATTGATGAAACAAATAAATAAGAAAGACAATGATAAAAGACTGGGACAAGATACCCTCTCCGTGTTATGTCATGGAGGAGGAGTTACTGAGAAAGAATCTCACGCTGATCAAGCACGTGGCCGATACGGCAGGGGTGGAAATCATTCTGGCGTTTAAAGCCTTCGCCATGTGGAAATCGTTCCCCATTTTCCGGGAATACATCCGTTACACCACGGCCAGTTCCGAATACGAGGCTCGTCTGGCTTTTGAAGAATTCGGCAGCAAGGCGCATACCTATTCGCCAGCCTATACGGCACAGAATTTTCCGGCTTTCCTGAAATACAGCAGTCACATCACCTTCAATTCGCTGTCGCAGTACGAGCGGTTCTATCCGTTGGCCAAGGCGAATCCGGAACCGGTATCCTGCGGCATCCGTGTCAATCCCGAATATTCGGAAGTGGAGGTGGAATTGTACAATCCTTGTGCACCGGGCACCCGTTTCGGGGTGACGGCTGACCAGTTGCCGGATCAGTTGCCGGAAGGAATCGAAGGGTTCCACTGTCATTGCCATTGCGAATCAAGTTCCTACGAACTGGAACGCACGCTTCAGCACATTGAGGAGAAATTCAGTCGCTGGTTCCCGCAGCTGAAATGGCTGAATTTGGGAGGAGGCCATCTGATGACACGGGCTGATTACGATGTGGACCACCTGATTCGCCTGTTGCAAGGACTGAAATCGCGTTATCCGCACTTGCAAATCATCTTGGAACCAGGTTCAGCCTTCACCTGGCAGACGGGTCCGCTGGTAGCCTCTGTTGTCGATGTGGTAGAAAACCGGGGCATACGGACAGCCATTCTCGATGTCAGCTTCACCTGCCATATGCCCGACTGTCTGGAGATGCCTTATCAGCCACGGGTGCGTGATGCCGAGTCGTTGCCGGCTGATGCCGTGAAAACTGCTCCGAAAGAAGAGCATGTGTATCGCCTGGGCGGAAACAGTTGCCTGAGTGGGGACTACATGGGCAGCTGGAAGTTCGACCACGAGCTGCAGGTGGGTGAGCGGATTGTGTTTGAAGACATGATTCACTATACCATGGTCAAGACGAACATGTTCAATGGTATCCACCATCCGTCGATAGCCATTCTGCATACTGACGGTGAATTGGAAGTGTATCGCACTTTCCATTATGAAGACTATCGTGACCGCATGTGTTGATCCTGTTTAAAAACGTCTAAGCGTTTGCTGGAAAACGCTTAGACGTTTTAGTTCAAACGCAAGTGCGTTTGAGTCAAAACACAAGGACGTTTGGATTGAAACGCAAGTACGTTTTCGTTCAAACGTCCTTGCGTTTTTTTGAAGGATGCAAAGGCTTTCTTTTGTCTCTCAAAAAGTCTTCATTTCCAACTTCTTCCGCTGTAGAATGCGGCAGGAGTGCTTGGAGCGCCAAAATGGCTTCACTCAAAAATGTCACTTTTTTTCAAAAAAGATGCCCGATAGTTTTGGTAGTTTCAAAAAAAGGACTACCTTTGCACTCGCAATCGGGAAAATGATGAACGGTTGTAGAAATGATGCGGAAATAGCTCAGTTGGTAGAGCATAACCTTGCCAAGGTTAGGGTCGCGAGTTCGAGTCTCGTTTTCCGCTCAGCGAAAAAGAAAAGAGTTGCGCTAAGCAAATGCCCAGGTGGCGGAATGGTAGACGCGCACGTTTCAGGTGCGTGTGTCGAGAGGCATGCAGGTTCGAGTCCTGTTCTGGGCACTACATTGCGGAAATAGCTCAGTTGGTAGAGCATAACCTTGCCAAGGTTAGGGTCGCGAGTTCGAGTCTCGTTTTCCGCTCCAATTTGTTTACTGAAAGTTTGCGGAAATAGCTCAGTTGGTAGAGCATAACCTTGCCAAGGTTAGGGTCGCGAGTTCGAGTCTCGTTTTCCGCTCGGAGGAGAAGACAGCGCCAGTTGTTTTCTCTTTTTTTATGCGTTTTCATAGGGAGAAATTTTTGGAATATCTGTTGCGGGTATTATAAGGAATTTGATATATTTGTGCCTGCAATCAGAAAAAGGAAAAAGTCATGAAAACGTATGATGTATATTTTTCGGACGGAAGTTCGAGCGACAATAAGGGATTTTCCATCAAGACTCCCGAAAAGGCCATTCACATGGCCGAGGATATGCTGGTGAAAGGCAACAGTTACATTGACGATTATGCCGGAGGTACTATCTCGGTCGTGGCGTCTGATGGAGAAGTGGTGTGGAGCAGTCCGATACCGCCCAAGAAAAAATAAGTGTAGTATATCATTAAAACCATAAGAATTTATGTTTTCTGGAATAGTAGAAGAATATGCGGAAGTAGTGAAGGTGGTAAAGGACCAGGAAAACCTGCACCTGACGCTGAAGTGTTCGTTTGTCGACGAGTTGAAAATTGATCAGAGTGTATCTCATAATGGTGTGTGTCTGACGGTGGTGAGCATTCAGGACGGTACTTATACAGTGACGGCCATGAAGGAGACTATCGAACGTTCCAATATCGGCCTGCTGGTTCCGGGTGACAAGGTGAACGTGGAACGCAGCATGATGATGAACGGACGGCTGGACGGACACATCGTGCAGGGACATGTAGACCAGACGGCGGTATGTACGGCTATCGACGATGCGCAGGGAAGCTGGTACTTCACATTCAAATATGATTTTGACAAGGAAATGGCGAAGCGAGGCTATTTTACGGTAGACAAAGGGTCTGTCACGGTGAACGGAGTGAGCCTGACCGTCTGCAACCCAACTGCCGACAGCTTCCAGGTGGCTATTATTCCTTATACCTATGAGCATACCAACTTCCATACCATTAAGGTAGGCAGTGTGGTTAATATTGAATTTGATATTATCGGTAAATACTTGAGCCGCATGATGCAGCTTACAAAATAAGAATGAATGGAATATTTGCTTTTCAGGCGCAGCTTCCGGAAATGCTCCGGAAACTGCGCCTGAATGTTTATAGGTCTTTCAATAAGATATGGCTGTTCTTCTCCGTAAATTCCTTGCGGGCGTCTATCAGGGTCTGCCAGGCAGCCGAATAATGCGCCGGGTCTATCTTGAAGTCCTCGGCTCCGTTGGCGTCCAGTTGGCTGAGTAGAGTACCTACACTTAGTTGGTTGATGTCGATGCCTGGAACATACTGGGGTTCGCGTGATTTTTCTTCCCCTGCCGCATCCGTTTCGTAAATCAGCCGCATGTCCTGTAGTTCATACAAAATGCTTTTGGTCAGCCGAATAGGGATTTTATGCTCTGTGCTGAGTGCTTCTGCCGTGTAAGGTTGTCCGCCTGTGGCAAACCGTTTACAGATGGAACTCAGGATGATGGTACAGAAGAAGTCGTGGAAGCGGCGGCTGATGTGGGCTGTTTCCTTTCCGAAGTTGAAGGTAGAAACGTTTTGGCTGATGTAGCTCATTTCTGCACCGAACAGGCAGATGCTCCAGGAAATCTGTGTCCACAAAAGGAAGAGGGGGATAGCGGCGAAGCTTCCGTAGATGGCGTTGTAGTTGGAGACCCATATCTGGCTGTTGATGTAAAAGTATTGGAAGGCCTGAAAAGCACTGCCGGCCAGTACACCGGGAAGCCAGGCGTGTGAGAGTTTGACTTTCGTGTTGGGCATGAAGGTATAGAGTCCGATGAACATACCCCAGATAAGGGCGTAGGGGATGAGTCGGACAAAGAATTTTAGGATAGGGGCCAGCACCATGAAGTTGTCCATTTCCTTTACATAGGTCATCATGAAGATGGTGAGACCGCTGGAAACCACCAGTAGGATGGGGAGCAGCAAAATCATGGAGAAATAGTCAGTGATTTGCCGGAATACACTGCGGGGTTTCTTCACCTGCCAGATGGCATTGAAGCTGCGTTCGATGTTGTCAATCAGCAGCAGGATGGTGCCTAACAGCATAATCAGGCCGATACCGATGAAGATACCACTTTGAGCGTGCTCCAGGTAAGAGTTGATCCAGCTAAAAATCAGTTCGGCCTGGGTACCGGTCATTCCTTGTCGGATCTGTGCCTCAATTAGTGTGTCGAATCCGAAACCGCGGGCGATGGCGAACAGCAGGGCCAGAATAGGGATGATGGAAAGCAGGGTGCTGTAGGTCAGTGCGGAGGCACGTACCACGATACGGTCTTTGATGAACTGAATAATAGAAAGGTAAATAATCTTGATGTAAGTATAGATTTTCCACTGGAGGGGAGTCACCTCTTCTTCTCGGATGCGCCATATTCCGTCGTCGAGGAAATGAATCAGCGCTTTAATTCGGGCATTCATGATTCGTATATTTTAGTGAAAAAAGAAAGCAGCTGGTCTATAAGCCGGGTTCTGTCACCCTGCGAATGCAGGGGAGCCTGTCATTTATCTACGCCTGCCGTCACCGGCAGGCTCTAGCGGTCCACCCTCCGACGTGGGGCGAGCAACCCTCGTTAATGCCGGTTTACATGACCTTACAACTCCTAAGATGCACAGCCCGCATATCGCTATACGGCTGGTAGGCTCTTACCCTACCTTCTCACCCTTACCTCCGGGTGGAGGCGGTTATTTTCTTCTGCATTACTCTGCCCTTGCAGGCGGCTTTCTGTTAGGAAGTAGGACGCTCTGTGTTGCCCGGACTTTCCTCTTCTACCCAAATAGTATCAGCGACAGACCGACCAACTGCTTTCTCTGTGCAAAGGTACGCAAATAAACGGAATTTGTGCTATAAATGCTGGGATTCTTTCGGTATAGGTGTTTTAGAAGGGCTCTGGCGGGACAGACGATTTGTCAGCGGTGTCACTATTCCACTGGTAATGAATGTAAATTTGTCAGATTTGGCAGTTAACTGCGGTTAATGCCTTTCTGTCCATTGTTAAAAGACAGAAAAAAGAACGGGGGAAGAGTACATTCGTATGGATTTTGTTCTACTTTAGCAAATGAAAAGTTAAAACAACGTCGAAATTAACATTTTAAACAATAGAAGATATGAAAACAACAACTAAGTTTGCGATAGGTTCAGTAGCAGTCATTGCACTGAGTGCTGGAGTGGCCGGAGCTACAGCGTATGCCATGATGGAGAAAAATCAGGCAAACGCATCTTTCTATGATGCTTTTGATACTGCGTCTCCTTTGCGTACGGCGGCATTGGATGCATCAAGCATGCAACCGGTCGATTTGACGAAAGCGGCAGAAAGTACGTTGAACTCCGTGGTACATATCATGTCTATTCAGCGTAGCAAGATTCAGACAATTCAACAGCCCGATATATTCGATTTCTTCTTTGGTGACGGACGAGGCCGGCAGCAACAGGTACAGACTCCGGAACAGAGAGGCCTTGGTTCGGGTGTCATCATTTCAAAAGATGGTTACATCGTGACCAACAATCATGTGATTGACGGGGCTGATGAAATTAATGTGAAGCTGCATGACGGACGCGAAATGAAAGGACGTGTCATCGGGGCAGACCCGACCACCGACTTGGCATTGATCAAGATTGAAGGAGATGATTTCCCGGCTATTGTGGTTGGTAGCTCTGACAACCTGAAAGTAGGTGAGTGGGTACTGGCAGTCGGTAACCCGTTCAACTTAGGTTCTACAGTAACCGCCGGTGTGGTAAGTGCGAAATCCCGTGGACTGGGAGCCAATCAGGTAGAATCTTTCATCCAGACCGATGCGGCCATCAACCAAGGTAACAGTGGTGGTGCGTTGGTCAATGCAAAAGGTGAACTGGTAGGTATCAACGCCATGCTGTATTCTCCGACAGGAGCTTACTCCGGTTATGGTTTCGCCATTCCGGTAAGTATCATGACCAAGGTGGTAACAGACTTGAAGCAATATGGTACCGTACAGCGTGCCTTGCTGGGTATCGCCGGTCGTGATATGGGTAATGAAGTTTATCCGGATGAAATCCGTAAGGAACAGAAAGAACTGGGTGCTACCGAAGGTGTACAGGTCGTAGAAGTCACAGATGGTGGTTCAGCCGACGGAATCTTGCAGAAGAACGATGTTATTCTGAAACTGAACGACACCAAGGTGAAGACGATGGCCGACCTGCAAGGTATGCTGGCTAAGTATCGTCCGGGTGACAAAGTGAAGGTGACCGTTTTGCGTGACAAGAAAGAAAAGACCTTTACCATTACCTTGAAGAATTCTCAGGGAACGACTAAAGTAGTAAAACAGGCCGATATGGAAATCTTGGGTGCTGCCTTCCGTGCTGTACCGAAAGAACTGAAGGAACAGTTGAATTTGGGTTACGGAGTGGAAGTGACCGGTGTCAGCGACGGAAGAATGAAAGACAGTGGTATCCGCAAGGGATTCATTATCCTGAAAGCCAACGGAAAGCAGTTGCATAGTGTACAGGATTTGGAAAACGTGATGAAAGCCGCTTCCCAATCAGCCGATCAGGTACTGTTCATGACAGGTGTATATCCGTCAGGCAAACGTGCAAATTATGCAGTCGACTTATCTCAGGCTGAATAATAATTACACAAGGTAGAAAGATTTAGCAACGTTGAAGGCGCTTCGAACCTCCGAAGCGCCTTCTTTGGCTTCTGACTATAGGAGTGGACAATCCGTGCGTGGAATGAACAATCGGGTCGTCTGCTCTGTTTCCTTTTTGATATGTGGTTGACAAAAAGAGAGAATAGATAGGAGTTTATGAAATTTATCGATTCTTTCTTTCGAAAATCACTGTCAGAATAAAATTTTTTTTGTACTTTTGTACCCAAATCATTTTATATAGAATGAGACAGTTAAAGATTACTAAAAGTATCACTAACCGAGAGAGCGCTTCTTTGGATAAGTATTTGCAGGAAATCGGTCGTGAAGATTTGATTACTGTAGAAGAGGAGGTAGAACTCGCTCAACGTATCCGTAAAGGTGACCGTGCGGCATTAGAGAAACTTACACGTGCCAACCTACGATTTGTGGTGTCTGTAGCCAAACAGTATCAGAACCAGGGCTTGAGCTTGCCGGATTTGATTAATGAAGGTAACCTGGGATTGATTAAGGCCGCTGAAAAGTTTGATGAAACCCGTGGTTTCAAATTCATCAGTTACGCTGTTTGGTGGATTCGTCAGTCCATTTTGCAGGCATTGGCAGAACAGTCACGTATCGTGCGTCTGCCGTTGAACCAGGTAGGTTCATTGAATAAAATTAGTAAGGCATTCTCTAAGTTTGAGCAGGAAAACGAACGTCGTCCGTCGCCGGAGGAACTGGCCGATGAGCTGGAAATTCCGGTAGACAAGATTTCGGATACGCTGAAGGTTTCCGGTCGCCACATTTCCGTGGATGCTCCTTTTGTGGAAGGAGAGGACAACAGTCTGCTGGATGTGCTGGTGAACGATGATTCTCCGATGGCCGACCGCTCTTTGGTGAATGAATCACTTTCGAGGGAAATTGACAGAGCACTTTCTACGTTGACCGAAAGAGAGAAGGATATCATCCAGATGTTTTTCGGTATTAACACGCAGGAAATGACGTTGGAAGAAATCGGCGACAAGTTTGGACTCACCCGTGAGCGTGTTCGCCAGATTAAGGAAAAGGCAATTAGACGATTAAGACAAAATTCTCGTAGTAAGTTGCTCAAATCTTATTTGGGATAAGGTAGAGATTGATTTCCGAAAAAACAGAAGGGATGTATGAAGACAAGCTCAGTCTTGATACATCTCTTTTTGTATGTATAAAGGCTTTTTCTTTGTTAATTTATATGTCTTCTTTCGGTTTTTACGCATAATTGTGTACTTTTGCCTTCATAAATTGATGGATTATGCGTTACACAAAATTTTTTTGTTTCCTGTTTGTGATAGTATTTGCTGCTTCTGCCTTCAGCAAGGAGCCGAAAGATAAGAATAAATACGGTGTGTATTTGGCAGGTGTTTCTGCTTCGTTCACCGATTCATTAGTGTATTTCACTGAAGTACAGTATTTGGATAGCGCGGCTGTGGATGATAAGGATATGTTGGTAGGTCGTGCTTTGTACAGTCTGCAGCTGAAGGATTACCTGGAACAGAAACAGAATGGCAAGAACCGTACATGTTTCATGTTTTTTAGCCGGAAGAAAAAAAATGTGCAGAAGGAGCTGAAAAAGCTGAAAGAAAAATATACGAAGGGCGGTTCATTGTTCCTTCAAGATGTAAATCCGGAATTCAAGTTTACAAAGCCTGACGTAGAATGAGAGGGATGAAGAAATGGGTGTATGGCCTGTTGGTAGTGCTTCTGGCGGCCTGTTCCAATGAGATTCCGGAACAACAGCCGGCTAAACGCTCAGGGCGTACCGTATTGGCCTATCTGATATCGAACAATTCTCGGAATTCAGGTTCCTTGGATACTTATTTGCGTGATAACGTAATAGATATGTACACGGCGTTAGGAAATATGAAGGAGTCGTGTACGTTGTTGGTTTTCTATCGGCCCTATACGAATGATGCGCCCTTAAGTAATCCTACCTTGATGAGTTTCTATACCGATGGGCGTGGAAATGTCAATAGTCAGCCAGCTTTGACGGGGGTCAATCTAACCTTTGAATCGATTTGTCAGGTAGCAGAAAAGAAAGAATATACCATGAACAGTCAGATTGCTACCGATCCGGCTGTTATGGAAGAAGTTTTTAAGGATATGCAGACGGTAGCTCCTTCGGACAGTTACGGAGTGATTTTCGGTTCACATGGCAGTGGATGGATGAAAGTAAATTCTGTACGGACAAAAGCATTTGGAGATGACAACGGTTACAATATCGATATTCCGGACTTGGCTAATGTCTTGAAAAACAGTTTTACGAAGAAGCTTGATTTTGTGCTGTTTGACGCCTGTATGATGGGTACGGCAGAAGTATGCTGCGAATTGAAAGATGTGACTTCGCACTGTGTGGCTTCGGTGATGGAAACACCTACTGATGGATTTCCTTATGATCAGGTACTTCCTTATCTATATGTAGATAGTGTAGACTACTCGGCGGTATGTCATGAATTTATTTCATATAATAAAACCTATAATTTGTGGGGAACCTGTGCAGCGGTCGATTGCAGTCAGATGGATAATCTGGCCGAAGCAGTGAAAGCCAAGCTGTTGGAATGGAAAGAGGCGCTTCCTTCGGTTTCAATGGAGAATGTGCAGCAGTATGGGGTGAACAGTTATCGGTATTTCTCATACGATGTGCTTGATTTCTTCCGGGAATTGGGCCGGAAGTATGGGGTGGCTGAAACGGATCTGAATACGGAAATCGCTTCTGTACAGACCGCTTTGAATCAGGCTGTCATTGCTAAGGAATGTATTCCAAATCCTCCATCTGTATATTCAAATTTTAAGGTAGACGATGCCCGTTTTTGCGGAATCGGGATGTATATTCCGGGAGAGTATAATCGATATGTGACGAACAAGACTTCCTGGAACAGTTACTATACACAATCTATCGCCTGGTATCGTGCCGCAGGCTGGGATGCCTTGAACTAACTGATAATTGCTGACTTCTTGACGCTTTGTGTAAACTTTCTGTGTGGTAAATTTGTTGTATTGCTTTAAGGCAGATTGTTCGCTATGTGGAATTTTATCAAAGAGTTAAAACGGAAAGACCATCCACGTTACTTAGGTGGATTGGATTTCTTCAAATACATCGGTCCGGGATTGCTCGTGACCGTCGGTTTCATCGACCCGGGTAACTGGGCCTCGAATTTTGCGGCAGGAGCTGATTTCGGCTATTCCCTGCTGTGGGTTATCACCCTGTCGACTATCATGTTGATAGTGTTGCAGCACAATGTAGCACATTTGGGTATCGTTACCGGGCTTTGCCTGAGTGAGGCGGCCACGAAATACACGCCCAAATGGGTGTCTCGTCCTGTATTAGGTACGGCGGTACTGGCTTCCATCTCTACTTCGCTTGCTGAGATTTTGGGAGGAGCCATCGCTTTGGAGATGCTCTTTCACATTCCCATCATTTGGGGAGCCCTATTGACCACAGCATTTGTCGTCATCATGCTTTTCACCAATTCCTATAAACGGATTGAGCGGGCCATCATTGCTTTTGTCTCCGTCATCGGATTGTCTTTTCTGTATGAAATGTTTCTGGTGGAGATTGACTGGCCATTGGCAGTCCGTTCATGGGTGGTACCATCCATCCCCCAGGGGAGTCTGCTGGTTATTATGAGCGTACTGGGAGCGGTGGTTATGCCCCACAACCTGTTTCTTCATTCGGAGGTGGTGCAGAGCCGGGAATACAACAAGCAGGACGATGCTTCCATTCGCAAGCTGCTGAAGTATGAGTTCTACGATACCCTTTTCTCCATGGGAGTGGGCTGGGCCATCAACAGTGCGATGATTTTGCTGGCAGCGGCTACTTTCTTTGCCAATGGAGTGGAAGTGGAAGAACTGCAACAGGCTAAGAGTCTGTTAGAACCCTTGTTGGGTAGTCAGGCAGCCTTAGTGTTCGCTTTGGCCTTGCTGATGGCCGGTATCTCGTCGACAGTGACGAGCGGTATGGCGGCAGGTTCCATCTTTGCCGGGATGTTCGGCGAGTCATATCATGTGAAGGATATCCATTCGCGGGTGGGTATTTTGCTTTCCTTGGGCGTCGCTTTGGTAGTGATTCTGTTCATTGACAACCCCTTTCAGGGTTTGATTATTTCTCAGATGGTGCTGAGTATCCAGTTGCCGTTTACCATCTTTTTGCAAGTGTGGCTGACTTCCTCCCGGCGGGTGATGGGTCCGTATGCCAATTCTCGGTGGAGCACGTGGGTACTCTATACCATGGCCGTGGTGGTGTCCGTACTGAATCTTGCACTGCTGTTTTCGTAAATGCTTGTCAGGCTTCGTGCGGAAGTCTCTCTCTCATTTTCTTTTTGAAATGATAAAGCAGCATGAGGGCGGCTACCGCAAAGGCCAGGCCGTCGGACAGCGGCATGCTGAACCATACCCCTTTCAGTCCGTAGACAGGCGGTAACCAGGCCAGTCCCGGAAGCAGGAAGAGCAGCTGACGGGAGAGGGACAGGAAGATGGAAATCCGTGCCTTTCCAATGGATTGGAAGAATTGAGTGATGACAATCTGTGCCCCGACCACGGGAAAAGCTAAGATACCGATTCGCAAGGCGAGGATGGCATCGTCCATCAGTTCCTGACTATCGGTAAACATACCCACGAAGAGTCCAGGAAACAGCTCTCCCACGGCAAATCCCACGGTGGTGATGATGCAGGCCGCCGTAATACCCAACTTTAAAGTGTGTTTCACCCGACTGAAATGGCGGGCTCCATAATTGTATCCCGTAATGGGTTGCATACCCATGGTGATGCCCATCACAATCATGACAAACAACATCTGGATGCGGTTGAGGATACCGAAGGCTCCGATGGCCATGTCGCCTCCATAGCTGAGCAACCGGTTGTTAATGAAGATGACGATACAGCAGGCGCACACGTTCATCACGAAGGGGGACATGCCGATGGCAAAAATATTTCCCATGATTTTCTTCTGCAAGCGAAGGTTGGGTCGGTGGAAACGGATGTAGCTTTTCCGGTTGCAGAAGTGATAGAGCACCCAGATCATGCCGAAAAACTGTGAGCAGACTGTGGCCAGTGCCGCTCCCCGGATGCCCCAGTCGAACACGAAGATGAAGATGGGAGCCAGAATGATGTTGCATCCCACCGTCAGCATGGACGAGAGCATGGCCTTGCGCGGATAGCCCGTGGCCCGCATGACGTTGTTGAGTCCGATCATGACATACGAGATGGGGCTGCCCAGCAGGATGACCTGCATGAAGTCGCGGGCATAAGGCATGGTCGCTTCGCTGGCCCCGAAGAAAAACAGAATCGGTTCCAGGAAGATGAACGCCAGTCCCCCGTAGAACACGGCATTGATGACACAGAGAATCGCCACATTGCCCAAGATGTCTTCGGTCCCTTTCTTGTCTTTCTGTCCCAGGCGGATGGAGGAGAGTGTAGCACCTCCCACACCCACCAGCGTACAGAACGCCACCAGCAGGTTCATGAGCGGGAAGGTGATGGCCAGTCCCGAGATGGCCAGTGCCCCCACACCGTGTCCGATGAAGATACTGTCGATGATGTTGTAGAGCGAGGTCAGTGTCATGCCGATGATGGCCGGGATGGAATATTCCAGCAACAGTTTACCGATGGGAGCTTCTCCTAAGATATGCGGATTGTTCTCTTTCATGTGAAATTTGTTTATTTTAATTCTCAAAGTTAGGAATATGAACCGATATTTCAGAACTTTGCACCGTTAAATCAAACTAAACATCGAATGGACAAAACGAAATGTGTAGCTGCCCTTTTTGATTTCGACGGGGTGGTGATGGATACCGAATCACAGTACAGTCTTTTTTGGAACAAGGTAGGAAAACAATATCATCCGGAATATGAAGAGTTCGGACGGGTTATCAAAGGACAGACTCTTAAGCAGATTTACGACCGCCATTTTCAGGGAATGGAACGGGAGCAGGCGGAGATTACCGACCGTCTGAACCGTTTTGAGACGGAGATGAAGTATGAATACGTGCCGGGAGTGGAAGATTTCATGCGCAGCCTGCATGCCCATGGGGTGAAGATTGCCATTGTGACCAGCTCGAACGAGAAGAAGATGGCCAACGTCTATGCCGCGCATCCCGAACTGAAGGGACTGGTCGACCGGATTCTGACGGCTGAAATGTTCCATAAATCGAAGCCGGAACCCGACTGCTTTCTGTTGGGGGCTGAGGTTTTTGAGACGGTACCGGAAAACTGTGTCGTTTTTGAGGATTCCTTTCATGGCATTCAGGCTGGAAATGCGGCAGGGATGGCTGTGGTGGGTCTGAGTACGACCAATCCGGCGGAAGCCATTCAGAATCAGTGTGCTTTGGTGATTCCAGATTTCCGCCATTTTACCTACGAGGCCATGATGAACTTGCTGTAACACTTGTCTGATTCAGAGAAATCGGCTATTTTTGTGGAAATTTTACTAAATAGGAAAAAGAATTATGGCAGGATATCTTTCAGGTGATACTCGTAAAGTAACGACTCACCGTTTGATTGAAATGAAACAAAGAGGTGAGAAAATTTCCATGCTGACCTCTTACGATTATACCATGGCACAGATTGTAGACGGTGCCGGAGTAGATGTGATTTTAGTAGGCGATTCGGCTTCAAATGTCATGGCCGGAAATGTGACCACCCTTCCCATCACGGTAGACCAGATGATTTATCATGGCAAGTCGGTGATGCGCGGTGTGAAACGGGCACTGGTGGTAGTAGACATGCCGTTTGGTTCGTATCAGGCAGACCCGTTCGACGGCGTGCGTAATGCCATCCGCATCATGAAAGAGACACATGCCGATGCGTTGAAGCTGGAAGGCGGTGAAGAGGTTATCGATGTGATTCGCCGTATCATCGGTGCCGGTATGCCGGTGATGGGACACCTGGGACTGATGCCGCAGTCCATCAACAAGTATGGTACTTATGGTGTACGGGCCAAGGAAGATGCCGAAGCTGAAAAGCTGATGAAAGACGCGCGTCTTTTGGAAGAGGCCGGATGTTTTGCGCTTGTGCTGGAAAAGATTCCGGCTGAACTGGCTGCCCGTGTGGCCAAGGAACTGACTATCCCCGTAATTGGTATCGGTGCTGGAGGGGGAGTAGACGGACAGGTGCTGGTGGTGACCGACATGCTGGGCATGACCAAAGGGTTCAGCCCACGCTTCTTGCGTCGTTATGCCGACCTGAACACGGTGATGACCGATGCCATCGGGCATTATGTGGCCGATGTGAAGTCGTGTGACTTCCCGAATGAATCAGAGCAGTATTGAGCCTATTTTTTTGGCATAAATAAGGGTGCATGGACTGTAGGACCGGGCGGTCAGTTTCCGGCAGGTGATACAGTCTGTGCATTTGTGTTTTGGAGAAGATAGAGATATAAAAGAATAAGAACATGTGGAATCGCAATTTTAATCTTTTACTTACAGCGAATTTTTTCCTGTACACGGCGGTGTATATGCTGTTTCCGGTCCTTCATCGGTGGATGGTGGGGGAGGGAGGATATACCAACCTTCAGGCCGGAGGAACCATTGCTATTTTTGGGGCTTCCTTGTATATCTTTGGGCCCTTTAATAATTACCTGGTCGATACGTTTAAGCGTAAGGCCGTATGTACGCGCAGTATCTTGTTGCTGGCGTTGGTAGGATTGATATACCCTTATTTTTCGGGGATAGGAACCATCGTAGCCCTTCGGGTATTGCAGGGAGCTTTGTTTGGAGTGGCGCTGATGTCGATGGGAAGTACCTTGGTTATCGACGTGACGCCCAGCCACTGCCGGAACAGGGCCAATCTTACTTTCACTTGGTCGGGAGTCCTCGGCATGTTGTGTGGCATCTGGGGGGGATACAGTTTGGGAGACTTTCTTTCGTTCCAGTATGAGCTGTATCTGTTTGTTATCCTGTGCATCGTTCCTATCCTGTTGGTATCGATGGTGAAAGTTTGCTTTCGCGCTCCGCTGGATTTGCCGTTGCTGTCGCTCGACCGTTTCCTGTTGTTCCGCACTCTGCTTCCGGGACTGAACATGATGGTGGTACCTTTCATTTTGGGGGTAGTATTCAGCACGACTTTCGATAGTTTTTTCTACATTTGTATTATGGCCGGATTTGTGGTCTTCCTGTTGCTCGACCGGTTGTTCCGCAGCCAGGCCGACGGGCGTTTCCTGAATGCCGTGGGATTGGTGCTGATGGGGATGGCCTTGGTGATGCTTTATCTTTCAGACGGTCGGGATTCCCTGTGGGGAGCCGGATTCCTGCTTGGATTGGGCATGGGACTTTCCCTGTTGCAGTTCCTGCGGATGATGATTTATCTTCCGCTGCATTGTGAGCGGGGAACGGGCTATCACACTTACCAGTTGCTGTGGGAGACCGGTGTGATGGTGGGCGTACTACTCGGGCAATATGTAGCCAACTCCATGAAACGGCAGTACCTGCTGGCCTTGCTGGTCTGCATGGTGGGACTGCTGGTTTACCAGGGAGGCATTCACGGCTATTTTGTGCGACGCATGAGAAACAGATAACTTAACCAATATAAAGAATATGGCAGACGACAAGAAAATTATCTTTTCAATGGTGGGAGTGAGCAAGTCATTCCAGAACAACAAGCAGGTATTGAAAGACATCTACCTATCCTTTTTTTATGGCGCGAAAATCGGAATCATCGGTCTGAACGGTTCCGGTAAGTCTACGTTGATGAAAATCATTGCCGGACTCGACAAGAATTACCAGGGCGAAGTGGTATTTTCGCCGGGATACAGTGTCGGCTATCTGGCACAGGAACCCCAGCTCGACGACGCGAAGACCGTGAAGGAAGTCGTGATGGAAGGGGTGCAGCAGGTGGTAGACACGCTGGCTGAATACGAAGAAATCAATCAGAAGTTCGGTTTGCCGGAGTATTACGAAGACCAGGAAAAGATGGACGCCCTCTTTGCGCGTCAGGCCGAATTGCAGGATATAATCGATGCTACGGATGCGTGGAATCTTGACAGCAAACTGGAGCGGGCGATGGATGCCCTGCGCTGTCCGCCAGAAGACCAGCTGGTGAAGAACCTCTCCGGAGGGGAACGCCGTCGGGTGGCTCTGTGCCGTCTGTTGTTGCAGAAGCCTGACATCCTGTTGCTTGACGAGCCGACCAACCACTTGGATGCGGAAAGCATCGACTGGCTGGAACAGCACCTGCAGCAGTACGAGGGAACGGTGATTGCCGTGACACACGACCGTTACTTCCTGGACCACGTGGCCGGATGGATTCTGGAACTCGACCGTGGCGAAGGTATTCCTTGGAAGGGAAACTATTCTAGCTGGCTGGAGCAGAAGACCAAGCGCATGGAGATGGAAGAAAAAACGGCCAGCAAGCGCCGCAAGACCTTGGAACGTGAGTTGGAATGGGTGCGCATGGCTCCCAAGGCCCGCCATGCCAAGGGTAAGGCTCGTCTAAATTCGTACGACAAACTTTTGAACGAAGACGTGAAGGAGAAGGAAGAGAAGCTGGAAATCTTCATCCCGAACGGTCCGCGTCTGGGCAACAAGGTCATCGAGGCCAAGCACGTGGCCAAGGCGTATGGCGACAAGTTGCTCTTTGACGACCTGAACTTCATGTTGCCGCCTAACGGCATTGTGGGAGTTATCGGTCCGAACGGTGCCGGAAAGACTACCCTGTTCCGTCTGATTATGGGACTGGAAACGGTGGACAAGGGTGAGTTTGAAGTAGGGGATACGGTCAAGATTGCCTATGTGGACCAGCAGCACAAGGACATTGATCCGAACAAGAGTGTGTATCAGGTCATTAGCGGAGGCAACGACCTGATTCGTATGGGTAACCGCGACGTGAACGCCCGTGCCTACCTGAGCCGTTTCAATTTCTCTGGTTCTGATCAGGAAAAGCTTTGCGGCATGCTTTCGGGTGGTGAACGTAACCGTCTGCACCTGGCCATGGCCCTGAAGGAAGAAGGTAATGTGCTGTTGCTCGACGAGCCGACCAACGATATTGATGTGAACACACTCCGGGCATTGGAAGAAGGTCTGGAAGATTTCGCAGGTTGTGCCGTGGTCATCAGTCACGACCGCTGGTTCCTCGACCGTATCTGTACGCACATCCTGGCATTCGAGGGAGATAGTCAGGTGTTCTACTTCGAAGGTTCCTACACGGAATACGAGGAAAATAAGATGAAGCGCATGGGCAATATAGAGCCGAAACGCGTACGCTACCGCAAATTGATGGAAGACTGATTTTCAGTTACTTATATAAAACATAAAAAACGCTTCGACGTTCGGAAGAAAACGTCGAAGCGTTTTTGTTTAAATGTACTTGCGTTTGAAGGAAAACGCACTTACGTTTTAGTTGAAACGCACTTGCGTTTAAGGTCAAACGTCCTTGTGTTTTTTTAAAACGCAAGTGCGTCTTTTTGCAGAGTTATAAATCTCATGGAATTAACATGTTTTCTACTTCCTCTAAGCTGCCGTCTGTCTTTTCAGGAGTGATGTGCAGCAAACGAGCCAGCAGGGAATAAATCGATACGTTCCGGAACTTGGGTGCTTCGTATCCCTTCTTGAAGTCGGGTCCGCATGCCCGGAACATCACCTGCATATCGTCGTAGGTCGGGTCGAAACCGTGAGCGCCTGGAAGTGTCTGGGTACCTTCTTCCACCAACCAGCCCAGGTCGGGCAGTACGATGATGTCGCCCACTCGCGGATTGCTACCGTAGTGCAGGTAAGCCGGAATTTCTTCTTTCTTCCATACCCGCACGTGCTCCAGTCCCTGCAAGGCCTGATATACTGAGTCGCGGTATTCTGGTTTTGTATAAATCTGTGCCGGCAGGTTGCCGTCTATCAGTGTGTACCAATTCTCTTTCAGCAGGTGCTTGATGGGCACAAAGCGGTCGGCACTCACTGTGGCCATACCGTGGTCGGCCGTCACAATCAGGTTGATGTCTTTTCCGAAAGGCAGACTTTGCAATCCCTCCCACAAGTATCTCATGAGTCCATCCAGTTCTTCGATGCAGCGGCGTGTTTCCTTGCTGTGCGGGCTGTAACTGTGACCGTAGGTGTCGGAATCTTCAAAGTACATCATAATCAGTTGAGGCCGTTCTTCTTCCGGCAACTTCAGCAGTCGCAGGGCCTCTGCCACACGTTCTGTTTGAGTAAGACGGGGCTTTTGGTCGTACACATGATAATAGGTAGGATGCTGTCCTTTTACGGCAATGTCGGAACCTACCCAATAGATATTTCCTGTCTTGATGCCCTGTTTCTGGGCTGTAATCCAGATGGGTTCCCCTCCGTAGTAGGCGGGGTTGTTGCGGGTTTCCGGCTTGGTCATCTTGTAGAGTTCCTTGCGTTCCGGGTCCCAGAATGTGTTGGCTACGATGCCATGATGGTCAGGTACCAGTCCCGTGGCAAGGGTATAGTGGTTAGGGAAGGTTTTTGAAGGGAAAGAAGGAATCATGGTAGCCTTCACGCCTTCGCGGGCCATCTGGTCGAAGAACGGAGTGTCGTACATTTGGGGGTAATCCCAGCGGAATCCGTCGAGGGAAACAATCACGGTGTAGTGTTTGCCGGCCCACAAGGAGAGGCAGGTGCACCACAGGAAAAAGAGGATGAAGAATTTTTTCATAAGTCCGGTTTTTGTTGAGGGTTGATAAAAAAGAAAGGTGTATTGCCGCTGGTCTTGTGGGCAATACACCTTTTATGAGAAGGGTCAGTCTTTCATTAGAAAGTCAGTCTTACACCCACCTGGCAGTGCCAGCGTGAGCTGATATCACTCTTCTGGATTTCAGCCTTGTTGTAAGAGAAAGAGGCAATCTTGTTGCCGTCTGCATCGGTAGAAAGACCGTTCATTGTCAACGGTGACAAGTTGTAGGCTGAGCTGTAGCTTGCGCCCCATTTCTTGTTCAGCATGTTGGCAAAGTTGATGATATCGAAAGTGAATTCCAGTTTGCCTACTCCCTGCACATTGTAGATGGTCTGAGCCAGGTGCAAGTCGATTTCATGTTCCCAGTTGCTCAGGTTAGAGTTGCGTTCTGCATACTGGCCTCTGTGGTTCTTGGCATAACTGTCGTTTTCAATCCACTGTTTGAAGGCCTGACGGCTCTGTTCAGCGCTCATGGTTACATTGCCCTTTTTGTCTGTAATGTCGACGAAATTCATTTTGCTCAATTCGGCATCGGTCGGGATGTAGAGCAGTGAGTTGCCAGACCATTTGTCACCGTTGTAATCAGACTTCTCGTTCATGGTCAAGCTGTAGCGGCTGCCAGAGAATCCGTTGTAGATTACCGAGATGGTAGTGCTGGTCCAACCGTTCCAGTATTTCGGACTGTTGTAAGAAGCCTGTACCATGACGCGGTGAGGAATATCAAATTTAGAGAAACCAAGTTCGTTTCCAGAGTTGGTGTCTACTGAATAGTTGTACTTCCAGTTAGAGTAAGCCACAGAACTTGTACCATCATTTACGGATTTGGCATGTCCGAACGTATAAGATGCAGACAAGTCCAGACCGAAGTTGAAGTGTTTCTCCAGCAAGGCTGACAATGCGTAAGTATATCCCTTGTTGGTGTTCTTCAGGTTGATGATACTGTAGTAGTTACCTGAGTTGAACTGGTAGTAAGGAGCGGCAGAAGCTTCATTGCCAGCTACGGCATATACTTTGTTACCGCTCTGGGTCAATGCCAGGTTTTCAAAGAAGACATTGTTCATGGTCTTTGAATAGATACCTTCCAAAGTCATTTTCACATCGCCCGGCAATTTCTGTTCCCATGCCAGGTTTACACGGAATACCTGCGGGTATTTGAAGTTTTTGTCTACGGTTACAATATCAGGTTTTGCGGCAGCTCCGCTTTGTGAGTTAGCTGCACCCAGCGGGTCGTTTGCATATTGTCCCAGTTTCGGGGCATCGTAAGTATAGTTTCCATCTTTATCTTCCGGAGTGATGGTAGTACCCTTGCTTTCCATACCGGTGTTATTGAAGGCATTTGATAACCATACGAACGGTACACGTCCGGTAAAGATTCCGACACCACCACGAATCAGGGTGTTGTGTGAATCGTTGGTATACCACCGGAAACCTACACGCGGTGAGAACAGTACTTTTGCGCTCGGGTTTTCTCCCACACGGGCGTTCAGATTCTGTGCTTCTGCAAACTGGTTGAAGGTTTCGTTTGTAGTCGGATTATTGAAGATGACCGGAATATCAATACGCAAACCGTAAGTCAGGTTGAAGTTGTTGCTGACATCCCATTTGTCCTGTGCGTAGAATCCGAACTGTCCGGATTTCATGGCAGGAGCCCATTTGGTTTCACCGCCTGTCAGTGCCGGGTCAGTATATTTGTACGAATATTTGTAGGGTCTGTCGGCAATGAAGTCTTCCAGTGAGTTGTAATACCATGAACCGTTGGAAGCCTGGATGAACAAGTTTTTCATCCGGTAGATTTCATTGTGCGTACCAAAGGTCAGCGTATGGTTACCCAAGTACCAAGAAAGGTTGTCTTCGAAGGTATAGATGTCCTGATCCAAGTAGTTGGCTCCAGAAGAATATTCAGTACCGATGTTGGCTGTAATGTTCGTGCCGTCCGGTGCCGGGATGTTGCTGATCTGGACAGTCGGACCCTGGTAGGCTACGTCACGGTGGTCACGGATGAAGCTGGCAGAAGCACGGAGTTCATTGTACAGGTTCTGTCCCAGGTGAGAGTTCAATTCGGCCACGATAGAGTTGGTCTTGTTGTTCATGCGGTAGCCGCTGTTTTCGAACATGTAGCTGGTAGAGCCTACACCATAGTTGTCTTTGTATGAGTTGTTGTGCTGGTAGCGCAAAGCCAACTTATGGTTCTGGTTGATGTTCCAGTCGATACGTGCTAACAGACCGAAAGACTTGTTGTCGATATTACGTTGTCCGTAGCTGTCACTGAAACCTGTCATGTTGTAATATGCATCTGCAATCTGCTTGGCTTGGTCAGACGTCAGATAAGAAGTGGTGTATCCCGGATAGATGCTTGACGGATAAGATTCCTTCTTGGCTTCTGCACTGACAAAGTAGAACAGTTTGTCTTTTACGATGGCACCACCCAATGTTCCACCAAAGGTACGGGTGTATTGCTGGGTGAGCGGAGATTTTTCGTAATCACGTACGGCGCTGTACTTGCCATACATGTTCTGGTTGTTGAAGTAAGTATAGGCAGAACCGTGAGTGGTGTTAGTACCCTGCTTGGTAATGGCATTGATACCACCTCCGGTAAATCCGCTCTGGCGTACGTCGAAAGGAGCTACGACTACCTGGATTTCCTGGATGGCATCCATTGAAATCGGGTTGGCATCTGTCTGACCGCCGTTGGTTCCGGATGCTGACAGACCGAATACATCATTACTTACTGTACCGTCAATCTGGAAACTGTTGTAGCGGTTGTTTGAACCGGCGAAGGTGATACCTCCGTTCTTGGAAGTCATGGCCATCGGCATGTTCTTCACGATGTCGTACACGTTACGGTCGACGGTCGGAGTATTTTCAATTTTCTGTGTAGAGAAGTTGTGGGCTGCTCCAGCATTTGCCTTGGCATCGGCTACCACTACTACTTCATCCAGCAACTCTGAACTCGGTTTCATTTCTGCATTCAGGCTGAGTGTGTTACCCAGTTCCAGAGAGATGCCCGTGTAGGTGGTCTTGTTGTAACCCACGTAGGAGATTTCAATTTTGTAGGGTCCTCCCGTACGCATACCTTGGATGGTGTAGCGTCCATCTACATTCGTTACTGCACCATACAGCGTACCAGACGGTTCATGAATGGCTACTACTGTAGCGCCGATAACCGGAGCTTTGGTTTCATCGAGCACTTTTCCGCTGATAGCAGAAGTTGTCACCTGAGCATTTGCGCCTACAGCCATCGCTGAAACGACGAATGCTGAAAACAGGAATTTGGAATGATGTACCATAAAATTTAGATTAAATGAATTGTAAATCTATTTTTAGTGTTTGTCAGTTTATGTCTGTTGTCTTGTTAAATAATGCCTGATTGTCAGACCTTTTCGTTTGCAAAGTTAAAAAATCTTTTCAATTCGTAGAATCTCTCGAGGTGCTTTAACAAATCGCTCAAGGAATTATTAACTTTTTTACTTTACCAAAAAGGGGAAAAGTCCTTCTGAAAAGATTATTTATGTCTGATTATGTGTGAGATATTTGTATTCTGAGTTTTGTAACGAATTTGTAATTTTCTATGGAAAAGGGAAGTTGTTCTTTATATTATTGCATAAATTATGAATTTATTCCCGTTTTAATCTGTAAGTGAATTTTTCGAACTTGTGTTTTTTGCTTATTTTTGTGCCTCAAAGAATTTTGACGGAAGATGAAACTAAGATTGGAGGAAAATAAAGGAATACCGGCACATTTATTATGGATGCTGGCTGTGATATCGGCATTGTCAGTCGCGAATTTGTATTATAACCAGCCATTACTGAATAGAATCAGTGAAGATCTGGGAGTCTCGGAGTTTACAGCGAACCTGATACCGATGACCACGCAGATTGGCTATGCACTGGGATTGCTGTTCATTATTCCGTTGGGCGACTTGTATAAGCGCAAGCATATCATTGTCGTGAATTTCACGCTTTTGGTGGTGGCTACTTGCAGTATTGCCTCTTCGAGAAGTATACCTTATATTTTAATAGCTTCGCTGGTGACGGGTATCTGTTCGGTGATGCCACAGATTTTTATTCCGATAGCGGCACAGTTTTCGTTGCCGGAAAATAAGGCTCGCAACGTGGGAATGATGGTCAGTGGTCTGCTGACGGGAATTCTCGGTTCCCGGGTGGTCAGCGGCTTTGTAGGAGAATATTGGGGGTGGCGCACCATGTATTACATTGCGTCCCTTCTTATGCTGTTGTGTATTTTTCTTGTGCTTCGGGTGTTGCCGGACATGCCGTCGAACTTCAAGGGAACGTATGGTGGACTGATGAAGTCATTGTTTACGCTGTATCGTGACCATCCGACCATCCGGATGGTGTCTGCACGGGCTGGATGCTGCTTCGGCAGTTTTTTGGCTTTGTGGGCTTGTCTTGCCTTCAAACTGAGTGGAGAGCCTTTCCACGCGGGAAACAATGTGATTGGCATGCTGGGTTTATGTGGTATCGCAGGGGCCTTGACGGCTTCTTTTGTGGGCAGTCTGGTGCATAAGTTGGGGGTACGTTTTTTTACCTATCTGGGTTGTGCACTGATGATACTGGCCTGGGTAGTGATGTATGTTTTCCAGAACTTCTATCTTGGGTTTATCGTGGGCATTGTAGTGATTGATATTGGTATGCAGTGCATCCAGATCAGCAACCAGACATGTGCTTTGTCGCTGGCCCCCAAAGCGACCAATCGGGTGAATACGATTTTTATGACAACATATTTCGTGGGCGGTTCGTTAGGAACCTTTCTGGCTGGTACTTGCTGGCATGCATTTGGATGGGCAGGGGTGACAGGAGCAGGAATCGGTTTGGCAGCAGTGTCGTTGCTAATTACGCTTTTCGCCCGGAATTGATTTAATATGGAGAACAGACAAAGATGAAAAAGAATGTGATTTATCTGAACGACTGGCTGGCCATTCATCCCTATACGGCGGTAGCTCCGTCGGATGGTTTCTTTGTGGAGTTGGCCAACCGGCTTTATATGGTGTGCGATCTGGAAGAAGTACCAGAATCGTACCGGAAGAAAATATGTCTTTATGCAGCGGCCTATCTGGAAGATTTGGTGTCAGATTTGGGGCTGTGGCAGGCTTTTATAACGGCTCATACTCATCTGTATGGACGATGTCTTCCGTTTTATCCGCTTGGAAAGAATTATGTCAAGGGAGAAGTCAATGAAGAAGACCTTCGTTTTCTGATTTGGAATACGTGGCAGAAGGCTTTGTTCAAGCATTCGTATGTAAATCCGCTGGACGGACAGATTCTACGGCTGGCACGGGCTTTTATGCCGATCATGGAAGAGGCCTATGAGCAGGCGCCGGAGAATGAGTTGTTGCACAATTATTTTTCGGGGTATGCCGACGAGAAGGAAGCTGACCGGAAACTGACTTGGCTTTTCGGACATACATACCTTACGGAACCGTCTATGTGGCCATATATTCAGCAGGTGACTCCGACCGACCGGTTTATTGTGCCGGTAGGACCTTTGGCGTTGTTTTTGCATGAGTGGATTGATTTGCTGGCAGGCAAGCAGTCGGAGGTGTGGAAGAAGGTGCCGGGACTGTATCCGGAGGAGTCGGTGATACCGGACGAGGTACTGAAAAAGAATGCGGAAATCTATCGGTTGTTCACATTGTGGACGGGTGGAAGACGGATTATCTATCTCAATGGGTATGATTCGTTGAAGCGTTTTCTGGTGGAGATTCTCCGTTGGCCGGACGATGAAAACCATACGATGCCACAGATGAAGTCCAACCGTAACTTTGTGCTGATGGTGGATGAGCAGAAGGGACTATTGCTGGCAAAGGATGTGTGTGAGTATATTGCGGATGCGGAGAATCCGTTTTATAACCAAGAAGAAGCATCACAGAATGCGTTCCGGATGCTGACTGAAGAGATGCTTTGTCCGCCCGATTTACTGACTTACTGCATTTGTGAGAATCTGCTTCCCGATGCGGAATTACCAGAGGTGGGAGAGAAGATGCTGGTGAAGCTGAATGCGGATTTTATCGCCCGTCATTCTTTGCTGTATTATTATCGGGGAGATTGAGTGGATAAGGATTTTATGAATACAAAAAAAGCACGAATTTAATTCGTGCTTTTTTTATGCTTGATATGGATATTGAATTAGCAAATTTTATGAGAACCGTCGCTGATGACCACATCATATACTTTCGGACTGCGGCCGAATTTTTCTTTGAAGCGTTCTTTTGCAGTAGAGATGAAGGTTTCATACAGTTCGTTCTTCACTAAGTTGATGGTACATCCGCCGAAGCCTCCACCCATTACACGTGAACCGGTTACGCCGCAATCGAAGGCGATGTCGTTCAGGAAATCCAGTTCTTCGCAGCTTACTTCATAAAGCTTGCTCATGCCGTGATGAGTTTCATACATCTTCTGGCCTACTGTTTCGTAGTCACCTTTTTCCAGTGCATCACATACATCCAATACACGCTGGATTTCTTCAATTACGTATTCTGCACGCATGTAGTCTTCCTGAGTGATTTCAGCTTTTACTTCGTTCAGCATGTCCATGTTGCAGTCTCTCAAGAATTCTACGGTCGGGTGGTTCTTTTTGATAGCTGCCACTACTGCTTCGCAGCTCTGACGACGTTTGTTGTATGCAGAAGAAGCCAGTTCATGTTTTACTACTGAATCAACCAATACCAGGCGGTATCCGTCCGGTCTGAAGGGGAAGTACTGATATTCCAGTGAGCGGCAGTCCAAACGAATCAGATGGCCTTCTTTACCGAATACAGAAGCAAACTGGTCCATGATACCGCAATTCACACCGCAATAGTTGTGTTCTGTAGCCTGACCAACTTTAGCCAGTTCAAACTTATCGATTTTGTTGTCGCCGAACAAGTCGTTCAACGCGAAAGCATAAGTAGATTCCAATGCAGCAGAAGAAGACATTCCGGCACCCAGAGGCACATCACCGGCAAATGCAGTGTTGAAACCTTTCACGTCAACTCCGCGTTTGATCATTTCGCGGCACACACCGAATATATAGCGTGCCCAGCTTGCTTTCGGGGCATCTTCTTCGTTCAAACCAAATTCTACGTAATCTTTCAAGTCAATAGAGTAGGCGCAAACCTTATCTTTTCCGTTGGGTTTGATTTCGGCTACCATTCCTTTATCTACTGCTCCCGGAAATACAAAACCTCCGTTATAGTCTGTGTGCTCACCAATCAGGTTGATTCGTCCCGGAGAAGTATATACTGAGCCTGTTGTACCGTCAAAATGCTTGATGAAGCGGCTTCTTACAAATTCTATGTCCATAATGATAAAAATTTAAAGGTTAATATTAAAAAGCATATCCGATCCTGACACGCAGGACCGGACAGCCGTGTTTATTCTACAGGAATATCTTTGTTTACATTCTTGCAACCTGTCACACCATAGAACAACAGGTAAGCAAGCATAGCAACAATCAGCCAGTAGCTGGCCATGTAGCCTACTGCATCGGAGATGACTTGCTGCAGCAACGGGAAGATTCCACCACCCACTACCATCATCATGAAGATTCCGGAAGCTTGTGCGGTGTATTTACCTAATCCTTCTACAGCCAGGTTAAAGATACCTCCCCACATAACGGAAGTACACAGACCGCAAAGTACGAGGAAGAGGGCACTTACCGGAACTGATGGAGTTTTCATAGAGTTCATCACATCGGTAGTAGTCATGTGCACTTCATTCAGCTGTTCTGTATAAGGAGCCAGTGCTTCTTCTGACGGGTTGCTGGTGAATGCGGCAATCTGATCAGTTGGAACACCTGCATTTGTCAATATTTCAGAAGTTTTGGCTACAGGATCATATACTATCTTCGGTACATTGAAACCTACTGTTTTGGGCGTAAAGATGGCAATGATGGTAAAGATTATAGCTGTGGCAGAAACTGTAATTAACTGTGCACGGGTTGAAACCTTACCACTGATAATACTACTGGTCAGACGACCCACCAGCATCAACAACCAGTAGATTGCGGCGATGGCACCACCGATGGCTGCACCGTTTGTCAGGATGCCGGCTCCTTTGTCGCTGGAATCGGCCAGATAGAAGTTCAAGGTTCCCGGAATACCGATTTCAATACCTACGTAAATGAAAATACCGATTACACCCAATACCGTATGACGGAAGCTCCAAGGGCTATGCGAGAATTTTTCTTTTGTCGCGTTTTCACCTTTCTTTCTCATGTGAGGTTCCGGAATGGTTACGAAAGAAATCACGATGAAAGTAAAGGCAAACACACCCATGGCAATAAACAACAAGGGGGCTACATCAGACATGGCTGTTTTCGGAGTTACGGTACCAATCAGTACACCTACGAAAAGAGGGGTCAGTGTACCGGCCAATGAGTTTAATGCACCACCTGTCTGAATCAGCTGGTTACCTTTGTTACCGCCACCACCTAACAAGTTCAACATCGGGTTAACTACTGTATTCAGCATACATACGCTGAAACCGCAGATGAAGGCACCTAACAAGTATACAATAAAATTCAACTTGATAGAATATTCGCCTAAAGAAAATACATCTACGTCAGCACCAAAAAGACTTGACAGATATTGTACCAGCAAACCGGCGAAACCGACTGCCATGGCAATCAAGGATGTTTTCTTGTATCCGATTTTTTCCAGCATGTTGCCGGCTGGAATACCCATAAACAGGTATGCCAAAAAGTTCATCATGTTACCCATCATGCCCAATGTGTTGGCACCGGCGTACTGGTTTTTCCAGATAGTACCAAACGGTGCGGCCAGATTGGTAACAAATGAAATCATCGCAAACAGAAAGAACATCGTAATGATTGCGATGACATTAGTTTTTTGTTTTTGTTGTTCCATGGTTTAAATTGAAAGTGTATTAAGTAATAAATTAGATTGTTTTCCTATGTGTTATTTTTCTACCCCGAATTTGTAAATCGTTACTTGATGATAGGTTTCTTCTGGTTTCAATACTACTGAAGGGAAATGTCCTTTGTTGGGTGAGTCTGGGAAATGCTGTGCCTCAAAGCAGATGGCACTTCTGGCGGGGAAGGTAGCCCCGTGATATCCCGCAAAGCCGTTGTGCCAGTTAGCTGTGTAAACTTGTACGCCCGGTTCTGTGGTATAGACCTCCAAAGAACGTCCGCTTTCCGGTTCTACGCATTTTGCGGCAAATACCATCGCATTGGTTTCGCGCTTGTTTAATACGTAGCAGTGGTCGTATCCGGCTCCGTTGATCAGTTGTTGGAAGGATTCGTTGATGCGACTTCCCACGGTATGTGGGGTACGGAAGTCCATCGGTGTTCCTTCAACTTTCAATATTTCCCCGGTCGGAATGGATACTTCATCAATAGGTATGAAATAATCTGCATTAATAGTGACAATGTTGTTATCTACAGTAGGAGTGGGATTGTTCAGACCTGCCAGGCTGAAGAACGCATGGTTGGTCAAATTGATGATGGTTTTCTTATCTGTGTTGGCTACATAAGTAATTACCAGTTCATTATTGTCTGTCAAAGTGTAGGTTACATGGACATCCAAATTTCCTGGAAAACCTTCTTCCCCGTCTTTAGCGAGATAGTGCAGATTGACACTATGTTCATCTTCTTGTTTGGCATCCCATACGCGTGCATGGAAACCGGTTGGACCTCCGTGCAGAGAGTTTGGTCCGTTGTTGATAGTCAGTTTGTATTCTTTGCCGTCCAGCATGAAGCTTCCTTTTGCAATTCGGTTGCCGTAACGTCCAATTAAGGTACTGAGGAAGGGTTCATGACTGTGGATTACATGGTCGATGCTGTCGTGTCCCTGTACCACATTGGCCAGTTTACCGTTTTTATCCGGAACCATTATTGCTAAGATTGCTCCCCCGTAGTTTGTGATGGCTGCTTCTGCACCGTTTTGATTGGAAAGAATAAACAAATCGGTTTCTTTACCGTCAATTGTTTTTTGAAAATCTGCTCTTTTTAAGCCGCTTAAATTATTTTCTTTATAAAATGTGTTGTTCATATTATTAAAATCTTTTTAGTTCACACATCATTTTGTTGTGCAAATAAAAAGATTTTCTCTAACATACCCAAACATTTTTCAAAGAAAGAATGTGGTTTAGTGGTTTAAAGAAAGTAAATCGGCAACGATGAAACTGCTTCCTCCCACAAAAATGAAATCATCGGGTTGAGCTTCATGCCGGGCGGCCTTGAAGGCTTCTGCAACATGTGGATAAGCATTTCCCTGTAAGCCGTAGTTCCCAGCCAAGGCTTTCATCTGTTCACAAGGTAAGGCACGTTTTACGCTGGCTTGGGTGAAGTAATAGTGAGCCTCTTTAGGGAGCATAGAAAGCACTCCGCTCACATCCTTGTCGTTGACCATGCCGATGACGATGTGCAGCGTGTGATAGGTCTGATGGCGGAGCTGCTCGGTGATGTATTGCATACCACCCACGTTGTGTCCGGTATCACAGATGATGGTAGGGTGTTCTCCCAGTTTCTGCCAGCGTCCCATCAGTCCGGTCAGTTCGCATACGTGCAGAAAACCTTCCCGTACATTCTCTTCCGTGAAATGATAGCCTGCCTCGGGTAGCCGGCGGAGAGCAGAGAGCAGGGTATTGGTATTCTTTAACTGGCACAGACCACCCAGTTCCCCTTCCAAATTTGCGTAGTCTGCAGTCTGATAGACATAGTGCATGGCTTCGTTTCGTGTGGCACTGAGAAGCAAGTGCTCATCTTCGGCAAAAACGATAGGGGCGCCCACCTCGTCTGCTTTGGCCTGAAAGACCGGACGGGTTTCGGAGGTAGTTTCTCCAATCACCACAGGGACGCCTTTTTTGATGATGCCTGCCTTCTCAGAAGCAATCTTTGCCAAGGTATTGCCTAAAAATTGTACGTGATCGAAACTGATGTTAGTGATGACACACAAGTCGGGTTGGATAATGTTGGTACAATCCAAACGTCCGCCAAGACCTACTTCGATAACTGCTACGTCTACTTGTTGCTGGGCGAAATAAGTGAAGGCCATGGCTGTGGTCAGTTCGAAGAAAGAAGGATGCAAAGGCTCAAAGAAACTCCGGTGCTTCTCCACGAAGTCGATGACAAATTCTTGACTGACCGGGATGCCGTTCACGCGGATACGCTCCCGGAAATCCACTAGGTGGGGAGAGGTGTAAAGTCCCGTTTTATAACCTGCAGCCTGAAGGATGGCTGCCAGTATATGCGAACAAGAACCCTTCCCGTTGGTCCCGGCCACGTGGATGGTACGGAAACGACGGTGAGGGTGGTGAAAATAATTGTCTAATGCATACGTGTTGTCCAGTCCCTCTTTGTAGGCGTCTTTGCCAACTTGCTGAAACAGAGGGGCGCTGTTATATAGATAAGTAAGGGTTTCCTGATAATTCATGATTCTTGTTTTTTTAAGTCGCTGCAAATATCATCATTTTTATCAGGATAACCTATCTTTTTAGCTTTCATTTACCACCAGTAAGGTCCTTGGGGAGCTCTGATTCCTTCCACGCCAATGCTGATAGAACTGCTTTCATTGAATTTGAAATTGATCATTCCTCCAATCCGGTCGGGTGCGAAATTAGGCAGAGGGTAGTAGTAGGGCGAACGTTTTGGCATAAGCGATTTGTTACCATACGCATATAAGCTGATTCGTTCGTTTACTTTGAAAGCCGCTATTCCAGCCACTCCTACATTCCGGTAGTTGATTCCTCCCCAGTTAAAATTGCTGGCATATAGTCCGCCTGCCACGCTGAAGCGCTTGGTCAGTGGAACCGCATACAGGAATGCCGCATCCTGTCCGAATCCTACGCCGGAAGGAGCATATTTGCTGGGACTGAACGTGACGTTCATACCAATGGAGGCATTAAACCCTTTGTGCAGTTCCCAAGTGGCATAGCCATAGTGGAAAGGAGTAATGCCATACATATCGAAGGGGGAATACAAATAATGTTGGGGTACCGGTGCAGGCAGCGGTACGCTGAGTGTATCCTGCGGCAATGCGTTCTCCATCTGCAAAGAGGTTGCACCAATGGAGTCGGCTGGCAGAGACTTCTTGTTTTCGGTCTGTGCAAAAGCAAGTACCGGACAGAATAACATCCAGAACAAGATACAGCTTTTCATGATTTCTAAATTTTAGTCACTTCAAAATTACAAAAAAAGGTATTGAGTTTGTCGCGATTATTTCTTTTTAGGGTTGGTTTAAAGATTATTTGGACAAGCTGGGAGGAATATACAAAAAAGCCACCCCCTTTGTGGAGGGATGGCTGTGATGTCTTGTCAAAAAGAGGTTATTAATCAAACAGACTTCTGAACTTCTTGAAAATCTTCTCTTTCAGGCTCATATTAGGCTTGAAATTATCAGCTTCCTGCCATTTTTCCAATGCCTGACGTTCTTCTTTGGTCAGTGTTTCTGGAATATAGACACTGATGTTAACCAGCAAGTCGCCTGTGCCTGTATTGTATCCGTAACTGTTGATGTTCGGCAATCCTTTGCCTCTCAAGCGAAGTACTTTACCCGGCTGTGTACCTGGCTCAATCTTGATTTTGGCTTTCCCGTCGATAGTCGGGATTTCTACGGTACCTCCCAAGGCGGCAGTCGGCACGCTCAACAGCAGGTTGTAAATCAGGTCGCTTTCGTCACGAATCAGTTCCGGATGCTTTTCTTCTTCAATCAATACCAGCAAGTCGCCCGGTACTCCGTTGTGCTTTCCGGCATTACCTTTTCCGTTGATGGTTACTTGCATGCCTTCTGCTACTCCGGCCGGAATCTTGACAGTGACTACTTCTTCACCGTACACGATACCTTCGCCGTCGCATTCCTTACATTTGTTTTTGATGATTTTTCCTTCACCTCCACACTGTGGACATACGGTCTGGGTTTGCATCATGCCGAAGATACTTTGCTGGGTACGTGTTACGCTACCTGTTCCGTGGCAAGTTGGACAGGTTTCTGTACCTCCATCGCCTTCAGCACCTGTGCCGTGACAATGGCTGCACTGTACGTATTTTTTCAACTTGAACTTCTTTTCTACACCAGTAGAAATTTCTTTCAGGTTTAATTTTACTTTTACACGTAGGTCGGAACCACGGAATTTACGCTGACGCGGTTGGCTGTTTCCGCCGAATCCACTGCTGAAGCCGCCAAATCCGCCGTGACCTCCAAAGATATCACCGAACATGGAGAAGATATCGTCCATAGACATACCTTGGCCGTTGAATCCACCGAAGCCACTGCCACCACCGGCAGCGCCATCCACACCGGCAAATCCGAACTGGTCATAGCGCGCACGTTTGTCGGCATTGCTCAACACTTCGTAGGCTTCTGCTGCTTCCTTGAATTTTTCTTCTGCCTCCTTGTCCCCCGGGTTACGGTCTGGGTGATACTGGATGGCTTTCTTTCGATACGCTTTCTTTATCTCATCTGCCGTGGCCGTTTTGGCAACTCCCAGCACTTCATAGTAATCTCTTTTCGCCATGACTCTACCTATTTATTATTGGGCAACCACCACTTTGGCGTGACGGATGACTTTTTCATTCAATTTGTATCCGGTCTGTACACAGTCCAGAATCTTTCCTTTCTGATCTTCACTTGAAGCGGGTACCAGTGCGATGGCTTCGTGATAGTCGGTATCAAAATCCTGACCGATAGGTTCCATTTTTTCCAGTCCCTCCTGATGCAAGTTCTTCAGGAACTTTTGATAAATCAGTTCTACACCGTCGTAGATTGCTTTCACGTCTTCTGCTTTCTGCATATTCTGTAAAGCACGTTCCAGGTCGTCCAAAACTGGTAGTACGGCATTGATGGCTTTTTCGCCTCCGTTCTTAATCAGTTCGGCTTTTTCCTTGATAGTACGTTTCCGGAAATTATCAAATTCAGCAGACAGACGCAGATATTTATCTTTTTGCTCATCAATAACTTTCTGAGCTTCTTCCAATTCTTTTTCTAACTTCTCTTCTGCGGTAAGTTCTTTTTCTTCTTCGCCTTTTTCCTGGGCTTTTTGTGCTTCCGCTTCCTGAGATTCAGCGGCAGCCTGTGCATTTTTGTCAGTGTGCTGCTGATTCTTCAATTCTTCTTCCACCTTTTGGTTTTGATTCTTGTTGCTCATATCTTATTTAGTTTTATTCCAATTGAATGTTTTTGCTTTTTCTCCAGCAAAAATCGTGCCTTAGCTCAGCTTTTTGTGGATTGGCCGCAAAAATAATAAAAAACTGCCACACTGACATAGAAAAAAATAAGTTTCGGCTTCTGTCTGCTCTTTTTATATTTCATCTTTCTAAAAGTACAGTTCAACCCCTGATTTGTCGGTTTCATACTTTTATGAATCTTTAAAAGGTAGTGAGACACTAATTTTGCTACCATCATTAATCAACACTCAAGAAAATGTTTAAGAAAATAGTCCATTTTTCAATTCGAAAAAAACTGTTTGTCGCTTTGACAACACTGTTTTTAATGATTGGGGGCATTTATTCTATGCTGACGTTGCCTATTGATGCCGTACCTGATATTACCAATAATCAGGTGCAGGTGGTCACGGTATCGCCTACTTTGGCTCCGCAGGAGGTAGAGCAGCTGATTACGTTCCCGATAGAGGTTGCCATGAGCAACATTATGAATGTGCAGGAAATCCGTTCGGTGTCTCGTTTTGGACTTTCCGTAGTGACGGTCGTATTCAAGGAAAGCGTGCCTACGCTGGATGCCCGTCAGTTGGTCAATGAACAGATACAGACCGTGGCCGGGGAGATTCCTTCCAATCTGGGCGTACCGGAAATGATGCCGATTACCACTGGTTTGGGAGAGATTTACCAGTATGTGCTGAAAGTAGCTCCGGGATATGAAAAGAAGTACGATGCCATGGAGTTGCGTACCATCCAGGACTGGATTGTGAAACGTCAGCTTTCGGGTATACCGGGTATCGTGGAAATCAACAGTTTCGGAGGGTATCTGAAGCAATATGAGGTAGCGGTTGACCCGGATGCGTTGTATTCGTTGAACATTACCATCAGCGACGTGTTCGATGCTTTGAGCCGCAACAACCAAAATACCGGAGGTAGCTATATAGAAAAGGTGAACCGTGCCTATTATATCCGTTCGGAAGGTATGATTACCGACTTGAAGGATATTGAGCAGATTGTGGTGACCAACCGTGGCGGTATTCCCGTACATGTGAGCGACATCGGGAAAGTACGCTATGGTGCTCCCAAGCGTTTCGGTGCCATGACCATGGATGGAAACGGCGAGTGTGTGGGTGGTATTGCCATGATGCTGAAAGGAGCCAATGCCAATGTGGTAACTCAGGAACTGGAGAAACGGGTGGCGAAGGTGCAAAAGATGCTGCCGGAAGGAATTAGCGTGGGACCTTATCTGAACCGTTCGGAACTGGTGAACCGGAACATCTCGACGGTGATTCGCAACCTGGTGGAAGGTGCAGTGATTGTGTTCGTGGTGTTGATTATCTTCTTGGGAAATGTACGTGCCGGACTGATTGTGGCTTCTGTCATACCGCTGGCCATGTTGTTTGCCTTTATCCTGATGCGGGTATTTGGTGTGTCGGCCAACCTGATGAGTTTGGGAGCCATCGACTTCGGTATTGTGGTAGACGGCTCCATTGTGATATTGGAAGGTATCCTGGCACACATCTATAGCAAAAAATGGATGGGTCGTACGCTGAGTAAGAAGGAAATGGATGAGGAAGTGGAAAAAGGTGCCGGCAATGTGGTGCGGAGCGCGACGTTTGCGGTGTTGATTATCCTGATTGTATTCTTCCCGATATTGACTTTGACCGGAATCGAAGGAAAATACTTTACCCCGATGGCCAAGACGCTGGTGTTCTGTATCATCGGAGCTCTGTTGTTGTCACTCACGTATGTGCCGATGATGGCTTCGCTTTTCCTGAAACGTAGTGTAGCTGTCAAACCGACCTTGGCCGACCGTTTCTTTGAGAAACTGAACCACGTGTATCACCGTGTCTTGAGTTTCTGTCTGTCCCATGTGTGGGGTACACTGGCTTCGGCCTTTACCTTATTAATATTATCCTTCTTGTTGTTTACCCGGTTGGGAGCTGAATTTATTCCGACACTCGACGAAGGTGACTTTGCCATGCAGATGACCCTCCCGGCAGGTAGCTCCTTGAGCCGCAGCATTGAGGTGTCGCTCGCAGCCGAGAAGAAACTGAAAGAAGACTTCCCGGAAATCAAACACGTAGTAGCCAAAATCGGTACGGCTGAAGTGCCGACCGACCCGATGGCGGTAGAAGATGCCGATGTGATGATTGTGATGAAGCCTTTCAAGGAATGGACTTCGGCCAGCAGCCGGGCGGAAATGGTAGAAAAGATGAAAAAGTCGCTGGAGTCGGTAAAAGGAGCTGAATTCAATTTCAGTCAGCCTATCCAGTTGCGTTTCAATGAATTGATGACGGGCGCTAAAGCCGACATTGCCATCAAGCTGTATGGAGAAGACATGACCGAACTTTATGCCAAGGCAAAAGAGGCCGCAAAATATGTGGAGCAGGTACCTGGCGCATCCGATGTGCTGGTAGAACAGGCCATGGGACTTCCGCAGCTGCTGGTGAAATACGACCGTGACAAGATTGCCCGTTACGGCATCGACATTGAAGAACTGAACTCCATCATCCGTACGGCATATGCAGGCGAGACTGCCGGAGTAGTGTTTGAAAACGAACGCCGTTTCGATCTTGTGCTGCGTTTGGATAAGGATAAGGTGAAAGATTTGAATATTGACAAGCTGTTTGTCCGCACGAGCGAAGGCATCCAGATACCGGTCAGCGAAGTGGCCAGCATCGACCTGGAGAACGGTCCGTTGCAGATTAACCGTGATGCCACCAAGCGACGGATTGTCATTGGTGTCAATGTGCGAGATGCCGACATTCAGCAAGTAGTGGCACAGATTCGTACCTCTTTGGAAAAGAATATCAAGCTGAAACCGGGTTATTATTGGGAGTACGGCGGACAGTTTGAGAACCTGCAGAATGCCGTACGCACGTTGAGTATCGTGATCCCAATTGCCCTGATGTTGATACTTTTACTGTTATTTTTTGCATTTAGAAGCGTAATTTATTCATTAGTTGTTTTTTCTACTGTACCTTTGTCGCTGATTGGAGGTATCGTGGCGTTGTGGTTGCGCGGTCTTCCGTTCAGTATCTCGGCTGGCGTGGGATTTATAGCCCTGTTTGGCGTGGCCGTGTTGAATGGTATCTTAATGATCAACCATTTTAATGACTTACGAAAAGAAAAGACTTATACTATGTGTACGAATCGAATTATTGCAAAAGGATGTCCTCATCTGTTGAGACCGGTATTCTTGACCGGACTGGTAGCTTCACTGGGTTTTGTGCCGATGGCAGTGGCCACTTCGGCCGGAGCGGAAGTACAGCGTCCGCTGGCTACGGTAGTGATTGGCGGACTGATTGTGTCTACCGTGCTGACTTTGATAGTGATACCGGTATTCTATCGGCTGGTAAATTCCATTGCTCATGTGTGGGGACGGAAAAAACACCGTGTACGGTTGGGTAGAAAAGCAGGAATGACTTGTCTGCTGCTGTTGCTGGCCGCATCTGCTTCTGCCGTGACTTCAACTCCTCAGAAGGCGATTTCGCTGGAGGAGGCAGTAGAGATAGCTTTGCAGAATCATCCGCGGCTGAAGATGGCCAATGCGGAGATTGAGCGGAGCCGGGCAGCCCGCGGAGAAGTGTGGGATGGAGGTAATACCTCGTTCAGCTACTCTTGGGGACAGCTGAATGGAGCCTACCGGAAAGATAATGAACTGTCGGTGGAACAGTCGCTGGGTTCGTTCCTGACGCCATTCTATAAGAATGCGCTGGTTAATGCACAGGTGACCACTGGCAGCAACTACCGTGATATGGTGAAGAAAGAGATTGTGGCCGAAGTAAAACGTGCTTGGGTGTACTACCAGTATGCCTGCCATTTGTATCGTTTATATAGCGAGCAGGAAGCATTAGCTCTGAAACTGAAGGAAAGCGGGGACATGCGTTTCGAACAGGGGGACATCGACCGGACGGAACGGAATATGATTGCCGCTCTTGCCGCAGATTTGCATACCCGTATCTTGCAGGCACGTGAAGAGATGGAACTGGCTTCCCGTCGTTTTGCTTGGGCTTGCTACTCAGATTCTCCGGTGGTACCGAACGACAGCTCATTGGCTGTTCTTCCACTTTCTGTGCAGGACAGATCTCTTTCGGCTGCTCATCTGAATTATTTTGCCAGCCAGGTGCAGGAGAAGAAATCGGAGCTCCGTATTGAGCGCAGCAAATTCTTCCCGGAATTCTCAGTGGGCTATGTGCGTCAGAAAATCGCCCCGCTGAACGGACTGAATTCGTGGATGGTGGGAGTGTCTTTCCCTATTTTATTCTTTCCGCAGCGCAGCCGCAGCAAGCAGGCCAAGGTAAACCTGCAAATTGCGGAATGGCAGGCCGAGCAAAATCGGGTGCAGTTGAATAACCAGGTGGAAGAACTTTACCGGCGTGCCCGTCAGCAGCAGGAAAGCCTGGACTATTATTCTAAAGCAGCTCTGAAAGAAGCGGAAGCTCTTCAAGAAAGTGCCTTGTTGAAGTTCAAGGAAAGTGAAATCAACATCACGGATTTCGTACAGAATTTGAATGCTTCCCGCGAAATCCGTAAGAATTACATTGAAACGGTATATGCCTACAACGTATCCGTACTGGAAATCGAATTATACACTGAATAAAATAAAAAGCATAACAAGATGAAACAGATACTTTTTTTCTCAGCCTTATGGTGTGCACTGGCTTTCACCTCTTGCGGTGGAGGTGCATCCGAGCAAACCACTGATGAAGCAACCGATACCCTTTCTACATCGCAGGATAGCCTTGCTGCGGCTACCGATAGCATGGTGGTAGACGGCATGTCGGGAGCTACCCAGGTGGCCAATGCTCCTTCGTTCAACGGAGTTTTGATGATACCACCGCAAAAGCATGCTACTATTACCTTGAGTATGGGAGGAGCCGTACACAGTGTGTCTTTTCTCCCGGGCAGTTACGTACAGAAAGGTCAGGTTATTTTGACCCTGAAGAATCCGGATTTCATTACTCTGCAGCAGACATGGCTGGACGCGGCTGCACAAATCGAGTTCTTAGAAAAAGAATATGCACGCCAGAAGAATCTCGCTTCACATGAGGCAGCTTCCCAGAAACAGATGCAGCAGAGTAAATCGGAATATCTTTCCATGAAGAGTCTGTTGGATGCAAGTGCTGCCCAGTTGAAAATTTTGGGTATGGATACTCATCATTTGCAGACGCAGGGCATTCATCCTTACCTGGAAATCAAAGCTCCTCTGAGTGGATACGTTACCAATATGAATGTCAACTTGGGAAAATATTTCAACGTGGGAGAACCCGTGTGTGATGTCATCGACAAGCATTCACTGATGTTGCAGCTGACGGCCTATGAGAAAGACCTGGACGACTTAAAGGTGGGCGACCATTTTGAATTTCACGTGAATGGCATGGGAAATCAGAACTTTGAGGCCGTGCTGGTATCTATCGACCAGATGGTGGACAGCACTAACCGTTCCATCAAGGTATATGCGCGCGTGCTGAATCCGCTCAAGGACTTCCGTCCGGGTATGTATGTATCGGCTCGTAAGGTGTCTTCCAAATCTTGATTTTGACGCATGAAGCGAATCGTGGACAATAAATATCTGCTGGTAGTGAATGCCATCTCTATCATGGTGGCATTCCTTACGCATTTCCCGGAACTGATTGCTTTGTCGAATCCGTATGTTTCCGACGGGCTTTCGTTTCCGGGCATGCACTGGGCAGATGTGGGCAATGAGGTGTTGTTTACATATGTTTCCTTGTTGTTGCTTTTCTTCCTGAATGAGGCCGTGTTCCACTTCAACAGCGACATGGTATCCATCGGGTGGAAGAAGATGCTCTGCGCGTTTGTGCTCACGTGGGTGGTCAGCAACCTGCTGGGAAAATGCTTCGTGTATCTGCACCAGTATTTCGACATCCCGGCCATCGATGCTATGCTTCATCATTATCTGCATCCTTTACGGGATTTTCTGATTACTTGCATTGTGACGGGTAGCTGCTATTTCTTTCATCAGAACCGGATGAGCCGCAAAATGCTGCTTGAGAACCAGCAGTTGCGCACGGAAAACATCATCAACCAGTACGAGGCCCTGAAGAGCCAGTTGAATCCGCATATGCTTTTCAATTCACTGAATACCCTGTACCTGCTCATTCGCGAATCGCCCGACAAAGCCCGTCATTACCTGGAGGAACTATCGAAAGTGATGCGTTACACCCTGCAGGATAATGAGTCACATTCCGTGACTCTGCGGGAGGAGATGGAGTTTGTGCGATCGTATATCTTTCTGTTGCAGGTGCGCTATGAAGAGAATCTGCAGTTTGACATTCAGATTTCTCCGGAACTGCTTTCCCGTAAGCTCCCGCCCATGGCCCTTCAGTTGCTGATCGAGAATGCTGTGAAGCACAACGAAATCAGCAACCGCCGTCCGTTGACCGTTTCAGTGAAGGCCGAAGGCGATACTGTGGAGGTGAGTAATCCGTTGCAACCCAAGCGGGGAGGAAGTGCCGGAATGGGTATCGGGCTGGCTAACTTGGCTAAACGTTACCAGTTGCTTTACAAGAAGGAAGTTTCCGTACAGGAAGAGAACAACCGTTTCACCGTGATTTTACCTTTGATTTGAAATGAAAACACTGATTATAGAAGATGAGAAAGCGGCCTTGCGTAACCTGAAGGCCGTGATGCAGGAAGTGGATACCAATTTTGAAATCGTCGGGGAGGTGGACAGCATTTTCGACGGGGTGGAGTGGTTTCGCACGCATCCCATGCCGGAATTGGTGTTTATAGACATTCATCTGGCCGACGGTTCGGCTTTCGATATCTGTGCGCAGGTGGATATCACCTGTCCCATTATCTTTACCACGGCCTACGATGAATATGCCCTGAAAGCATTCAAGGTGAACAGTGTGGCCTATCTGCTCAAGCCCATCAGCCGGACCGACTTACAGGAGGCCATGCACAAGCTGGAACTGTTGGGCGGACAGCCGAAGGTGGCGAAACAGCCCGACTTGTCCGAGATACTACGGAGTCTGAAAAAGGAGGAAAGCTACAAGACCCATTTTCTGGTGCCGGTGAAGGGCGACAAGTTTCTGCCGGTATCGGTCGATTCCATCCAGTATTTCTATATTTCCAACGGGCTGGTCAAGGCCGTCGACGGGGACGGGAAGGAATTTGTGTTCTCACAGTCGCTCGACGAGCTGGCCGAACTGCTCAACCCGCACGATTTCTTCCGGGCCAACCGCCAGTTCATCGTGTCGCGGAAGGCCGTGTCCGACATCAGCCTGTGGTTCAACGGGCGGTTGGCTATCAACCTGAAAGTGCCGGTGCCCGAGAAAATTATCATCAGCAAGGCCAAGGCCTCGGAATTGAAGGATTGGTTCTGATTTTGAAATTCTGGATTATCCAAAGTTTTGGCCTTGTTGTTTCTTATTTTAGCTGTTATAAATCTTTTTCGAGGTATGTGAATATTGTTTTTCCTATTACAAATTTAGTCCCATGGTAGAGTTTCTTTTTGTTATTAGTTTTTAGTGGTTTTTTGTTAAATAGAATACCTTCTTCTAAAGCAGTCAGGTAAAGGTATCCATTTATCATTTTTATTTCCGCTTGCTCAGGAGCAATAGGGCTGGTAATGTCCCATGTCATTTGTAGATCACAATTGACAGATTTTCCAATTAATATTCTTTTGGGCCGATTTGAAGATTTCATCCATTTGTAGAGTGCAATATCTGTTTCTTTGATGGGCCCTTCAACTCTGAGAAAATACCGTTCAGATTTCGGACTAGTGGCTGCAACACTAATAGCAAATCCAATACAATAAATCATGTAACTCAAAAGTAGATATTCACGTGTGTCTATTTGAGAGTTGAATGAGAATGACCACAAATACATTGAACCAAGTCCGAATATGATAGAGATTGTTGCACCAATCAGCGCTCTCTTTAACTTGATGTCAGTTCCATAAGTTACGGCTGTTGCAATGAATAGGCCGCTTAACATCCAAGGAATCCAATCGATGAGGAACGAATTGTCTTTTAAGTTTAGTGTGATGGAAATGACACATCCGATAAAAAAAGATAAATAACTGAGAAGTCCTCCAATCATAGATCTAAGGATGATTTGTAATATTCTCTTCCATAACCATCGGCCATGGCTGGTTAAAATGCTTAATGAGAGGGTAAGAAAGAAACCAATATTCAAGCCATAGAAAGGAAGGAATAAAAGATTGCTTTCGTATTCTTCTATTAGGGACGTGATGGATGGTGAATTAGGTTCTATACCCCAAATAAGGTAAATGAACTTCACAAGTAATAAATTTTCGCTATGGTGGACATTGGCTGTAAAGTTAATCCAGGCAATGAGACCAGCGAATGCTCCAGCAATAATCCATGAGAGATAAAATGATGCGTTGCGTGGATCAAATAAATTCTTTGAGTTGTAATAATGCCGTCCTTTCTTGCAATGTCTTCCATACTCAGGACATTGGTATTCATTTTCATCCCAGCATGATTTATGGAGTACATGTTTGCATTTCACCACAATCTCGTCTCCTTCTTTAAATGGAGCTTTGCAGAAATAGCAAGACTGCTCGATTAACATTCCGTTATAACTCATGTTTTGGCCGTTATATCGAGTGACATATTTCTTTTTGAACAGCCAATAACTTATACATGGTAAAATCAATTGGAAGATTAGATAGAGTATAAGGATTGTTATTATGCCAATAAAACAGCCTTGAAGAATGATTTGGAGTGTTGTAGAACCATTGACTATGATGGGGTTATAGATGCTCCCTACATTATAATAGATATAATCGGATGCAATCAGACTATCGCCTGAATAACATGCAATCTGGAGTTTACGTTCTATTCCTCTATAAATTTTATAATCGGGATTGACATATGTAAAGATATTATCTATATAATTTTTTCTGAATAGATGTAGTATGTCATTTAAACTTAATTGTTGATTAAATGCATTGATGTATTTACCTCCGCTTTTTTGACAAATTGCCATTAAAAAATTTTGGGCATCTTTATTTTCTTGATCAATTCGTTCCGTTTGTTCTTTTAGGTTAAAATAGAAGATAGGGAAAGTTTGGGTTGTGTCAATTTTTTTGGTAATTTGGTATTGTAACTCGAAATGTTTTGGGTCAATAGGTTTATTATGGTCGTAGACCTTTCCGTCGGAAAAGACGAACATAATTTTCTGGGCAGAAGTTACTGTATTTGCGTGGATACTGTCTTTTACATTTCCTACATATTCGGAAGAGTCATTTTTGAATTCATCAATTTTAGAAGATATGGCACGGTATAGGTATTTACCTTTTGGCTCACTTTTGAAATAGTTATTTAGTACGTACTCTGACGCTATCATTGTTGGTGTTACCCCTCCATTTTTCATAAAAGCTACATGAAGATGGTCTAGTGCAAAGAGTCGTTTCAAATCCTTGATAATCCGATATTGTTGGCTGATTGCTGTGGAGTCCAATGTAAGATCAACCAAAAATAGTGCATCCAGTTTTAGTTGGGTTATTTCTTTTAATCTAAGGTTTTCATAGCTTTCTAATTGAGGTTGAGTTTTGGGATTGTATATATTACCCTTCAAAAACTCTTCTGTTTTGAAATGAATACTGTCAGCATTGGTACTTAATAACAATGCTGTAAGGGTATCGTTTAGTTCTACATTTAATTTAAAATGTTTGTAGTCTGGCTCAAATTCTATTTTTGTGATATTGATGTTTAAATCTTTTTTATACGAATTACGGTCAGGTCTGAGTTGCTCACATCCGGACAATGTGAGGATTAAAAGTAGTAGAAATGATATGATATACTGTCTGTTCATTGTTGTAGAAGATTTTCTAGTTATAAGTTTATTAAATAGTTGGATAATCATTATTGTTTTTATCCATCATTTCACGAAGTTTTTTTGCGTTTTCTCGTGCTTGTTTGAATGCTTTTATTTTAGCTTGCAGCATGTTGATAAATAATAATATTATAGCTACTGCTGCTAGACTATATAAGTAGTCTTTTATGCGTTCCAGCCAAGGTTTGTATTTCAAGGCCTGAATTTTCTCAGAAGTGTTTTTAAGTTCAATGTATTTCTCTTCTATTGGTTGGAAGCGGGGAAGAAAACTTTCAAATTCTTGTGATACCCCCTTAGCGGTATCATATTGGTTTTGGATTTCTGCAAATAATAACTGTTCTTTTCCTTTCACTTTCTCTAGTTCGGTAGTTAAGGTTTGTACCAATGAAAGTTCGAATGCGGTTTTATAAAGTTGAGCATAAATGCTGTCTTGCGTTTTTAAGAATGTTTCCGCATTCGAGAAACTTTTTTGTGCATCAAAAAAATGTTTCTGAATGGCTATTGAGTCTAATAAACTCTGTTTAGCTAGTTGGTAGTTTGCTACGATTTGCAAAAGAGAATCATCTTCGGCAATTTCTATTTGTTTTGATTGGTAGTATGTGTTCCATTTGGCATCAATTGTAGATACTTTTTTGTCGGCTTTTATAAGTTCATCTGGGGTATATTGTCCTACATTAACAGCAATTTCTTTAAGTTCTTGATAAAAGTTGAGCATGCGGCTTTCTATTTCTAACAAATGCATTTCATTGTCGAATATGCCTGGATCATCCTGACACCAGGCTTGTGTACTTGGTGAAATAATCCAGAAGCATAAGTAGAAAAAGAACTGTATGTGATGTCTCAATCTTTTCATTGTATGTCATTTATTTAGACAGGTTTGACGAAAATAAATTTTGGCCTTGTTGAATATAGCAAGGGCTTCTTGTTGGGAATGGCTAATATCTGTGGCCTGTTGTACATGTGTATCAATAGAATCAATGATTTGGTTGCACGTAGCTTCTATATCTGACTTTTCAATATCGTCTGAACTTAGTAACCATTTGTTGGTGCTGTTGTCAATTTTTCTTGCCATACTCAAGATATATTCTGCGCTGATTTCAAGCATTACATGCTGTTTTTCTTTTATAATTTGAAATTTGCATTGCATGTTCTGGATGGCATCCACATAGCTGTTATAGGTTTCAATGTTTGTTTGAATATCTGGACAGGTGTTTGTCTCTTCTTTTTTGGGGTATTGTTTTAGAAGAAGAGCTTTCATTTCATTAAATATTTTTTCACTCTCGGATGTGTTCAGTTGGGAGTCTGGACCAAACTTCTGTTTGAGTGCCATAAATGCAGTTCTAATGTTTTCGGCTTGATTTTTAGTTGTTTGTATGGCGTCTTCTTTCCCAAAACAAGGATCTCTTTTGATGGAAATATGATATGTGCGGTCTAAGTCTGTTTGGAAAAAAAGATCGTATTTCTTTTTCTTCTGATTTATTTGTTCATTCATCACTAAGATATCTCTTAATGTGATAGATACGTCTGCAGCTTTATGGAGAATGTCGAATGTTTGCTCAATATAATCATTTACTATTTTGTATTCAGTGGGTTGTGGTTGGAGGCCTTCATATTTAATCCATGATTTGAAGATATGTTTTCTTTTAGGTTTGATAGATTTTCTTAATGATCGGGTTATTTTATATTTTGCCTTTTCGTCTGATTCTGCTACATAGGGTAATTTGTTGGGACGTAGTTTGTTGAAACGAACGACATGTGAGTAACGGACGTTTTCTTGGAATGCAAAAAGTTTCCGATAGGATATCAGGCTGACAATGAGTCTATTATTTGGCTCGTCGAAGTTTATTTTTACCAGAAGGTCCATGTCTGTTGCTCCTGGTTTGAGCGAGATATGATCTACGTATGGAGCGTTTTCTGCTACTTCTATTTGCTTGACCGTCTGTGCTCTCAGACTGGAACCGAAGCAAAGGGTAATGAGGCCATATATGATAGTCTTTAAGAATTTCATGTTTTAATATTTGAATATGACAAAAATATGAATTTAAATTGGAAAAAATTATTTTATGACCTTATTTTAAAGATGGTTGTTGGTTGAAATAAATCCATCCTTTGGGTTCTCCTTGCTTAATGACCCACTCTGCTACTTTTAAGTCTTCCGGATATGGAGGTTCTTGTATTGCATGGTATCGATCGTAACTCAAATAATGTCCAATACGTTCTACACACCAAGCTAAGCTGGAATAGCTATCTGGAGTATTCAGGCATACTCTTCCAGCAAAATCTCCAAAATATCGGATGTTCGGATGCCATGGATGAGGAAGAGGATGTCCTTCTTTATCGCATGTTAGAAAATAAAATTCGGCAGGAGCGTCTACGCAAGGGTAGTTTTCAGGTAAACTGATGCGCATATAAAAAGTAGAGGCGAAAAGAGGAGAGTTGGATATACCTGGTTCGTTAAGCTGCTCTACATATTCTACACCGCTAATAGAGGAAATGTGATAAGTTATCAGATATACGATAGGTAACCCTTGCGTGTTACGTTTGATTATCTGGTATTCTATTTTATCCCGTTTCGCAAAGGTTTGGTCCAACTGAATCCATTCATGGAGTAGTCGTCGATTTCTACCATTTAGTTGTTGGGCTGAAAAATCCTGCCAATTTGTGGAATGTGTTTGCATAGTTATTTCTTGTTAGTTCGTTTAGCCGGGGAAAGGGTCAGGTATTAGAAAAAGTGTATCTCCGTTGTTGACATTGTAGTCACTTAAAGTTTGTTCTGTTTTTCCAATGCGAGGTCTAAGCACACGTACTTCATGAGTTGCTGTATCTTCTTTTCCAAAAAAGTAATCCAAAGGAGCACCAGTTGGATCTATCGAAGGAAAATCAAAAATGAGCCGGCCGTCTTTTCCAAGAGCATGGCGTAGATTATTCATCAGAGTACTCAAAGGTGCTTGAGGGTTCATGATGCGGAATTTAACTTTTTTGTCTTTATATACGATGTCTAAGAAAAAATCTTCCATTGTTATATTTCTATTTTAAATTACAAAAATAATAAATTATAAACTCTTATTCATAATCTGTCTGGAGATTTCTAAACTTGGTTTTTAGTTTATCCCGATATTTACTAGAACAGGCAGGATGTTAGTGCTTCTTACTTCAATCATCTTTTGTAATAAAAATTCAGTCATGGGAATTTTTTGCTGAAAGTTTCGTTTGATGTAGGGGTCATCTTTTAGAGAAATATAAACTTGGGTCTCCAAGCCGTAATGGTTGCCTTCTGTGCGTCGATTGTTTCTGACTTTAATGCTTGTAATCATTTCGTTTGTTATGCCGAAGCGGGTGAGAAGTTCGTTATAACACAATATCTTGATGTCGGCAGGTGTTACAATGCGGTCATTAGTGGTCAGGTAGTAACGCGTGAGCGTATTTTCAGCATCTATGTTCTGTGTCTCGTCAAATCCTGGCATAGGTTCGGCAATCAGTCTGGTATTCGTGAAATATCCGTTTGCCAAGATGTGGAACTGACTTTTGTTATTCAGGAAGCTATTCACAGCACTACCGTTAGTAATCAAGTAGTCAATATGCAAACTCTTGTCTTTGGGATGGAAACCACTATTGTTCTTGAGCATCAAATATATACTTGAGGTATAGGTGTTCGAGGCTTGTGCCACTCCTTCTGCCATCTTTTTCAGTAGTGAGTAGAAATTGTTCATGAAGTTGCCTTCCTGGAGGGATTCGATACCCTGAAAAGCATAATAATCAGAAGAGAAACGGTTGATAAGTGTACTCGCAAGTTTAACTAAACGCTCTGGGTTGAAGCGGCTGCCTGTCATTTTGCGGATTTCAATGGGCTCTTCTCTGAATATTTGTGTGTCTGATGGTCGAATTAGATGCAGGAATTGCCCGCGTGTAGAAATATCGTTCCAATCGGTTAAACGCGCGATAGGAGAACTGGGTGAGAGGGTGGCAGACGCTATAGAAGCGTTAGCTAAGATGGTACAGTTTATGGATAACATTTCTTTGTCGAATGAAAATTGTTCATCAATGCCAAAGAATTCGAAAGTTAACTCTAACTTTTCATCTGGTTGAGATGTTGCAGAAGGAGTTTTGTACGTATCTACCGTAAATAATCGTACGTTTTGTCTGGCAAATAAGTCAAACCAGATGTGGCGAGCTTGGAAAATACTTGATTGGTTGTAAATCAGATTCTCTAACGAGAAACATTTGTCCAATGGTAAATCTGCATAGTCCCATGGCTTGATGAGTGGTAATGGGTGACCGTTGGCGAAAACTTTTAGGTCTTGAAAGTGAATATTGTTAATTGAAAAGGTGAAGCCGGATAGGTTGCTGGTTGTTTCTTTGAATTGTAGGGTCACTTTCCAGCGGCGTTTGTCCGCTCTGATTATTGAGGTAATTTTGCAGTTGAAAACTTGTGTGCAGAGAAGAGGTATAAACTTGAATTGCGTATCCTGTAGCGAAAAGATTGTTTGATGATCCAGTGTTTGCACAGAAATACTTTCACTTGGCGTCACTTCTACGGTTGCTGTGGCGGGAAGCGCATGGGTGCGTTCGTAGGGAATAAGCATTTGCTCCAGTTCATAAAGAATTTCGGTTTTGAGCTGTTCAATTTCGTTATCAATTTCGTTGGCTTGATAGGCCAGCGCTGTCAGAAATAGTGAGAAAACCGGGTCTTGCTCAATTCCTTCGAGGTGTTCATTATTGGTGCTTTGCTCCCAGATTGCAATTGCTTCTTTGATGATTTCTTCTGCTCTTTGGCGTGTATTGAATATCGTTTGCTTCATTTTTTTTCGTTTTAGTTCTTGTTAGGAAGTTCTTTGAGAGTTCAGTTCCAGAGTTTGATGCTGGTTGTATATTTGTAAACTTCACCTGTTTCTATGAGTACGCCTTCAACGATGACTTGAATTATTCTTTGACTTTTAAGGTATGTCATGGAAACAGAAACATGTGATAACCTTTTTTCGTATTGTTCGATGGCTTTTTTTAAGTCTATCGCAAATGTATTGATGTTCTTGGAATTTCCTGATATTTTTTTGTCATATAAATTAGGATATAGACTCTCTTGTGGGGTTGAATCATAAATGACTCCTTCCTTTTCATTGAAAATCTCAAATTTCAGATTATTAAATATAAAGCCAAATTGAGGATCTGCCACATTGCTTCCACATGGTGTGCTCAACAATAGTTCGATGAACGCATTGATAGCAGTTTGTGGCTGTGTGGCGGTGGCCAGTCGGCCATTTGTTATTTGCAGTGGTAGTAAAACATTCATAATCTACTTAAATTAAAGGCATAAATTCATCCTTGTCTTCTTCTTCTGTTGGAACATATAAAGCCTTGTACAGACTTTCATATAACTTCTTATATAGGTTCTCGTACAATGTCTCCGACAATTCTTCCGAAAGTAAATCATGTAATTCGGCTTTGAATTGGTGACTGATGTAATCGGTCAGTCGGTTGGTTAAGTTTTCTGTAATCTCTGTATAAAGTTTTGTCTTTAATTCGGCGTAGAGCTGTTCGTATAGTTTGGGGTGTAGTTGTTCGTATAATTCTTCTTTGATTTGTGCTTTTAGTTCGTCAAAATCGATGGAGTGATCTTCCAGCACGACTTTGTCCAAAATATTTGACGCATTATGTAAGTAACTGTTCAGCCATTCCAACCAGGTTGCAATGTCGTATTCAGAATGGGATGGAATGACTACTGGTGTCTCAGTATGTGGACTAACTATGTAGTAGTCAATGGACTGTGCTATTTCTCGGGTTAGTTGGATGAAGGGGTAGGTTCTGCCTTGGATGTCATAGTTCTTTAACAAATAGGCATAACGTTGTAGGGCGCGTTTTCCTTCGCCGCTCTCTAAATTTGGATGCTCAGCCAGCACGCGAGCCTTTTCTGTGAGTTCTTCCAAGTATGTTTGGAAATGACTGTTGGTTGAAAGGCATAGGCTGGGAGGAATATAAGACTCGTCAATGGCAAAGATACCGTCGTTGACCTTAAACTTCATAACAGGGAAAAGGTCTGTACCTTCCAGTTCGCTCAAGGGGTATATGCCGTAAGTGTACTCCGGTCGTACAAAAGGTACTTCTTCGACATCGAATTCAAGTTTCTTTTCGCTGAAGCCACAAGCCAGGTAGTATTCGTCGCCATACACCAATGGTATGGTTACCGTGACTTTTTCGTCTATATGTAAAATTTTCCCGGAAGGAAGAAGAGCCATACAGGTTAGATGCTCCATTTCTAATTTATTACGAACGAAACCTCCCCGGTTGTTGAATTCAGTGAAGGGAATGAGCCCAAATTCATTTCCATTAGTGGCTCGGTTAGCAACCTGCAGCCTATTGTGTAAGTTTTCGTCCAATTTCAGGAAGGTACGGGCGGAGATTGCCATACCTGATTTCCAGTCTATTCTTGAATTGATGTTCATAATGGATACCTGTTATTGTCAATATGTTGGGTTGATAAATGTATTTATTTTAGTGTTGTAGTCCAATGTCAGGTCTTTCCCCAAAACAAATGGACAGTCGTGGTGTTTGATGGATATGCTGCAATGTGTATCGAAGGGTATAAACCATTCGCGGATAAAGTCAATGAATGGATTAATGGCTTGTTTCAGCTCGTTGTATGCTTCATTAGTCAGGTTAGGAATTATTAAGTAATAGAAAACGGCCGGTTGTGAATACTCGTAACCTTCATCCCATGTATATTGGCCGGTTGTCATTTCTACAGAGCACTCAAATAGATGTTTTAGTAGGGTGCGCAGAAAGGAAAAGTCAGCACGCAGCTGGCTGATGAGAAGCAGTAGCGGGGCTGTTTTTCGGATGTATGGATTTTTTTCTTCTTCTAAATTGAAGTTGAAATATTGCTTCAGTAGGAGGGTAAGTTTGTTTCCCGACAACTGTGCTATCTCTTTTTCGATGTGAAGACGGAATCTGAAGTTCTGGGTGTCTATAGGCTTGAAAAGATCTTTCAGAAGTTCTTCTTTTTTCTTCAGTTGCTCGTATTTCTGTTCGAAGTCTTTTCCTTTCAGGGCATTGTCAGGGGCGATGATGCCTTGAGGGAGAAGTCGCAGGAAGCCGTCGCGAGCCAAGCGCACTGTTGTTTTGTCTTTTTCGATTGACAAAATGTCTGGACTGTAGTTCCGATAAAATGTTCCTGCACATTCTGCCTGCCATTGGTCTGTTTGGTCCGGATACAGGTAATTTAGCAAGAATTCTGCGTTTATATCGAAGAGATCTGTCTCGTTTATCATATCTGTTCGTTTTGAAATAAGTATGTTATATAATTCTGTTCGTCGGCCAGTTCTACATAGCGGGTACCTTTCTCTGTATGTACATGTAATATGCTCCATGGAGGAATACCGACTTGTGATAAATTTAATTTCTTGTACGGGAAATCTGTGCCGATACTTTTTATTTCATGCTGATATAATGCATGAAAGGGGAGATGACATAAGGAGGGCTCTTTTTCTATATAGCCCGTTATGGCATAATCAGGTAACATGACGTGAATTTTACGGTCATTTTTTCGTTCGGTCAGGTAATCCACGAAACTATGGTCCCTGAGAACGATTTCTATGTTTTTACATCCGAGATGTTTAGATAGGCCTGTCAGCATTTCTTCAATCGGTAAAGTAGTTGTAAGGTTTACTTTTTCTACTGGCTTCCATTGTTCGTGTACGGGACATTCATCGTCATAACCCTTAAATTCCACAATGCGGGAGGTTAGGTGTTGTCCTTCGTAGTAGAACATTTTTCCGCATAATGAGGTCAACTCTTCGTGTTCCAGTTCATCTGGATGTAGTAGTTTGATTGCCTCTTGTGCTTCTACTGCTCCGATAATTGAAGCGATGATAGGAGTGGTCGGTATTCGTCCGGCTTGTTCATTTCGACGTATGGTTGAACCACATGAAAGGCGGTATGATAAATCTTTCAGAGCTTCGGGGCCCAAGTTGCAGGCATAACAGTTCTTGCCGGGAATGAATACCCTTGCAGTTCCTTCAAGGCCGTCTATTCCACCGTCCACCCAAGGGATGCCGACGCGCATGCACAGGCGGTTTAGGCAATAGCGTGCCCATCGGTTATCTACGCATCCTATCACGACATCCATTCGGCGTAGGAGCCCTAATCCCACATCGTGGCAAATGTTGCCGGTTAAAGGTAGAACTTGAATGGAAGGGTTAATTTCACGGAGTCGTTTGGCCGCTACGAAAGCTTTGAATTGGTGAGTTTCAGCATCTCCTTTTCTGAAGAGTATAGATCGAGTCAGATTAGATGGTTCGATAGTATCGAAATCCACGATGACTAGATGTTCAATCCCAAACAAAGCTAAATTCTTCAGAACCTCGTTACCTAAGGCTCCACAACCTACAACCATTACATTGGCGTGTTTTATTTGGTCTAGTTTGAACCAAGAAAGTAGCGGAAAGATATCTGCCCCCCAAACTGGGGAAAGGGTTGGTATGAAGTCGGTTTCTTTCATAGCACGATGCTTTCGTTTAGCCTTCCAAATGTAATAAATCTTCGGGATAATTCCCAAAGGATTAGGCTAATATTTGAATGAAAGGTAACAAAAAGGCCTCTTTCTTCCTTTTATGGTGACTTTTATTATGAAGGATTTTCAGAAATGTTCAATCTATCATAAGTTGTAGCTTTGTTTGGTAAAGAAAATGAGGAAGCGGTAGCAATTATTTCAGTATTTTTCTGTATGTTTGCATGGAATGATTTCAGAAACAGCACTCATGAAATATTGTTGGATCATAATTTTATGGAGTTTGACTGCTTTTTCCGCTATAGCTCAGCGGATGTGCGTTGAGGATTTCGGACGATATAAGAAGCCGTTTTTACGAAAGGCGGTTTTTGCAACTGATAAAAGACATGCTTTACTCGATTTTTTTACGAATGAAAAAGGTTTTCAGTTTTTTGCATGTAACGTTGCTGTGTCTGCTACGGAGGGAGATGGAGTGGTTACTTTATCTTTGCCACATCGCACAGAATCTCTTCTTATCAAGCACCCTAAGTATGGGGATTTAGTGTGGAAAGTTCCTGATGGTGTGCTGAAAAAAAAGCGACGTTATCATGCTTATTTGCATACTGAAAGTCTGGATAAAGAGTTTCGTCAGGAGAAGCAATGGGCATTATTCTCCACAGACCCGGCACATGCCATTGTCTATATTGATTCTCTTATTTATCCCGTTTTGGAGGGTCATCTTTCACTTTATTTGCCGTTGGGTAAACATACTTGTCGTATTGAGTCACCTTTTTATCAGACCTTGAATGATACAATTGAGTTGATTGATTCTGTACGCTTTGAAAAACAATATATATTGCAACCCTTTTATGCTTATCTGAGTGTAGAAACAGACTGGTCTGATGCCAAAATTTACTTGGATGGTTCTCTAATTGGCATGCAGCGTGCTGAAACTGCTCGTTTGATGCCTGGTCGTTATCGCCTGACTGTCAATAGGAGTGACTCGCTTTATTATGAACGGTGGGTAGAGTTGGCTAATGCTGAGCGGAAGGTTGTGAATCTGAATGGTGTCGAGTTGTATCCACTGAAGCAATGGGATTTAAATTCGGGAACCATTTTGGCGGGGGAGACTTCACCTGATACAAGGGTTGATAGTGTGTCTGTTTCTGAAAAACTGTCAGACGTGTACATAAAAGCTTTTGATAGTGATACTGAGATTTGGCTCAATCGTGAGAGGGTGGGACGAGGAGAGTGGAGGGGAAAGTTGTCTCCAGGATTTTATGCTGTCAGTTCAAAGAAAGAAGGATTAGATTCGCGTACTGATTTTTTCTGGGTAGAAGCAAGTAAGACTGTAGAACTGAATCTGATTTCTCCATTGGCTGATTACGGATTGTTGAACATATCGTGTGATGAGGTGGATGCCCTTGTTTTTTTGAATGGAGTTATGGTAGGAGTTGCCCCTTGTGTATTGCATAATTTGCCGGTTGACAATACCTATCGTCTTCGTTTGGTCAAGGGGCATAAGAAGGCTGAAAAGGTAATTCGTTTGAAGGGGAACGACATTGTGAATGTGCAGCTGAAACTAAAATAATAACGTAAAAGAAAAATAATGAGACAAACAGTGTTTAGTTTATTAAGAGAGGCTCAACAGAAAATGAGTGCTTACGCTGTATATATGAATTATCAGTTCATGCATTTCAGTGTGGAAGCTGAACCGGCAGCTCTCCTGTCGGTCGAAGTGGAAGTAGGGGGTAATCGCTTGAATTTGGAGGACGTGGCTGATGTCGCTATACCCGAGGAAAATCAGTTTGCTTTGATTCCTAAGGACCAAGATTATCTGTTTGCCATCTGTAAGTCTGTGGTTACAGCACATCCAGATTATAAAATCGAACAAAAGTCGATGAATGAGGAGGAAAAGGATGCTGAAGGTGAGAAAGACGAAAAGGATTTAGATGAAGATAAGTACGTTTTGTGTACCATGCCTGAAGTGAATGGCGATCGTCACGATGCGGGTATGAATTATGTAAAAGCTATTTACGAGGAGATGATGGCAAAGATTGATAAAGCCAATGTGGCGTATGGTACGAAAATAGCCAAAGAATTAATGACGGCTAAACCTGAGGAAATGGATGAAGCCAAAGAGGAACTCCAGAAACAGTATGATCAGATAAAAGATCTCTGTAAGTCGTATCGTGAAAGTAAGGAGAAGCAGATAGAAGAGGCATACCAGAAATATTTAAAAGAAAGAACTGAAGCTGAACAGGCTGAAAAGGAGCGTCAAGCTGCCCATAGTGAAGAGAAAGGCTCAAAGTTGGACCTGAGCCAGATAGGAACTGATGAATAAGAGTGTTTTCAGACGTTTCCGCCCTTCCTGGAATTATTTTCAGGAAGGGGGAAGCGTCTGTTTTCATTTTCCTTGTGAGTCGCACGTGTGGCCAGGCATATTGATGGAAATACTACCGCCGTAGGCGCACATCAGTTTGCAATTATCTAATAGTGCTGGCATGTTGGTTATCAATTGTTTACCTCCCGGTGCCCAGGGAGCTACGATTACAGGGATGCAAGGCATGGGGGTTAGCGTACCCATAGCAGCAGCGGTAGCAGAGGCTACCATAGGGTTGCTCAGTGATTGACACATGCCGAAGGGCAGGATGTTGACCATTGGGGCAAAGTCCATGATGGTGGCTTTTGGCTTGTTTTGAATCATTGGCCGTAAGGGAACTGTTACCATTAATGAGGAGGGGGTCATGCCAAACGTGCATTTCAGTGTGGCACCCATACAAACATATTTTGCCATAATTTTTTGTTTTTATTCGTTGCTCGATTTCAGTTCTTCTTCACTCAGCTTTGTGCTCAGCTTTGCGGTAGACGGTGCGCCGGGCACAGAGACACCTTCGGTGGTGTAGGGCGTCTTGAACGATGAATCCACTTTGAGATTCTTCATCTCGACCGTTCCGGCAGTGACGTCGGATTTGAATGTCGTTTTGCCCTGTGAGGTCATCTCACCATAGAGGGTGGTTTTGCTGCCGGAGAGTGCGGCATCGCCACCACTTAGTTGCAGGATGGCTTTGCCGTCCTGTTGCAGCTCGATGGTGGTGTCGCCGAAGAGGCCCACTTTGTCCGAGGCCACTTGTACGTTCTTGCTTCGCATCTTCTTGTCCCCTGCTCCTGCATAAACCTTCTCTGCCAATAAAAGCAGGCTGCTGCCTGCAGCCACCTCCTTGTCAGTGCGTTTTTCCTTGTCTACGTCCATTGCTTTTACCTCCACCGTCTTAGCGTTGGCGGCAATCGTTCCGGTTGCTTTGCCTTCAGTGTCGGTGGCGTTAAGGTTGATTTTTTCAGCACGCAGGGTAAACGAGCCTTCTTTGGTCAGACTCTTTTCTTCGGTCTTGTCGTCTTTCGTCTCATAGTCTACGGCCTCCACTTGGATTTCTTTTGAGACGACGCGTACACTGCCCTCTGCCGGCAGATCGGTGTTTTTGTCTGCTATCTTGGGATTGGCAGTGTTGATTTCCACGTCTTGCGAACCCATGTAGATACCGCTTTCCTTAATCAGTGCGCCGTCGTTACCGTAGGAAGTGAGGTTGATTTCTTTACCTGCCAGTTCGATACCTGCGCCTTGGTTAGTGCGCAAGTTGCCGTCGCCGTCGGTCGAGGTGAGGCTGATATTTTCAGACTGGAGTGAGATGGAGGTATCGGTGCTCTGGTCTTTGAATGAAGACTGTAATTGGCCTGCCGCTTCTTTCTGTTCCTTGATGCTGTTCAGTTGGCGGTTCGTTTCGGCAAGGCGGGACAATACGTTGAAGTAGCGAGTCATTGCGGAGTAGATGGTGCCGGAAATGTTCCGGATTTCCTCGTGCAGTTCCTCGATGTCCATGTAGTTCGTTCGGGTCATCGTTTCATCCAGGTTCATAAGGTCCTGGTCGAACAGCTTGTCGATTTGCGATATGAGCGACGATACTTCAGATTTGGCCTGGCTTGCTTCCTTCTTGAGGTCATTTGTTTGTGTGGTCAGTGCTGCCTCTTCTTGCTCCAACCTTTTTTTGAGTGTGTCGCAGGGGAGTGTCGCGTTCAGGCTGATTTGTCCATCAGTAGAGAGAGTGATGCCACCATCGTTGTTGGTAAGTCCGTACGTTGGGAAGACATTTTTGGCTTGCTTTTCGCCTCGGATGGTGACATTCCGGGCTTGTGAAACAATCTCCGAAATTTCTTTCGCCACATTCTCTTGCCCGTCCATTCCCGGATCCACCGCTATTTGACGGATGCTTGCAGCACGGCTCACAATGCTTCCCACACCGGAAGCACCTGCGCCAACGCCATCCAGACAAATGTCTGTTCCGCGAAGAATAATTTTCGAATGGCTACCACACAGAGTCCCGCTTTTGTCTACATTACCAATGATGATTTCTGGGGCAGAGATGATGACACGCTGGTCATCGCGGATATACCGTCCTTTCTCCAGATGGTCTATCAGGTCAATCTTCATTTGTTGGACTTCGCTTTTGTAGCGTCGGATTTCATCCAAATCTTTTTCCACGTTTTTTTGGAAATCATTCAGAGCTTCTTGCCAATATTTGAATTGTTCTGCGATTGTTCTCATGTGTAATGGTGTCTGTTATTATTGTATTCTTCTGAGTATGTTTTTTAATGCAGTAAGAGGGTCTGTTTCTGATTTTTTGTAATAATGGATTTCTTTGTTGTGAAAATTAAGAGTTTCACCTGCTTGATCTGAAAATAGAATCTTGCCTGCATCTTCATTGGTATCCCATATATATTGGTCAAGCATACCGTTCAGTTTATGAACTCCTAAGAATTTCCATTCTGTCATCCCTAATCTAGCCTTATCTCGTTTTCTGAGTTGAACAGGAGATTGTGGTTCATACTTTAATGAATTACACCAAGTATCCCATTGTGCCCAATTGGTGTTTTGTTCTAGTGCTATTTTGTTTACGTTATTATAGGCAGCTCCTTTGGCTTCGGTTCCATTTTGGCGGTTTATTAAACCTACTAGAACGTTATACAAAAGTTCCCGTTTGTTCTTTGTTCTACAAGATTGAGAACGACGGTTAAAATAACTTTGGGTAATAAAATCCCTATATAATTTGGTGATATCGTTATCAATGTTTACATAATTGTCTATTAATTCTTTTACAATAGGATCCTGAAGATAAACGTTTTTAAAATCATTCAAAATCTTGTTGCTTGTCAGCTGATTCTCTTTTATATTTAGGGCATGTTTATTTAGCTTGTTTAGGAAAATTTTTGTTGATAGAAATTCTGTTTGACTACCATCTGCAGGTATTTCACTAACCATTTGAAATGCTGTAAAGTTATCAATATTAGCGGGATATAAACTGTCAAAATCTGGAAGCTGACTTCCATTTTTTATATACTCATTACTCCTTGGTATTCTATTAATCGTTTTGAAAGCGTCAATATATGCATTTTTTGCACTTAACAGATTGGTGTTTATCGTTCTAAATGCTTGCTCTGCTGCTTCGATAGCCTGAATGACATTGTTAATATGTATTGGTATTCTGTTCGTTACCACAACATTATTTTGATATGGGATGGTTACCTCACATATTTGGTCTGGGGCGAAAGTTAAGTCACTTGTCTTTCTTATTCCTAATTGTTTAACCGTTTGGCGTCCGGCAATTTGAGCTTCACCTTTGCCGGCTTCGAAACACAGATATCTATTGGATTTAATAAGCAGAGTACCAGCACAGGGACGTAGTAGTGTTTCAAATATGGTACGTATTAAATTCATGTCAATAATTTCAACTTTTGACAAGAAACTTGTTCCCAGCGTTTGAAGAAAATCTTTTCCTCCTTCTCCCCACTTGGAATCTCTCATGTGCCAAAAGTGAGATGCAATATTGTTTCCAGAAGAAATGGACAGGTTATTACCCGCTACAATATCGATGTTCTTTCCCTCGATGCGGACGTTCCCGTTGGGGGCACTGATGGTAATTCCAGTAAAAGCGTTGATATCTACTTTTCCCACAGGGCTGTCGATGGAGATAGTGCGTTTGTCGGACGACATGGATATAGAATATAACCCATGTTCGTCTGTAAATTCGATACCTCCCATCGCTTTTTTGTTGTACTCTTTAAGATCTTTCCCTTTCAAAGCACTTGGAACAAAGCTGTTAATTGTCTTCCAAAGAGGGAATAGTCCATTGATGGCATTCGTGCTGACTGGTGGGTCAGAGAAGATGATGGAATGGCCGTTTACAGATGAAATGACGCGGGCATTATTTTGTTTGAAGTCATATGGAACAGATGATTTTCCCGTATAGAGCATACCTTCTACGTAAGGTCTCTCAATATTCCCGTTTTCATAATTGATGATGGCTTCGTCGCCTATTTGTGGGAGAAAGTTAAAACCGCAGTCATTCGATGCCATGGGCAGAGCTATACGGATCCACGGCGTGGAATCTTCCGGCGTGGAATCTTTCGGCGTGGAATCTTTCGGCGTGGAATCTTTCGACGTGGAATCTTTCGGCGTGGAATCTTTCGACGTGGAATCTTTCGACGTGGCTTGCCATGGATAACGTACCCTTACACGGTTCATTTTTAGGGGATCCAAATTATCTGTGATGAAGGCTCGTTGGGCTTTGGCTTCACGTATAGGATTGACAGGCGCAGCAGGAGGAAATACGGTGTTTCCCTCTGAGTATGGAATGGCCTCGATGTCGAGGGTCTCAGTCTCGTTATTGACACAGCCATTGATTTGGACAACAATGTATGTTTGGTTGTCCAGCTCAATCAAACTACCCAGTGAGAGAGGGTAAAAATGAGTGCCTAGTGCGATTTGAATGCGTGACTGTTCATTTTTTTCTATTCCCTTGCGGACCGCTTCATAAAATTCTAAGCTGAAAGGTATGTAACTATTTGGAGGGATATTTGATTCAGAACTCTTAACAGTGGTTGTATTGCTATTTGATGTACTGAACGGATGGATGCGTTCTCCATTTTGTCTTTCTTTTATGTAGGCTTTGTTTGGGTCAAAATATTTTTTTTCATATTCGTCATTGACATTTTTAGAAAAGACCGCACTGGCTGAAGTGGTTGCTGTCGTACTAAACACTAAATTTGTGAGTGCTTCGGCTACATTGGCTGAATTGGCAATGTCTGTAAATATATTAATAAAATAACATCCTGGAAACAGGGCAAAATCAGTCCATTGGGTGTATTCATCTTTCGGAGGAATAGACGCCAGATTTTCATCAGAGGCTAAGTTGGAATCATACATCTTAGCTGCAGATTTACTATCTTTTTTGTTCTCATTGGTTGTGTAATCATTGTGTACACTGCTAATAGAGTCTTCTTCACAGGCTGTAGTTACATTTTGAGCGAAATTGATAGCAACATATTCTGTAATGGGCGTTTTGACTTTAGTGTCTTTGTCCCATCCAATATTGAAATAACCATCCTCATAATAAAGGAATTCCCCACATCGGTTGCTGACTCTGACCAAAAAGTCAAAGAAACTTTCGTTGTATTGAACGAGGTAGGGCTGAATAAATTCAATACCATTATGATAATGTAGAAGTTGAGGTGTTATATTGAAGACAGAGCTTCCTTCTATTGTTGTCGCATTAATTTCTTTCTTAGTTGTCTCAAGAGGTCTGTCTTCAGCTTCTAATTCATGAATTTTATTTTCTAGTTCTTTGATTTTCTTTTCATCTCTTTCTTTTTCAGGTTTCTTGTTTTCTTTATTTTTTTGGTCGTTTAAATTTGCTATTATCCATTCCAGTGTTTTTTTCTTTTGTTCTAATACAGCTTTATTTCGTATAGATTTTTCAAGAGTAAATTGTGTTTTTTTTATTGCCGTTGGAAGCTTTTTTGGCCAAAGGTCGGTATTCCAAAGAATATCCAAAATAAATTTTTTACCAGTATAAGCCTTGCAATAGTTGTCTAATGTAAGGTATTTGAATGGGTCAAATGCTTGAACTGTAATATAGAATATATCTGATCTTTTTTGGATTCTTATACCGAAAATATAATAATCTTTTGATATATTATTCGTTTTATCATTCTCTTTGGATATTAATGTAACGGTCTTCTCTTTGAATGTCTGATAAATCTTATTTACATTTTTGCAACCCGTTAATTGCAAATTAAATTGGAGCTCCCCAGGTTTATAAATTGCTTTTGAATAACTCAAATTTTGGAGCGTGCAAGTCCATGTTTCTTTTTCGTTATTATCATTTACGTCAAAAGTCTTTTTTGAATCTTCACTATTGGTGTTATATTTAAATTCAAGCTTGGCGTTGTCTGTTGGGATATTATTGATTACTAATATATAGGAAGTCATAATTCTTTAATTGTTTGGATTAGAAGTTGATATATAGTCTTTTTTGGTAGCTGTCACTGCCAATGTAGATTATTGATTTTGTCAGTAGCTTGATGTTGGTCATCATCAGGTCGGTTGTTTTTTCTTCTTGTGGAAGAACCGTTGCCGATTCAGACCAAGTCCCAAAAGTTTCGTCAACACTTATGACGTAGCCTGTTATAATTAGACCGCTGTCGTAGTCGCTTAGCATATTTTCACCGCAATCATCCGTACGAAAAGTGGCATTGAAAACAACCGAGAAATGTGATTCTGTTTGTTCGTCCAGTCGTTTATATAATTCCTTCAAATAACCATTAGGTAAGGATTTTATTTGAATTTGAAGGAGAGTTGTCATGGTCGGACCGTACGGCATTCCTGTGTTATTTCTTTTTCTGGTACATTCATAGTGGAATTGTTGTATTGTGAAGCTATCTTCTCTTTTTACCCTGGTCTCATTGAGGTCGTCAAAAAAAAGAGTGGCTTTGAGGTAGTTGGAAATGTTTTGCATGAAAGAATCTGATTTAGGTGGTTTGCTTTATTGGAATTCTATCTCATCGATTTCTAACTTTTCTGCCATAATCCCCAGCTTGAGTTGATGGCGATTGGTATCGTTGATATTATACGATTCGGCAATTGAAAAACATTTCGCACTCTCAAACTTAATGTCCCGTTCCGTTATGTCATATTTCGTAGACTGGTTGGTCAGGTCAATAACGATTTTACCAGATAGAGAGGTCTGGTCGATGTACCAGTCAAATAATTCCAAATCGTCTTTGTCGGGAGCAATGATTGAAAGAATGATTTGGTCACAGCGTGGATTGCTGTCAGGATTGTAGGAGTTATGATGCCTGGATACTTTGATTTGGCATTGGGTAACCTGATATGTGTTTGTATAGTTTTCAGAGGCATTATCTCCCAAATATAAACTTGCAGATAAGGACATAGCGGAAAATTTAAATTCATGTGTCTTTCGTTTACTTTTCCAGCAAGTGAATACTTGCTGGAAAAGTAATATGGATAACTGTAATTAGAATATTGGTGAACTTTATTTCCAAGGATTTTGGAATTCAACAGGGCCATTTTTCAGTTCTTGGCAAACAATCTGTAATTGTTCGAAATGTTCTTCGCCGTCTTCCCATTTTTCCAAATAATGTACGCAGTAGCATCCCTTTCCTTCCAATTCCTTCATGGTAGAACCATCAATGGTATTGTAGAAAGTAATTTTGATGTCGCGTGGGTCATTTGGTGATAACATCCATTGTAATAACTGATTGTTTCCGTCGTTCATAGCTTTTACGCGGATGTCGATACGGCCGCCTCTGGGGATACCTGAAATCTGGCCTTCACGGTCGGTTGTTTGTGAGAATGTGTAGTCAATCATCATGACTTCACGAGTCTCGAAATCCTTTACCGATAATTGTACCGGAGTCATATTTTCTGCCATAGTACTTCAATTTTTCTGATTAAACATTATGTTTTGAACTTAAGCCCAGTCGTTTTCAAAAACGACGGATTCAAATTCAATTTTTTGACACGTAATTTCGATTTCCTCGAAATGCCCTTTTTTATCTTCCCACTTTTCCTCAAAGTTTACGCAATAGCCGTTCGTGAACTTGATAGTTTTCATATTTTTCCCCGTTTTTGTTTCCAGGAAAGTGATTACTCCGTTTTTCGGTAAATTACGTTCTATCATCCATGCCAGTAAATCCGGTGTACCGTCATTAAGCGCTTTTACACGGATGTTGATTTTACCACCCCGTGGAATACCTGACATTTGGCCTTCGACGTCAGTTGCTTGATCAAATTCGTATTTGACCATCATGACTTCGCGTTCCTTATAGCCATCAACTTCTAATTTTACAGGTGTCTTTGCCATAATTTTACGTTTTTATGTTAAACAATAATTGTTTTATGCCATCTGAGCTTCTTTGTCTTTCTTGTCTGCAGAAACTTTAATAATGAAATTCTTAGCCGAATAGAACGGGGTCAAGCTGATGTCGCACGTGATGCGTTTGGTTACCGGATCCTGTGTCGGTTCTTTAATCTCATAATTCTGGAATAAGTTGCCATAACCCTTATAGTCGTTCAGGAAAGCCTGAATCTTTGATTTTAAGTTTTTGGGAGAGTTGTAGGGATCCCAGTTTTCGAGGGCCACTTCGTGCACGTAGTTCATTAAGACTTTTTTTACCCAATCGAATACGCGGACAATCGGGTATTCTTTCATAGCGGTATTGTCGCCGTTATAAAGGTTGGTGTTGTTAAAAGCCATGACACGTCCGTCAGAGTAGACCATAGGGATGACCTGGTTGTCCATCAAAGCTGCGATTTCAGATTTTAGCAAATCTAATTTAACGCCTTTTATGCCATCAAGTGTACCATATTTTTTACCACCAGCACCTTGAGCCATGTTCGCACTTTCGTCATATAGTTTTCCAGCTAATGCACCAGAACCGCCTATATAGAAAGCGGGGCTGTCTTTTTCGTCTTCAGATAATTTTTCGGAATCACGTCCGACGAGCCAATTGGCTGTCATGATGACGTTTTGCAGCTCGATGTCGCTGTCACGGTATCCTTCTGTATTTGCTTGCAAATCATCGAAGGAGTATTCGTCTGCATGGTCTGTAATCAACATGACTTTATACTTGAAGGCAATCTTTGCCCATTGCAGCAATGTGGGTTTATCTTGGAATACATTGCCTGGAATCACGAGCAGGCTATAGCAATCTTTCAGACTCAGACGGTCGAATCCATTGCGTAACAAGGTGTCTACTTCTTGTGCGAACCCGGAATCGTTGTCGGCGATGTCATCTTTATATACATTGATAATGCGTAGGTTCTTTACTTTTTCCGTGTTGGCTGTCTTGAAGAAACTATCGAGGGTACGATAGGAACGTTCAAGGTTAGCTGTTGCAAAAAGGGCATCCGTAATTCCTTGGCTAAGAATTTGGGTGTATTTATCTTCTTTTGCTTTACAAGCATCGACAAATTCCGTTGCACTTTCGTGACCTTCATTGAGTATTTCAAGCCATCCTTTAATATCGTTAATTAAATTTTCCCGCTTTTCCTTGAAACGTTTGTCTGACAAAAATACGGCTTTGACCGCTTTGCGGGCTGGGTTCAGATTATCCGCATCAGGCATGAATCCACGAATGGCGTTAAAGCCTCCAAATGCGGATAACAGTTGTGATACGTCTTTTTTAGCTTGGGAAGCTTGCGTGGCCTGATTCGCTTCTTCTGCGCTTTGTGAAACTATTTTGTTTTTTTGTAATTCTGCTTCTGCCATAATTCTTATTATATAAATGGTTATTTATTATTTTCAAGTTCTTCCAGCATAGCTTGCAGCATCTCTTTCAGTTCTTCTTTTGCTGTACTGTTTTTCAAGATGTCTCTTAGCTTCCTGTTCTGTTCAATGTTTTTGCGGATTTTACTGTTGGTATCGATTTTCTTTTTTACACTTGAAAGGAACTGGCTGTTTTCTACCAATTTTCCTTTGCCTCCTTGTGCTTCGAAATCCCGGATCTCATTGAAATGAAGAACTTCATTTACAGAACCTCCTTCTTCGTCTACAAAGTCGACTTCAACAGATGGTTTGAAGTGAGCAAACGCATCGTTGATGTTTTGTATGTTTTCTACGAACTCGGGGTTTCCAGGTTCTACATCCGATGTGTATTGGTCAATCATTAATGTCTTGTTGTTGTCAATAGGGCTAACTTTTGCATTGGATTCTTCATCTGGTGCCATTGAGATGAAATTCTCTTTCATTGCCATAAATCTAATGTTTTTAGAATGGTTATTAAATTATTGTATTGCTTTAGTTCGTTATAAATTCAGTCTTTCCGTCTTTCATTTGTACTTCTACAGTATCGCCAGGTTTGATTTGACCGGAAATAATCAGCTTGGATAATGGGTGCCTGAGCTCTTTTCGGATAATCCCGAGGATGGGGCGGGCACCATATTGCGGATTAAAGCCCATCATGGCAATATCTCGTTTCACTTCTGGACTGATATTGAGCTTTATGTCTTGTTCCTCCAATAACTTGAGAAGCCCTTTTAGGTGTATATCAAAGATACGTGTAACGGTTTCTTCTGTAATTGGAGAGAACGGAACGATTTCGGTGAGACGTCCTAAAAATTCAGGGCGGAAATAGTTCTGCATAATGTTCATTAAATCATTATTTTGAGGTATGGAACCTTTGTTGAATTCGTCAACAATAAACTGGCTGCCGATATTTGATGTGAAAAGAATCAAGGCATTTGAAAAATCACCTACACGGCCTAAACGGTCATGAAGTTTGCCTTCATCCAGAATCTGGAGGAACAAATCAAACACTGATTTATGGGCTTTCTCAATTTCGTCGAACAGCACTACAGAATAGGGCTTTTGTCGGATTTTGTTTACAAGAAGTCCTCCTTCTTCATAGCCCACATATCCCGGAGGTGCTCCATAGAGTAATGCTACGGAGTGTTCTTCCTTGAATTCTGACATGTCGAAACGTATAAGTGCCGATTCATCTTCGAACAGGAAGGCAGCCAGTGCCTTTGATAATTCAGTTTTACCGGTACCCGTAGGGCCGAGGAAAAAGAACGATCCCATGGGCTGCCCTTTCTTGTTTAAACCTGAACGAGATTCAAACACGGCATCGAGCACAATCTTCACAGCATGATCCTGCCCGATTACACGTTTCTTCAGCGTGGATTCTGCATTGATGAGGCGGTCGCGCTCTTTTGATTGTACTTTTCCTAAGGGGATGCCCGTCTGTTTGGCTACTACGGCAAATAAATCAGCACTGTCAAGTTTTGTACGTTTTTCTTTACACAGTAAAGAAAGCTGGTCAAGAACTTTCTTTAAGTAATCAATCCGTTCTTGGACAGTAGTTATCTTGTTAAACTCGATGTTGGCATCCATTTGTGCCATTAGTATGCAACTGATTTTATTGACTAACTTATAATGTAGCCATTCCAGTTCAGTCATAATTTGTTCGTTTGCTTTGGTTTCTGCTTGCTCTGTTAGTTGTGCAAGTTCTGTTCTTAGGCTGGCTATGTCGTTAGCCGACATATCGTTCATGGTTTTGACAAGGGCCATGGTTCGGTCTATAAGATCGAAAGCAGAATCCGGTAGTGCTTTTTCTGTCAAGTATCGTTTAGCCAGGCGTATAGCATCGGCCATAACGGGTTCTTCTATTGCTATATGGTGGTATTCGGAGTATGCGCTTAGCGCTCCTTTCAGGATACGGAGACACAAATTGGCATTCGGCTCTTCAAGTGTGATTTTTTCGAGCTTAGTAACGAATTCTTTGTCTGTCTCAATATTTTTGGTATATCCATCAATGGATGAAGTACATATCAACAAGAGGTTTCCTTTATTTAATTCTTGCTTTAAGATAGAAGAAGCTCCATAAAGGCTATTTTGTTTGTCGAACATTTTGTCGATGGACTCGATGATTAAAATCGTATTAGGGCGTTCCTTAATTTCCTGCAACAAATTTTTGAAACGGTCTTCCAGCTCTCCTTTATAAGATGTATCCGCACTAATACTTGCCAAATCTAGTTCATAGGCGGCTGCATTGCTCAGGAATGAAGGTACGTGACCGTTGAAAAGTTGATTGACAAATGCATTGACGAGAGAAGTCTTTCCTACGCCAGATTCGCCGGTTATTAGTAGGTTCGATTTGGTCTTGCGACCTAAAATCTCAAAAATGACTGATATCTCATTTTCAAATCCTATGACAATGGGAAGTTTGCCTGATTTGGCTTCTTCTATTTTGTCTATGCAATATTTGTTGATAAGTTCTTTTCTGTAGCCTGTAGATGAGCGTTCAGCTGACTCGCCGCCAGTTTCATTTACTCTCGGATGTTCCAAAATACCTATTTTGGCTTGTATTTCGGATATGGTGAGAGGAAGTGTCTTTAGCTGTTCGAATGTAAAACCTACACCCGGTGTAACTAACGATGCCAGTATGCAGACAGGACGACATTCTGAAAATCCGAATTTTTCTTTATATGTTTCAGCTTCTTCCATGACAGCTTTGGACTCTTGAGAGTATTCAAGCCCCCTTTGCGGTTTCGCTGCCCGTGGTGAAAGCTGCATTTGTACATCTGCCCATTCTTGTAGATAATAGTAATCTTTATCGAGTTCGGTCTCGATAAAGTGAACTAAGCCTATGCTTTTATGAAGTATAGCTTTAAACAGATGGGAGGGATAAATAGCGTCGCTACAATATTCCTCAGCGAATGAATTTGCAATGTCCTTGATGCTGTTCATCGTTTGTATGTTTTTGAAGGTTATACAGGCGTTCGTAATAGATTCGGGTTCTGCAAATATAAAAAAAATTGCAAGAAAACGAATAGATTTTAAAGAAATAACATTAATTAGTGGAAAATAGGCCAGATTGTGTGGGGGTATCTATTCAATCTGTAATTTATTTTTGCCATTCTTAAGCTTCTTGTTTTGTTGGCTGTATCTCATATTTTTATATTATCTTTGCCGCGTAATTCAAAAAAGGTAGAAAAAACAGATGATAACAGTTTCAAATGTAGCCGTTCAATTTGGTAAAAGAGTGTTGTATAACGACGTGAACCTGAAGTTCACGAATGGTAATATCTATGGCATCATCGGAGCCAACGGTGCCGGTAAGTCTACGTTCCTGAAAGTGATTTCGGGCGAGCTGGACCCCACCAAGGGAAGTGTGACCATGGGACCGGGCGAACGTCTTTCGGTGTTGAGCCAGGACCACTTCAAGTTCGATGCGCATACGGTGCTCGATACCGTGCTGATGGGACACACCGTGCTGTGGGACATCATGAAGCAGCGTGAGGCCCTGTACGCCAAGGAAGATTTTACCGATGAAGACGGTATCAAGGCAGCCGAACTGGAAGAAAAGTTTGCCGAACTGGAAGGCTGGAATGCCGAGAGCGATGCGGCCATCCTGCTGAGCGGGCTGGGCATCAAGGAAGACAAGCATAACACGCTGATGGGTGATTTGAGTGGTAAGGAAAAGGTGCGCGTGATGCTGGCACAGGCGCTTTTCGGAAATCCGGACAACCTGTTGCTCGACGAGCCGACCAACGACCTGGACATGGATACGGTGACCTGGCTCGAAGAATACCTTTCCAACTTTGAACATACCGTGCTGGTGGTGAGCCACGACCGTCACTTCCTCGACTCGGTATGTACGCACACGGTCGATATCGATTTCGGCAAGGTGAACCTCTTTGCCGGTAACTATAGCTTCTGGTATGAATCCAGCCAGCTGGCTCTCCGTCAGCAGCAGAACCAGAAGGCCAAGGCGGAAGAAAAGCGCAAGGAACTGGAGGAATTTATCCGTCGTTTCTCTGCCAATGTAGCGAAGTCCAAGCAGACTACCAGCCGCAAGAAGATGCTGGAGAAACTGACGGTCGACGAAATCAAGCCGTCGTCACGTAAGTATCCGGGTATCATCTTTACAATGGACCGCGAACCGGGCAACCAGATTCTGGAGGTATCGGGATTGCGTGCTGAAACGGAAGAGGGTACGGTGCTCTTCAACGACGTGAACTTTACGGTGGAGAAGGGCGACAAGATTGTGTTCCTGAGCCGCGACCCGCGTGCCATGACGGCCCTGTTCGAGATTATCAACGGCAACCGTAAGGCGCAGGCCGGACATTATAACTGGGGGGTAACCATCACCACGGCTTACCTGCCATTGGACAACACCGATTATTTCAACTGCGACCTGAACCTGGTGGACTGGCTGAGCCAGTACGGTCAGGGCAATGAGGTGGAAATGAAAGGCTATCTGGGCCGTATGCTGTTCTCCGGTGAAGAAGTGATGAAGAAAGTCAGCGTGCTTTCGGGAGGAGAGAAGATGCGTTGTATGATTGCCCGTATGCAGCTGCGCAATGCCAACTGTCTGATTTTGGATACTCCGACCAACCATTTGGACTTGGAATCCATTCAGGCGTTCAACAACAACCTGAAGACGTACAAGGGAAATGTGCTCTTCTCTTCACACGACCATGAGTTCATCGAAACCGTGGCCAACCGTATCATCGAGCTGACTCCGAACGGTATCATCGACAAGATGATGGATTACGATGAGTACATTTCATCCGACCATATCAAGGAAATGCGTGCCCGTATGTACGGCGATAAATAAGACGCAAAAAAACGCCTTTGCGTTTGGAGGAAAACGTAAGTACGTTTCATCCCAAACGCAAGGACGTTTTGATCAAAACGCTTCGGCGTTTTACTTGAAGAGGCCGTCTCAAAATGAATTGAGATGGCCTCTGTCGTTTTATATCAGATTGAAGTCGTTTGGATTTTCCTCAAAAAGTTTACAAGTTTCCTCCTACAGATTTCATGGTTTCAAACCGTTTTGTT